>MERB01000062.1:24661-25231 GCA_001770475.1 Betaproteobacteria bacterium RIFCSPLOWO2_02_FULL_66_14 | reverse complement strand
CCTCCTCTTCAGGGTTAAAGCAAGTTCGCAAACTCACTTTATCCCCACCGCCCCTTAAAAGGCGGTGGGAGGCCGGCTAGATGATTTTCAGAGTGACGTCGCGCGCGCCGTTCCAATTCGACGCCTGCAATCGACGTTACTCTGACCCTGAATTAGCTGGGCAACGTTACTCTGACCCCAGGTTTTGCTGCTATTTCCGGAGCTTGCCCCAGAGTTCGTCGAGGCGGGCGTAACGACCGCAACCGGTGACGTAGAACTTGTAGCGCACCGGGTTTTTCATGTGGTAGCCCTGGTGGTAGTCCTCGGCCGGCCAGAATTCGCCGGCGGCGACGATCGGCGTCTGCAGCGGCTTGCTGAACGTCTTCAGCTTCTCGTATTTCGCCTTCGAAGCCTCCGCGAGGCGCTTCTGCTCGGCGTCGTAGACGAAGATCCCCGGACGGTACTGGCTGCCGTGGTCGCAGAACTGGCGATCGGTCACCGTGGGATCGTGGTTTATCCAGAAGGTGTCGAGCAGTTGCTCGTAGCTCACCTTCTTCGGATCGAAGGTCACCTGCACGGCTTCGGTGTGCC
>MERB01000062.1:20650-24638 GCA_001770475.1 Betaproteobacteria bacterium RIFCSPLOWO2_02_FULL_66_14 | reverse complement strand
GCCGATATAGCCCGACACCGTCGAAACCACGCCGGCGACCTTGTCGAAGGCTTCTTCCACGCACCAGAAGCAGCCCCCGGCGAAGGTGGCCTTGGCGAGAGTCTGCTGAGCGAGCGCGGGTGCGCCAAAGGCGAACGCGACGAGCAATAACGCGATTCTAGTTGCCATGTTCGAGCTCCTTGAGAACGCTGTCCACGATGGATTGGTCGCGCAGGCATAACCGGAGCTTACTGAGGGGCGCCGTGCGCGCAGCCGCTACGTAGGCCCGAGCGCAAACCGGTGCCGGTACCGCGAAAATGCCGCTCGATACCGCGGGGAACGACACCGACTCCCAACCGCGATCGCGCGCCAGATCGAAGGCCGCTACGAGCGCCCGCCGCAGCGTGGCTTCCTCGTCTCCCTCGCCATGGCGAGGACCGACGGCGTGAATCACGCCCTTGAACGGCAGCCGGCCCGCGGTCGTGACGACTGCCGCGCCCGCAGGCAGCATGCCGCGCTCGCGCACGATGCGCTCGGATTCCTGCTGCAGGCCGGGGCCGGCCGCGCGCGCGATCGCGCCCGCGACTCCGCCGCCGTGCGCGAGCCAGCCGTTGGCGGCGTTTACGATTGCATCCACCGGTTCGGTCAGCAGGTCGCCCCTGACCACGCTGAACGAACGGCCCGGGGCGAATTCGCGCGAAGCGAGAACCGTCGCGCTCACTCCACCTTGGCTTTGGTGCGCAGTTCCTGGACCAGCTGCTCGATCTTGATTTGTGCCAGGCGCTGCTGGATGCGCTGCTTGACGTCGGCAAGCGGCGGGATCTTCACCGGCCGCACGTCGTCGAGCTGGATGATGTGATAGCCGAAGCGCGTGCGAACCGGAGATTCGGTCACCTTGCCCTTCTCGAGTTTCACCATGGCGTCGGAAAAGGTCTTGTCGAACACGCCGGGGATGTTCCAGTCGAGGTCGCCGCCCTTGTCCTTGGTCGAATCGAGCGAGTGCTTCTGCGCCAGGTCCTCGAACCGGCCGCCCTTCTTGATGTCGCCGATGACCTTTTTCGCCTCGTCCTCGGTCTGCACCAGGATGTGGCGCGCCTTGTACTCGGTGGTTCCGGTCTGCTGCTTCGCGGTATCGTACTCTTTCTGGATGTCGGCGTCGGTGATCGGGTGCTTGGCGATATGGTCGTTGAGAAAGTTGTTGACGATGATTTCCTGGCGCCCGAGATCGATCTGCGTCTGAATGTCCGGGCGCTTCGGAATTCCGGCGCGCGTCGCCTCCTGCATGATGATCTCGTTGTTGATCAGGACTTCGCGGATCTGGGCGCGCATGGTTTCCGAATCCGGCGCCCCGCGCGCCATCTGCTGGCGCGCGACGAAGTCGGCACGCTGGCGCGGAATCGCGACCCCGTTCACCGTGGCGACCGGCCCTTCCTTGGGCGCCGCAGCGGCAGGCTTGGCGGGCTCCTTGGCCGGGGGTTTTGCGGCCTGTGCCAGCGCGAGCGCGGGCAAGGCGAGAATCGCCGCGAGCGCGACGGACGCAATTCGTTGGTTCATCACGTGCCTTTCCTTGAAATGACAGGCGCAATTATGCGCCAGGTTCGCCCGGCGCCCGGGAAGTGATGGCAAGCGCGTGAATCGGGTTGTCCATGAGATCGCCGATGGCGTCGTAGATCATGCGGTGGCGCGCGAGCGTCGCCTTGCCCGTGAAATCGGACGAGACGATGAGCAATTGCCAGTGCGTGTTGCCGCCGGGACGCGCGCCGGCGTGACCCGCGTGGCGCGCGCTTTCGTCGGTGAGTTCGAGCCGGACCGGGCGCAACGCGCCGAGCCGGCGGCGGATTTCGTCGGCGACGATCACCGCTTGGGCTCGCTGTCGATGTGGCGCGCGAGGAACATCGCCTGGGCGAGCACGAACAGCAGCATCAGGCCAATTCCGCCGAAGAGTTTGAAGTCGACCCACTGCTCGGTGGTGAAGTTGTACGCAACGATCAGGTTGAGCACGCCCATGCCGCCGAAAAACAGCACCCAGCTCCAGTTGAGCCGCGACCAGACTGCGTCCGGCAGTTGCACTTCGCGGCCCATCATCGCGCGCACCAGGTTTCGCCGGAACAGCAGCGCCGATCCGGCGAGCACCGCGCTGAAAATCCAGTACAGCACCGTGGGCTTCCACTTGATGAAGGTTTCGTCGCGCAGCATCAGAGTCGCCCCCCCGAAGACCACGATGATCCCGAGGCCCGCCCAGAGCATGGGCTCGACGCGCCGGCCGCGCAGCTTGAGCCAGGCCACCTGCGCAAAGGTCGCCGCGATCGCGACTGCGGTGGCCGTGTAGATATCCGCCAGCTTGAACGCAGCGAAGAACAGGATCACGGGGAAAACGTCGAACAGAAACTTCATGGCGAGGGCGCGATTCTACCAGCGTGACGGGGCGCCTCCGGGGGCCCGACGGCGGCAGACGCGCCGCACGCCCGGGAGTATCATCGCTCGGGAGGAGGGGGTATGTCGCTGGTGAGGCTGGTCGAATATACCGAGGCGTCCGCCGCCGTTCGCGCGGTGTTTGACGAAATCATGGCGGCGCGCGGCACCGACTGGGTGAACAATTTCTGGAAAGCGCTCGCCAACGATCCGACGCTGCTGCGAAGCGTCTGGGACAGCGTCAAGCAGGTGATGGCTCCCGGGGCACTCGATCCGCTCACCAAGGAGATGATCTACATCGCGGTCAGCGCGACGAACGGCTGCGAATATTGCAGCTACTCGCACACGGCATCGGCGCGCGCGAAGGGGATGAGCGACGAAATGCTGATGGAACTCATGGCGGTGGTCGGCCTGGCGAACCAGACCAACCGGCTCGCCAACGGCCTGCGCTTCCCCGTGGACGCGCGATTCAAGCCATGAGAGGGCTTCTTTGGGCGACCCTGTTCCCGGCGCTGGCGATTGCCGGCGGTTCGAATTACGGGGTGACGCCCGGCAGCCGCGACATCGCCGGCAAGATCACCGAGTGGAGCGTGCCGACGCCCAAGTTCGCGCGCGACCCGGCGCCCGGACCCGACGGCAACATCTACATCGCCGTGATGAACGGCAACCGCATCGCGCGCTTCGACACCAAGGCGAAGACGTTCAAGGAATGGGATCTGCCCGAGGGCGCGCGGCCGCACGGGCTGGTGGTGGCGCGCGACGGCAAGGTGTACTACACGGGCAACGGCAACGGCTCGATCGGGGAACTCGATCCGGCCACCGGAAAGGTCGTGAGCCATTTCACGCCTTCTCAAGGCGGCAATCCGCATACCGCGGTGCTCGATGGCGAGGGCAACGTCTGGTTCACGGGGCAGGGCGGCGGTTACCTGGGCAAGCTCGATCGCGCAAGCGGCAAGGTGACCGAAATCCCGATGCCCGGCGGCCCGTATGGCCTGTCGATCGACCTGACGGGCCGCATCTGGGTGTGCCGAATGGGCGCGAACGCGCTCGGCATCTACGATCCGAAGACCGGCAGGACCGACGAATTGCGCACCGGGCCCGGTTCGCGGCCGCGTCGCATCGCGACGGCGCCGGACGGCCAGTTGTGGGTCACCTACTATGGCAACGGCAAGCTCGCCAAGGTCGATCCCGCTGCGATGAAGGTGGTGAAGGAGTACGCGATGCCGGCCGGCGAGCGCGCCGGCCCCTATGCGGTGGCGGTCGATGGTGCCGGACGGGTGTGGGCGAACGAAATCGACACCGATACCGTCGCCCTGTTCGATCCGCGGACCGAGCGCTTCCGCGTGTTCGCGCTGCCCTCGAAGGGCGTCGGAATCCGCAAGGCGATCGTCGATGCCGACGGGCGCTTCTGGTACATGGGCAGTCACAACGGTAAGCTGGGAGTGATCGAGTAGAAAACCATGCGACCCAAATACACGAGTGCTTTGCTGTTCGCCGCGCTGATGCTCGCCGCGACGCCGGTCTTGCCGCAGCCGAAGGAGGAACCGACGCTTCCCGAGCAGATCATCGAGGGCGTGCGAGGCTTTTTCCGGCAACT
>MERB01000062.1:16457-20626 GCA_001770475.1 Betaproteobacteria bacterium RIFCSPLOWO2_02_FULL_66_14 | reverse complement strand
GACGCTTGGCGGAGAGGACCGGGCGCCGCAAAAAAGCGAGCCGCCCCCGGCGGCCAAGGGCGAGGCGGCGCCTAAACCGGAAGCCAGGGCGGAAGTGGTGAAACCGACGCCGATGGCCCAGGCGGCGCCCGCAAGCCTGCACGCGATCGTCGCGAAGGGCGACGTCGAGAATTCCACGAAGCTCATCAAAGAGGGTGCTGACATCGAGGCCAAGGATCCGAACACCGGCGCCTCGGTGCTTCATTACGCCGTGATGCGCGGCAATCCGGAAATCCTGGATCTGCTGCTTGCCCGCGGCGCGGACGTCAACAGCCGCACGAAGAATGGCACCACGCCGCTGCACACCGCGGTGCTCTACAACCGCTACGAAATCGCGGAAAAGTTGATCGCCAAGGGTTCCGACGTGAATGCGCAGAGCGCAAGCGGCGCGACGCCGCTCGCGCTGGCGAGCGCGGCGAAGAACCGCACGATCGCCGAGTTGCTGAGGGAGAAGGGCGCGAAATAGGGGCGCGTGAACGCGCGCGGTCAGTGCACCCGTCTTCGCGCTTGCGCATCCGGAACCGAGAGGCCCGCAGCACGGATCTGCGCGTCGAGGTCGGTCTTCCACATCTGCCGCAGTTCCTCGTTGCCCCAACGGCGGATGCCGTATGCGACCGCGAGTTCGCTGAATTTCGAGTTCGCGGCGCCGAAGGTGTCGAGCGAGTGCGGGTACCACTTGTCGACAGCCTTCTGCGCCTCGGCCGGGCCCGCCTTGGCAAGATCCTGGTAACGCCGGTTCTGCGCGAGATCGCGAATGCGCCGCGCGCCGAAGGAGGCGTGAAACCGCTCTTCGTGAACCATCGTCGTCATCTCGCGCGCGAACGGCGCAAAGCTCGAGTCCTCGAATGCGCGCAGGTGATACCAGGCGACGTGGTCCATGAGAAAGCAGAAGCCGCAGACATCGGGCCAGCTCTCGAAGGGCACGTTGAAGGCGTGCAGCGGATGCTCCCCCATGCGCAGCACGAGCAACCGGTCGGCGAGTTCCTCGCCCTCGGCGCCGAATCCGCGCAGCAGGCGGCTGTCGATGAAGCCCTGGTGCGCCTCGTCGGCGCAGATCTGCGCCTGAACGTAGCGGTCCTCGGCCGTCGGGCCCTGGTTGATCCAGGGCTGGTGCTGCTCGACGGACGCGAACTCGGTCGAGGCGAGCGCGTAGACGATCTTGAGCAGGGTCTGGCGGTACTCCGCCGGCATCTGCTCTGCCGTCTCGACCTTGCGCATGCCCTTCATCTCGCCCCACATCACGTTGCGCGAAATGCTCATCGTGGCCCCTGCTCCGGAATGGATGAATGGCCGGAAATCTAGCAGAATCCGCGATCGCGCGGTTTTCCGCACGCGGCATCTGCCAAGGAAATGACCAAGTCCCTGTCGCCACGCGCCGGCGTGCTGGCGCTGCTCGCCATCGCCGTGGTCTTCGGTTCGAACCACGTCGCGGCGCGCATCGCGTTCGACGACGGCACGAGCGTGGCGACGGCGGTGGCGGTGCGCTCGAGCGTCACGGCGCTCACGCTGTTCGCTTGGCTACGCGTGCTCGGCATCTCGCTGGCGCTGCCGCGCCCGACGCTGTTGCGCGCAGTCGCGATCGGAACCTTGGTCGCGCTGCAGAGTTACTGCCTGTACTCAGCCGTCGCGCGCATCCCTGTGGCGCTCGCGCTGATCGCGTTCAACACTTTCCCCATGCTGCTTGCGCTCCTGAGCTGGAGTTTCGCAGGCGAGCGGCCGGCGCGACGCGCGCTCGTGGCGATGCCGGTGGCGCTCGTCGGCCTCGCGCTGGCGCTCGACGTCACCGGCAGGGCGGGCGATGTGGCGGGGCGCTGGAGCGAAATCGGCGCCGGCGTCGGTTTCGCGCTCGGCGCGGCGCTCTCGTTTGCGCTGGTGCTGCTCCTCACGGCGCGCTGGCTGAAGGACATGGACGGGCGCCTGAGATCCTTCCTGACGATGGCCGTGACCGCCGTCGTGGTTCTGGCCGGCGCGGCCGTGGCGGACGCCTTTTCGGTGCCACGGAGCGCGCAGGGCTGGCTCGGACTCGCGCTGCTGACCGCGTTCTACGGCTCTGCGATCACCGCGCTCTTCGTGGTGTTGCCGCGCCTGAGTGCGGCGGGCGACGCAGTGGCGCTCAATTTCGAGCCGATCGCCCTGCTGTTCCTCGCCTGGGCCATCCTCGGCCAGGCCGTGACGCCGCTGCAGATGTTCGGCGCGCTGATCGTGATCGGCGCGATCACGGTGCCGGCGCTGAGGCGGTGAACATCAGACCGGCTCCATGGACTCCGGATCATCGGCGAACGTGGTCGACGGGCGCGGCGTCCGGGCGAGCCACTCGTCGAGCGCGAGGACGTGTTCGCGTTCCTCCGCCGCGAATTCGCTCGCCAGGCGCTTCACCTCGGAATCCTGCGACTCGCCGGCGACCGAGCGATAGTACTTCAGGCTCCGCATCTCGTTGCCGCGCGCATACTTGAGCGCGTTGAACGCCTCGAGCAGGTAATCGAAAGCCTCTTCGCCCCCGACTTCCGGCGGCGTGCGCCATCGGTATTGCCAGGATTTCAGCTTCGGCAGTTCGGTCGCGCCGACGCGTTCGCGAATCGAGTCGCGGTGCAGTTCCGAGAAATGCGACATGTCCCGGAAGACCTTCGACACCGCGTCGTTGCGGTGCGCCTCCATCATGTCGGCGAGTTCGAGATAGCGGTCGACCGCCTCCTGCTCCATGGCGATGGCGTGGGCGAGAAACTCGGGAAGCGTGTAGCTCATGAGCGGTCCCTGATCAGTTGAGATGGACGTATTCGTAGTCGACCGGCAGGTTGTTGATGCCGCGGTCCGGGGGCGCAATCCAGGCCGCCATCTTGCCCGGCTCGGCGACTCGCTGCATGAGCGAGCGCACGAACGCAAGGTCCGATTCGGTCGGGATCCATTCGCCGATGCGTTTCGCCCACTCTTCCGCGGACAGCCGCGAGCCGTCGGGCGCGACCGGCTGATCGACCCAGGCGCCGATCGAGCGCCGAAAGCGCGGCGAGGGCAGCGTCAGCCGATGATCGGATCCCGCGCGCTCGATCGCGCGGTTCCAGCGCTTCAGGCCCATCTCGCAGTCCTTGAGGTAGGACTCGCGCATCACTTCGTTGAGCGCGTTCCGCATCGGGACGCGCTCGACGCCCTGGGGCGTCTGCATCGCGAACGTAGCGTCGCGAAGGACGTGATCGTCGTAAGTCGTCTCGTCAGGGCGGCCCTTGAGGCCGGAGGCGAAATTGGCCGCCGCATTGGAGGAGACCTCCGAGCCGAACAGGTCGAGCGACGACGAACACCAGTAGTTGAGGTACTTCTGCAGCAGCGGCAGGTCCACCGCGCCGTGCGCGCGGATCCGCGCCGAATCATCGGTACCCAGTTCCTTCATCACTTCCAGCGTTCGCCGGACCACACGGCCGATGCCGGTCTCTCCGACGAACATGTGGTGTGCTTCCTCGGTCAGCATGAAGCGGCAGGTGCGCGACAGCGGATCGAAGGCGCTCTCGGCAAAGCTCTTCAACTGGTATTTGCCGTCGCGGTCTGTGAAGTAGGTGAAGCAGTACAGCGACAGCCAGTCGCTGATCGGCTCGTTGAAAGTCGTCAGGATGCGCGGTTTGTCGGCGTCGCCCGAGTGGCGCGCGAGCAGTTCCTCGGCTTCCTCGCGCCCGTCGCGGCCGAAATAGGCGTGCAGCAGGTAGACCATCGCCCAGAGGTGCCGCCCTTCCTCGACGTTGATCTGGAAGAGGTTGCGCAGATCGTAGAGCGACGGGCAGCTGTGTCCGAGCAGGCGCTGCTGCTCGACCGAGGCGGGCTCGGTGTCGCCCTGCGTCACGATCAGGCGGCGCAGCGTCGAGCGATGCTCGCCCGGCACCTGCTGCCACACCGGCTGCCCGATGTCGTCGCCGAAGTGGATGCGGCGGTCGGAGACGGCGTCGGCGAGGAAAATGCCCCAGCGGTACTCGGGCATCTTCACGGCGCCGTACTGCGCCCATCCTTTCGCGTCCACCGAGGTCGCGGTGCGCAGGTAGACGTCGGCCTTCTCGAAATCGCTCGGGCCCATCTCGTGCCACCACTGCAGGAAGTGCGGCTGCCAATGCTCGAGCGCGCGCTGCAGCGTTCGGTCGTTGGCGAGGTCGACG
>MERB01000062.1:11454-16415 GCA_001770475.1 Betaproteobacteria bacterium RIFCSPLOWO2_02_FULL_66_14 | reverse complement strand
CTCGGACCTGACCCCGTCAATCATGGTCTGTCCCCTAATAGGTTTCGACATGGTAGCGGCCCGCGGACCGCAGTCGTCCCTTGAGGGTATTCCAGTCGGCGCCGCAGATCGCGCCGAAGGCGTCTTCGACGCCCTGTTCCATCTGCTTGTGCCCGCAGAGGTAAACGTAGGTGTTGGGGTCGGCCAGCAGTCGCGCCACCTTCTCGCCGCAGGTGCGCATGCGGTCCTGGACGTATTCCCTGGGCCGGCCGGTCACGCGCGAGAAGGCAAGCTGCACGTCGATCAGCTCCTTCGGCAGTTTCATCAGAGGACCGAAGTAGGGCAGTTCTTCCGGGCGGCGCGAGCCGAAGAAGAGCAGCAGTTCGCCGCCTTCCTTCAACGCCATGCGCCGCCGCCGGCGTTCGGTCATGGCGCGCATCGGCGCCGACCCGGTACCGGTGCAGATCATGATCAGGCTCGAGCCCGGATGGTTCGGCATCAGGAAGCTCGCGCCGAACGGACCGGCGACGCTCAGCTTGTCGCCTTTCTTCAGGTCGCAGAGAAAGTTGGACGCCACGCCGCGCACGGGGTTCCCCTCGCGGTCCACGGTGACGCGCTTCACGGTGAGCGAGACGTTGTTGTAGCCGGGACGCTCGCCGTTTCTCGGGCTCGCGATCGAGTACATGCGAACGTGACTGCCGCCGTCGGGTTTCGTCACGATGACGGCGAGCGACTGGCCTTCGAGCACGGGAAACGCGGTGTTGGCGAAATCCAGAACGATGTGCCGGATGTCGCTTTCGGCATCGGGCGCGGTGAGCCGGTAGTTGCCGGCGCAGGTCGCGCTCGCGGGCCGCGTCAGGCTGTATAGACCTACGTAGGGATGTGCCGCCGACCACGGCGGCGGCGCGACGCCGCCCTGCGCCTGGGTCGCGGCGGCAGTGAAGCGCGCCACTTCTTCGGGAATGTCGGCGCTCGCCGCGTCGCCGTCGCCCGCCTCGGTATCCGGCGGCAGCGAGTCCCACTTCAGCTGTTCTTCGATCGAAAACGGCGTCGCGACGCGGCGCCAGGAGTCGATTGCGCCCGTAGGGCAGGGCGCGATGCAGTCGTTGCAGCCGTCGCAGACATCCGCCTTGACCACGTAGTTCTGGCGGTCATGCGTGATCGCATCGATCGGGCAGGTTTCCTCGCAGGTATTGCACCGGATGCAGATTTCCGGATCGATCAGGTGCTGGCGGGTGAGTTCTGCGATCGTCATGGAAGAGAGGGTGCTGACTCCCTTTCAGCCGAAACGGACGTATTCGAAGTCGACCGGCTGCTTGTTGATCCCGATGCGCGGCGCCGCGATCCAATGGGCGTACTGGCCGGGCTCGGTGACGCGTCCCATGAGCGATTGCACGAAGGCTCGGTCCTCCGCGGTCGGCAGCCACTGCGCTTCCTGGTGCTTCCAGCCGGTTTCCGAAAGCACCTTGCCTTCGGGGCTTACGTGGTGCCCCGCAAACGCGCCGATGCGGCGATGGAATCCCTTGTGCGGCAGTTTGAATCGAAATGCGATGCCGGTTTTCTCCGGGATCCGGTTCCAGCGACCGATCGCGTTTTCGAGGTCGTGGATCCAGTCGTCGCGCAGCCGCTCGTTGAGCGCGGTGAGCGCGTTCACCTGGCGGGTGAGGATTCGATCGCCCGTCACCTCCATGACCGGATACTCGGCGCTCTCCAGGCGGTGATCGTCCTGCAGCGTCGTTTCCTGGAAGCGGCCCTTCAGGCCGTTGGTGTAGAACGAGGCCGCGTTGGACGACACCTCGGAGCCGTACAGGTCGCTCGTCACGGAGAAGTGGAAATTCAGGTAGCGCTGCAGCGTCGGCAGGTCGATCACGCCGAGGTTGCGCAGCCTCGCCGGGTCGCCGGTCTTGTGCTGCGCCATCAGCTCGCAGGTGCGCTCGATGATGCGCGCGACGCCCGATTCGCCGACGAACAGGTGGTGCGCTTCCTCCGTCAGCATGAAGCGGCAGGTGCGCGACAGCGGATCGAACGCGCTCTCGGCGAGCGCAGCGAGCTGGTACTTGCCGTCGCGGTCGGTGATGAACGTGAACATGAAGAACGAGAGCCAGTCCGGCGTCTTCTCGTTGAACGCGGTGAGGATGCGCGGATTGTCGGCGTCGCCCGAGCGACGCTCGAGCAGCGCCTCGCCTTCCTCGCGACCGTCCTTGCCGAAATGCGCGTGCAGCAGGTAGACCATGGCCCAGAGATGGCGTCCCTCCTCGACGTTCACCTGGAAGATGTTTCTCAGGTCGTAGAGCGACGGGCAGGTAAGCCCGAGGTGGCGCTGTTGCTCGACCGAGGCGGGCTCGGTGTCGCCCTGCGTGACGATGATCCGGCGCAGCGTCGAGCGGTACTCGCCGGGCACGTCCTGCCACGCGGCCTCGCCCCTGTGGGCGCCGAAATTCACCTGCCGGCCGGCTTCGGCCGGTGCGAGAAAGATGCCCCAGCGGTAGTCCGGCATGCGCACGTAGTCGTAGTGCGCCCAGCCCTTCGGGTCGACGCTTACTGCGGTGCGCAGGTACACGTCGTAGCTTTTCGAATCGTCCGGGCCCATGTCGGCCCACCACTTGAGGTAATTCGGCTGCCAGTGCTCGAGCGCGCGTTGCAGCGTGCGGTTGGACGTCAGTTCGACGTTGTTGGGAATCTTCTCAGCGTAGTCGATACCAGTCATAGTCAGCATTACTCCCAGTCGAAAATCAAAAATCGGGGACAGACCACGTTTTTCGCCGCCGACGAAAAACGTGGTCTGTCCCCGATTCGGGTCAGATGCGGTCCCAGTTGAACTTGGCTTTCGCGCCCGAGCCGTACACCTTGAGCGCGCCCTGGTCGCCGACCGCGTTCGGCCGGTTGAAGATCCAGTTCTGCCAGGCCGTCAGCCGGCCGAAGATCCGCGTCGCCATGGTTTCGCGGCCGGTGAAACGCAGGCTCGCTTCCATGCCGGTGAGCGCGTCGGGCGACAGGCTCGCGCGCTCCTCGATCGCAAGCCGGATCTCGTCTTCCCAGTCCAGGTCGTCCGGCGCTGCCGTGACCAGTCCGAGGGCGCTCGCGTCATGCGCATCGAGCCGCTCGCCGATCGCCTGCCTCGCGGCTTCGACGGGTTCGTCGGCCTCGCAGAAGCGCGCCGCGATGCGGCTCACGCCGCTCACCGCGGGATAGGTGCCGAAATTGAGTTCCGAGAGCGCGATGTGCGGCGCGTCCTTGTCTTCCTCCGGCAGGCGGAGCATGAAGGAGCGGTCCGCGGCCAGCAGCAGTTCGGCGAGCGTGCCGGCGAAGCAGGAACCCTGATCGACGATCGCGAACAAGGAACGCGACGAGACGTCGAGCCGGGCGAGGGTGCGTCGCAGGTACCCGATCGTCTCGCGCACGAACCAGTGCTTCGCGTGCTGCGCGAGGAACGCGTCCACGGCAAGCACGGCATCCCTCTCGCCTCGGGTCTTCAGCAACCACAGCCCGATGTCGAGATGGTTGTGGCGGAGCATCAGGATCGCGTCGTCCAACTCACGCGCGAGCTTGAGCGGCCACCACTCGGCGCCGAGCGCGAGTGCGGCATCGGGGTTCGCGGGCTGCGCGCCTATTGGCGCGCTCACCGTGATCTGGGCGGTGCGCGCGGCCGGATTCAGGTGCACTTCCACCGTGCCGTAGTGATAACCGCCTTCGACGGCGCGCCGCGCGAGCGGCTTCAATTCGACGCCCTTGCCTCCCGGGCGGTCCGACAGCGCGGCGAGTTCGGCGGCGCGCGCCGTGATGGCTTCGCTGAACTGCTGCGGCTTCGCGACGTGATCGACGAGCTTCCATTCCCGCGCCCGGTCGGCGCGCACCCCCTCGGCCGTGGTGCAGAAGACGTCGGCGAGGTCGCGGCGCACCTTGCGCTTGTCCACGAGGCGCGTAAGGCCGCCCGTGCCCGGCAGCACCCCGAGCAGCGGTACTTCCGGCAGACTCACTGCGCTCGAGCGGTCGTCGATCATCGCGATCTCGTCACAGGCAAGCGCAAGTTCGTAGCCGCCCCCGGCAGTGGCGCCGTTCAGCGCCGCGAGGAATTTCAGTCCCGAATGGCGCGAGGAGTCCTCGATGCCGTTGCGCGTCTCGTTGGTGAACTTGCAGAAGTTCACCTTCCAGGCGTGGGTCGAAAGTCCCAGCATGTAGATGTTGGCGCCGGAGCAGAACATGCGGCTCTTGCCGCTCGTCACGACGACCGCCTTCACTTCCGGATGCTCGAAGCGGATCCGGTTGAGCGCGTCGTGCAGTTCGATGTCGACGCCGAGATCGTAGGAATTCAGCTTCAGCTTGTAGCCCGGCTGGATGCCCTTGTCCTCGGCGACGTCGAGCGTGAGCGTCGCGATGGCGCCGTCGAAGGCGAGTTTCCAGTGGTCGTATCGCTCGGGTCGGGTGTCGAAGGTGATCATGCTTTCTCCAGTGCTCGCCGCAGCTCGGCGAGCGATTGCCTGATGGAACGGTTGGACGTATCGATCACTGCGTCGGCGCGCGAGTACAGGTCCTCGCGCTCCTCGAGAAGCTGGCGGATTTCGTCGAGTGCTGCAGCGCGGCCGTGGAATGGCCGCAGGTCGCCCTGTGCCACGACGCGCTGCATGTGCTCGGTGGGGGAAGCCCTCAGCCAGACGCAGTAACAGTGCTCGAGCAGCAGCCGGTAGGTTCCGGAATCGGTGACCAGACTGCCGCCGGCGGCGATCACGGCGCGGGGGTGGCTCTTCAGCACGCGCTCGAGCGCGCGGCGCTCGAAGCGGCGGAAGGCGTCCTGGCCGTACATCGAAAACACTTCGCCGAGCGCAGCGCCCGCTTCGCGCTCGACTTCGCGATCCAGTTCCACGAACGGCGCGTCGAGGCTCGCGGCGAGTTTTTCTCCGAGGGTCGATTTGCCCGCGCCACGCAGACCGACCAGCGCCACGCGCGCGCTGCGTGGTGCAGGCTCGTGTTCGCGAACCAGGTTC
>MERB01000062.1:0-11439 GCA_001770475.1 Betaproteobacteria bacterium RIFCSPLOWO2_02_FULL_66_14 | reverse complement strand
CTGTTCGGCACGCCAGCCGCGCACGCGCTCGCCGAGCCGCGAGAGGTACGCGGCCTCGCCGTTCTGGATGCGCTGGCGTTGGGCGACTGCGGCGGTCATGGCGAAACGTTGATCTCCGTTAATGCGATATAGTGCTTGCAGCGCATTGTAGGATGCAATATAGTTGATGTCAATCAAGGAAGCCGGATGGCCCTGAAAATCACGATTCTGGTCGGAACGATGACCGGCACCGCCCAGCTTGTGGCGCAGGAACTGGAACTCGCCTGGGGCGACGACGACACGCAGGTCGAGACGCTGCTGATGGAGAACGCCGATCCCTCGGTGTTCCAGCGCGACGGCGTGACGCTCATCTGCACCTCGACCTACGGGCAGGGCGACGTACCCGACAACGCCAAGGCGCTGTACGAGGAACTGCGCACGGAGCGCCCGGACCTGTCGCAGGTGCGATACGGCGTCTTCGGGCTGGGCGATCGCACTTACGCCGAGACCTTCAATTTCGGCGGCAAGCGGTTCGACGAGCTGCTGGCCGGACTGGGCGCGCGACGCATCGGCGAGCGCGTGCAGCACGACGCCTCGTCAGGCGTGCTCGCCGAGGAAACGGCGGAAGAGTGGGGCGCGGAGTGGCTTACACTGGCGCGTGAGGCCGCGGGGCACGCGGCGTAGGAGGACACAGACGATGGGCGTTTCGAAAGCGGATCATTCTGTTTCCCCACCCCGGGTGGAAATCGAGCGCCGGTACAACGCGGCCGAGGACCTGATCGAGCGCAACCTCGGCGCCGGGCGCGGCGGCAAGGCGGCCTACATCGACGACGCGGGCACCTGCACCTACGCAGAATTCGGCGAGCGCGCGAACCGTTTCGGCAGCGGTCTGCAGGCACTCGGCCTTCGCATGGAGGACCGCGTCGCGATCGCGATGCTCGACACGATCGACTGGCCGACCGCGTTCCTCGGCGCGATCAAGGCGGGGATCATTCCGATCGCGCTCAACACGCTGCTCACGACGAAGGATTACGAATTCATGCTCTCGGACAGCCGCGCACAGGCGCTGCTCGTTTCCGAGGCGCTGCTTCCGGCGTTCGCGCCGCTCATCGGGAGGATGCCCTTCCTGCGCCACGTCATCGTCTCGGGCAGCGATGCCAAGGGGCACCTCGCCTTCCGAGATGTCCTTGCGAAAGGCAGCCCGCAACTCGCGACAGCCCCGACCACGCGCGACGACGCCTGCTTCTGGCTGTATTCGTCAGGATCGACCGGAACGCCCAAGGGCACGGTGCACGTGCACAGCACGCTCGTGCTTACCGCGGAGTTGTACGCGCGTCCGATCCTCGGCATCGGCGAGAAGGACATCGTGTTTTCGGCGGCGAAGCTGTTTTTCGCCTACGGCCTGGGGAACGCGCTCGCGTTTCCGATGACGGTCGGCGCGACGACGGTGCTGATGGCCGAGCGCCCGACGCCGGCGGCGGTATTCAAGCGCCTGACGGAAAGAGCGCCGAGCATCTTCTACGGCGTGCCGACGCTGTATGCAGCGTTGCTGGCGGATGCAAATTTTCCGAAGAAGGAGCAGCTTCGACTTCGCATGTGCACTTCCGCGGGCGAGGCCCTGCCCGCCGATCTCGGCAAGCGCTGGCGCGAGCGCACGGGCGTCGACATCCTCGACGGCATCGGTTCCACGGAAATGGGCCACATTTTCATCTCCAACCGGCCGGGCGACGTGCGCTACGGCACGACCGGCCGGATCGTTCCGGGATACGACATCCGCGTCGTAGACGAGTCGGGGGGCCCGGTGAGGCCGGGGGAGGTCGGAGACCTGTACATCGCAGGGCCCACGAGCGCCGCGTATTACTGGAACCAGCGAGAAAAGAGCCGCACGACCTTCCAGGGCGAGTGGACGAAAAGCGGCGACAAGTATTCGTTCGACGAGGCGGGCTACTACACCTATGCGGGGCGGTCGGACGACATGCTGAAGGTTTCGGGCATCTACGTATCGCCGATAGAGGTCGAGGCGGCGCTGATTTCGCACGACGCGGTGCTCGAAGCCGCCGTCGTGGGACGCGAGGACGAAAACCGCCTCGTCAAGCCCAAGGCCTACGTGGTGCTGAAACCGGGCCAATCGGGGAGCGACGCGCTCATGAGCGCGCTGCAGCAGCACGTCAAGGACAAGCTCGCGCCCTACAAGTATCCGCGGTGGATCGAATTCATCGGCGAACTGCCGAAGACCGCGACCGGAAAGATCCAGCGCTTCAAGCTTCGGAGCTAGCCGCATCGTTCGTCGGCTGGCGCGGCCTGCGCGAGTGTTCACTCCAGCGCGAATTCGAAGCGCTTCTCGAACAGATCCGCGTCGTCGAAGTGCCGGCGGCCGATGAATGCCGTCGCATGCCGGCCCCACTGCCGCATGGCACCCGGCGAGACGATTCCCATCGGCCAGAAAAAGAACCGTTCTGCGCGCTCGGTACCTGCGATCAACCCGTCGGGACCAAACGCGCTGCGGAATCCGCCCGCGGGAAGCGGCAGCGAACGCAATTCGTCGTAGGGGGCGAACCGGTAGCGCTCTGCGCCATCGACGGCGCGTGCGGCCGAGACGCGCTCGATGTAGTGAGTTCCACTCGCAAGTCGAATCTGGATCCGCTCCTGCGGCGCGAGCTTGGGCGCCGCCTGCGGGACGAACGCCCATTCCTGCAGATCGTCTGGCGCCGGCCGTGGGCGCGCACGCAGCGTCGGAAAGAACTCGTGGTAGCAGCCGCAAGGGTGAATCGAGTCGTAGATGAGAGGCGCGCCGTCCGGGGCGAGCGTCACGCGCCAGCTGAGCCCGTCGAGCCGTCCCGCGAGCAGATCGCCTGCGACCCGCGGGGGCCGCTCCGGAAACCACAGCGTATAGACGAGTTGCGTGAGTTCGCGTCCCCGGTAAAGGGTGTGCGTGATCAGCGTGTAAACCACCGGATCGGCGGCGTCCACGACCGGGAATTCCGAGCCTTCCGCCCAGCGCAGGCGACCGGCGCGGTCGTAGGCGCCGCGCGTTTCGACCTCGAAGATCGGCGCGTACTTCGCGAGCAGGCGCGTTGCGTCGGACTGCGCGGACGCACCGGCCCCTGCGTCGGGCGGCGCGTAGCGAACGAGCGGCGCTTCCGGCGCGCTCGACGGATCGCGCCCGAATGCTTCCAGCGTTTCCTGCTCCCAGCGGCGCACGCCCGCCGCGAAGGGAAGCCGCGTCAGCGCGTACAGTCCCGCCACCCGACGCGCGTCGCTGTAGTCGTCCGGCACCGTCGCGCGCTCGAGAAGCTCCTCGCGAACGACCTCGCGCGCGAAGTCCGCCCCGCGCAATCGCTGGCCGCAGGAACGCGCGCGCTCCACCGCTCCGTCTCGGTCCTGAACGCCGAGATTCGCCACTTCGTGACGGCGCGCGCCCAGATCGAGCGTCGCCAGTCGATCGACGAACTCGGAGAATGCCGCTGCCGATCCTGCGGCATTGCGGCGCAGCGCCGACGTCGCGCGATCGACGCGGAGGTAAGGAAAAGCGGCGATGCGCGTTTCCTGTGCGTCGCGCACGCCGGCGGCGTCGATCGCATCGTCGAGCGCCTGGTACCACCGCGCGCATTCGCGAACCTCAGGCGCGCTCGACTCGAGATTCGAGCGCATCGGCTCCAGCAGGACGGCGCAACCGCCCAGCGCGGCGAGCGCCAGAGAGGCGCCAATTTGCGCGAGGCGCGAGTGCATTGGCGAATTCTACGTCGCCGCCCGATGCAGATCGGGATTGCCTAACCTGCGGGCAGCAGGGCAAAATGAGCCTGGAGGCCACGGTGCGCGACCGATACGGCCGTGCGAACCGATAGCGCAATGCATACCACGAACGAGGAGGAGCGATGAAACTGTTGATCTCTACGGCCGCGATGCTCGCGGCACTCGCGGGCGCTGCCCAGGCCCAGACCGAAATCAAGTTCGGACACGTCGGCGAACCCGGCTCGCTGTTCGCCGCGTCGGCCGAGGAATTCGCGCGCCGCGCCAACGAGCGCCTGGCCGGAAAGGCGAAGGTGGTGGTGTTCGGCTCGAGCCAGCTCGGGGGCGACAAGGAGTTGCTGCAGAAACTCAAGCTCGGCACGGTCGACATCGCGCTCCCCTCTACGGTGATGTCATCCGAAGCGGACCTGTTCGGCGTCTTCGAGATGCCCTACTTGGTCAAGGACCGCGCGCACATGAAGCGCATCGAGAACGGCGTGTTCTGGAAGACGCTCGCACCGGCCGCCGAGGCCAAGGGCCTCAAGATCATCGCGGTCTGGGAGAACGGCTACCGGCACATCACCAACTCGAAGCGCGCGATCGACACGCCCGCCGACCTGCAGGGGATCAAGCTGCGCGTCCCCGAGGGCAAGTGGCGCGTCAAGATGTTCCAGGCCTATGGCGCGAACCCCAGCCCGATGAAATTCTCCGAGGTGTTCACGGCGCTGCAGACGGGCGTCATGGACGGGCAGGAAAACCCTTTCACGCAGATCTACAGCGCCAAATTCCAGGAAGTGCAGAAATATCTCTCGCTCACGGGCCACGTGTATACGCCGGCCTATGCCACGGTGGGCGCGAAGAAATGGGCCAGCCTGCCGGCCGAAGTGAGAAACACGCTCGAGGCCGTCGCCAAGGAGACGCAGGCCTACGTGTACGAAACCGCCGCGAAGGCCGAGGACGATCTGCTCGGCAAGCTCAAGACTGCCGGCATGCAGGTGAACACGCCGAACAAGGACGCGTTCATCGCCGCCTCGAAGCCGGTCTATGAGGAGTACTCCAAGGAAGTGAAGGGCGCCAAGGAGGTCATCGACAGCGCCATCGCGCTCGGCAAGTAAGCCCCCGCAACCCGGGCCGCCGACAGCGGCCCTTTTTTTGCGTCCAGCGGATATGGATATCACTCGTTACGCGCGGCTGCGCTCGGGCTTCGAACGCTTCCTCGAGGCGATCGTGTTCGTGCTCATGTTCGCGCTGGCAATCGTGGTCACGCTGGCGGTCGTCTATCGCAAGGTCGGCGCCTCGCTGGTCTGGTACGACGAGATCGCCTCGGTACTGCTCGCCTGGATCACATACTACGGCGCGGCGCTTGCCGCGCTCAGGGGAGCCCACATCGGGGTCTCGGTGCTGGTCGACGCAATGCCGCGGCCGCTGCGCGTGGCGGCGACGCTGTTCGCCGAACTGTGCGTGATCGGTTTCTTCGTGCTGCTCGCTTGGGTCGGCTACTCAATACTCGACGTCCTCGCCACCGACACGCTGGTCAGTCTGCCCGGGGTATCGGTGATTTACACCCAGTCGGTGATTCCGATCGGCGCGACGCTGTTCGTCATCGCCGAGTTGATGCGGCTGCCGGAGGCGCTGCGGCAGGCCGGTTCACGCTTCGGGGCGAATCCCTGACATGGCGATCCTGCTGCTGTTCGTGGGCGTGCTCGTACTGGTACTGCTGAACGTGCCGATCGCCGTGGCCCTTGGAATCGCGGCAGTGAGTGCGATGCTCGCCAGTCAGGGCACCGGCATTCTGCCCAATCTGGCGCTCGTGATGTACAACGGCGCGACGAACTTCCCGCTGATCGCGATCCCACTGTTCATCCTGGCCGGCGCGATCATGAACACCTCGGGGATTTCGCGCCGCCTGATCGCGTTCGCCTCGGCGATCCTCGGTTTCGTACGCGGCGGCCTTGCCATGGTGAACGTTGGCGCCTCGATGTTCTTCGCCGAAATCTCCGGATCGGCGGTGGCCGACGTCGCCGCGATCGGCTCGGTGCTGATGCCGGCGATGAAGAAGAAGGGCTACCCGGGACCTTTCACCGCCGCAGTGACTTCGTCTTCGGCATCGATCGCGATCATCATCCCGCCCTCGATCCCGATGATCCTGTACGCGGTGATGGCGGGCACCTCGGTGGTGCAGCTGTTCGTCGCCGGCATCGTGCCGGGGGTGATCGGCGGCCTGGCCATGATGGGGCTGTGCTACTGGTACGCAGTCCGCTTCAACTGGCCGGTCGAAGAGGTCTTCCAGCTGCGGCGCGTATGGGCGACCTTCAAGGATGCGGCGCTTGCGTTCTTGCTTCCGGTCATCATCCTGGGCGGCATCTTCGGCGGACTGGTCACGGCGACCGAGGGCGCGGGTCTGGCAGTGGTCGCGGCGATCGGCATCGCGTTCTGGTACCGCGAGATCAACTGGAAGATGCTCAGGACCGCCGTCGTCGACGGTGCGGTGCAGACTGCCGTGGTGATGCTGCTGGTGGCTTCGAGCGCGCTGCTCGGGGTTTACCTTACCGAGGCGCAGGTGCCGCAGCGGCTGGCCGAGGCGATTGCCGGCTTCACCACCAATCCCTGGGCGATCCTGGCTCTGATGAACGTGTTCTTCCTGCTGATCGGGCTGTTCCTGCACTCGGCAGCGGCAATCATCCTCGTGGTGCCGATCGTGATGCCGGTGGTAACGGCCGTAGGCATCGACCCGGTGCACTTCGGCCTGGTGGTGACGCTCAACCTGGCCATCGGTCAGCAGACGCCCCCGGTTGCGAGCGTACTGATGACCGCGTGCTCGATCGCCAAGGAAAACGTCTGGGACGTCACCCGCGCGAACCTTCCGTTCATCGGGGTGCTGCTGCTCGTGCTGCTGCTCGTCACCTACGTGCCGGCCGTGCCGCTCGCCCTGGTGAACCTGTTCTACCGCTAGGTTCAGACGCCCTGAGTTCGCGCGGCAGCGCAAGACGCGCGGTGATTTGCTCATCCGAAGAGCGTCGCGCTCTCGCGCATCCGGCTTCTGCGCCCTCTGAAACGGACACTCCACTGACCGGATCTGCGGGAAACGAACGGCTGCTTTCGGGTGGCGCGAAGGGCTGAAACCGACCCGAAGCGGACATTCAGACGTAGACTGAGGCCCGACTTGGATTGACTGGGCATTCCGCCTGATGGATGAGCGAAGGTACTTTGGCCTGGATGCCTTGCGCGGTGCGATGATGATGCTGGGCATCGTCCTGCATGCCGCCTGGCTTTATCTCTCTGCGCCGCCGCCGACGGTTCCACTGCCGACCGACCGGAACAATGCGGTTGTCTTCGATTTCATTTTCAGTTTCATCCACAGCTTTCGCATGCCGACGTTCTTCGTCCTGGCGGGGTTCTTCGCCGCGCTGCTGATCGAAAAGCGGGGCCTATGGGGCATGTACAAGGATCGCGCGCGCCGGGTTCTGGCGCCATTGGCCGTAGGCGTCGTGACGATCCTGCCGGTCACCGGACTGCTGATGCTGGATTTCATACTCAGCGTGCGATTTGACACGCACGACCTTATTCCGGACCGCGGGGCTTTGAACTCGCTCCGCGAGGAAATGGTCGCCAAGGGGTTTCCCGTCGGCCGGCCGATGCTCGGGCATTTATGGTTTCTCTATTACCTCTGCTTCTTCTATCTCCTGATTCCCCTATGCCGGTTCCTCGTCAGGCAAAGTTTGAAGTTCGAGGATCGGTTGAGGCGCTGGCTGGATTCACCGTTACTGCTGGTGGCGATTGCGTTGTACACGGCAGCGACCTTGTGGCCATTCCACGGTGGCCAAGTGCAGGAAGGATTCATCTATTTCAAGCCGCACCCGCCGTCCTTGGTCTATTACGGATCGTTTTTCGTGCTCGGTTACGTCGTCCATCACTACCGCGATATATTGCAGGCCCTGGCGCGCAGAGTCCTTTCCTGGGCGCTGCTCGCGCTCGTCCTATTTCCCATTGCGCTGTACGCGAGCCACCTCGACAACAGCGCTCGCGGCGCCAGCTTCGAGCTTCATCTTGGCGCAGTGCTTGCAAACGCGCTGTGCACATGGGCGCTGATCTGTCTCTTCCTGGGTGGCGCGCAGCGTTTTTTCGACCGCGAGTCGCCTTGGATCTTGTACGTATCCCAGTCGTCGTACTGGGTGTACCTGGTGCACCTGCCGCTCGTTTTCCTCGCCGGATGGTGGCTGCTGCAGTTCGACTTACCCGCCGTGCTCAAATTTCTGCTCGTTTGCGGCTTTACTGTGGTCGTCGCTTTCGTGACCTTTCACTACTGGGTGCAGAAGACCAGGGTGAGTGATTTTCTGCACGGGCGCCGCTTCAACCTGAATTGGCCTTGGCTGGAAACCGGTCTGGCGGGAAGCCGGGCGAAGCCGTAGGCGGCGAATGACCGCTTCTGGCCGCACTCAGCCGATTGAGCCATCTACAGGATTTTCCCGATAGCGGACGTTGACAGCGCCGTGTACTACCGCAGCGCGTCCGCCGCGCTGGGGTCTTCAAGACCGGCGGCAATGCGAAAGGCGGTGGTGACGCGCTGCCGATCTTCCGGTCGGCTGTAGGCCGACTCGCCACCTATTCGTCTCTGAACATACTCCGGCGCCAGCCGACGGGCAGTTTCGAGCGCTGCTTTCGCACTCGCCATATCACCTGCGCCGACCGCCACTAAAACATGGTTCATGTGCGCAACCGGCCAGTTTGGAGCCGCGCCCACCGAAAGCAGCGCGAATTCGATTCCCTGGGCGTGGTCGCGCAGCAAGAAGCAGGCTGCGGCGCGCATGGCATTCGTTCTGTAATGAAAGGGGTCGCGTGGACTGAGGCGAACGGCATACTGCGCGTGTTCCAACGACAGTTCCGGCCTACCTTCCATTAGTTCAACGTAAGTCAGGGATCGCAGTGCGAGGACGTCATTCGGATTGAGTTCGTAACCCCGGCGCGCGTTGGCAAGCGCCTCAGCCCCGCGTCCCGCCAGGGATAGCAGCATCCCCGTCCACGCGTAGCCCGGGCTGCCCGATGGATCCAGTTCAATCGCCTTGGCGGCCGCATCCAGACCCTCCTGCAATCTCGTTTGTGCATCCTTTCCGTCGCCTGTAAACAAGAATAGGTGCTGGGCCTGCAATCCTGCAATAAGGTTTAGTGCCAGGGCGTTACGTGGGTCGAGCGCGAGAGCTTCTCTGGCTTGGGCAAGCGCCCGCTCAAGAAGCGGAAGATCAAATTTACGATACACCTCGTCGCCGCTCGCGACCGCACGTAGCGCGATATCGTGCGCGGTCAAGTTCTCTGGCCGGCGGCGGCGCGCCTTCTCCTGTTCTGCCGTATCGATCTGCGGCGCGATGGCGGCTACGATGCTTTGCGTGACTTCCTCCTGCACCGCAAAGATATCCTCTAGCACTCGGTCGAACTTTTCGGCCCAAATGTGGTTTCCGGTTACCGCATCGATCAGCTGAGCAGTTACTCGAATCCGAGTCGATGCTTTGCGAATGCTTCCCTCCAGCACATAACGAACGCCGAGTTCCTTGGACACGGTGCGCACGTCTACCGCCTTGCCTTTGTAGGTGAACGTGCTATTGCGTGCAATCACGAACAGCGAGTGAAAACGCGACAGCTCGGTGATGATTTCTTCGGTCACCCCGTCGGTGAAATACTCCTGTTCGGGGTCACCGCTCATGTTGGCAAAAGGCAGCACCGCGATCGACGGCTTGTTCGGCAGCGACAGGTCTATCTCGCCCACGGCAGGCACCGGCTTCGTGTTGCTGCTGCCGGGCTTGAGCCGGAATGCCCGGACCGGGTCGGCGATGTTCTTCATCGTCTGTTCGCCGAGATCATCGAAACTCGCGTTGACCTTGCCGCGGACCGCGTTTCTCACTGAGTCCGATACCGCGATTCCGCCCGGTTCCGCGAGACCCTCCAGACGTGCAGCGATGTTCACGCCGTCCCCGTAGACCGTTCCGTCGGCCTTCTCGATCACGTCGCCGAGGTGCACACCGACGCGAAAGCGCATGCGGTGGCCCTCCGGTACGGAACTGGATGCAGTATCGAGATCTCCCTGCACGGCAAGGGCGGCCGAGACTGCGCCGACCGCCGTTTCAAAAACGGCAAGCACCGAATCGCCCGCCATGTCGATGACGCGGCCCTGGTTGGACTCGATGTGCTTACGAAATGCGACTCGTGCCGCGTCGAGAGCGGCCACCGTGGCTCGCTCGTCGAGCGACATCAGGCGCGAAAATCCAGCCGCGTCCGCAGCGAGAATCGCGGCCAGTCTTTGTTTGAGGTCTGATCCCGACACCTGTACCGAACCTCCCCAAGTCAGGCGGCGAAACGATAGCACTTCGCGGGTTTAGGCGGTGATTCGGCGTACGTTGAATGTCCGAAAGTGGCCGCGAACACCCTCTTGGTGGCGGCTCGAAAACCGCCGCATGGCTGCCATTCGGTGAAATTGCTAACCGGCGTCAACACCAAGCCTTTCCAAAGCGCCGCTGCGGCGTAGAGTCGTCCGCAGACTCGCTCCCCGGGAGGCAATGGCATGGGCCAGGTTCGCCGCAGACGGTTCCTGATCGCATCAGGTGCGCTGCTGGCCACACCGCTCGCAAGTTTTGCGCAGCAGCGAGGCAAGGTTTGGAGTATCGCCTTCCTGGCGTCCAGCAAGCCCCTGTCTCGCGGCGAACCCGACCCCTACGGGGCGGCGTTCGTGGGCGAAATGCAGGCCGCCGGTCATACGTTCGGCGTGGACTATGTGATCGAGGTGAGTTCGGCCGACGACGACTACGAACGCCTGCCAGCGCTGGCGAACGAACTGGTGCTGCGCAATGTCGACATCATCATCGCGGTCACTTTGCCCGCGATAATCGCCGCTCACAAGGCGAGCAAGACCGTGCCCATCGTCTGTATCGGCGTGCACGATCCGGTGGGCATGGGATTGGCGGCCAGCCTCGCCCGCCCCGGCGGCAACCTTACCGGCCTGGCGACCTTCTACGGCGACCTCTTTCCCAAGCATCTGGAACTGCTGAAGTCGATCCTGCCGAAGGTGACCAGCGTCGCGCTCCTCGCCAATGCCAGCGTGATGAGGATGGTTCCGGGCGGCGAGCAGATTGTCCGTGAGGCAGCACAGAAGCTGGGAATGCGTGCACATGCCGTGCCCGTCGACTCCGCAGCACAGCTCCCGCAGGCGTTCGCCTCCATGACGCGCGAGCGCGCCGGCGCCTTTATCGCCCTCGCCGACGTGATCTTCCTGCGAGAGCGGCGGCAGGTCGCCGAGCTGGCGCTGAAACACCGGCTGCCCTCTTTTTTCGCCAACCGCGAGAACGTGCAAGCGGGCGGCCTGGTGAGCTACGGCGAGGATGGTGTCGAAATGTTCGCGCAGGCAGCGAGATACGTGAGCAAGATCATGAAGGGTGCCAAACCGGGGAATCTGCCGATCGAGCAGCCGACGAAATTTCACCTGGCGATCAACCGCAAGACCGCCGTGGCGCTGAAACTGACCATCCCGCAGGAAATGCTGCTGCGCGCCGACGAGGTGATCATATAGTTCCGGCAGCCCGCGAACAGCTGCTTTCGGGCGACATTGAAGGACAACCGTGAAGGGCGGTTCCTGGCCGATCTGAGCCTAACCAACAGGCCGGCCAGATTCCCCGTTAGCTGCTGTTGCTGGAGTAGCGTTCGACCCTAACCAATCATATATGGACTCCCCCCGAGAAGGAAGAGGCT
>MERB01000061.1:37471-47532 GCA_001770475.1 Betaproteobacteria bacterium RIFCSPLOWO2_02_FULL_66_14 | reverse complement strand
ACCGACGGCAACATCACCTCCGTTCTCGAGGTCACCGACGACGCCGGCAACACCGCCTCGGCGAACGGCGACGACATCGACCTCGACACCACGGCGCCGGCTACGCCGGTGATCACCAGCGTGGCGGATGACGTTTCGCCGGTGACGGGGACGGTAGCCAATGGCGGGAGCACCAACGACACGTTGCTGGTAGTGAACGGCACCGCGGAGGCGGGCAGCACGGTGGA
The DNA here is from genome assembly GCA_001770475.1 of Betaproteobacteria bacterium RIFCSPLOWO2_02_FULL_66_14. Lineage (GTDB taxonomy): Bacteria > Pseudomonadota > Gammaproteobacteria > Burkholderiales > SG8-39 > 2-02-FULL-66-14. Next base: position 47,305 of record MERB01000061.1, on the reverse strand, counting down.
GGTCTTCAACGGCCTCACCAGCCTGGGTACGACGGTGGCGAGTGGTGCGGGTGCGTGGAGCTTTGCCACCGGGACGCTGAGCAACGGCACGACCTACGCTTTCAACGCCAAGGTCACTGACGCGGCCGGCAACTTTAGTGGCGCAAGCTCGAACTACAGCGTCACGGTGGATACAAGCGCGCCGACGTTCAACCCAAGCGGCAGTCCATCGAGTAGTTTTAGTTTGTCCAAGTCCGGGAACACGTGGACATTGACCGCGAAGGTTGCGGATACGCAGGGTGTCACGTCCGTAGTGTTCACCGAACCTTCGACTTTGACAACGCTTGGAAGTGGAACCCTCACTTTAGGATCTGCGACCAGCGGAACTTGGACCCTCTCTTTGGCAAGCAATAACGCTCCCGGTAGTGCGATAAACAATGGCGACACGCTTCGCGTCACGGTTACCGATGCTGCGGGTAACGTTTCAACGAAGGACGGTACGGTAGCGTCAAACGCATTCAATGTAGCCCCCGCAGGCATAGCGGGCGAAGAAATCTATCTTGCGTTGTCCCACCCGTCAGCAAACATTGGCGATCAAGTTTTCGTCACGATCAGCGGTGTACCGGTTGGTTGGACGCTGAATGCCGGGGCAAGCGACGGTAATGGCACATGGACAGTGCAGACCAACGATCCGAGTTCGTTGTCCGTGGCCACGCCAGCAGATTTTGCCGGCGCGGTGGCGCTCGACGTAAGCATGAGCTGGACCAATGCCGACGGCAGCATGGGATTCGTTCTTGGTTCCAACAACGTTGAAGCCTACGCGCCAGGCTCGCCGATCTTCGCCCTGTCGGTAGACGACCACCTCACCGGCTCCACCGGCGCCGACCTCTTCGTCTTCGCCCAGCCGATCGGCAACAACGTCATTCACAACTTCGACGTCGCGGCGGACAGGATCGATCTGATCGGCTTCGACGGGCTCGCGGATTTCGCGAACCTGGCAATCGCGAACGATGCCAACGGCAACGCGGCGATCACGATCTCCGTGGGTTCAACCATCACGATCAAGGGCGTGGATGCGGCGCTTCTTACCGCGGCGAACTTCCTCTTCGACTTCGATCCAGTCACGGTCAACACGAACACGATCACGCTGCATGACGGCTCGATGATGCCGTTCGGCGGCACGGTCGAGAACAGCGGCACGATCTCGCTCGACTCGCAAGGCGATCAGGCGACGCTCGAGATCCTCTTCCGCGGCGTGACGCTGACGGGCGGCGGCGACCTGGTGCTCTCCGACAGCAGCGGCAACACGATCATCGGCGGCGCCTCGGACTCGGTGCTCACCAACGTCGACAACACGATCTCGGGCGCCGGTCAGTTGGGCGCCGGCCAGATGACGCTCGCCAACGCGGGCACAATTCTCGCCAACGGCGCGAACGCGCTTGTCATCGATACCGGCAGCAACCGCGTCACCAACACCGGCGTGATGCAATCAACCGGCATCGGCAACCTCATCATCCTGAGTGCGCTGCTGAATACCGGCAGCCTGTGGGCGAACGGCGGCAACATCGTCGTGCAGGGCGACGCCACGGGCGGCGGCAGCGCGACCATTGGCGGCGCAGCGATGCTCGCCTTCGGTGGCGCATCGGATCAGAACGTGACCTTTGCGGATGGGTCCGGGGTGCTCAAGCTCGATGTCTCGGCCGCCTTCAGCGGCAGCGTGTCCGGATTCGTCTCGGGCACGTCGCTCGAACTCGGTGACGTCGTGTTCGGCGGCAACACAGTCGTCTATCAGGCCAACGACGCCGGCACGGGCGGCACGCTCATCGTGAGCGACGGCGCAAGCAGCGCGCAGATCGCGCTGGTCGGTCAATACCAGGCAGCGGGCCTTCAGGCCGCGGGCGAATCGGGCGGTACGGTCGTGTCTCACGACGCCCCTGCCGCGGATCACCTGCTGCTCGGCGGCGCGGCTGACGACCTCCTCGTCGGCGGCGATGGCAACGATATCCTGGTGGGCGGCGCAGGCGCAGACACGATGACGGGCGGCGCGGGAAGCGATACGTTCAAGTTCCTCGCCTCCGATGGCGGCGGCACCGACACGGTCACGGACTTCACGGTCGCCGACACGGCTTCCGGCGGCGACGTGCTCGACCTGTCGGAACTGCTGGTCGGATCGGGCGCTACGCCCGAGACGATCGCCGAGTTCATCAATCTCACCGCAAGCGGCGCCGACACCGTCGTGAGCGTGGATCCGGACGGTGCCGGTGCGATGCCCGCGCAGCAGATCGTGACGCTGCAAGGGGTGATCAACCTGACGCTGCAGCAACTCATCGACAATCACCAGGTCGTGATCTGATCGACGGAAGAGCGATGAAAGCGCGCATCACGGACGAGGACATGGTGGCGCTGCAGTCCTTTCCGCACGCCACGCGGGTCTCGGTGCTGCAGCGGATCATGCAGCGCAAGCCCGCCGAGAGCGTGGTGCTGGACGGCGACAACGCCTTCGAGAAGACGATCCTCAAGCTGCGCCGCGAAGGCTACGCGCTGATCGACCTGCAGCGCCAGGACATCGCCTTCACCACGGTGTGGTATCGCAAGGGCAAGGCGCTCTTCGGCAACGCGGGCTCCGACGTCGCGATGCTGCTGTGGGAGATGCAGGAGCCGAGCGCGTCGACGACGGTGATGACCTGGAGGTTCTGAGGGGGTCCCGCCGGACGGTGGGCAGTCGTCCCGCAACCCGCCGTCGCGGATTTGCTCGCGTGAAGAAGGAAAATCGGTAACTCCGGCGCAACGCGGCACAATGGCGCTAATGTTCATCTCGGGCGGCGCGCGACGATCGAACGCGGGTTTACCGGCTACACTCGATTTCAGAATCAATCAAGGTTTCGGGATGCGCATGGGCCAGGGCGCGGGGGGCGACGACAGATGAAAACCCTCGCTCGAATCCGGCGGCAGTTGGCCGCCGGTCAGTTCGATTTCAGCCGGCACGCATTCAAACGCGCGGTCGAGCGCAACATCAGCGAGGAAGAAATCCGTACCGCAGCCGCGCAAGCCGAGATCATCGAGGAGTATCCTGGAGACAAGTATTCGCCCAGCGTGTTGCTGCTGGGTTTCACCTCGACTGGGCGTCCTTTGCATATTCAGGTATCGTCGGCGGACTCCGACGCGACAAGAATCGTTACCCTGTACCAGCCGGACCCAGGCGAGTGGACAGAGTTTCGGAAACGGAGGTGACCGTGTCAGCGTTCAAATGCCATGTCTGCGGCGGCGAAACCGCCACGGAGCAGTTCGTAAGCGAGGTACTGGATGTGGATGGCCGGCGCGTGTTGGTCGAGCATATTCCAGCGCGGGTCTGCACGCGTTGCGCGGAGGCTTCGTTCTCGCGCGACACGACCGAGCGTATCCGCCTCCTGGTTCATGGGGCGAACCGTCCAATCAAGACTGTTCCGTTGGAGGTGTTCGAACTTGTGTAAACGGTTCGAAAATCTGCCATAGTCGCCGCTCTGGGCGATCGTGTCTGGTGCTGGACGGCGACAACGCCTTCGAGAAGACGATCCTCAAGCTGCGCCGCGAAGGCTACGCGCTCATCGACCTGCAGCGCCAGGACATCGCCTTCACCACGGTGTGGTATCGCAAGGGCAAGGCGCTCTTCGGCAACGCGGGCTCCGGCGTCGCCATGCTGCTGCGGGAAATGCAGGAGCCACGCGCCTCGACGACCGTGACGACCCGGAGGTTTTGAAGGGGCGCGGACCGGGCTGTCAAATGCGTGCCCGGACCAGGGCCCGTAATTTGAGCCGGGTGTCATGATTTGCTGCCTTTGGTGGGGATCCAAACATGGGTGGCGCATCCGAGCACGGTTATCTGCAGGCCCTCGACGCCGATCTGGCCAAGGCGCTGGCGCGTGCGGCGCGACGCGCACGCAAATCGCCCGATCGGTTGCTTCAGGAACTGGTGCTCGAGTACCTTCGCGATCAAGACGATTACCTTGCCGCGGCACGTGCTCGAACGCGCATCAAGAAGGGCGCGCGCACCTATGGCCTCGACGAGGTGATCAAACGCCATGGGCTGGAAGACTCGGTTCAGCGTAGGGGCCGAGCGTCAGTTCGCCAGGTTTGACCGACCCAGAAAGTCCGCGCCGTATCGGTGAGGCGCTCAAAGGGCGCTTTGGAGAACACTGGAAGTACCGCGTCGGCGATTGCCGATTGATCTGCGATATCGAGGATGCGGCTCGCGTAGTCTGGGTGCTGCGGATCGGCGATCGAAAAGAAATCTATCGATGACGACGCTTTTTTCCGCTGGTTTTCTCGCCTGGGCGAACGACGCGGGTTCTTCGACATTGCCTCGCTGAGCGCTTGCTCACGCGCGCCGTGCCGAAGATGGCGCCGTGGAAACAGGCGGCCTGATCCACACGACACCCGTCCGCGCGTCAGGCTGCGGGCGCAGCGCGAAACAAGGCCAGACCGGCGAACCTGCGTTCCCCCGGGAAGCCATACAAACTCCACGGGCGTGCGACCAGGCCCGCCCGCCATGCTACGCTGGCGGCTGAGCGGAACCTGCCGTTCCGGCGCGAGGGTTCCGGACAGACCGGCAATCAGCGAGGCGACGCACGGCATGAAGCGAAAGGCCAAAGAAAAACGCATGGGCGAGCGGCTGGGCGCTGCGCTGCGCGTGAAACTCGGCAAACTGCTGGGCGTGACGCGCGACGTGAGCGCTTCGGGGGTGTTTTTCGAGACCGACGCGGCCTACGCGGTCGGCAGCAAGGTGCACTTCGAGATCAACCTCGATACGCCCTGGGGCAAGACCGTGTGCGACTGCGACGGGCGCATCGTGCGCGTAGAGCGCCACGACGGCGCCGTGGGGATCGCGGTGCAGTTCGGCGAGGTGACGCCGCGGGCGGGATCGCCGCGGACAAAGGCCCATGCGAAACGGGCCCCGCACGCCAAGCCTCGTCGCAAGGCGCGGTGAATCGGCGATTCTCCTTCTCCAGCCTCCGTTTCAGCGCCTGAGGTATCCGGCGGGAGTCAGGATGGCGACGCCGTGAAACGGATTCAGCACGAGCAGGTCGCGATCACCGGTCACGATCGCCGTCGCAGCACCGTTGACCGCGAGTTCCAGAAATTTGTCGTCCTTTGGATCCCGGCAGGCCTGGATCGGATAGGTGATCTGCACGAGTTCCGCGACGCTACCGAGAAGTCTCAGGAATTTTTGCCGGTCCGCCAGACTGACATACTGATTGAACTTGGGGCGTGAGAGGACTTCCGCCAGTTCCATCAGGGTTGCCTCGGAAACGAGAAGCTGCCCTTCGTCGACCGCCTTGCGCACTGCCCGCCCCGGCGTCGAGTCGGGCAGCAGCAGGCGGCTGACAAGCGCGTTGCTGTCGAAAACCAGACGCTCGTTACGCGTCATCCTCCAGGATCCCGGTCAGCTTGCGTGCTGTGAGGCCTCGCGCCGAAGCACCCTTTGCGACGCGGTCGCAAAAACGCTGGAATTCCGCGGCGTTCAGTGCGCGCAGGCGTTGATATTCCTGCGGCGACAGGAGCACCGCGACGTCCCTCTTTTGCCGCCGGATCATCACCGGCTCGCGCTGTGAGGCGTCCAGCAACGCAGCCAGCTTCTGTTTTGCATCGGTTGCGGATACATAGCGCATGCCTGCACCTCGATTCGATTGTTCTGTCCAGATTGGACAAATTGTAGCAAATTGCCCCGATTGGGGCCGGCCGGCGCAACCTGCCTGGCTGTCTGATTGACGGCCCAGGTTGCGCTTGGTAGGTTGTGTGCGATGGGCACGGTGGTCGGCACCGCAGAACATCCCGGGGCGCAAGGCCGCGAGCGGTGAATTTACTTTTCGTCCACCAGAACTTTCCAGGTCAGTTCAAGCACCTCGCGCCGCACTTCGCGCGCGCGGGGCACGGCGTGCGGGCGCTCGGCATCGACGGCCCGGGGCTGCCGGAAATCGAGATGTTGCGCTACAAGCCCGGGCGCAGCACGAGCCGGGAGGCTCACCCCTGGGCGCAGGAATTCGAGACCAAGGTGATCCGCGGCGAAGCCTGTGCCGCAGCCGCCGCGCAGTTGAAGGCGCAGGGGTTCGTCCCGGAGGTGATCGTCGCGAATCCCGGCTGGGGCGAGAGCCTTTTCCTGAAGGACGTCTGGCCGCGGGCGAAGATGCTCGCGCTGATCGAATTCTTCTACGGCGCGCGGGGGCTCGATTTCGATTTCGACCCGGAATTCCATCGCGAGGATCTCGCGAGGAGCGCGCGCCTGCGGGCGAAGAACGCGCACCTCCTCATGGCGCTCGCCGACATGGACTGGGGGATCTGCCCGACCGAATTCCAGAAGAGCACGGTCCCGGCGGAATTCCACGGCAAGTTGAGCGTGGTGTTCGACGGCATCGACACGGGCGTCGTGCGGCCGGACCCCGGTGCGAGCATTACGGTCGATGGCAGGACGTTGCACGCGGGCGACGAGGTGCTGACCTTCATCAATCGCAATCTCGAGCCCTACCGCGGCTACCACGTCTTCATGCGCGCGCTGCCGGAGATCCTTCGGCGGCGGCCAAACGCCACGGTGCTGATCGTAGGGGGCGACGGCGTTTCCTACGGCGCCTCGGCGCCCGAAGGCAAGACCTGGAAGCAGATCTTCTTCGACGAGGTGAAGGACCGGATCGATACGGGCCGCGTGCTCTTTCTCGGGCGCCTGCCCTACGCCGCGTACCTCGGCGTATTGCAGGTGTCGGCCTGCCACGTCTACCTCACCTACCCGTTCGTGCTCGGCTGGAGTTGCGCAGAGGCGCTTGCGGCGGGCTGCCTTGTCGTAGGCAGCCGTACGCCTCCAGTCGAGGAAGCAATCACGCACGGCCGGAACGGGCTGCTGGTCGATTTCTTCGACGCCGGCGCGCTCGCGGCCACGGTGTCGGAGTGCCTTGCGGAGCCGGGGCGCTTCGCGTCGTTGCGCGCTCGGGCGCGCACGACGGCGCTCGAGCGCTACGACCTCGCCACCGTTTGCCTGCCGCGGCAGGTGCAGCTCATCGAACGCCTGGGGTCAGAGTAAACGGCGCTCGTGCGATCTCTGGTCGTGCCTCCGGCCCGGTTTACTCTGACCCCAGGTTCCCTCGCGCGGCTTACTCTGACCCCAGGTTCGTTAGAATAGTTCTTGCACTGGATTCGGAGATTTGCACATGGCTAAACCCAAGGCCGCGGCCGCGCCGCTGTCGATGGCCGATCGCGACGGCTGGATCTGGCAGGACGGCAAGCTCGTGCCCTGGCGCACGGCGACCACGCACGTGCTGACGCACTCGCTGCATTACGGGCTCGCGGTGTTCGAGGGCGTTCGCGCTTACGAGACGCAGCAGGGCACGGCGATTTTCCGGCTGAAGGAGCACACCGACCGGCTCTTCAGCTCGGCGCACATCTACATGATGGAGATCCCGTACACGCGCGAGAAGCTGATGCAGGCGCAGATCGACGTCGTGCGGGCGAACGGTCACGCCTCCTGCTACATCCGGCCGATCGCGTTCTACGGCTCGGAGAAGATGGGCGTCTCGCCGGTCGGCGCCAAGGTGCACGTCGCGATCGCGGCCTGGCCCTGGGGCGCCTACCTTGGCCCGGAAGCGCTCGCAAAGGGCATCCGCGTCAAGACCGCGTCGGTCGCGCGCCACCACGTCAACGTCACGATGGCGCGCTCGAAAATGTCCGGGACGTATCCGAACTCGGTGCTGGCGACGCTCGAAGCGACCCAGCACGGCTACGACGAGGGGCTGCTGCTGGATGTGGACGGCTTCGTCGCCGAGGGCGCGGGCGAGAACGTGTTCATCGTCAAGGACGGGAAAATCTACGAGCCGCAGCTCACTTCCGCGCTCACCGGCATCACGCGCTCCACGGTGATCGAACTGGCGCAGGGCCTCGGGTACGAAGTCATCTCGCGCCCGATGACGCGCGACGACGTCTACATCGCCGACGAAGCGTTCTTCACCGGCACCGCGGCGGAGGTGACGCCGATCCGCGAGCTCGACCGGCGCACGATCGGCGCCGGCAAGGCGGGCCCGGTGACGCAGAAACTGCAGAAGGCGTTCTTCGACGTGGTCAAGGGCAAGGACCGCAAGCACCGCCACTGGCTGACGCCGGTGCCGATGAATTCAACGAAAGGCAAACGATGAGCCTGCAAACCGCCGACCCGCAGCGCCGGGTCGAAGTGACCGAAAAGGACCTGCCGCTGCACTGCCCGACACCGGCGGCGCCGCTCTGGGCGCGGCATCCGCGCGTGTTCCTCGATGTCGCGAAAGCGGGCGAAGCACTCTGCCCGTACTGCAGCACGACCTACGTCTACAAGGGAGTTGCGCCCAAGGGACATTGACGCGCAGGGGGATCTGCGACGCCACCGCACCACCGCACCCCATGCCCCGCCTCCTCGTCGTCGTTCCGAACTGGATCGGCGACGCGCTGCTCGCGCAGCCCCTGCTCGCGCGGTTGCACGAAAAACATCCCGGTGTCCGGATCGACGCGCTCGCTCCCGCCTGGGTCGCGCCGGTCGTGCGGCGTATGCCGGAGATCGCCGAAGTGATCGAGACGACCTTCCGCCATGGCGCGCTCGAACTGCGCGAGCGCTGGCGTCTGGGGCGCTCGCTGCGATCGCGCGGCTACGACCAGGCGATCGTGCTGCCGAATTCCTGGAAGTCCGCGCTGGTTCCGTTCTTCGCCGACATTCCGATTCGCAGCGGCTATATAGGCGAATCGCGTTTCGGACTTCTGAATCTCCCCTATCGCAAGCCCAAGGGGCGCGGCCCGATGGCCCTGCATTACGCGAAGCTCTCGGAGAAACCCGGCAAGGCGCCGGCCGAGCCGCTGCCGCAGACTCGGCTGCGCGTCGATCTCAAGTCGTCGGAAGCGACCGCCGCGCGCTTCGGCCTCGAGGGACGCTATGCCGCGTTCTGTCCCGGCGCCGAATACGGTGCCGCCAAGCGCTGGCCGGGATTCGCCGAATTGGCGGACCGCGTCGGTCTGCCGGTGGTGCTGCTCGGGTCGGCGAAGGACGCCGACGCTTGCGCCGGCATCGGTGCGAAAAACCTGGCAGGCAGGACGACGCTCGATGAAGCGATCGAACTGATCGCCTGCGCCGATTGCGTGGTGACGAACGATTCCGGCCTGATGCACGTCGCGGCGGCGGTGGGCACGCCCCTGGTCGCGCTGTTTGGGTCTTCCAGCCCGGAGTACACGCCGCCGCTCACCGCGCGCGCCCGCGTCGTGTGGCTCGGGATCGAGTGCAGCCCCTGCTTCGCGCGCGAATGCCCGCTCGGGCACCTGCGCTGCCTGCGCGAAATTTCGGCCGACCGCGTGCTCAAGGAACTTCAAAACCTGGGGTCAGAGTAACTTTTCTTTAACCGTATCACTGAGTTACGATCGTGCAACCAGGTTACTCTGACCCCAGACCCACGAACCCCAGGTGAGCACGCGCATCTTCCCCACCGCGCAGGACGCAGAGAACGCCTTCTACGAGGCGCTCGAGCGCAATGATCTCGCGCTGATGATGGCGGTATGGGCCGACGACGAGGACATCGTCTGCGTGCATCCAACGGGTGCGCGGCTCGCCGGACAGGAACCGGTGCGCCAGAGCTGGCGGCAGATTTTCGCCTCCGGGCAGCAGCTTCGCTTCCAGATCGGCCAGCAGGTGGTCCTGAGCGGCATGATGATGACGGTTCACAGCGTGCATGAAATCATCACGGTCGTCGGCGAAAAGCAGGCGCGCCCGCCAGTGGTGACAACCAATGCGTACGTGCGCACTGCGGCCGGCTGGCGGATGGTTGCGCACCACGCTTCCCCGAGCGCAGAGGCGAGCGTCGAACCGGCGCCCGAGACGCCGAAGATC
>MERB01000061.1:32077-37461 GCA_001770475.1 Betaproteobacteria bacterium RIFCSPLOWO2_02_FULL_66_14 | reverse complement strand
AGCGCGAGACCTGACCCCAGACCTGACCCCAGACCCGCAAAGTCTTACTCTGACCCCATACGAATCGCCGTGGTGGCTGCCGGGCGGGCATTTGCAGACGCTCGCCGCGGCGCTGGCGCCGACGCCGCGCGTTGAGTTCTCGCGCGAGCGCTGGGAAACGCCGGATGGCGATTTCGTCGATGTCGACTGGGCCGGAGATCCGGGCGCCGCGCGCCTGCTCATCCTGTTTCACGGCCTCGAAGGCAGTTCGCGCAGCCACTACGCGCGCAATCTCGCCGCGGTCGCGTCCGCCTCGGGCTGGCGATTCGCGCTGCCGCATTTCCGTGGCTGCTCGGGCACTCCGAACCGGCTGCCGCGCGCCTACCACTCGGGCGACAGCGAAGAAATCGACTGGATGATCCGCCGCTTCGCGAGCACTGGGACCGCGCTGTATGCCGCGGGCGTCTCGCTCGGCGGCAACGTGCTGCTGAAATGGCTCGGTGAACGCGGCGCCGCCGCCACGGAACTGCTGCGGCGCGCCGCCGCCGTCTCCGCGCCGCTCGATCTCGCCGCGGCAGGCCAAGCGCTCGACCGTGGCTTCAATCGGCGCAGCTACACGCGGGCGTTCCTCGCAACGCTCAAGGCGAAAGCCAACGCCAAACTCGATCTCGGGCAGATCAGCTTCGACCGCCGGCGCATGGCGCGCGCGCGAACGCTGCACGAGTTCGACGATCTCGTCACCGCGCCGCTGCACGGCTTTCGCGACGCGGACGAGTATTGGAAGCGCGCATCGAGCGCGCCGTGGCTGGAACGCATCGATGTGCCTACGCTGGTGCTGAACGCGCGCAACGATCCGTTCCTGCCCGCCGCCCGGTTCGAGCGCGCCACGCGCGGCGCCTCGCGCCACGTGCTGATAGAATCGCCGGCCACCGGGGGCCACGTCGGTTTTCCGGCGCGCGATCAGTGGCTCGCGCGACGCATTCTGGATTTCTTCTCCCGACCATGAACCTCCCGGCAGAAATTTTCCGCGCCTACGACGTGCGCGGCGTCGTCGGCAAGACGCTCACGCCGCCGGTGATGCGTGCCATCGGTCAGGCGCTCGGCTCGCTCGGCATCGAGCGCGGCGCGCCGACTTTTGCGCTCGGCCGCGACGGCCGCCTCTCGGGCCCGGAACTCTCCGGCGCGCTCGCCGACGGCCTCGCCGACTCGGGCGCGAACGTCATCGACGTCGGCATGGTGCCGACGCCGGTTGCGTACTTCGCCGCGCATCACCTGGGCTGCGCGAGCGCCGCGATGGTCACGGGCAGCCACAACCCGTCCGACTACAACGGCGTCAAGATGGTGGTCGGCGGCGTCACGCTCTCCGGCGACGACATTCAGGACCTGCGGCGGCGGATCGAAAGCGGCCGACTCGCGCGCGGGGCGGGAACGCGCTCTCGGGCCGAGGTGCTCGATGCCTACGTCGAGCGTATCGCGGGCGACGTGCGCCTTGCGCGCGGCATGGCCATCGCGATCGACTGCGGCAACGGCGTCGCGGGGGCGATTGCGCCGCGCCTGTACCGGCGCCTCGGTTGCGAAGTGACCGAACTCTTCTGCGAAGTGGATGGGCGATTTCCGAATCACCACCCCGACCCTTCGCGACCGGAAAACCTCGCCGCGCTCATCCAGGCGCTGCGCGAGGGCCGCGCCGAGATCGGCCTTGCCTTCGACGGCGACGGCGACCGGCTCGGCGTGGTGACGAAGGACGGCGCGATCATCTATCCGGACCGCCAGATGATGCTCTATGCGCGCGACGTGCTCTCCCGCAACCCGGGCGCGGAGATCATTTACGACGTCAAGTGCACGCGCCTGCTCGGCGGCTGGATCGAACGCCACGGCGGGCGGCCCGTGATCTGGAAGACCGGGCATTCGCTCATCAAGGCGAAGCTGCGCGAATCCGGCGCGCCGCTCGCAGGCGAGATGTCGGGACACGTGTTCTTCAAGGAACGCTGGTACGGGTTCGACGACGCGCTGTATTGCGGCGCGCGGCTGCTCGAAATCCTTGCGCGCGCCGAGGATGCGAACGCGGAACTCGAGTCGCTGCCCGACGCCCCTTCGACGCCGGAACTCAACTGGAAGCTGGCCGAGGGCGAACCGCACGCGCTGGTGCGCAAACTACAGGAAACCCGGCCGTTTCCCGGCGCCGGGCGCGTGCTCGCCATCGATGGAGTGCGGGCGGAGTATGCGGACGGCTTCGGGCTGGCGCGCGCCTCGAACACGACGCCGGTGATGGTGCTGCGGTTCGAAGGCGATACGCCCGAGGCGCTCGACCGGATTCAGGAAGAATTCCGGCGCGCGCTGCAGCCGCTCAAACCGGACGCGCCGCTCCCGTTCTAGAGGTCTTCATTCAGGCCTGCCGACTTGGCGCAAGATTCGTCGCGCCAGGTCGGCAGATCGGGGAAGAGCAATTCGGGCGCAACGACTGCCGTCAGTTCGCGGCGCGCTTCAGTCCGCCGAGGAGCGCCGCGACCGGACGCGGGCGACCGCGCGCCGGCGCAGCGCGCGGCTCGGGTACCGGTTCGGACGACGGCCGGGAAGTCGGTTCGTAAGGCCTGGAAAAAATCGGATCGACGGGTTTCCTGACGGGCGCGAGCCTCGGCGCGGTCGGTGGGTTCGCGGCCAGTGGACTCGCGGCCGGCGCCGCCTGGTTCGCAGCGGGTGTCGCCGGGCGGGGCCGACTCGCGACCGGCCGCGGCCGCGATTCGCGACGCCGAACCGCATCGCGCCCAATCAGGCCCGCGGTGGTCGTGCCATCGGGTTCGAAACCCGGAATCAGCACCCGGTCGATGCTCTTGCGGATCAGTTTTTCGATCGCCGCGAGCGACTCCATGTCGTCGGGCGAAACCAGCGAAATCGCCTCGCCCGTCAATCCCGCGCGGCCGGTCCGGCCGATGCGGTGCACGTAATCCTCGGGCGAGCGCGGAATGTCGAAATTGATCACCTGGGGCAGGCTGTCGATGTCCAGACCGCGCGAGGCCACGTCGGTCGCGACGAGCACGGTGGTCTTGCCCGCCTTGAACGCATCCAGCGCAACGAGCCGCTCGGATTGCGACTTGTCGCCGTGGATCGCATCGGCGTGGATGTGATCGAGGCGCAATTGATGCGCGAGGCGGTTCGCGCCGATGCGCGTGCCGCAGAACACGAGCACCTGCCTGAGAGCGCGCGTCTGCACCAGGTAGGCGAGCAACTCGCGTTTCTTCTGTCGCGCCACCGGATGCACCACGTGGCTCACCAGTTCCGCCGCCGCGTTGCGCGCGGCGACCTGCACTTCGGCCGGGTTGCGCAGGAGCTGCCTCGCGAGCGTGCGGATCTCGTCGGGGAAGGTCGCGGAAAAGAGCAGGTTCTGCCGCTCGCGCGGCAGCAGCGCGAGGATGCGCCGGATGTCGGGCATGAACCCCATGTCGAGCATGCGGTCGGCCTCGTCCAGCGTGAGCACGCTCACCTGGTTGAACATCACGGTCTTGTTCTGCACGTGATCGAGGAGGCGCCCGGGCGTCGCCACGAGGATCTCGACCCCGCGGCGCAATTCGGCGATCTGCGCGTTCATGTCGACGCCGCCGTACACGACCGTGCTGCGAAGCGGCAGGTGCTTGCCGTATTCGCGGAAACTTTCGTGAACCTGGATCGCGAGTTCCCGCGTCGGCGTCAGTACCAGTGCGCGCACCGGGTGCCGCGCGGGCGAAGCCGATGCGCTGGCGTGCGCAGACAGCAGCTGCAGGGTCGGAAGTGCGAACGCGGCGGTCTTGCCGGTGCCGGTCTGCGCGCCTGCCATGATGTCGCGCCCTGCGAGCACCAGCGGAATCGCCTGCTGCTGGACGGGGGTGGGTTGCTCGTAGCCGAGTTCCTGTACCGTCTGCAACAACGGCGCGATCAGCCCGAGTGAATCGAATCCTGAACTATTGATGGGGTATCCGGGAATGCTTGAAGAATCCCGCATTATACTCCCGCCCCCATGATTCTGCTGAGAAATCTCGCGATCTCCCGCGGTCCGCATCGGCTGTTCGAAGGCGCGTCGCTGAGCCTCGAGCGCGGATCGAAGATTGGACTGGTGGGCGCAAACGGCAGCGGCAAGACGAGCCTGCTTGCCGTGCTCTCGGGTGAACTCGCGCCCGACGCGGGCGATTGCGTGATTCAGCCAGGCACGCGCGTCGCGTGCATCGACCAGGAAGCGCCCGCGCTCGAGCAGCACGTGATCGATTACCTGCTCGACGCCGATCGGGAGTTGCGCGCCGCGGAGGATGCGATCACCCTGTCCGAGCGATCGGGGGACGGCCATCGCATCGCCGAAGCGCACGAGCGCTACTCGCACGCGGGAGGCTACACCGCGCAGGCGCGAGCGCTGACGGTTCTCGGCGGACTCGGATTCGCGCACACCGATGCAATGCGCCCGGTGCGGGAATTCTCGGGCGGGTTTCGCATGCGGCTCAACCTCGCTCGTGCGCTGATCCAGCCTTCCGACCTGCTGCTGCTCGACGAACCGACCAACCACCTCGACCTCGACGCGATCCTGTGGCTCGAGAACTGGCTCAGGGGCCAGGCCGGCACGGTGATCGTCGTATCGCACGATCGCGATTTTCTGGATCGCGCCACCGGCCATACGCTCGCCATCACGGGCGGCGCGCTTCGCTTGTACGGCGGCAACTACTCCTTTTACGAGCGCCAGCGGGCGCTCGAACTGGAGCAGCAGGTCTCCGCGGCGGCCAGGCAGGAGCGCGAAATCGAGCGCATCACCACATTCGTGTCGCGATTTCGCGCCAAGGCGACCAAGGCGCGCCAGGTGCAAAGCCGCGTCAAGGCCCTCGAGAAAATGGCGCGCGTCGCGCCGGTCTACGCGGCCGAGACCTTCCGTTTCCAGTTCGAAACGCCGCTGCGGCAGCCCGAGCGGATCATCGAGCTGGAGGACGCCGCGGTCGGCTACGCCGGCCGCAGCGTGGTTTCGGGTGTCTCGCTCGCCGTGACGCAGTCCGACCGGCTCGCGGTGATCGGCGCAAACGGCGCCGGCAAGACGACGCTCGTGCGGATGCTCGCGGGCGAACTCGCCCCGATGCGCGGCGAGCGGCGCGCGGCGCGCGACGCGGTGATCGGCTACTTCGCGCAGCACCAGGTCGAACTGCTGCGCCCCGCCGAGACGCCGCTCGGGATGATGATTCGCCTGTATCGCGGCGAGCGCGAGCAGATGCTGCGCGATTTCCTCGGCCGGTTCGGCTTCACCGGCGAGCGCGCCGAGCGTCCGATCGGACCGCTCTCGGGCGGAGAAAAGGCGCGCCTTGCGCTCGCCGCGTTGCTGCGACAGCGGCCGAACCTCCTGCTGCTCGACGAGCCGACCAACCACCTCGACCTGGAAATGCGCCGCTCGCTGGTGCTGG
>MERB01000061.1:21759-32051 GCA_001770475.1 Betaproteobacteria bacterium RIFCSPLOWO2_02_FULL_66_14 | reverse complement strand
GCCGTCCGCCCGGGTCGGCGCGATGAACGCCGGCAGGTCGCGCAACAGCGCGAGACGCAGCAGAAACTCCTGCGCCCGCACGTTCGTGCGCTGGAAAAAATCGAGGCGCGCATCGCCGAACTCACTCGCGAGGCCGAGCGCGCGCGCGCCGAACTCGCCGACCCCGCGCTGTACGAGAGCGGCTCCAAGGCGGAGCGTTTGAAGGAACTCACGATCACCGAAGCGCGCTGCACCGAGGGGCTCGCACGGGCCGAGGAGGACTGGCTGCATGCCTCCGCGCTCCTGGACGCGGCGCGCCAGGACATCGCGGAGTAAGCCCGCCAAGCGCCTGGGCGAACTTCGGTTTGCGCGCCGCGCGCGAACTTGCTACCGTCGCCACCGTCGAGCAACCCCTGGAGGCGTGCGATGGCCCGGTTCTGCGAAAGCTGCCATAAGGAAGTAGGCGACGCGGCGGTGTTCTGTCCGTTTTGCGGCAAGAACCCGGATCAGCCCGCCGGGGAAACCTCCGAAAGTCCAGGGGCCGCCGGTCCCTCGGCCGGCCTGCAGACCAACCTCGCGGGCGCGCTGTGCTACCTGTGGATCATTGCGATCGTTTTCCTGCTGCTCGAACCCTACAACCGGGACAAGTTCGTCCGGTTCCACGCCTTCCAGGCGCTGTTCCAAGGACTGGCGTGGATCGGGGGCAACATCGTGCTGTCGCTGATCCCGTATCTGGGCTGGTCGCTGCTCCCGCTGTGGTCGCTCCTGATGTTCGTTCTCGCCGCGATCGCGGCGGTGAAGGCGTATCAGGGCGAGGCGTGGAAGATCCCGGTCATCGGCCCGTTCGCCGAAAAGCAGGTGTAGCCCGGCGCGCCGGCCGCGGCTGGCGTACAGGGGAACCCAAGGCTCCCCCGTGACCCCCCTCCTAGTTGATGGTGCGCTGAACGCGTTCGACCTCCCGGGGCGGAACGTTCCCCGGGAGCTTCAGCTCCATGTCCCAGTCGCTCTTCACGACCGCGGCCTGCAGCAGGCGGCACACCGAGTGCACCAGCACCGAGTCGAGCGTCAGCGTCACACCCTGGCCTTCCGCGGGATGCAGCGCGACGATGGGCTGGCCGTTCGCGTCGTGTGCGGTCCGGATGCGGGCAAGCAGCAAGGGCGTCATTCCGAGCGGCATGGCGCGCTCCGAATCGTCATAGGGCTTGGAGAAGTCGGCGCGCGCCATGGCCTCCTCGTGCTCCATGCTGAGCAGCGCCTTGCGTGCCTCCGGATCGGATTGGGTGCGGATGCGGGGACTCGCCTCCTCCGCCAGCTTCACCATCAGCGGCCACAGCAGCTTGACGAAGCGCCGTGTGAGCCAAAGGTGCACCTCCTGCCCGTCGCTCGTGGAGAGCTGCATGAGCAGGCGGTCCTCCTCGGGCATGTAATCGATTTTGATCTGGTGCAGCCGCATGGCTGAATCATAACGCGGCGCACGACGGAAGGCGCGGCCAGGCGGCCGCGCGAGCTTCGAACTCAGCCTTTCCTGACGCGTTCGAGCAGCGCCGTGGTCGAGCGCTGGTGCTCGAACGGAATCGACACCGCGCGGCCGCCGCGCGCGAGCACCTGAGCCGCCCCTACGATGCGCTCGACGGGCCAGTCTCCGCCCTTGACGAGCACTTCGGGTCCGCAGGCTTCGATGAGCGACGCCGGCGTGTCTTCGTCGAACCAGGTCACCACATCGACCGATTCGAGCGCCGCGACCAGCGCCATGCGATCTGCGAGCGCGTTGATCGGGCGATCTGCTCCCTTGCCAAGCCGGTGCGCGGAAGCATCGCCGTTCAGCGCCACCAGCAGGGAAGCGCCCAAGGCGCGCGCCTGCGCGAGATAGGTCACGTGCCCGCGGTGCAGCAGGTCGAATACGCCGTTGGTGAATACCAGGGGCCGCGCCAGTTCGCCGGCCCATCGGGCCGCCTCGTCCGGAGCGTGGATCTTGCGCTCGAATGCCGGCCGCGCGAAGGGCACGGTGCGCCCTACCTGGGCCGGCAGACCTCTTCGGTCGGCTTGCAGTACTCGAATACCTTGACCACCTTGCGAACACCGCTCGTGGTACGCGCGATCTCGGTCGCGTCGGCGGCCTCCTTCTCGGTCACGATCCCGATCAGATAGACCACGCCCGCCTCGGTCACGACCTTGACGTGGACCGCGTTGAATTTGCCTGCATCGAGAAAGCGCGCCTTGACCTTGCCGGTGATGGAGGCGTCGCTCGCGCGCGCCGAGTACGCCGACACGCCGGCGACCTGCGATTCGTTCGTGACTCCGCGCACGTTGGGCAGGCTGCGGACGATCTTCTCGATCTCGCTCCGCACCGTCGCGTCGGTCACCTCGCCGGTGAGCAGCACGTTGCGGTTGAACGAGGTGACATTGACGTGCAGCTTGTCGCCGAAGCGCTCGCCGATCCGGTTGACGGCACGCAATTCGATGCCTTCGTCCTCGATCTGGGTTCCGGTGGTGCGACGGTCCACGGCCGCCAACACGGTGGCGCTTGCACCCATGACCGCCGCCTCGAAACATCCGGACAGCGTCACTGCCGCGCACAGCGCCGCGAGCACTGCGAGAGTTCTCTTTTTCATGTTTGGGCTCCAAACAGCTGAAAATCGATGCCGTCGCACAGGCAATGCAGCGCCAGCAGATGCACTTCCTGGATGCGTACGGTGCGTTCGTGCGGAACGCAGATGTGAACGTCCCCGTCTCCGATCAGCCCGGCGAGCTTGCCGCCGCCGCGCCCGGTGAGCGCGACCGTGGCAACGCCCATCTCCCGCGCGGCGCGCACCGCGGCGAGGACGCTCGCCGAATTGCCGCTGGTCGTGATCGCGAGCAGCACGTCGCCCTTGCGCCCGAGCGCACGCAACTGCTTCTCGAACACCTGCTCGTAGGAGTAGTCGTTCGCGATCGAGGTGAGGTTCGAGCTGTCCGTGGTGAGCGCCACCGCCGCAAGCGGCGGCCGCTCGACTTCGAACCGGTTGACGAGTTCCGCCGCAAAATGCTGGGCATCCGCGGCCGAGCCGCCATTGCCGCAGGAGAGAATCTTGCCGCCGGCCTTCAATGCCGAAGCCATCAGCAAAGCGGCGCGCGCGATCGGCGCAGCCAGCAGCGGTGCTGATTCGCGTTTCAACTGCGCGCTGTCGGCGAAATGCGCGGCGACACGGACTTCGAGCGCGGGCGCCTGTTCTGCGTGACCCATGGCGGCGGATTTTACACGGTCACTCGATGGTGACCTCGAATTCGAGACGGCGGCGACCGTTGCGATGCTCGACCATTCGGCTGATTCGCGCGTGCAGGACTTCGCCGCGGTCCATCGCCCAGGCGAGCGCCGCGTTCTCCGCCCGCGGCACGTAGCCGAGCTTGCGGCCGTTCCATGCGACGCGCACCGCATCGCCGTCGTGCGGATTGTCGGGCTCGCGCCACAGTTCGAGCCGGTCCCCCGGATTGAGATGCGCCCAGACTGCCTTCGCTTCGGCGTGACGGTAGCCCGCGAGCGTCGAACGCTGGACCAGCAGCCGAACCGATGCCTCGGGCGGCTGTGCCTGCGCCGCGGCACAAAACGCCAGGACGAGTGCGCTAAGCGCCGAACGCATTGCGAAGCCAACGCACACGGCCGGCCTCCAGCCGATCGAGCAGCAGGACGTCGAACCGGCAGTCGGTCTCGGGGCGCCCGGCGAGGTACAGCTGTGCCGCCGCCACCAACCGCGCACGCTTGGCGCCGGTGACGCTTTCGGCCGCGCCGCCGTAGCGCTCGTCGTGCCGCAGGCGTACTTCGGCGAACACGAGCGTCGCGCCGTCACGTGCGATGAGGTCGATCTCGCCGTGCCGGCAGCGCCAGTTGCGCGCCAGCACTTCGAGCCCCGCGCCGCGCATCAGCTCGGCGCAGAGATCCTCCGCTCGCTTGCCGGCGCGGTTCATGGCAACCTTAACGAACCGCGCACTCAGTGCGTTGACCCCCATGACGGGCCTCCTTTACGTCGTCGCCACGCCCATCGGCAATCTGTCCGATGCGGGCGCGCGCGCGGTCGAGGTGCTGCGCTCGGCGGACCTCGTCGCCTGCGAGGACACGCGGACCTCGCGGACTTTGCTTGCCCACCACGGCATCGCCGCGCGAACCTTCGCGCTGCACGAGCACAACGAGCGCACGGGGACCGCCCGCCTGATCGCCGAACTGCTCGCCGGGAAGACCGTTGCGCTGGTCAGCGACGCCGGAACGCCCGCGGTCTCCGACCCTGGCGCACTGCTCGTAGAGGCGGCGCATCGCTCCGGGATCCGCGTGATACCGATTCCCGGTCCAAGCGCTGCGCTGGCTGCCTTTTCCGCGTCTGGCTTCGCCGCCAACCAGGTGTTGATCGCAGGATTCCTTCCATCGACCGCCGGTGCGCGCCGCAAGGCGCTCTCCGGACTGGATGAGTCGCATCCGGTCGTCTTTTTCGAGGCGCCACACCGGGTCGCCGCAGCAGTGGCGGATCTCGCGGCACGCTTTGGTCCCGATCGCGAAATCGTGATCGCGCGCGAGATCACGAAGAAGTTCGAGGAGATCGTGCGGCTGCCGCTCGGTGCGGCGTCCGCGTGGCTCGCCTCCGGCCCGCACCGCCAGCAGGGGGAGTTCGTGCTGGTGCTTGGCCCGGGCGCAAAAGCTGCCGGCGATGCGATCGCCGAGGGCCGGCGCGTGCTTGCGGTGCTGCTCGAAGCGCTGCCCGCGAGCGACGCGGCGCGTCTCGCCGCCAGAATCAGCGGTGCGCCGCGGCGCGAACTCTATCGCTTCGCGCTCGAACGCAAGGGCGGCGAGTCGAGCCGGTAGAATCGAGGCGATGGACCGCATCACGCTGATCCGTCCCGACGACTGGCACCTGCACCTGCGCGACGGCGCCGAGATGGCCGCGGTGCTCCCCGACAGCGCGCGGCGCTTTGGCCGCGCAATCGTGATGCCCAACCTGAAGCCACCCGTGCGCACGACCCGCGAAGCGCTCGCCTATCGCGACCGCATCCTCGGTGCATTGCCGGCCGACTCGCGATTCACGCCGCTGATGACGCTGTATCTCACCGACGACACGCCGCCCGAAGAGATCGATCGCGCCCGGCGATCGGGCCACGTGCACGCGGTGAAGTTCTATCCGGCCGGGGCGACCACACACTCGGATGCGGGCGTGACGCGCATTTCGCGCTGCTTCGGCGCGCTCGAGCGCATGGCCGAGATCGGAATGCCGTTGCTCGTGCACGGCGAGGTGACCGACCCCGAGGTCGACGTGTTCGACCGGGAAATGGTGTTCATCGAGGACGTGCTCGGACCGCTCGCGGCGCGTTACCCGACGCTCAAAATCGTCCTCGAGCACATCACGACGAGCCACGCGGTGCATTTCGTCGAAGTGACCGGACCGAACATTGCCGCGACCGTGACCGCGCACCATCTGCTGCTCAACCGCAACGCCCTGTTCCTCGGCGGCATCCGGCCGCACCATTACTGCCTGCCGGTGCCCAAGCGGGAAGTGCACCGCGAAGCGCTGGTCGAGGCGGCGACCTCGGGAAATCCGAAATTCTTTCTCGGCACCGACAGCGCGCCACACTCGCGCGGCGCCAAGGAGGCCACTTGCGGCTGCGCCGGCATTTATACCGCGCATGCCGCGATCGAACTGTACGCGACGGCTTTCGAGGAAGCCGGTGCGCTCGACCGGCTGGAAGCGTTCGCGAGCCGCTTTGGCGCGCAGTTCTATGGCCTGCCGGTCAACGCGGACACGCTCACCCTGGTGCGCGAGACCTGGACCGTGCCGGAGGCGTATGCGTTTGGCGGCGCGGAAACGCTCGTACCCCTGCGCGCGGGGGAAGCGATCGCGTGGCGTCTCGGCTGATCGAGTCCTTCGACCGAAACGCTTTCTCGCACCCGATCTACGACACCGTGCGGCCATGGCTCGCGCGGCTCACCGGCTGGCCGGATCACCGCGAGCTGAGCGAATTCGCCGCCGAAGCCGGCGTCCAGACCGCAGGCGGCGTACCGGTGCGCTTCGTCGCGCCGCGGGCGAGCGATCCGTACTACGAGATTCGCGTCCACGAAACCGGGGGCGTGCCGACGCGGCTGGAAAACTGGCACGACTTGTTCAACGCGCTCGCCTGGCTCGCGTTTCCGCGCAGCAAGGCGGTCATCAATGCGCTGCACGCCGCCGAAATTCCCCGCGAATCTGGAACCCGCGGGCGGCTACGCGACCTGCTGACGATCCTCGACGAGGGCGGCGCGGTCGTGCTGTGCGCCGATCCCGAGCTCGAGGCGATGATTCGCGGCTTTCGCTGGGCGGACCTGTTCTGGGGGGCGCGCGAGCGGGTGCTGCGCGGATTGCGTTTCGTCGTGCTCGGTCACGCGGTGCTCGAGCAGGCACGCAGGCCCTGGCCGGGAATCGCCTGCAAAGTGATCTTTCTTCCCCACGATTCGGATCCCGATGCCGGCGCCGTCGACTGGCTCCGTGAAAACACCGCGGCAGGCACGCCGAAATTGCTCGCCCCGGTGCCCGTATTCGGCTACCCGGGCTGGCTGCCCGAGACTGCGAACCGCGAGTTCTATGCCGACGAGCGTTACTTCCGTCCGCTGCGCCGCGTCGACCTGGGGTCGGAGTAAAGCGGCACTGGGAAAATCGACTCTGACCCCAAGTTACGAGTGAGGTCTTACTCTGACCCCAAGCGGGGTAACATCGACACTGGGAGCTGGCCAGGCAGCCGCTGCGCCGCAAGGCGTGGAGGAAAGTCCGGGCTCCGAAGAGCGGGATGCGGGGTAACACCCCGGCGCGCATAAGCGTTGCGCAAGCGGCGCCAAGGCGACGAACAGGGCCACAGAGACGAGTCCCGGGTTCATCCCCGGGGGTGAAACGCGGCAACCTCCATCCGGAGCAACACCAAATAGGCAAGCGCCTGAGGCCTGCTCGGCCGAGCTTGCGGGTAGGTGGCTTGAGCTCAGGGGCGACCCTGGGCCCAGAGGAATGGCTGCCAGGGCATGTCCCCTAGGGGCGCATGCCTACAGAACCCGGCTTATCGGCCGGCTCCCGTTTCACGCCGGTTTCCCCGGAAGGTGAAAAAAGTCACTGCCCCCGGACCGTTTACCGGAAACAATTCACGTTGTTTCCCTGATCCGGAGGCTCTGCCATGCAGGGCCGGCAGACCCAGAACGACGTTTCCAACCGCGTCAATGTCGAGGACGCCGACCTCGTCGGCAGTGCCGTCGTCGGCCTGTTCGCGTCGCGCTTTCCCGGGGCTGATTTCAGCAAGCTCGCGCGCGCCTTCGAAGACATCAAGGCCCTTTTCAACGGCTCCTTTCCGGGCTACCTCGCCTGCGACACGCTGTACCACGACCTCCGCCATACCCTGGATGCGGCGCTCGCGACGGCGCGCCTGATCGACGGCCACGAACGCTCGCAGTCTCCGAAGGATCGCCTCGGTCCAAGGCGCGCGATGCTCGGCGTGATCGTCGCGTTGCTGCACGACTCGGGCTACATGAAGCGCGAGTCCGAGCACGACGTCGAGAACGGCGCGATCTTCACCAAGATTCACGTCGGCCGGGGCGCCGATTTTCTGCTCGATTACCTGCCGCGCCTGGGTTTCGGCGCCGAAGCGCCGCTCGCCGCGAAACTCGTCCACTACACCGGCTACGAAATTCCGGTGGCAGATCTGCAGGTCAGCGATCCGCGCGACCACGTGCTCGGCTGCATCGTCGGCACCGCGGATCTGCTGTCGCAGATGGCAGACCGGACTTACGTCGAGAAATGCCGCGACTTCCTGTACGAGGAGTTCGTCTGGGGCGGAATTGCGCGCGAGCGGCTGCTCAACGGCCGCGAGGTGGTCAATTACCGCTCGCCCGACGACCTCGTGCTCAAGACCCCGGAGTACTACGACAACGTGGCGAAGCAGCGAATCGGGAGCACGCTCGGCGGTGCCGACCGCTACGCCGACGCGCATTTCGGCGGCACCAATCTGTACCGCATCGAAATCGAGACCACCATGCGCTTCCTGCGCTCGGTGATCCAGGGCGAGCAGCTCGAGCGCGTGCGCCGCCGCTGCTACTCCCTGTCCGCCCGCAAAACCGCCAGCTCGAAAACCGCCTCCGGCTGAGGCCGGGTCCGCGCGCCGGGCGACCGGCTCAGTCGTCCTTCGACCGGAGCGATTGCCAGAGGTCGACCAGCATCATCACCACGCCGATCGAAACGACCACGATGAGCGCTGCGTCCTTCAGCTTCCAAACCACGGGCGCGACGAAAACGAGCAGCAGCGCAACCGAGACCAGTCCTGCGAGGATTTTAAAGGTCACGCGATTCTCCTCAATATCGGGCTCAACCGGCCCCGCCCTTGACCGCCAGGTGCGCCCCCAGCCAGCGCGCCGTCCTGAGCAGGCGCGCATCGTCGCCGCGCCGCCCGACCAGTTGAACGCCAAGCGGCAGCCCGTTCGCACCCTGCATCAGCGGCAGGTTCAGCGTGGGCATGCCGCAATAGGTCCAGAGCGTGCAAAACGCCGGATCGCCCGTCGAATCCAGTCCCGCGGGCGCCGTGCCGTGCGCCGCTGGCGTCACGATCGCATCGCAGCGATCGAAGATCTCGTCGAATCCCGCGTTGACCAGCGGAATGCGCGCAACCGCGCGTTGATAATCCAGTGCATTGACCTCGCGACCCCGTGCCAGCTGCCCACGCAACGAGTCGCTGAGGCGATCGCGGCCGCGCTCCCATTCCAGGTCCAGATTCGCCGCCATCTCCGCTTCCATGATGGTGCGATGCCAGTCGATGACGCCGCGGGTCGACTCCGGCAAGTCCAGTTCGACCACCCGATCAGCGAGTGCGGCAGCAAGCTCTGCGAATGCCTCCCGCGTGTCCTCGGCAGCCTGGTCCCACAACGCAGTCCTGGCATGGGCGAGCAACGGCGGCAGCGGCGGGTCCTGGGCGGCGATGGCGCAAAACGGCGTACGGGCGCGCGGCCGGGTATCCGGATCGCGTTCGTCGTACCCGACGAGCTGTTCGGCGAGCAGCGCAAGGTCATCGAGCGTACGCGCGAAAAACCCCACGTGGTCGAGCGTGCGCGAGAGCTTGAGGATGCCGTGCCGCGAAATCATTCCGTGGCTCGGTTTGAAGCCGTAGACACCGCAAAAGGATGCCGGCCGGATCACCGACCCGTTGGTCTGGCTGCCGAGCGCAAGCGGAACCATCCCGGCGGCCACCGCCGCTGCCGAACCGGACGACGATCCACCGGGCGTGTGATCCGGATGATGCGGATTGCGCGTCTTTCCCGGCGCGTAGGTGGCGCACTCGGTGGTCACGGTCTTTCCCATGATCACGGCGCCGGCCACACGCAGCGTGGCGACCACGCTCGCATCCGCGTCCGGCGTGCGGCCTGCGTGCAGCACGGTCCCGTCCTCGGTCGGCATGTCCCCGGTATCGATGATGTCCTTGATCGCTACCGGCACGCCGTGCAGCGGTCCCACCGGCCGGCCTTCCCTGCGATCGGCGTCGCGCGCGCGCGCCTGCCGCAACGCATGCTCCGGATCGAGGTAGGCCCACGCCTGCACGGTCGCATCGACTTCGCGCACGCGCTCCAGGCACGCCTCGGTCAACTGTTCCGCGCTGATCGCGCCGTCGCGGATCGCGCGTGCCGCGTCTGCCGCGGAAATCCAGTTCAGCCTGGAGGCGTCCACGCTCCGCTCACTTGCCGTAGATGAGATTCGGCAACCAGAACATCACTTGCGGGAACACATACACCACGATCATGGTGACGAACACCAGCCCGAGAAACGGGAAGCAGCCGTTGAATATCGTCCACAACTGCACGTGCGGCGGCGCAATCCCCTTCAGGTAATACGCCGACATCGCCATCGGCGGAGTCAGGAACGACGTCTGCAGGTTCAGCGCCACCAGAATTCCGAACATCATCGGATCGACGTTGAAGTGCGCCAGCAGCGGCAGGAAGATCGGCACGAAGATGATGATGATTTCGCTCCACTCCAGCGGCCAGCCGAGCAGGAAGATGATGAGTTGCGCGATGATCAGAAACATCACCGTGTTCAGGTTCAGGCCGAGCACGAACTCCTTGATGATTCCCTCGCCGCCGAGGTATGAAAACACCGAGGAAAACGTCCAGGAGCCGACGAAGAGGAAGCAGACCATCGCCGAGGTGCGCGCAGTGAGATACACGGCTTCCTGCAGGCGCTGCCATGTCAGTGCCTGGTAGGCCGCCGCAAGAACCAGGCTGCCGAAGGCACCGACCGCAGCCGCCTCGGTCGGAGTCGCCAGACCGAACAGGATCGAGCCGAGCACCGACAGGATCA
>MERB01000061.1:11671-21738 GCA_001770475.1 Betaproteobacteria bacterium RIFCSPLOWO2_02_FULL_66_14 | reverse complement strand
GGGCGAGCCTGGGGTTGATCACGGCGCGCGTGATCACGTAGACGATATAAAGTCCCGCGAGAAGAAAACCCGGGATCAGCGCAGCGGCGTACAGCCTCACGACCGAAATCGACGCCGTGGCCGAATACACGATCAGCATGATCGAGGGCGGGATCAGAATGCCGAGCGTCCCGCCCGCGCAGATCACCCCCGCGGAGAGCTTCTGGTCGTAGCCCGCCTTCAGCATTGCGGGAAAGGCGAGCAATCCCATCAGGGTGACGACGGCGCCGACGATGCCGGTTGCGGTCGCGAACATCGCGCAGGTCACCAGCGCCGCCACCGCCATCGCGCCGGGGATGTGACGCAGCGCCACCTGCAGGCTGTAGAACAGCCGGTCGAGAATGTTGGAGCGCTCGACGACGTATCCCATGAACAGGAACAACGGCACCGCCACCAGCACGTCGTTGCTCATGATGCTCCAGGTGTTCTGCGTCAGCAGGTAGAACAGCCTGCTCTGAAAGAACTCCTGTCCCGGCTGGTAGTACGCGTAGAAGCCGAATCCGACCGCCATCCCCATCAGCGTGAACGCGATCGGGAAGCCCAGAAGGATGACGAAAATGAACAGTCCCAGCATGACCAGGGCGACGACCGGATCGCTCACTTGGCGCCTCCCTGCCTGGCGGCTTCCTCGGCTGCGTGCTGCTGCACCAGCACGTCCTCGAGTTCCTCGACGTCATGAAGCCGTGCCGGCCACTTGTTGTCGCGGATGCACAGCACGCAGCGCAGCACCTCCGCCACTCCCTGCAACGCGAGCAGGCCGCCGCCAAACGGAATCAGCAGCTTCAACTGCCAGATCGGGATCCCGACCGGGCTGTTGACGCTCACCTCGCGGATCCTGAGGGACTCATAGCCGTAGTTCCAGCCCGCGAAAAGCAGCGCGAGGATTCCGGGAAAGAAGAACAGCACATACAGAATCAATTCGACGATGGCCTGGGTACGCGGGCGCCACATGCGGTAGATGAAGTCGCCGCGCACGTGGCCATTGCGCGACAGCGTGTAGGCGCCCGCCATGAAGAACAGGCCGCCATACATCAGGTAGCTGAAATCGAACGCCCAGCTCGTCGGGTTATTCATCGCATAGCGAACGAACACCTCGTAGGAGGTGCCGAACGTCAGGATGATGATGCACCAGGCGAATACATGCCCGACCGTCTTGCTCAGCTGGTCGATACCGTAGATCAATCGATTAAGCATGGATCAGCGCTTCAGACAAAAACGGGGCGGCCCCGAAAGGTGCCGCCCCTTGCAGTCTGCAATAGGTTCCGGGTTCAGCCGATCTTGGTCTTGAACACGTGCTCGAACCCCATTTTGAACTCGGCGTCGTTCAGGAACCAGTAAGGCACGACCCGCTTCGCCCACGCGCGCTGCGACTCGACCACCTTGGCAAAGAACGGATCCTCGTCCGAGAGCCTCTTGGTGAGCACGTCCCAGGCCGCCAGCTGCGCCTGGAACACCGATTTCGGCGTGCGCATCAACTTGACCTTGTGCTTGTCGACCAGGATCTGCAGATCCTTGGAATAGTTGTCCATCGCCGTCCAGTAGTTGGACTGCGAGGCCGCTTCGACGCTGTACTGCCAGATCGCCTGCAGATCCTTCGGCAGCGACTCCCACTTCTTCTTGTTGATGATGATCTCGAAGAACTCCATCGCCTGGTGGAAGCTGCCCATTTCGTAGTTCTTGATCACGTCCTGCGCGCCGAAACGACTGTCGGAAGTCGGATTGTTGAACTCGAAGGCGTCGATCACACCGCGCTCGAGCGCCGGAATGATCTCGCCGCCTGAAAGCTGCGTCACTTTGGCGCCCATCTCCTGGAACAGGTCCGCTGCGAGGCCCACGGTGCGGTACTTGAGGCCCTTGAGCTGCTTGGCGTCGGTAATGAACGTCTTGAACCAGCCCAGGGGCTGGGTCGGCATCGGCATCGCGAAGAAACCGACGACATCCAGATTCATCTTCGTCAGCAGCTCCTTGTACAGATCGAGGCCGCCGCCGCGGTAGATCCAGGCAAGCGTCTGGAACGCGTCGCAACCGTTGATCGGCCCGGAGCCGAAGAGCGACGCAACCTTTGACTTGCCGTACCAGTACACCGGCACCGTGTGGCCGGCATCCAGCACGCCCTTGCTCACCGCGTCCATCACCTCGAACGCCTTGACCACGGCACCGCCCACCAGGTAGTCGACCCTGAGTCGCCCAGCCGACATGTCGTTGACGCGCTTGACGAACTCCATCGCCATTTCGTTGAAGATGTCCGTCGCGCTCCACGAACCCTGCATCTTGATGACGATCGTGTCCGGCTTGACTGCAACCGCAGGTGCCGCCGGTTTTGCCGCCTCAGGTGCCGCCGCCTTCTTGGGCTCTTCTTTGCCGCACGCCGCCAAAGCGGCCGCCGCGGTCACCGCAGCTGCGCCAGTCAGAAACTTCCGACGCGAACCGCTATCTTGTTCGTTGCTCATCGATTGCCTCCTCTGCTATGAGATTGGTGCGTGCGGGGCCCTAGCCCCATTGAGAACTGCCAAAATATCATACGCCTAACGGGTTACCCCGGGCAAGGATTCGCGCTGCCGCTCGGCACCGGTTTCCGGGCACCTCAAAGGTAGTACAGGAGCAGGTATGCCGCGAGCATCAGCGCGACCCACAGCGCCATGTCGCCGGTGGACCAAGTGCGCGCGAGAATGCCGTCGGCATCGTGCACCCGGCGCAGCACCGCAAGGAGGTTGCTCGGGGCGCCCCCCAACAGGCGCTGGGCCCCCGATAGTGCCGTTCGTCCCAAGGCTTCGATGCCGACCGCCAGTGCCGGCGCGAAGCGGCGGTAGAGCCAGTCGGTATCCAGGTTCACCAAGCGCATTTCCGGGGGGTAGATGCCGGTGCGCATCAACACCGAGAAAGCCAGCGCCGAAAACACCAACAACTGGAGTTGCGCGAGCACATGGCTGCCGGTGTAGGGCACGTAGTCGACCGGGTACGGCAGGATCGCGTACAACGGCGCCGGGTAGACGCCGATCCCGATGCACAGCGCCGCGGTGAGCGCCATCGCCGCGAGCATGTTCGCCGGCGCTTCCTCGCAGCGCTTGCCCGAATCGTGCGCGAAGAAGGCGAAGTACGGGATCTTGATTCCGGAATGATGGAACACGCCCGCGGATGCGAACAGCAGCACCAGCCAGGTGACGAGCAGTCCCTCGCCAGCCGCCGCCGAGAGGATCATCGACTTGCTGACAAAGCCGCTGAACAGTGGGAAGGCAGAGATCGAGGCCGCGCCGACTATGCAGAAGCCGGTGGTCCAGGGCATCGACTTGTAGAGCCCGCCGAGATCGGTGCCCCTCACGGTTCCGACGCGGTACAGCACCGCGCCCATCGACATGAACAGCAGTGCCTTGTACAGGATGTGGCTGAAGGCGTGCGCGGCGGTGCCGTTCAGCGCCAACTCGGTGCCGATGCCGATGCCCACGACCATGAAGCCGAGCTGGTTGTTGAGGCTGTAGGCGAGCACGCGGCGCAGGTCATTCTCGATCACCGCGTAGAAAATGGGAAACGCGGTCATCGCAGCGCCGATCCAGATGAGTTCCTCCGTGCCGGCGAAACCGCGCGCGAGCGCGTACACCGCAAGCTTGGTGGTGAACGCCGAAAGAAACACGGTGCCGCTTTCAGTCGCCTCCGGGTAGGCATCCTGCAGCCAGTTGTGCAGCAGCGGAAACGCGCATTTGATGCCGAAACCGAGGAATATGAACAGTCCACCGGGCCCCTCCAGCCCGATGTGCTCGAAGCGCAGCGACCCGGTCGCGGCGAGCTGCTGCAGCGCGCCGAATAGCAGCAGCATCCCGGAGGTCAGCTGGACCACGATGTAGCGCAGACCGGCGCGGTAGGCGCGTTCAGTGCGCCGCGCCCAGATCAGGAACACCGAGGTAAGCGCGGTCAGCTCCCAGAACACGAACAGCGTGAGCAGGTCGCCCGCGAGCACCGCGCCGATCGCGGCTCCCGCGTAGGAGAGGCCTGCGGCCTGTTGCACTGCGTCGCGCACGTGCAGCGAGTAGATTGACGAGATCAGCGCGGCAATCAGGAAAACACAGGAGAAAAGCAGGCTCCAGCGGTCCGCGCGCACCAGCAGCAGCCGCTCTCCGAGGAACTGCAGCTGGCCAAACTCCCCCGCAGGCAGCAGCCAGAGCTGCACCATCCCCGCGAGCGGCAGCGCCAGCACCCAGATCGCGCGCGCCTTGCCGTGCAGGAACGGCACCAGCGCCGCCCCGAAGATCAGCGTCCAGGCGGGCGAGAGCTCAATGCCGCTCATAGTAGTCCTCGGGCCGCTTCAGCAGCACGCGCAGGAGTTTGGCGGCGAGCACGAGCCCAACGCAGGCGAAGAAACCGTAAAAGCCGTGAAACCCGAACCACTCCTCGAAAGCGAAATCCCCGTGCTTGTGCAGGAACGGCTCGACGAGGAAGAGCAGCGCGCACAGCACCCATACGCCCCAGTACACCTTGTCGACGTTTTCCTTGTGGTCGAGCCAGTATCGGCGTTCGTCCCTGCGTTTCATCCGCGACGCCTCCCGTTCAAAGTCCGGCCACGCTGCGCGCCAGCGCGAGCGGCAGCTCGGGGAGGAAAAACAACGCCACAGTGCCAACGGCCGTCGCGGTAAGCGCGATCACCATCGGCAGGGGCGCCTCGCCGTGCAATTCGCCGTTCGGTGCTTTGAAGAAAGCGACGTACACGATCGGCAGGAAGTATGCTGCGTTGAGAACCGTGCTCGCGAGCAGCACCCCGGCGACCGACCAGAGTTCCGCGGCGAACACGCCCTGCAGCATGAGCCACTTGCTGACGAATCCGACGCACGGCGGAATGCCGATCAGCGACAGTGCCCCGACGGTGAACGCAGCCATCGTCCAGGGCATGCGCCGGCCGATGCCATCGAGCTGGCTGACTTCGGTCTTGTGCGCAGCCGTGTAGATCGCGCCCGCGGCGAAGAACAAGGTGATCTTGCCGAGTGCGTGCGCCGCAATGTGAAACGCCGCCGCAGCGATCGAGATCGGCACCAGCACCGCAGCGGCGAGCACCACGTACGAGAGCTGGCTCACCGTCGAATAGGCCAGGCGTCGCTTGAGATTGTTCGAGCGCAGCGCGACCACCGAGGCGGCGAGGATGGTGAAACCCGCCACCACCGGCAGCCAGTCGGCGGCACGCACTTCGGCGAGCGTTTCGACCCCGAACACGTACACGATCACCTTGACCACCGTGAACACGCCGGCCTTTACCACCGCCACCGCGTGCAGCAGCGCCGAGACCGGCGTCGGAGCCACCATCGCCGCGGGCAACCAGCGATGAACCGGCATCAGCGCAGCCTTGCCGATGCCGAACATGTACAACGCGAGCAGACCGCCGAGCGCCGCATTCGAAAGGCCCGCGTCGCGCAACAGACCGCCGGGCAGAAACTCCAGCGTCCCGGCGACACTCCAGGTCGCGATCATCGCCGGCAGCAGCAGCAGGATCGAAGTGCCGAGCAGGACGCCGAGGTAGGTGCGCCCGCCGGCGCGCGCCTCGGCGTCGCCGTGATGCGTCACCAGCGGCCAGGTGACGAGCGTCAGCATCTCATAGAACAGGAATAGCGTCAGCAGGTTCGCCGAGAACGCGATTCCCATGGTGGCCGCCAGCGCGAGCGCGAAGCAGACGTAAAAGCGCGTCTGGTGCTCTTCGTCGTTGCCGCGCATGTAGCCGATCGAATACACCGAGTTGACGATCCACAACCCGGAAGCGACCAGTGCGAACAGCATCCCGAGCGGTTCGACGCGAAACCCGAGCGCGATTCCGGGCAGCATCTCCAGCACGAAGAGCTGCGGGCGCCCGCCGTCGAGCACCGATGGCAGCAGCCCGAGCACGCAGCCAAGCAGCGTCACTGCGGTCACGAGCGTGACGCTCTCGCGCAAATTCGGCCAGCGCCCTGCGAGCGCGATGCCGGCGGCACCCGCCGCGGGAACCAGCAGCGAAGCGGCGATCAGACCGGCTGCGCTCACGGCACGCCCCCGAGGAGCAATTCGGCGGCGCGGCGCGCACTGCCGACCGTCCACGAAGTCTGCAAACCGAAGAACACGCACGCCGCCGCGAGCGCGAGCGCCGGCGCGAGCATCGCCGCCGGCGCCTCGCCGCGCCCAGGCGTCGCGGGCCCGGGCTCGGAGAGGTACGCCGCCTCGACGAACCGCCAGACGTAAGCGACGGCGATGAGCGAAGTCGCAACGACGAAGCCGGCGAGCCACCAGCGCCCAGCCTCGATCGCACCGAGCACGAGGTACCACTTGCTCACGAAGCCCGCCGTTCCGGGGACGCCGATCAGCGACAGTCCCGCGATCACGATGGCGAGCGAAGTGAGCGGCATGCGCCGCCCGAGCCCCTGGACCGAGCCCATCGTGGCGCCTCCGGCGCGCAGCGCCACGCCGCCCAGCAACAGGAACAGCGCGCCCTTGGTGATGCCGTGGTTGAACAGGTGCACCACCGCGGCGGTCAGCCCGTCCGGGGAGGCCATGCTCACGCCGAGCGTGATGTAGCCGATCTGCGCCACGCTCGAGTAGGCGAACAGGCGCTTCAGATTTTCCTGCCAGAGCGCGACCAGCGACGCCGTGACGATCGCGATGAGCGACAGCACGAGCAGGATCTCCGCCATCGGCAGCGTCTCGGTCACCAGGCGCAGGCCGAACACGCCGAAATAAAAGCGCAGCAGGACGTAGACCGAGACCTTGGTCGCGGTGGCGGCGAGCAACGCGGTGACCGCCGAAGGGGCGTAGGCATAGGCGTTCGGCAGCCAGAAGTGCAGCGGAAACAACGCCAGCTTGAGCGACACGCCTACGGTGATGAAGGCGAGTGCCGCCAGCACCGCGCGCGTGCTCGCGGTCTGCGGCAGCCGCTCCGCGAGGTCGGCGATGTTGAGGGTTCCCGTGGCGAGGTAGAGCAGACCCACGCCGATGACGTAGAAGGTCGCGCCGATGGTGCCGAGGATGAGGTACTGGTAGGCCGCGAGCAGCGCGCGCCGGTCGCGGCCGAGCGCGATCAGCACGTAGCTCGAAAGCGAGGCGATCTCCATGAACACGAACAGGTTGAAGGCGTCGCCCGTGACCGTCATGCCAAGCAGGCCGGCGACGCACAGGCAGTGCATCACGTAGTACAGGTAGAGCTGGTCGCGCGACAGCTCGGCGGCGGCGCTGCGCCAGGCGTACAGCGCGCTCGCCGTGCCGATGCCCGAGACCAGCACCAATACGAAAGCCGACAGCGCGTCGACCCGGTACTCGATTCCCCAAGGCGGCGGCCAGTTGCCGAGGTGATAGGACATCGGCCCGTGCGCCGCAACCTCGGCCGAGAGCAGAATCGCGGCGGCGAAACTGAACGCGCAGGCCGCGGTGGCGATCGCCCATGCGGCCGCCGCGCGGCGCACCAGCACCACGAGCGGCGCCGCCAGCAGCGGCACGACCACGACGAGCGCGGGCAGGTGCGCGAGCGTCACGCACCGCCCCCGCTGTCGCGGTCGGCAGCGAGAATCTCGTCCTCCTCGATGGAGCCGTAGGCCTCGCGGATGCGCACCGCGATCGCGAGACCGAGCGCCAGCGTGGCGACCCCGACCACGATGGCGGTAAGGATGAGCACGTGCGGCAGCGGATTCGTATACAGCCTGAAGCCGTCGGCGATGATCGGCGCCGTGCCCCCGATCAGCTTGCCGGGCGCGATGTAGAGCAGGTAGACGGAAGTCTGGAAGATCGACAGCCCGACCAGCTTCTTGATCAGGTTGCCGCGCGCGATGACGATGTACAGGCCGGCGACCATGAGGAGCACCGTGATCCAGTAGCTGTAATGACCGAAAGCGCTCACGCGCGCCTCAGCGCCCACTCATCGTTCGTCCAGGCTGCGGCCGCGGCCGGCGAACATGTAGAAGATTTTGAGCATCACCCCGGTGACCGTGATTCCCACGCCGGCCTCGACCCAGAAAATGCCACGGTGCTGCCCGGCGACCGGATCGCCGTCGAGCACGAAGTAATCGAGGTAGTTCCCGCCCAGCACGATTCCGGCGACGCCGACCCCGGCGAAGAGCAACACGCCGAGCGCGACCATCGCCTCGACGATCGGATCCGGCGCCAGGCGCCGCGCCGCCGGCAGGCCGAAGATGAGCGCGTAGAGGATGATCGCGGCGGCCGCGATGACTCCTGCCTGAAAGCCGCCCCCCGGGCCGAAGTCGCCGTGGAACTGGACGTAAAGCGCGAACAGCAGCATGTACGGGATGAACAGCTTGCCGACCACGCGCAGCACCATCTGGCGCTTCATCGTTCCTCCTCGCGCCGCGGCACGCGCCGCAGCAGCGCGATGACGCCGATGCCGGCGGTGAACACCACCACCACTTCCCCGAGCGTGTCGTAACCGCGGTAGCTCGCGAGCACGGCGGTGACCACGTTCGGCACGCCGGTCTCGGCGAGCGCCTGCTCGAGGTAGCGCGGGATGACGTGGGTGCGAAACGGCGCCAGCGGATCCGAGAATTCGGGCAGCGCGAACGTGCCGTAGACGAGCGCGCCGACGATCACCAGCGCGACGCCCAGGGGCAGCCAGGGCCGGTGCAGGGGCTTGGCCTCCTCGCCGCCGCACAGATGCAGCGCCCCGAGCAGCAGCACCGTGGAGATGCCGGCGCCCACCGAAGCCTCGGTCATCGCCACGTCCACCGCGTCGAGGGCGAGCAGCACCGTGGCCATCAGGAAACTGTAGATGCCGGCGAGCACCACCACGGAAAACAGGTTGCGCTGCAGGACGATCGTGATCACCGTCACCGCCATCATCGTGAGCAGCGCCTGGACGATCAGCTCTTCGATGGCGCGCTCTCCTCCGCGGGATCGGGCGACAGGCCGCGCACCAGCGCGGCGTTCGCCAGGGCGTGCGTCGCAGTGGGCGAGGTGAAGAAGATCAGCAGACCGATCACCACCAGCTTGACGCAGGCGAGCGTCCAGCCCGCCTGCAGCATCATGCCGGCCAGCAGCAAGCCCGCCCCCGCCGAATCGATCACGCTTGCGGCGTGCGTGCGCGGGTAGAAGCCCTTGAGCCGCAGCAGTCCGATGCCGCCGATGACACAGAACGCGCTGCCGGCGACGATCAGCAGCCAGGACAGAGCTTCGATCACCAGGCTCATCGGTCGGCCTCGTGTTCCCCCGGGTCCCCGAGGTTGCCGTAGCGGAAGAACTTCAGCACCGCAATGGTGCCGATGACGTTGAGCAGTCCGTAGAGAATCGCCAGGTCGAGGAATTCGGGCCGCGCGGTGAGAAAACCGAAGACCGCGAGCATCAGCATCGCCAGCGTGCCGATCGAATTCGCCGCCAGTGCGCGGTCGAACACCGTGGGGCCGCCGACCGCTCGCGCCAGCGCCAGGCCGAGCGCGGCGAGCAGCGCGAGCGAGGCGACCACCCACATCATGCGCTGCCCTCGAAGCGCTCGACGCGCCGGTCCATCTCGCTCACCGCGGTCGCCGCCGCGCCCTCGCGCGTCAGCGCATGCACCGTGAACTGGTCGTAGCCGACCTCGATCGAGAGCGTGCCCGGGGTCAGCGTGATCGAATTGGCGTGCGTCACCAGCCCGACCACGGTCTTCTGCCGTGGCTTGAAGCGCACCACCGTCGGACTCGCGGGGAGCTTCGGGTCGAGGATGATGCGCGCGACCTCGAGCGCCGACTTCAGGATCTCGCCGACGAGCCACGGCCAATAGGTGGCTGCCGCCCAGGTCAGGTGAAACGGATGGCCCTCGCGTTCGATCACGTCCATGCGATGCGCGAGCCACGCCACGCAGAGCGCCGAACCGAATCCCGCTGCGAGCAGAAACGGCGTGAAGAATCCCGACATCAGGATCCAGAAAATGCCCAGCGAGACGACGAGAACGATGATCCGGAGCATGACTATCCAGTCGGAAAACTTCCTGCCGGGTGCGGCGCGATTGTAGCCGCTCGCCTCACGCCGGCCAAGCCAGGTGCGGCGCCGCCGTCACGCCGCATTGCCGTGCGCGAACAGTTCGTCGCGCGCCGCCTCGGCGATCG
>MERB01000061.1:0-11638 GCA_001770475.1 Betaproteobacteria bacterium RIFCSPLOWO2_02_FULL_66_14 | reverse complement strand
CGCCGTTCCACGGAGATGGCGAAGAATTCCTCTGCGATTTCGTCGGTTCGTCCCAGGATCCGCACGCCGTACTGCGACTGGATTTCCTGTTCCAGCACCGTCGGTCCGATGAACACGCCCGCGCCGCGCTGGCCGAACGCCTTCATCAGCGCGCTGTCGTCGAATTCGCCGACCACGCGCGGCCGAATGCGCCTGGCCTCGAACCAGCGCTCGAGGCGCGATCGCACCGCGGCGTCCGGCCCCGGCATCAGCATCGGCGCGCCGTCCAGGCAGCCGGGAAATTTTTTTCCCAGGCTCTTCGCAAGTGCGGCGGCGGCGAAAAAACTCACGCCTGACTCTCCGAGCCTGTGGTTGTACGCCCGCACGCTCACCGATGGCGGAATCGGTGCGCCGGCGATGACCAGGTCGAGCCGGTGCGCGGCCAGTTCCGCGAGCAGGCTGTCGAGCTTCCACTCGCGGCAGGAGATGCGCACGGACTCCGGCAGGCGGGTCGCCGGCTCGATCAGGCGGCAGGCGATCGTCTTCGAGACCGCATCCGACACGCCGACGCGGAACTCGACCGGACGGCCTCCCGCCGGGTAGTTGCGCAGCGACTCCTCCAGTTCCGACCCTAGCATGAAGATGTCCTGCGCGTAGCCGAACGCGAGGCGTCCCGCATCGGTCAGTTCGAGGTTGCGGCCGCGTTTGGCGAACAGAGGCGTTCCCAGATCATCCTCCAGCTGCCCGATCTGCCCGCTCAGGGTCTGGGGCGTCAGGTGCAGTTGCTCGCTCGCTCGCGCGCCGCCGCCCGCCTTGGCAACCCGCCAGAAGTAGTAGAGGTGCTTGAAGTTCATCCTGGCGATCCTTCGTTTTATTCGAGCAATACTTATGGATAAAACGATTTTACGCGAAGTCTCGGCGTCTCTAGACTGGGTTTCGTAATGCACCGCCCGACGAGGAGGGACCGCGCATGCGAATCGACATCCGGGGCCAGGGGTTTTCGCTCACTGCGCCGCTTCTGGATCACGTCCAGCGGCGCCTGCGCTTCGCGCTGACCCGAAGCGGAGACCGGATCAAGCGAGTCGTGGTGCGTCTGGGCAATTGCAGCGGCCCGCGCGCTGGCGAGGAGAAGTTCTGCCGCATGCTGTTGTACCTGGAGCATGCGCCGCCGGTCCTGATCGAGGACGCCGGCGCCGATCTGTTTGCGGTGATCGACCGGGCGGCGGAGCGCGCCGGCCGCAACGTGGCCAAGCACGTCGACCGCTTGCGCGAGAACGTTCGGCTGGCGTTGCCGCAGCCGTGCGCACCGCTGCCGAATGGTGCTTTTGATCTGTCCGACAGCTGACTGAGGGAGTCGACCATGAAACCTGCTGAAACACTCGTCCTGAGCCGCAATGCGGGGATCATCGCGCCGGCCCCGTCGGCCAATCGCGTAATGCGGAACACTTACTGGCCGATGTCGCAGATGCCGCTGTTCAGCGCCGGCGCGGCGGCGTTAACAGCCGCCCTGCAACGACTGAAGGCAGCCCGAGAGTTCTCCCGCCTCCTCTGGCCAATGCCCGCGTCCGGCATCTCCGGCGGCATGGATTTGGACCCAAACACCTGTTCGCCTGGCATCCCGGATCGGATGAGCGCATCGGCGCGTTGCGCGAGGAACGTGTCCGAGTCGACTGCACCGACGAGGGCAAGACGGCCTGTTCTAAGGGGCAGAGCCGGCGCCGCAACGGATTCCTGCAGCAGGCGATAGACAGGACATGGAGTTTGGTTCTCCGGCATTCTGGATCGCGGTACTCCAGATCATCGCCATCGACATCGTGCTCGGTGGCGACAACGCCGTGGTCATCGGGATGGCCTCGCGGCGGCTGCCCGCGCAGCAGCGCAGTAAGGCGATCTTTTGGGGCGTGTTCGGGGCAATCGCGCTGCGCGTGGTACTGATCTCTTTCGCCCTGCAGTTGCTACAGATCCCCTACCTCAAGATCGTGGGCGGCGCGCTTCTGCTATGGATCGGCGTCAAGCTCCTGATGCCCCAGGAGGATGGTGGCCACAAAATAGATGCGAGCACCCATCTGATCGGTGCGATCAGGACCATTGTCGTCGCCGACGCGGTGATGAGCCTCGACAACGTGATCGCGATCGCGGCGGCGGCGAAGGACAGCATCGCACTGGTGGTGTTCGGGCTGGTGGTGAGCGTGCCCATCATCGTCTGGGGCAGCAAGCTGGTGCTGGTGCTCATGGACCGCCACCCGATCGTGATCGTCGGGGGTGCGGCGCTGCTCGGCTGGATCGCCGGCGACATGATGGCGCACGATGTGGTGGCGAAGGACTGGGTCGCCGCGAATGCCGCCTGGCTCAGGTACGGGGCGCCGGTGATCGGGGCGGCGCTGGTGGTGATCGCGGGGAAGATGTTCACTGCACGTATCGCTCCGGCCGCAGCCCCGGTGGACCTGGCCGTGCCGGATCAGAAAACGGAATGAAGGAAATGTCATGCTGACGCTGCTGGTAGCGACCGACGGATCGGAAAACGCCGACCGGGCGATCGATCATGTCATCAAAGAGGCGGGCAGATGCCGGGAGCCGGTCAAGGTTCACTTGCTCAATGTGCAGCCGGCGCTGGCGGGCGTGAATATCAAACTATTCATCAGCCGCGAGGACTTGAATGCCTACTACCACGACGAGGGCATGGCGGCACTCAAGAGTCCGCGCGAGAAACTCGGCGCGGCCGGGGTCGAGTACGCATTTCACATCGGCGTCGGCGACCCGGCGGAGGTGATCGTTAGGTACGCCGAGGACAAGCGATGCGAACGGATCGTCATGGGTTCGCGCGGCATGGGTACGGTGTCCAATCTGGTGCTGGGGTCGGTCGCCACCAAGACGATCCACCTGGCCAAAGTGCCCGTGCTCCTTGTCAAATGACCGGGGACAAATGGCCATGAAAGACGTGCTTATGGTGACCGCCTTGCTTGCGGCGCTCGCATTCGGCACCCTCGCCCGGGGCGCGCAGCCCGGACCACAAGTGCTGTCCGCGCCCGAAGAGGCGACGCAACCGACCTTATTGCTTGGCCGTAATTTCGCCGACGGCATGATTGTTACATTTGAACTGAAGCCGGCGAGAAGCATGTGGCTGCAAATGGACAATCCGCCGAAGTGGCGTGAACGCACTGTCAGAAAGGGCGAGATCTACCATCTCGACGTGAGGCCGGTTGATCCAAAATCGAAGGTCGTCATTTCCTACTCCGACGTCAGGTTCAACGCCGTCAACCGCACCAATGGAAAAAAAGTGTCTGGCACACTGCATCCGATGTGGGACGGCAGCGGCTTGCACTACGCCGCCAACAGCCCGCTGGCTGGCGATGGCGCTTACGAACTCATTGTCTCCGTCGGCATGCCCACGTTCGGTCGCGCTCCTCAGTACAAGGATCTGTGGGTGAATCCGGTCACCACGAAATTCCATTTCAAGCTCGCGAACGGCAGGGCCATGGAAGTGTCGGGGCTCCGCGGAGCAGGTTCGGAAGTAGGCGGAATTGCGCACACAGCCGCTACAATGATTATCGGTTGGACAAGATAGTGTCCAGGGCGCGGTATTTCTGCCGGCGTCGGTACGGCTCTGGCGCGGTTCGTGATTGTCACCGGCTGACGTCGACTGGACCTTTTGACGTATTTGCTTCGCGCGATCGAGGAACTTTTGGACCGCTCCGTTTCCAGAGGACTTGCTATCGATGAAAAGCCGCAAGCCCCGGGTTACCCGGGCCCCGATGGCTGCGACCGGCGCAAGCGGCGAGTTCACCCGCAAGCAGGTCGGCATCGCGCGGCGCGCCCGCGAGCGGGCGTTTATCGAGATCCCGGCCGAGCCGGCGGCATTTCAGGAAGGAGTTTGCGAACCTGCTTCCATTCTGATCTTGCTGGAAAACTCGCTGACCAATCCTTGGATCAGACGGCGCGTGGTGGCCGGGACCGGTGCATCCTCATGGCCGGCAATTCGATATCGCGGCGGGTGATTTGCTTTGCTACAAACCGCCGCACAACGCCTTCGAGCCCGTCGCGGCCGTGTCCCCCGGCCCGACGGGGCGCCACCTCGTGAGGAACCGGTTCGGACGCCTCTCGCTTGTCGTCTTCGCGTTCCTTGCGACCTTCGCTTCAGCTCTCGCCCAGGAGAAGCGGCCACTCGTTTACGTCGCGCCCATCGAAGGCATCATCGATCTCGGACTGGCGCCCTTCGTGCAGCGCGTTCTGAGTGAAGCCGAGGCCGCGGGCGCCGCGGCCGTGGTCCTCGACATCAATACATTCGGCGGACGCGTGGATGCCGCAGTGCAGATCCGCGACGCACTGCTCAATGCGCGTGTGCGCACCATCGCCTACGTGAACAAGCGGGCCATCTCGGCCGGTGCCCTGATCGGCCTCGCCGCCGAGGACCTGGTCATGGCCGGTGGCGGCACGATCGGCGCGGCAACGCCCGTTCAAATGGGCCAGCCCGGGGCGGCGGCCCAGCCAGTGGCGGAGAAAACGGTTTCGTACGTCAGGAAGGAATTCCGCGCCACCGCCGAAGCCCGCAAGCGACCGCCGCTGCTCGCCGAGGCGATGGTCGATGCGGATGTCGTCATCCCCAAAATCATCGAGAAGGGCAAGCTGCTGACGCTCACGACCGACGAAGCCCTCAGGCACAAGCTCGCCGCTTTTCGCGCCGACACGCTCGAGAGCGCGCTCGAGCAGCTCGGGCTGGCCAACGCGGAGCTGCGCCGCGCCGCGCCCAACTGGGCCGAGCACCTGGTGCGATTTCTGACGCATCCGGTGGTCAGTTCGCTGCTCATGACCATCGGCATGCTCGGGATCATCGTCGGGCTGCGCACGGGAGACTTCGCGATTGCCGGTGGCATCGGCATCGCGGCCCTGATGCTGTTCTTCTGGGGCCACTGGCTGGTGCAACTCGCCGGCTGGGAAGAACTGCTGCTCGCGGCGAGCGGCGTGATCCTCCTGGCGCTCGAGATCTTCGTCATCCCCGGATTCGGCATCGCGGGGGTCCTGGGCATCCTCGCGATCCTCGCCGGCCTCGTGCTGAGCCTGGTCGGTGCCGGGGATACTACGGAAGTCCTGCTCACTGCAGGCGTGCGGGTCGTGTTCTCGCTGCTGTTCGCGCTGGTCGCGAGCATGGTGATTCTGCGGTTCCTGCCGCGCCTGCCCTTCGGGCGGCGGCTGATCCTCGAGCGCGGGCTGGCCGCGGACGAGGGCTATGCGTCGGCGCCCGCGAGCGACGCGCGCTGGCTGGGTAAGAAGGGCCGCACCTCCTCCCCGCTGCGGCCCGCAGGGATCGTGGAGATCGACGGTCAGCGCGTCGACGTCGTCTCCGAAGGGGAACACATCGATGCCGGCCAGCCCGTCGAAGTGACGCGCGTGGACGGCAACCGAATCGTCGTGCGGCGCGTTCCGCACACCACAACCGAAAGGAATGACGAATGACTGGAATCGAAACTGGCCTCACCGGAGGTCTCGGCCTGCTCATGCTGATCGTGGCCGGGTTGGTGTTCCTGCTGTACCTGGTCCCGATCCCGCTCTGGATCGCGGCCTGGGCCTCGGGCGCCTACGTCGGCCTGATGACGCTCATCGGCATGCGCCTGCGGCGCGTTCCGCCCACCACCGTGGTCACTGCGCGGATCAGCGCGGTGAAAGCGGGACTCGAGATTTCGGTCAACGACCTCGAAGCGCACTTTCTCGCGGGCGGCAACGTCGATCGCGTCGTCAACGCGATGATCTCGGCCGACAAGGCGAACATCCCGCTGCCCTTCAAGCGCGCCGCGGCCATCGATCTGGCCGGGCGCAACGTGCTGGAAGCGGTGCAAATGTCGGTGCTGCCCAAGGTGATCGAGACGCCGAAGATCGCCGCGGTGGCGAAGGACGGCATCCAGTTGATCGCCGTGTGCCGCGTCACCGTGCGCACCAACATCGACCGCCTGGTGGGCGGCGCCGGCGAGGAGACGATCATCGCTCGCGTCGGCGAAGGCATGGTGAGCACCATCGGTTCCGCGGTCAGCCACAAGAGCGTGCTCGAGAACCCGGATCATATTTCCAAGCACGTCCTTTCCAAGGGTCTGGACGCGGGAACCGCCTACGAAATCCTGTCGATCGACATCGCCGACGTCGACGTCGGCGCGAACATCGGCGCCAAGCTGCAGATCGATCAGGCCAACGCCGACAAGCAGATCGCCCAGGCGAAGGCCGAGGAGCGCCGCGCCATGGCAGTTGCGCTGGAACAGGAAATGCGCGCGCGCGTCGTGGAAGCGGAGGCCGAAGTGCCGCGAGCCATGGCGGAGGCCTTCCGCCAGGGCAACATGGGCATCATGGACTACTACCGCATGAAAAATCTGCAGGCCGACACGGTGATGCGCGAGGAAATCGCCAGCACCGGAGACGAGTCTCCGGCCTCTCCCAAGAAATGAGGAATCAGACAGGACACCATGAAGAATCTGCCCTCCGAACTGGTTTACGTACTGATCTTTGCGGCGGTGCTGCTGTTGCAGTACCTGATGAAGCGGTTCGCACCGAAGGCGCCGCAGGACGCGGCGCCGGCCGCGCGCCTTCCGGAATTCGCCGACGAACCGGAGGAAGCGCCAACGCCTCTTCCGGTATCGCGCGTTCCGGTCGGACATTTCGGTCGCGGCGAAATGCCGAGCGCCCCGCCTGAAGCGCCCGGACGCCGCTTTTCCCGCCAGTCGCTCATGGGGAACAAGCGCGAGTTGCAGAACGCGATCGTCATCGCGACCGTGCTGGGGCCCTGCCGGGCGTTCGAGCCGCACGACCCGCGGTAATCGCCCGCAGGCCGCGCGAGGCGCGGCCTGCCGTTTGATGGAAGTCAGGCGGAAACGTGCCTGCGCGTCCACACTCGGCCTGAAAGGGCCGCGATGGGCATCGACCATCCCGCAGTCACCGGCGAGGCGAAGCGAGACTGGCATGCGGCGCGCGCGCCACCCGTCCGAACCGCCTGAAGCCGCCGGCGCGCCGCGGACCGCTCGTGCGCTTCCTGCCAGAGGAACCGCGCGGCGGCGAGCGTGAGGTCCCTGAGCGTGCCCGCGGATCGTTCAGTGCGTGGCGCCGCGCGCACGCCGCGCCGGCCGCACGAGCAGCACGTCGCAGGGTGCGCCGGCCGCGACGCGAACACTCACCCCGCCCAGCAGTTTGGCCGCGAGCGGGTTGCGCCCGTATGCTCCCATTGCGATCACGCCGTCGCCAAGCTCGCCCGCCCGGCGCAGGATCTGCGCCGGTACGTACCCGCGCTCGACGCGCAGCGACGCGCGCTCCGCGATTCCGGCCTGCGCCGCGAGGGCGCGCAGGCGGGCCTCGGCCTCGCGCGCCGTGCTGCGCCGGTGCGCGGCGAGCAACTGCGCGTCGGCGCCATAGCGCATCAGGAAGCCTTCGAACGGCGCGTTCACGACCGCCAGC
Organism: Betaproteobacteria bacterium RIFCSPLOWO2_02_FULL_66_14; assembly: GCA_001770475.1. Lineage (GTDB taxonomy): Bacteria > Pseudomonadota > Gammaproteobacteria > Burkholderiales > SG8-39 > 2-02-FULL-66-14. The sequence continues at coordinate 4,231 of MERB01000061.1, read as the reverse complement.
ATCAGGAAGCGCCCGGTCGGAAACGCGCGCGCGGCAAATCGGGCGGCCGCATGCGCCGCGGGCGAATCGTCGCTCGGCACGAGCACCTCGGCATAGGCCACGCGGGCGTGCGTGCGAACGACCAGCACGGGCGCTGCGGAGAGCCGTAGCACACGGTCGGCCGTCGTCCCGATCACCTGATCGAGCACGGAGGCGCTGCCGTGCGCCCCGAGCACGATGAGCTCGGCCTCGAAGCGCCGCGCCGTGCGTGCGATCAGCGCGGCGGGCTCTCCCCGCGCGAGCACGCTCGCGCAGCGGATCTGGAACGCTCGACCGAGCTTCGCCGCGGTTTCCGCCACCACGCTGTGCAGCTGGGGGATCACGGCGCGCAGGATGCGATCGCTGCGCGCCGCGCGGCGGCCGGTGGCCGGCGCGACGTGTACGAGCGTCAGGCGCGCGCCGTGTTCCTGCGCCAGACGCCCCGCGCGTTCGAGCGCGAGACCGGCCTCCCGGGACAGGTCGGTCGCTACCAGAATCTGACGCAGTCGCTGCACCATGGTCGGTGTCTCCGGATGCCCGCGCGGCGCGGCGGGCGTGCCTGCGGCGATCATCGCGCGTGCGCGACTTGAGCCTCGACAACGGGGCTGCCGTTGCGGTTTGAAACTGCCGTGAACCGCTATTATCTCATCCTAGCCTTCGATCTGCGCGAGACGCGCGGCGCGCGCATTGACAGCCTGGCGAAAGGAATACGCGTGCACGAAGCCAATCAGTTGATCTTCATCGGCGCGCTGCTGTTCGTGCTCGCCGTGCTGCTCAGCGCCTGGGCGTTTCGCGTCGGCGCGCCGCTGCTGCTCGTGTTCCTCGCGATCGGCATCCTCGCGGGCGAAGACGGCCCCGGCGGCATCCGCTTCGACGACTTCTACGTCACCTACATCGTCGGAAACCTGGCGCTGGCCGTGATCCTGTTCGACGGCGGGCTGCGCACGCGCTACGCGAGCTTTTCAATGGGATTCCGCCCGGCGCTGTCGCTGTCGACGCTGGGCGTCGTCATCACGGCCGGCATCACCGGCACCATCGCTGCGTCGGCGCTCGGCCTGGACCTGCTGCAGGGGCTTCTCGTCGGCGCGATCGTCGGCTCGACCGACGCGGCGGCCGTGTTCTCGCTGCTGCGGAACCAGGGACTCGCGCTCAACCGGCGCGTCGCCACGGTCCTCGAGATCGAGTCGGGAAGCAACGATCCGATGGCGATCTTCCTGACGGTGGCGCTGGTCGCGCTGCTGGCGACCGGCGCGGCGCCCTCGTGGCAGCTCGGCGCCTTCTTCGTGCAACAGATGGGACTCGGGCTCCTGGTGGGATACCTGGGTGGCCGGGCGCTTGCCTGGACGATCGACCACATCCGTCTTGCCGAGGGCCTGTACCCGCTCCTCGCGCTCGCGGGCGGGCTGATCATCTTCGGCACGACCGTCCTCGCCGATGGCAGCGGTTTCCTCGCCATCTACGTCGCGGGCATCGTTCTCGGGAACCGCAGGACGCACGCCGCGCAGGACATCCTGAGCGTTCACGACGGCCTGGCGTGGCTTGCCCAGATCGTGATGTTCCTGGTGCTCGGACTGCTGGCGACGCCCTCGCGGCTCGTCGAGATCGCGCCGGGCGCGCTCGCCGTGGCGGCGGGGATGATCCTGGTCGCGCGCCCGCTCGCGGTCTGGGTCTCGCTGCTGCTGTACCGCGCCTCCGTGCAGGAAAAGCTGCTGATCTCCTGGGTCGGTCTGCGCGGCGCGGTGCCGATCGTGCTCGCGCTGTTTCCGCTGATGGCCGGAATCGACCAGGCGCGGCTGTATTTCGATGTCGCCTTCTTCGTCGTGCTCATCTCGCTGCTCGTCCAGGGCTGGACGATCGCGCCGTTCGCGCGATGGCTCGGGCTTCAGGTGCCTCCCGTGTACGAGCCGCGCCAGCGAACCGAGCTCGACATCGGCGGCCGCAAGGGCTACGAGCTCGTAGGCTACGTCGTGCCGCCGTCGAGCCCGGCGGCCGGCGCGATCGCGAGCGAGCTGCCGCTCGCGCCCGGCGAGCGCGTGGTCGCCGTCCTCGGCCCGAACGATGCGAAGGACCCGCCGTCGAGCGCCCGCATCGAGCCCGGCGACGCGGTCTATCTGGTCGTGCCGAGCGAGGATGTCGAGCGCATCAGCGCGATCCTCGCGGCGAAGCCCCTCGCGCCGTCCCTCGCCGAGCGCCGCTTCTACGGTGATTTCGCGCTCTCGCCGCAGGCGCGGCTGGGCGACGTGTGCGCGGCCTACGGCGTCAAGGCTCCCGAGGCGCTCGCCGATCTGAGCGTTGCCGAGGTGATCCGGCAGCGTTTCAAAGGCGTCCCGGTGGTCGGCGACCGCGTCGTCCTCGGCGGCATCGAGCTGGTCGTACGCGAGGCGCAGGACAACGTGGTAACCCGGGTCGGACTCGTCTTCACGGACGTTCCGCCGCCGCGCGACTCCGGATAGCCTTCAATGCGACAGCAGCACCGGCAGGCGTGCGTGCCGAAGAACGTCCTGCGCGACCGAACCGAGCAGCAGCGAGACGACGGGACTGCGCCCTCGCGTACCCATCGCGACGAGCCCGCACGCCGACTCGCGCGCCAGGCGCACGATCGCCGATGCCGCGGCATGCTCCTGCACGACGCTCGTCGTGATCGCCGCCACGTCCTTGCCCAGCGTCTCGCGGATCGCGCGAAATCCCGCCTCGGCCTGCTTGGCAGACCAGTGTTCGATGAGCCGCTCGCGCGGCCCGAGCAGCGCGCCGCCCACGCTGAGCGGGGTCTGCACGTGCACCAGCAGGATCTCGCTTCCGGCCAGCGCGCTTGCAAGCCTTGCGGCGAACCGGATCGCGCGCAGCGCGGCCTCCGAGCCGTCGGTCGCGGCGAGGATCCGAAGCGGCCCCTCCGGAAGCGCGTCGGCGCCCGGGCCCACGACGAACACCGGCCGGTCGGTGCGCCGCACCACCTGGCTCGACACCGAGCCCATGAGGGCACCGCGGACCCTGCCGCGCCCGCGCGAGCCGACGACGATCGCATCGCAGCCCCGTCTTGCGGCGCAGGCGACGATCGCCGCCGCGGGGTCGTCGATCTCCTCGAGGCATTCGTGCGCTACGGCGGCCGCGCCGAGCTGGCGGCTTGCGGCCTCGAGCACGCGATCGGCGCCTCGGTGCCGCTGCTCGCTGGCGATGCTCGCGGGCGCCACGACCCCGACCTCGCCCGACATCACCGGCCGCTGCACGTTCAGCACGACCGCGTGCAGCGCCACGCCGCGGCGCGCGAGCGCGGCGACGAGCTGCAGGCCGGCCTCCGCGTGCGCCGATCCATCGGTCGCGCAGAGCAGGCGCAGGGGTTGGTCCGCGGCGTGATTCATCCCTTGTACTATATCGGCAATTCCGGTTGCGTCATTTGACCCAGCAGAGCGGAATGAACGTCGTGCTGCAGTCCGTCCTCTGGCTGTGCGCCTACGTCGTGGTCGTGACGGCGCCGCTCTTCGCGCTGCTGTTCGGCCCGGTGCCTCCGCCCGGCGGCTTCTGGTGGGATTTCTCGATGGCGCTGGGTTTCGCCGCGCTCGCGATGTTCGCCGTGCAGTTCGCACTCACCGCGCGCTTTCGCCGCGCCTCGGCGCCCTTCGGCGTGGACATCCTCCACTACTTCCACCGCTATCTCGCGATCGGCGCGTTGGCGATCGCGTTGCTGCACTACCTTCTCATTCGCATCGGCAGCCCGGCAGTGCTCGGCACCGCAAACCCCCTCGATGCGCCACCGCACCTGAGCGCAGGACGCGCGGCGCTCATTCTGTTCGCGGTGCTGGTCGCGGTGTCGCTGCTGCGGCGCCGCCTGCGGCTGGAGTACGAGCACTGGCGCGCGCTGCATGCGCTCGGGGCGACGCTCGCGGCGGCGCTCGCGTACTGGCACGTGATCGGCACCGGGTACTACGTGGACACCGGATGGAAGCAGGCGCTGTGGAGCGCCTACGGCATGGGCTGGATCGCCGTGATCGCGCACGTGCGGCGGGTGAAACCCTGGCGCATGCGCGGGAAACCCTATCGGGTGGCCGAGGTGCGCCGCGAGCGTGGCGACGCGTACACGCTCGCGATCGTCGATTTCCTCGCGAGCCTGAAGGCCGATCGCTAGCCCAACTTCCACAGTTCGCGGTCTTTTCTGTGATCGAGGCGGCATGTAGCGCCGCTGCAACATCAGGTTTTGAGAGTGCGGTTTGATCGTGCG
>MERB01000060.1:90362-128073 GCA_001770475.1 Betaproteobacteria bacterium RIFCSPLOWO2_02_FULL_66_14 | reverse complement strand
CCAAACTGTGCAAATGTAGTGCCGACCTTGGACCTTAAATCCTTGATCTACTACGATTCACACCCTTGAACTGTGGAAGTTGGGCTAGCGCCGCAGCGCGCGCCGCAGCTTCCAAGTTGCCATCGGCCCGAGCAGCCCGCCCAGTCCGAGCGTCGCCCAGGCGATGCCCCAGGCGAATGGATCGGCGGTGCTCCTGCCGCCGCCAAAGAGATCGAGCGCCCAGCCGAAGGCCACGGGGCTGACGACGCCGGCACCGAAACCGATGACCGAGCGCACTGCATAAGCAACCCCGAGGTAATGCGGCGGCACGCTCTCCGCGAGCACCGTAGAGTGCGTCGCCGAATCGGCGATGCCGGCAAAGTTGTACAGGCACGCCAGCACGACGAGAACGCCGATCGGCAGCGCGATCAGCCAGCCGATCGAAAACGACAGGACGAGGCTCACGCACGACCACAGCAGGATCGCCTGCGTTCGCCCCCAGCGATCGGCCATCGTGCCGCCGACGATCGAGCCGCCGATGTTGGCGACGTAGGTGAGCGCGGAAAGCGACAGCGCGAGCGCCGCGGCTTCGCCCGCGGCCGCACCAGAAGCCATCACGGCGGCGGTGAGAAATGCGGGCAGCCAGGCCCACAGCCCGAGCAGTTCCCAGTTGTGAAACGTATACGCCCATACCGAGAGCATGCCGTTGCGGTTCCGCAGCACCGCGGGAATCGCGGCAAGCATCGATTCGCCCGCGGGTCGCGGATGCACGCGGTTCGCCGTGCCGCGCATCGCCGCCAGCCCCAGGAACCACGACAGGAGCGGCATTAATGCCACTGCGGTCAGCGCCCCGCGCCAATCGGCGACTTTGAGCGCCAGCCCCGCCACGCCCAGACAGACGGCATACCCGGCGCTCGAGGCGGCGATGAGAAAGCCCATGGCGCGCGCGCGCCGTTCGCGCACCACGTGATCGTTGATCAAGGCGAGCACCGGCGTGTACGAGCCGCCCTGGCACAGCCCAGTCAGCGCGTGCAGCCAGAACGCGGACCAGAATCCGTCGGCGAAGTAGACGAAGATGAACGGACTCGCCCAGGCGAAGACGCCGGTCGCAAGCCACGCGCGCTTGGCCCCGAAGTGGTCGGTGAGAAAACCGACGATGAAGAGCGAGCACAGATAGCCGAGATGAAACCCCGACTGGATCAGACCCGCTTCGCGCCCCGACAGCCCCCAGGCGAGCTGCGTGAGAGGCAGCACCGCGGAGTAGGCGACGAACCAGCTCGCCGCGAGCGCGCGGCTGGTGCAGATGGCCCCGAGCCAGGCGCCCGACCCGGGCGTCCAGCTCACGCCGTCGTCCGCGCGTCGCTCAGACGTACGGGGATGCGCCGCTGGCCGAAGGGCTTGCCGAATTTCTGGTAGCGCCCAGCGAGCTGCACGCCGCATCCGTCGCAGTGCCCGGAATCGTTCAGGTGATAGGCGCGGATGTCGTACCAGTCGCGCACGATCAGCGCCTTGCCGCATCCGGGGCAGTAGGTCGAACCGCCCTTCACGTCGTGAACGTTGCCGGTGTAGACGTACCGCAGACCCGCGCGCAGCGCGATTTCGCGGGCGCGCGCGAGCGTCGCGGCGGGCGTCGCAGCAACGTCGCGCATCTTCCAGTCCGGATGGAAGGCGGAGAAGTGCAGCGGCACGTCGCGCCCCAGGTGCCGCGCAATCCAGGCGCATTCGGCTTCGATCTCGGCGTCGGAATCGTTCTTTCCGGGAATCAGCAGCGTGGTGATTTCGGTCCAGACGGCGGTTTCCCTGACCAGGTACTCGAGCGTCTCGAGCACCGGCTGCAAGTGGCCGCCGCAGAGCTTGAAATAGAACGCGTCGGTGAACGCCTTCAAGTCGACGTTGGCCGCGTCCATTTTCGCGTAGAACTCGCGGCGCGGCGCGGCGTGGATGAAGCCGGCGGTGACCGCGACGTTCTTGATGCCACGCTCGCGGCAGGCGTCGGCGACGTCCATCGCGTACTCGGCGAAGATCACTGGATCGTTGTAGGTGTAGGCGACCGACTGGCAGCGCATGCGGACCGCTGCGGCGGCGATCGCCTCCGGCGAGGCCGCATCCATCAGCCGGTCCATTTCGCGGGATTTCGAGATGTCCCAGTTCTGGCAGAACTTGCACGCGAGATTGCAGCCGGCCGTGCCGAACGACAGCACGCTCGTGCCGGGATAGAAGTGGTTGAGCGGTTTCTTCTCGATCGGGTCGACGCAGAAACCCGAGGAGCGCCCGTAGGTGGTGAGCACCATCCGGCCGGCCTCCATCTTGCGCACGAAGCACAGCCCGCGCTGTCCCTCGTGCAGCCGGCAGTCGCGCGGACAGAGATCGCACTGGATGCGGCCGTCGGGCAACGCGTGCCACCAGCGCCCCGGGTAGTTCGACTCGGGAGTCATCGGGGCGTCGCCTGCTTCCATTTGTGCACTCGGTAGCGCAACACGCGGCAGCGCGAGAACGGCACGTCCGCCGAGACCCCGGCTTTCCTGCGAAGTTCGTTGAGGAACCGCGGCGGTTCCGGAATCGTTTCCCAGACCTGCGGCAGGAACGTGCCGCGCCGGCCTTCGCACTCGAGAATCAGTCCGTCTTCGCCGGGCCGGAGCTGTGCGAGCAGGTCGGTTTCGTCGGCGAAGTGCAAGGGCTTGGGCGGCGACAGCAGCGAAACTTCGACCCGGCACCGCGGCCATTCCTCGCGTGCGAGAGCGGAGAAACGCGGGTCGTGGAACGCCGCACGCCGCGCGTTGTCGGCGACGTCCTCACGCAACGGGCGATGCGCCGAGAGGCTGCCGATGCAGCCCCTGAGTTTCCCGTCCTTCGTCAGGGTGACGAAGGTGGCGGCGCTCTGCTGAAGCCAGGACGGTTCGGCGGCGGCTCGCGCCCGCGCCGGAAAACCCAGTTGCCGTGCGATCGCGTCGCGCGCGATCTCGATCAGTTCGGCCCCTGCCGCCTGCGGCGCAACCGAGTCCGGTTCGTAGAGCGCAAACGACGAATAGCCGACGACGCGATCCTTCCCGCCCGCGCTGTCGCCCGAATTGCACGCCGCGAGCAGCTCGATGCGAAGGCCACGGTTGCGCGCCGCGAGCAGCGCGCCGTTGAGCGGCGTCGCGCCGCAGGCCTCTTGATGGTCGAGATCGTTCGCGAGCGCGCCGATGCGCCCGACGGTGGCCGCATCGATGGTTCTTGCCTCGTCGTAAGGATGGTAGTGCGACAGGTCCGTGGACAGAACGAACAGCGTCTCGCGGCCGCCCCATAGACGCTCGATCACCGCAGCGACCTCCGCCGGGCGCGCCGCGCCTACGGCGAACGGCACGAGCGAAAACTCACCCAGCACGCGCTGCAGGAAAGGCAACTGCACTTCGAGCGAATGTTCCTGCGCGTGCGCGGCAGCGCTCGCCACCACTTGCGGCAGGTCGGCGAGGCGAGCGATCGCCTCCGCATCGACCGGCACGCGTCCGAGCGGGGTGTCGAACGCGGCGCTCCCCGGCAGCGCCAGCCCGCGCACCGGCACGCGGTGCACGGGACCCAGCATCACGACCCGCCGGACGATGCCGCGTCCGGGCGCGAGCGCGTCGTACGCGGCCGCGGCAACGGCTCCGGAATAGATATAGCCGGCATGCGGCACGACGATCATTTTGGGAACGTCGAGCCGCGGCGCGAACCGCTCCACGCCGTCGAGCAGTTCGCCGACCTCGGCAAGGAGTTGCCGCGGATCGCGCGGGTAGAACATGCCCGCCACGGCAGCAGGACGGACGCTGGTCATTGCTGGGTTCACGATCACCTTTCCCAGCATGGACGCTTTGAGGCGTCATTTCAAGACAGTGGAGTTACTTCGACCTCGTTTGGAGCAGTTCGATCACCCCCTGCAATGCACGCTCGACGGATTGGCGCCGGATGCTGCTCCGGTCGCCCGCGTAGAACCGTGTTTCGCATCGAGTCAACCCCGCACCCGTCCACGCGAAGCAGACCGTACCCACCGGTTTCGCGGCCGTGCCGCCGGTGGGGCCTGCGACGCCGGTGACGGCAACCGCCAGGGTGCCGCGGCTTCGCGCAATCGCGCCCAGCGCCATTTCGCGCGCCGTTTCCTCGCTCACTGCGCCGTGCCGCTCGAGCGTTGCGCCAGAAACGCCGAGCATCTCCTCCTTCGATGCGTTCGAATAGGTGACGAAGCCGCGCTCGAACCACGCGGACGATCCGGACACCGAAGTCACGGCCTGCGCGACCCAGCCGCCGGTGCAGGATTCCGCAGTGACCAGCAGCGTGCGCGTCTCGAGCAAACGCCGGCCGACCTCGCGCGCCAGCGAATCGGTCACAGAAACACGCGCTCCGCGACGGCGAGCACCAGCAGCGTATAACCGGCTGCGAGCACGTCGTCGAGCATCACGCCCATGCCTCCCTTGACGCGGCGCTCCACTTCGCGGATCGGCGGCGGCTTGACGACGTCGAAGGCGCGGAAGACGAAGAACGCCGCCGCCTGCCAGAGCGGCTCGTCGGGCAGCACCGCAAGCACCGCGAGAAAAGCGACCACCTCGTCCCAGCACATCGCGCCATGGTCCGAAACGCCGAGGTTTCGGCCGGTGATTTCGCAGGCCCAGACGCCGATGCCGAACAGCAGGACCAGCACGAGGAGCATCTCGAGCGGCGAATAGCCCGGGCCGAGGAGCCACCACAACGGAAACGCGACCAGCGTGCCGACGGTGCCCGGCGCAAACCGCGACACGCCCGCACCGAAGCCGAGCGCGATGAAATGCGCCGGATGCGAGAACGCGAATGCGACTCCGGGATGGCGCGGAATCATGTCGCGAAATGGTCGAAGCCGCGCTCCAGGACCATCGGCCGGCCCGCGGCATCGAGCAGGTCCAGGCGGGACTCGCCCGCAACGATGGCGCCCACGCGCGTCAGTGCGACCCCGAGTGCCGGCACCAGAGCTTCGATCCGGCTGCGCTCCGCGGACGGCGCGCTGAACACGAGTTCGTAATCGTCGCCGCCACCCAGGACGCAGCGGCGTTCGAGCGCAGGATCGCGCAACTGTTCGAACGCCGCCGAGCGCGGCAACTTCGAATACTCCACCCGCGCGCCGCATCCTGAGCGCGCCAGTACGTGGCCGAGGTCCTGCACGAATCCGTCCGAAACGTCGATTGCCGAGTTCGCCACGCCGCGCAGTCTTTCGCCGAGCGCGACCCGCGGTTCGGGCGCATCGAGTCGACGCACGGCCGCGTCGATCTCGGGATGCGACAGTGCCAGCGCCGCGCCGCCGAGTTCCCCCGAGACCCAGAGGTCGTCTCCCGGACGCGCGCCCGACCGCAGCAGCGCCTGTCCTGCCGGAACCTCGCCCAGGATGGTGATGCAGATCGCAAGCGGCCCTCGCGTGGTGTCGCCGCCGATCAGCTCGGTGCGGTGCCGCGCGGCGAGCGCGAACCAGCCTTCGGCGAACGCTGCGAGCCAGCCCTCGTTCGCCTCGGGAAGCGCGATCGCGAGCATCGCCCAGCGCGGCGTCGCTCCCATCGCCGCCATGTCGGAAAGATTGACCGCGAGCGACTTGTGACCCAGGCGCCGCGGATCGGCGCCGCGAGCGAAATGGCGTCCCTCGAGCAGCAGGTCGGTCGACGCCGCCAGCTCCATTCCCGCGCGCGGTACGAGCAGCGCCGCGTCGTCGCCCACGCCCAGCCGCGCGCTGCCGGCGGGCCGGTCGAAATACTTTCGGATGATCTCGAATTCGGTAGGCACCGCGAGCGGCGGCGACCGCGGTCGGGTCGCGCGTTCCCTAGACCGGCGCGCGCGCGCGCGCCAGCTCGTCGCCGCGCAGCTCGATCGCGAGCTTCTCCAGCACGCCGTTGACGAACTTGTATCCGTCAGTGCCGCCGAATTCCTTGCCGAGTTCGATCGCCTCGTTGAGCACGACGCGAACCGGCGTCTCCGGGCGCTCCGCGAGTTCGTAGGCGCCGATACACAGGATGGCGCGCTCCACCGGCGACAGGGCGCTGAACTTGCGGTCGATGTAGGGCACGATGCGCGCCTCGAGTTCCGCGGTGCTGCGCGTCACGCCGCGCACCAGCCGCTCGGCGAGTCCCTGATCGCAATCCTCCCATCCATCGAGCGAGCGCGCCTCGGCAAGCGCGTCGCCGCCCGCAAGCTGCCAGGCGTAGAGCGCCTGCAGCGCGATTTCCCGCGCGCGCCTGCGGTCGGGTCTCAGCGCCATCGGTCCGCCAGTGCCGCCTTCAGCTGCGCCATTTCGAGCGCGACGCGAACCGCCTCCCCGCCTTTGTCCCTGCGCGCGAGCGCCTGCGCCTCGTTCTCGGTCGTCAGGATGCCGTTCGCCACCGGCACGCCGCAATCGAGCGCCACATCCATCAGCCCGCGCGCCGATTGATCCGCCACGACCTCGAAATGGTAGGTTTCGCCGCGGATCACCGCACCGATGGCGACCAGCGCGTCGAATCGCCCGGACTGCGCCAGCCATTGCAGCGCGGGCGGAATTTCGAGCGCGCCCGGTACTGCGACGAACTCTGCGGCCGCACCGCTGCGCGCGATTTCGCCGCGCGCGGATTCGAGCAGGGCGTCGCAGATCTCCGCATTGAAGCGTGAATGCACGACACCGAGCCGCAGCGCGCTCAACGCGCCGCCCGTTCCACGTAACCGGCGACCTCCAGGCCGAATCCCGCCATGCTCGGCATCTTGCGCGGCGCGGCCATCAGCCGCATGCGGCCGACCCCCAGATCCCGCAGAATCTGCGCGCCGATGCCGTAGGTGCGCAGATCGTGGCTGCGCCCGAGCGGTTTCTGCGACCCGCGCTCCGACTGCAGGAGCCGGAGTTCGAGCGCGTCGTCGGACTGCGCGCAGTTCAGAAGCACGATCACGCCGCGACCCTCGCGGTCGATCGCCTCGAGCGAATCCGGGATGCTCCAGGAGTGGATGCCGGCGCCGGTATCGAGCAGATCGAGGACCGACAGCGGCTCGTGCACCCGCACCAGGGTATCGAGTTTTGGCTCGATCGCGCCGCGCGCCAGTGCGAGGTGGGTGCCGCCCGTCGGCAGATCGCGATAGCCAATCAGGCGGAACGCGCCCGCCGCGGTCTCGATGTCCCGCTCGACGACGCGGCGCACCAGCGACTCGTTGGCGTTGCGGTAATGAATCAGGTCGGCGATGGTGCCGATCTTCAGCTCGTGCAGCGCGGCGAATTCGACCAGATCCGGCAACCTCGCCATGGTGCCGTCGTCCTTCATGATTTCGCACAGCACCGCGGCCGGGGCCAGGCCCGCAAGCCGCGCGAGGTCGCAGCAGGCCTCGGTGTGCCCCGCGCGCACCAGCACGCCGCCGCGCTGGGCGATCAGCGGAAACACGTGGCCGGGCTGAACGATGTCGCCTGGCTGCGCGTCGCGCGACGCCGCGACCTTGATGGTCAGCGCGCGGTCGTGCGCCGAAATCCCGGTGGCGATGCCTTCGGCCGCCTCGATCGACGCCGTGAAATTGGTCCCGTGGCGGGAGCGGTTCTGGATCACCATCGGGCGCAACCCCAGGCGCGCCGCGTGTTCCTCGGTCAGCGGCATGCAGATCAGGCCGCGGCCGTGCTTGGCGAGAAAATTGACCTTGTCCGGGGTGACGAAGTCCGCCGCGAACACGAGGTCGCCCTCGTTTTCGCGATCCTCGTCGTCGACCAGCACGACGATGCGGCCGGCGCGAACTTCGTCGATGATTTCGGCGATCGGGCTGATCGCCGTGTGCTCTCTGCGCATCACGCGATTATAGGCGAGCGGCAGTGCGTACCGGGTGCCTGCCCCGCGAGCACCTCAACGCGCCGCGTCGCCAGTCCCGAGACCGGCCGGCCGACGCCGAGCCTATTCCGGGGCGGTTTCGGCTTCGCGCGTGCCGACGCGCTCGCGGATCCGCGCCGACTTGCCCGAACGCGAACGCAGGTAATAGAGCTTCGCCCGGCGAACGTCACCCTTGCGCTTCACGTCGATCGACGCGATCAGGGGCGAATAGGTCTGGAAGGTGCGCTCGACGCCCTCGCCCGAGGAAATCTTGCGCACGATGAACGACGAGCGCAGGCCCCGGTTGCGCTTGGCGATGACCACGCCTTCGAAGGCCTGCTCCCGCTTCTTGTCGCCCTCGACCACGTTGACGCGCACGACGACGGTGTCGCCGGGAGAGAAGTCGGGGATGTTGCGCTTGAGTCGCTCGATCTCTTCCTGCTCGATTTTCTGGATCAGGTTCATGCTCGTTCTCCGCAATCGCGCTGGAATTCCTCCAGCAGCTTCAGTTCCTCGTCATTCAGCTTTCGCGCCGCCAGCAAGTCCGGGCGCCTGAGCCAGGTCCGGCCGAGCGACTGCTTCAACCGCCAGCGCCGGATGTTGCCATGGTGCCCGGACATCAGCACCGGCGGCACCGGCTCGCCGCCTTCTTCCGGCCAGAGTTCGGGCCGGGTGTACTGCGGGCAATCCAGCAGCCCCGCGACGAATGACTCCTCGACCGCCGACTGCTCGTCGCCGAGCGCGCCGGGCAACTGCCGCACCACGGCGTCGATCAGCGCCATTGCCGCCAATTCGCCGCCCGAGAGAACGAAATCCCCGAGCGACACTTCCTCGTCGACGCGGCGCCGCAGAAGCCGCTCGTCGACGCCTTCGTACCGACCGCAGAGCAGCGTCACCGCGCCACGTCCTGCGATTTCCAGCACGCCCGCGTGCTCGAGCCTGCGTCCCTGCGGCGAAAGGTAAATCACCTTTCCGCCGCCCGCCGCCCGCGCCGCGTCCAGCGCGCGTTCCAGCGGTCCCGCCAGCATCACCATCCCGGGGCCGCCGCCGTAGGGGCGGTCGTCCACGCTGCGATAGTGATCCGTGGCGTAGTCCCGCGGATTCCAGCTCGCCAGGCTCCAGAGCCCGCGCTCGCGCGCCCGTCCCGTGATCCCGCATTGCGTCACCGCGGCGAACATCTCGGGAAACAGCGTCACGGCATGGAAGCGGATCATTCGCCCGGCTCCGACCGACGCTACCAGTCCGCCCCCCAATCGACCTCGATGCGCCGCGCCACGAGGTCGACCCGTTTCACCACCGCCGGAACGAAAGGCAGCAGCCGCTCCCGCCCTTCGCCGGCCAGCTGCATCACGTCGTGCGCGCCGTTGGAAAACATTCCCTTCACCACGCCGAGCACCAGTCCCTGATCGGTCACCACTTCCAGGCCGGCGAGATCGGCCCAGTAATACGTTCCCTGCGCCGGCTCGGGCAGCGCGTCATGCGGTACCGATACCGGCTTTCCGCGCAGCAAGCGCGCCTGCTCGCGAGTCTCGATGCCGGCGAGTTTCGCGAGCAGCCTTCCGGAATGCATGCGGCGCTGCTCGAGCGCTCGTTCAACCCCGTCGATCCACCAGCGCCGGATGCCGGAGAGCGCTTCGATCTCACCCCTGACTGCGAGCCAGCCGAGCACGCCGTAACTTGCGACGACCCGTCCCATTTCGATCAGCCGCCCAGAAGCGGCGCCCTGCCCAGAGGGCGGATCAGGCGGCCTTCTTGGCAAACTGCTTGACGAGCCGGGTCACCGTGGGCGACATCCGCGCGCCCTTGGCCGACCAGTGCCTGAGGCGCTCCATGTCGACGCGCAGGGCTTCACGTCCCTGCGGCGCTTTCGGATCGTAGAACCCGACGCGCTCGAGGAATTTGCCCTGTGCAGCGCGCCGCGAATCGGCCACCACGAGGCCATAGAACGGCCGCTTCTTGGCGCCGCCGCGCGCCAGTCGAATCACCACCATCGGAAACTCCGGTCCCTGCGGAAAGGGGGCGAATTATACGGGATGGATCGCCAGCCTGACAAGGAATTGCGCCGCCGCGCTGGCGCCGGATCAATGCTGCGGCATGATGACCTGGATGTGGTCGCGGCTCACGTTCAGGAACGGCGCCGAGATGAGCTGGCGGCCCCCGACGACGAGTTCCCACACCTCGGCGTCGGTCACCGCGATGAAGCCGCGTGCCTCCACCATGTAATCGGTGACTCGCGCGCCGGGCATCACCTGGATGTACCCCTTGATGCGGTAGCTTCCGGTGAGGATCGTGACCTTGGTTCGCGACTCGGTTTGGGTCATGGCTTCGCTCCTGGGTTTGAGGTGACGGGCTCAGCGCATCCCCGGCAGCACGCCCCGCATGCCGCGCATCATCCGCGCCAGATTGCCGCCCTTCATCAATTTCATCATCTTCTGCATCTGCTCGAACTGCTTGAGCAGGCGGTTCACTTCCTGCACCGGGACGCCCGCCCCGGTGGCGATGCGCCGTTTGCGCGAGGCCTTGATCAATTCCGGCCGCGAGCGCTCGAGCGCCGTCATCGAATTGATGATGCCCTCGATGCGGCCGAACTGCCGCTCGTCCTGCAGGGGTCCCTGCCCGATCTGGCTCGCGAGCTGCGCCGGAAGCTTGTCCGCGAGCGCCGCGAGGCCGCCCATTTTCTTCATCTGCTGGAGCTGCTGCTTGAAATCCTCGAGATCGAAACCGCGGCCGCGCTTGAGTTTGTCGGCGACGCGCTTCGCTTCGTCCAGATCGACGCGCCGGTGCGCCTCCTCGACCAGCGACACGATGTCGCCCATGCCGAGAATCCGCGATGCCATGCGCTCCGGGTAGAACGCCTCCAGCCCGGCGAGCTTCTCGCCGGTGCCGACGAACTTGACCGGCTTGCCGGTGACCTGGCGCACCGAGAGCGCGGCGCCCCCGCGAGCATCGCCGTCGAGCTTGGTCAGCACGATGCCCGTGAGCGGCAGCGCGGCGCCGAACGCGCGCGCCACGTTGACTGCGTCCTGGCCCTGCATCGCATCCACCACGAACAGCGTTTCCGCGGGCTTCAGGATGTCCTCGAGTTCGGCGATCTCGCGCATCATTTCCTGATCGATCGCGAGCCGTCCCGCGGTATCCACGATCAGCACGTCGTAATAGCGAAGCCGCGCATGCTCCCGCGCGCGCCGCGCGATGGCTGCGGGCTGCTCGCCGGTTTCGCTCGGCAGAAAATCGACGCCTGCCTGGGCCGCCACCGTCTTCAGCTGCTCGATCGCCGCAGGCCGGTACACGTCGCACGATACGACCAGGACCTTCTTGCGTTCGTCGTGGCGCAGCACCCGCGCAATCTTCGCCGCCGTCGTGGTCTTGCCGGAGCCCTGCAGGCCCGCCATCAGAATCACCGCCGGCGGCTGTACCGCGAGGTTCAATCCGACGTGCGCTTCGCCCATGAGGCGCGCCAGTTCGCGGTGCACCACGCCCACCAGCGCCTGCCCGGGCGTCAGGCTCCCGATCACCGCTTCGCCGAGCGCCTTTTCCCTGACGGATGCGACGAACTCCTTCACCACGGGCAGCGCGACGTCGGCCTCGAGCAAGGCCACCCGCACCTCGCGCAGCGCGTCCTGCACGTTGGCTTCGGTGAGGCGCGCCTCGCCGCGAATCGTCTTCACGATCCGGCTGAGCCGCGCGGTCAGGTTTTCGAGCATGGGTGATAAACTGCAAGCGTGCCGGACATTGTAATTCACGTCGTTGTGTCCGCCGCGTACGCCGGCCTCGCATGGCATTTCTGGAACACGCGCTGGCGCGCTGCGCGCACCGACGCACCCGGCAGCCTGGCAGCCTGGGAGCGCACGGCGTTGCTCGCGACGCTCGTGCTGCACGGCTGGCTGCTCGCGCGAGACGTGTTTCTCACGCCCGAACTGCGCTTCGGGTTTGCCCAGGCGCTCTCGGTCATGCTCTGGCTCGGCATCGTCATCTACTGGGTCGAGAGCCTGTTCCTGCAACTCGCCGGTTTCGAGCCGCTGATCCTGCCGCTTGCGGCGATCGCCGCCCCGCTGCCGCTCGCGTTTCGCGGACTGCAGAGCCCGGCGCTTGCGGCTTCGCTCGAGTTCAAGCTGCACCTGCTGCTGGCGATGTGCGCCTACAGCCTGTTCACGCTGGCGATCCTGCATGCGCTGCTGATGACGCTCGTCGAGCGCCGCCTGCACGACGTCGGAGGACTGGCGCCTGAGCGCGGCGGATTGCTCGCCGGCACGCTCTCGCGCCTGCCGCCGCTGCTCACGCTCGAGCGGCTGCTGTTCCGGCTCATTGCGACGGCCTTCGTGTTCCTGACGCTCACGCTCGTGACCGGAATCCTGTTTTCCGAAACGCTCTTCGGACGCGCGCTGCCGTTCAATCATAAGACGCTCTTCGCATTGCTGTCCTGGGCGACGTTCGCGGTGCTGCTCGGCGGCCGCTACTTCTATGGTTGGCGCGGCCGCACGGCGCTGCGCTGGACGCTCACCGGTTTCATCATGCTGCTGCTCGCGTACATCGGCAGCCGCTTCGTGCTCGAGGTCGTTCTCGGTCGCGTTTGAGCAGCGCGGCAAGACGCCGGGATTCCCCGGCAAGGGGGACCCATGGAAATTCTGATCCTCGCCTGTCTGATCCTTCTGAATGGCAGTTTCGCCATGGCGGAGGTGGCGTTGCTCACCGCACGCAAGACACGCCTCACGACGCTCGCGGGCCGCGGCGATCGCCTGGCCGCTGCCGCGGTGAGACTCGCCGGCGAGCCGACCCGGTTCCTCTCCACGATCCAGATCGGGATCACCTCGATCGGGCTGCTGAACGGCATCGTTGGTGAGAGCCTGCTGTCGCCGCCGCTGTCGGTCTGGCTGCAGTCCCTCGGCCTGGAAGCGAAGCCCAGCGGGATCGTCGCGACGATGCTGGTGGTGATCTCGATCACCTACGTTTCGATCGTGGTGGGCGAGCTGGTGCCCAAGCGCCTGGGCCAGCACAACGCCGAAGGGATCGCCAGGCTCGTTGCCTGGCCGATGCAGGCGCTGGCCGGGGCGTCCGCGCCCTTCGTCCACCTGCTGTCCGCGTCGACGGACGCTGCACTGAAGCCGATTCTCAGAGTCCTCGGCATCCGCCCGAACGAATCGGGCGGGCAGCCACTGTCGCAGGAGGAGATTCGCACCATCGTGCTCGAGTCCTCCAACGTCCTGCCGAAGAAGCACGTCGCGATCCTGCTCAACCTGTTCGACCTCGGCGACATCACCGTCCAGGACATCATGGTCCCGCGCGCACGCATCGAGTCGATCACGCTCTCCGACGGCATGCAGGCCGTGGCGCGTCAGCTCGCCACGAGCTACCACATGCGGCTTCCGGTGTTCCGCGATTACGCGGGCGACGTGATCGGCGTACTGCATCTGCGAAAAGTGCTCGGCCTGCTGCATTCCGGTTCGCTCGACGAGGCGAGCCTGGAGGAACTCGTCGACGAGCCGTACTTCATTCCCGCCACCACGCCCGTGGTAACGCAGATGCAGTACTTCCAGGAGAACCGGGAGCGCCTCGCGCTGGTGGTCGACGAATACGGCGAGTTGATGGGCCTGGTCACCCTCGAGGACACCGTGGAGGAAATTATCGGCAAGTTCACGACTTCGCTGCCGACCGCCACGCCCTCCGTAGTCTGGGGCGAGGACGGCAGCGCGCAGGCCGACGGCGCGATGACCGTCCGCGAACTCAACCGTGCACTCGGACTGCGCCTGCCGATCGGCGGACCGAAAACGCTGAACGGACTCATCCTCGAGCATCTGCGCGACATCCCCGAGGCCGACGTGTCGATCAAAATTGGCGGGGTGCCGCTGGAAATCGTGCATACGCACGGCCGTGCGATCAAGACCGTACGCATCTTCAGGCCCCGGGAAGCCGCCCCCCCGGAACCCGAATAGGGGGCGTCCCGCGGACGCAAAAAATCCGGTGTTTCAGGGTCTTAGCGCGATGATTTGAGGCTTTACAAAAAACCGACTGCAGGGCATCATCAAACGCTAGGTGATCAGGCAAGGAGCCGACTGATGGCGACGGCGACGGCGGCAGCCAAAGGACCGAAAGAGTTCACGTTCAGTTGGGAAGGCAAGGACCGCGCCGGAAAAGTGCTCCGCGGGGACCTGCGCTCGACCAGCGAGATCGCCGCGAGCGCGACGCTGCGCCGGCAGGGCATCATCGTTTCCAAGGTCAGGAAACAGAGGCTCGGCGGCGGCGGCAGGATCACCGACAAGGACATCACGCTCTTCACCCGCATGCTCGCCACCATGATGAAGGCCGGTGTGCCGCTGCTGCAGTCCTTCGATATCGTGGGCAAGGGGGCGTCGAATCCGGCCGTCGCGAAACTGCTGATCGGCGTGCGAACGGAAGTGGAGACCGGCGCGTCGCTCGCGCAGGCGTTCCGCAAGTACCCGCTGTACTTCGACGCGCTGTTCTGCAATCTGGTGCAGGCCGGCGAGCAGGCGGGGATTCTCGAGGCGCTGCTCGACCGTCTCGCGACCTACAAGGAAAAGATCCTCGCCATCAAGTCGAAGATCAAGGCGGCGCTGTTCTACCCGATCGCGATCATCGTCGTCGCGTTCGTCATCACCGCGGTGATCATGATTTTCGTCATTCCCGCGTTCAAGGAAGTATTCAAGAATTTCGGCGCCGATCTGCCCGCCCCGACGCTCGTCGTGATCGGCCTTTCGGACTGGTTCGTGAGCAACTGGTTCATCATCTTTCCGGTCATCATCGGCGCCGTGGTCGGATTCTTTGCGGCCTGGAAACGGGTACCCGCGATACAGATCTTCATGGATCGGCTGATGCTGCGCGTTCCGGTGTTCGGCGAACTGGTGCGCAAGTCCACCATCGCGCGCTGGACGCGCACGCTCTCGACCATGTTCGCGGCTGGCGTGCCGCTCGTCGAGGCGCTCGATTCGGTGGGCGGCGCGTCGGGCAATTACGTGTATGAAATCGCGACCAGGCAGATCAAGCAGGAAGTCTCGACCGGCACCGGCCTCACGGTATCGATGCAGAACGTCGGGCTGTTCCCGAACATGGTGCTGCAGATGGTGTCGATCGGCGAGGAGACCGGCGCGCTCGATCAGATGCTCAGCAAGGTCGCCGATTTCTACGAAGCGGAGGTCGACGACGCCGTCGAGGCGCTCTCGTCGCTGATGGAGCCGATGATCATGGTGATCCTCGGCACGCTGATCGGCGGCATGGTGATCGCCATGTACCTGCCGATCTTCAAGATGGGTCAGGTCGTCTAGGCGCGCGGCGAGCGCCGGAACTCCGAAGTCCAGAGGCGATGTCCCTTTTCGGCTGGCTCGGCGAGCCCGCGGTGCTCCCTTGGGTGGCGCTCGCCTTCGGGCTGTGCGTCGGTTCGTTCGTCAATGTCGTGATCCATCGCCTGCCCAAGATGATGGATCGCGAATGGCGCGCGCAGTGCGCCGAACTCGCCGGGCGCGAGCCGAACGTCGAACCGCGATACAACCTCGCGGTGCCGCGGTCGGCCTGCCCCAGTTGCGGGCACCGCATCGGCGCCCTGGAAAACGTGCCGGTGTTCTCCTGGATCTGGCTTCGCGGCAAGTGCTCGGCCTGCGGCGCTGCGATCGGTGCGCGTTACCCGATCGTCGAGCTGGCGTGCGGGGTGATCGCCGCCTATGCCGCGTCGCGCCACGGTTTCACGCTCGCAGCGCTGGGCACCCTCTTTTTCTGCTGCTCACTGATCGCACTGGCCTGGATCGACTTCGACACGCAACTCCTGCCGGACGACCTGACGCTGCCGCTGCTCTGGGCAGGGCTCGCCCTGAACCTGGGCGGGACCTTTGCGCCGCTCGGCTCGGCAGTGATGGGTGCGATCGCAGGTTATCTCGCGCTCTGGCTGATCTATTGGATGTTCAAGCTGGTGACCGGCAAGGAAGGCATGGGCTACGGCGATTTCAAGCTGCTGGCGGCGATCGGCGCTTGGCTCGGATGGCAGATGCTGCCGCTCGTCATTCTGATGTCTTCGATCGTCGGCGCCGTGGTCGGCATCGCATTGATTGCGTTCGACCGCGACCGACGCGGCAAGCCGATACCCTTCGGTCCCTACCTCGCCGCGGCCGGGGTGATTGCCCTGCTCTGGGGACCGGAGATTTCGCGCCGTTGGCTGCCCGTCGTCGCGTGAAGCGCCTCGTCGTCGGACTCACCGGCGGAATCGGCAGCGGCAAGAGCGCGGTGGCGGAGGAGTTCGCGCGCCTCGGCGCCGCGGTCGTCGACACTGACGCGATCGCGCATGAGTTGACCCGCGCCGGCGGTGCGGCGGTTGAGCCGATCCGGCGCGCGTTCGGGGACGCCTATATCGACGCATCGGGCGCGATGGACCGGGCAAAGGTACGAACGCTGGTGTTCGCCGATTCCGGCGCCCGTGCGCGGCTCGAATCCGTGCTGCATCCGATGATACGAGCGGAGTCCGATCGCCGCATCGAGGCGGCTGCCGCAGCGTACGTGATCCATGTCGTGCCCCTGCTGATCGAGTCGCCGAATTATCGCGAGCGCGTCGACCGCGTGCTGGTGGTCGATTGTCCCGAGACGTTGCAGATCGAGCGCGTTCGTTGCCGCAGCGGACTCGCCGAGGAAAGCGTGCTCGCCATCATGCGCAGCCAGCTGCCGCGAGCGACGCGACTTGCGGCAGCAGACGACGTGATCGACAATTCGGACACCATTGCCGCACTGCACAAACGGGTCGCCGAACTGCACCGACGATATCTCGAGCTGGCGCAATCCTGAGAAACCAATTTGTGTGGGGCGCGCAAATCCTTCAGAATGCACTGAATTTTCCGTCATAGCGGCCACCAACTCGCGTGATTACGTACGAGTACCCGCTCAACGAACGCATCCGGACTTTGCTGCGTCTGGAGGACCTGTTTGAGCGTTCGCGCCACTTCATCGCGCGGACCGATCCCCTGGACCACCACGTCGCCCTGCTCACCCTGTTCGAGATCCTCGAGGTTGCGGGCCGCGCCGACCTGAAATCGGACCTGCTGCAGGAACTCGAGCGCCAGAAGCAGGTGCTCGCTTCGTTCCGCAACAACCCGGACATTTCGGAGGATGCGCTGAGCCACGTCATGCACGACATCGAGCAGGCGTCCGCGGCGCTGTTCTCGATGACGGGAAAAATCGGTCAGTACGTGCGGGAGAACGAATGGCTCATGTCGATCAAGCAGCGCACCGGAATTCCGGGCGGCGCCTGCGAATTCGATCTGCCTTCGTATCACTACTGGCTGCACCGTCCCGCGGACGAGCGCATCGGGCAGCTCGCGGCGTGGACCAGCCCGCTGTATCCGCTGCGTGACGGTTCAGCGATCGTGCTCAAGCTGCTGCGCGAATCGGGGAAGCCGCAACCCTTGAGCGCGCCGCTCGGCACCTTCCAGCAAATGCTCGGCGGCAAGACCGCTCAGATGATTCGCGTGCGCCTGGAATCCGGACTCGCCTGCGTGCCCGAGATCAGCGCCAACAAGTACGTGCTCAACGTCCGTTTCCTCGCGCAGAACGGCGAGGATCCGCGGCCCAAGACCGCCGATTGGGACATCAATTTCGAGCTGACCTTCTGCAATCTGTAAACACCGTCGCCTGTCCGCGCTGCGGCGCCCCGGCGGTCTTTTCGCCCGAGAATCCGTCGCGTCCGTTCTGCAGCGAGCGCTGCAAGCTGATCGACCTGGGCGCGTGGGCAAGCGAGGACTATCGCATTCCGCAGCCGGACGAGGAATCTGCGGATCCGCCGCCCGATCCCGAGCCCGATTGAACCTGATTCGGCAGCCGTCGGCGTTCAGTCAGCCTGCGGCACCTGCCACGCGCCGCGGATCATTGCCAATCCATGTGCGCCTGCGGTGCGCGCCCGGTGCAGGTCCTTCGGCCGCAGGCCACCGATCGCGAAGACCGGGATCGACGCGCCCAGCGCGATGTCCGCAAAACCCTCCCATCCGAGCGAAGGTGCGTCCGGGTGCGACGCCGTAGCGCCGACCGGACCGAGCACGGCGAAATCCATCCCGAGCCGCATCGCGCAATCAAGTTCGGCGCGCGTGTGGCAGGAAGCGCCTGCGAGCATCTCAGGTGCGCGCTCGTGCAATGTCGCCAGTTGCGCCGCGGTGTAGTGAATTCCATCGGCGAGTGCCGGCCCGCCGTTGACGAGAACGCGCGCGCCGTGCGCGTGTGCGCGCGCCGCCACGGATTGAATGAAACGCTCGCGCTCCGGAAGGCCCTTGTCGCGGACCTGGATCAGTCGCAACCCCCGCTCGAGCCTCGCCTCGATGCGCGCGAGGCTTGATTCGACGCCGAGCGTCTTCGCATCCGTGATCGCGTATTCGAGCGGCAGAGCAAGCGAAACCAGTACCGGAGCGTTCGCCGGCAACATCGGCTCGGCCATCGGCGAATCGAAGCGCTGCCAGACGAACGCCTGGTTCTCGCGCGGATGCGGCTCGCCTCGCCAGGCGACGACGCGGAAGAAGTTCAGCCTCACGGTCGCATGCTCGTAGGCGTGAACGCGGGTGATCCACGGATAGGCGCGGGTGACTTCGACGCCCAGTTCCTCGTGCAGTTCGCGCGACAGCGCCTGCGCCGCGGTCTCGCCGCCATGGACCTTGCCGCCAGGAAATTCCCACCAGCCCGCGTACACCTTGCCCGCGGGACGCTGGGCGAGAAGAAACGCGCCGTCGGCGCGCTCGATCACCGCCGCCGCGACTTCCACCATGGAAAAAGGGGTCAGACCCCTTTTCTCTTGTTGCGGGAAAGGGGGTCTGACCCTTTTTTCCCGCTCGCGTGCCGCCCTGCCCAGTCCCGCGCGAACTGGTAGGCGACGCGGCCGCTGCGGGAGCCGCGCTGCAGCGACCACTGCAAGGCCTCCTCGCGCGCGGCTTCGGCCTCCCTCGGCGAGCAGCCGAACGAACCGAGCCAGTGCGCGACGATCTGCAGGTACTCGTCCTGATCGAACGGATAGAACGACACCCACAGTCCGAAGCGCTCCGAAAGCGAGATCTTCTCCTCGACCGATTCGCCGGGGTGTATTTCCTCGCCGACGTATTTCGTGTCGAGATTTTCCTGCATGTACTCCGGCATCAGGTGCCGCCGGTTCGAGGTCGCGTAGATGAGCAGGTTCTCGGATGTGGTCGAGATCGAACCGTCGAGCGCCACCTTCAGCGCGATGTAGCCGGCCTCCCCGGCCTCGAAGGTGAGATCGTCGCAGAACACGACGAAGCGCTCCTCGCGCGCGGAGACCCGATCGACCAGCTCCGGCAGGTCGACGAGATCGTTCTTCTCGATCTCGATCAGCCGCAGCCCGGTCCGCGCGTACTTGTTGAGCAAGCCCTTGACGATCGAGGACTTGCCGGTGCCGCGGGCGCCCGTGAGCAGCACGTTGTTCGCCGGACGCCGCTCGAGAAACTGGCGCGTGTTCTGCTCGACCCTGCGGATCTGGGCATCGATCCCGCGCAGGTCGGCGAGCCGGATGCGGTGCACGTGGCGCACCGGCTGCAGGAAGCCGCGCCCGCGAGCGTCCTTGCGCCAGCGAAAGGCGACGCTGGCCTTCCAGTCGGTCGGCGGCGGCGGCGGGGGAAGCAGGTCGTCCAGCTTCTGGAGCAGTTTCTGCAGGTCTTGGCTCACGTGCGGTACTCGGCGTTGATTTTCACGTAGTCGAAGGATAGATCGCAGGTCCAGACCGTGGCCGAGCCGCGGCCGCGGTTGAGCACTGCGCGCACCGTGAACTCGGGCTTTTGCATCACCGCCAAACCTTGCTCTTCACGGTAGCGCGGATCGCGACCGCCACCTTTTGCCACCCGGACCTGGTCCATGTACAGGGCGACCTTGTCAGTATCGAGGGCCGGCACGCCGGAATTGCCGATCGCGGCGAGGATCCGGCCGAGGTTGGGGTCGGAGGCGAAAAACGCCGTCTTCACGAGAGGCGAATGCGCGATCGCGTACGCGACCTTGCGGCATTCCGCCTCGCTGCGGCCGCGCTCGACGCGAATCGTGACGAACTTGGTTGCGCCCTCGCCGTCGCGCACGACAGCCTGCGCGAGCCGCTGCGCGACATCGGCGATGGCCGCGCCCAGTGCATCGAGGTCTTTCCTCGATCTCGCCTCCGGCCCACGGCCGGAGGCAAGACACACGAACGCATCATTCGTCGAAGTGTCTCCATCCACCGTGATGGCATTGAAGGATCCGTCCGCCGCCTGATGCGTAATGCGCCGCAGCTCGCGCCTGCCCACCCGCGCATCGGTCGCGATGAACGCGAGCATCGTCGCCATGTCGGGACGGATCATCCCGGCGCCCTTCGCGATCCCGGTCACGACCGCGATGCCCCCCGAAAGGCGCACGCGGCGCGATGCTGCCTTCGCCACGGTGTCGGTCGTCATGATCGCTTCGGCCGCGTCGGCCCAATTGTCCTCGCGCAGGTTGCCGACCGCCCGAGGCAGACCGGCGCAGATCCGCTCGACCGGAAGCATCTCCATGATTACGCCGGTGGAAAACGGCAAAACCTCCTGCGTCCGGCAGCCGAGCCGAGCGGCGAGCGATTCGCACACCTGCAGCGCGCGTCGCAGTCCGTCCCTGCCCGTGCCGGCGTTGGCGTTGCCCGTGTTGACGATGAGTGCGCGGACATTGCCGCCGAGATGTCGTTTCGCCAGAATCACCGGCGCGGCGCAGAAGCGGTTGCGCGTGAACACGGCCGCCGCCGTAGCGCCCCGCGCGAGCCGCATCACCAGCAAATCCCGGCGGTTCGGTTTGCGAATGCCGGCCTTGGCGACACCGAGTTCGAATCCCGGAACCCGAAGAAGCCGCGCCGGGTCCGGCGGCGGGAGATTGACGGCCATCAGTTCAGCTTGCCGTGACAGTGCTTGTATTTCTTTCCCGAGCCGCAGGGGCAGGGTTCGTTCCGCCCGACCTTGGTCGCCGGCCGCACGACGGGTTGCGGCTTCTTCGGCTCGGCGGCCTCGGCGAGCGCCTCCTCGTATTCCGCATGCTGCAGCCGGACGTTTTCGACGTGCTGCGCGACATCGGCCTGAGGCACTTCCTCGGTCGCACGGATCTCCACCGCCATCAGGTTCCGGGTGACTTCGAGCTTGACCGCCTCGAGCATCGTTCCGAACAGCTCGAACGCTTCGCGCTTGTACTCCTGCTTCGGATTTTTCTGCGCGTAGCCGCGAAGATGGATCCCCTGACGCAGGTGATCGAGCGCCGCGAGGTGCTCGCGCCAGTGCGCGTCGAGGATCTGAAGCATCACGTAGCGCTCGTACTGGTGGAACGCGGTTTCCGCGCCAGTCGGGATTTTTTCCGCGTAGGCGGCGTTCGCGCGCTCGAGGATGCGCGCAAGCAGCGCGTCGGCATCGAGCTCGGATTCCGCCTCGAGCCAGGACTGCACTGGCAGCGCGAGGCCGAGTTCCTGCTTGAGCGCGCCCTCGAGCCCGCCGATGCTCCACTGCTCCTCGACGCTTTCCTCCGGAACGAACTGGCGGAACAGGTCGGTGGCCACCCCGGCCCTCAGGTCGGCGATCCGCGCCGACACATCCTCGGAATCCAGCAATTCGTTGCGCAGCGCATAGATCGTCTTGCGCTGGTCGTTCGACACGTCGTCGTATTCCAGCAACTGCTTGCGGAT
The DNA here is from genome assembly GCA_001770475.1 of Betaproteobacteria bacterium RIFCSPLOWO2_02_FULL_66_14. GTDB lineage: Bacteria > Pseudomonadota > Gammaproteobacteria > Burkholderiales > SG8-39 > 2-02-FULL-66-14. The sequence goes on along the minus strand of MERB01000060.1, from coordinate 106,671 downwards.
GTCGAAGTTGCGCGCCTCCACCTTGCGCTGCGCGCTCTCCAGCGAGCGCGTCACCATGCGGTGCTCGATCGCCTCGCCCGGCGGCATCTTCAGCATCACCATGATGCGGTTGATGCGCTCGCCGGCGAAGATCCGCAGCAAAGGATCCTCGAGCGAGAGGTAAAAGCGCGAGGACCCGGGATCGCCCTGGCGCCCGGCGCGCCCTCGCAACTGGTTGTCGACCCGGCGCGATTCGTGCCGTTCGGTGCCGACGATGTGCAGCCCGCCCGCCTTGATCACCCGGTCGTGCAGCTCCTGCCACTCGCTGCGCAGCCGTTCGACACGCTGCTGCGCGTCGCCGGGAGCGATCGCGGAGTCGGCCTCGATCAGCTCGCACTGCTTTTCGACGTTGCCGCCGAGCACGATGTCGGTGCCCCGACCCGCCATGTTGGTGGCGATCGTGATCACGCCGGGCCGGCCGGCCTGCGCCACGATTTCCGCCTCGCGCGCGTGCTGCTTGGCGTTCAGGACCTGATGCGGCAGCTTCTGCTCCTGCAGCTTGCCGGACAGCAGTTCGGAATTTTCGATCGAAGTCGTCCCGACCAGCACCGGCTGGCCGCGGGTATGGCAATCTGAGATATCTGCGATGATCGCGTCGAACTTCTCCTGCACCGTTCGATAGACCTGGTCCTGACGGTCGTCGCGGATCATCGGTACGTTGGTAGGAATGACCACCGTTTCCAGGCCGTAGATCTCCTGGAATTCGTAGGCCTCGGTGTCGGCGGTTCCGGTCATACCTGCGAGCTTGCGGTACAGCCTGAAGTAGTTCTGGAAGGTGATCGAGGCAAGCGTCTGGTTCTCGCTCTGGATCGAGACGCCCTCCTTCGCCTCGACCGCCTGGTGCAGTCCGTCGGACCAGCGCCGGCCGTGCATCAGCCGCCCGGTGAACTCGTCGACGATCATCACCTCGCCTTCCTGAACGACGTAGTGCTGGTCGCGGTGGAACAGGTGGTGCGCGCGCAGCGCTGCGTACAGGTGGTGCACGAGATTGATGTAGGCCGGCTCGTACAGGCTTGCCCCCTGCGGCAGAAAGCCGACGCGCGCGAGAATCTCCTCGGACTTCGCGTGTCCGGCCTCCGAAAGCAAAATCTGGTGGTTCTTCTCGTCGACCCAGAAATCCCCGGGCCCCTTCTCCTCGGCCTGGCGCGTGAGCAGGGGCGGCACCTGATTCATGCGCTGATAGATCTCGGTGCGGTCTTCCGCCTGCCCCGAAATGATCAGCGGCGTGCGCGCCTCGTCGATCAGGATGGAATCGACCTCGTCGACGATCGCGTAATGCAGTCCGCGCTGGTAGCGCTCCTCGATCCGCATCGCCATGTTGTCGCGCAGGTAATCGAAGCCGAATTCATTGTTCGTGCCGTAGGTGATGTCGGCGGCATACGCGCGGCGCTTGTCCTCCGGATCCATCTGCGGGATGTTCACTCCGACCGTCAGTCCGAGGAAGCCGAAGATCTTCCCCATCCATTCCGCATCGCGTCGCGCCAGGTAATCGTTCACCGTGACGATGTGTACGCCCTTGCCGGTCAACGCGTTGAGGTACGCCGGCAGCGTCGCGACCAGCGTCTTGCCCTCGCCGGTGCGCATTTCGGCGATCTTGCCGTAGTGCAGCACCATTCCGCCGATCAGCTGCACGTCGAAGTGGCGCATTCGCACCGTGCGCTTGCCGGTCTCGCGCACCACCGCAAAGGCCTCGGGAAGCAGTTCGTCGAGCGCCCGCCGCTCGGCCTCCGCGGCCTCCGCGGCGGGAACGCCGGCGAGTTTTTCCGCGAAGCGCCTTCTCAGTTCGTCGGTCTTCGCGCGCAGTTCCGCGTCGGTCAGCTTCGCCGTCGCGGGTTCCAGCGCGTTCACGCGCGTGACCGTGCGCGAATACTGCTTGAGCAGCCGGTCGTTGCGACTGCCGAAAATCTTGGTCAGAACGTTGGTGATCATGAAGACGGGGGCCTAGGCGTGCTAACCCCCGGAAAAATGAGCGATTTTATCACGCCGAAGCCGGCGGCTTCGGCGGCGCTTCAGCGGCTGCTCGCCAACTTCCCGCCGCTCGGGCGCGCACCGGGAAGCTGCGGGTCCGCGGCAAGCAGGAAACGCGACGGGTTTTGCGCCACGCCGCGGAAACGGACTTCAAAATGCAGATGCGGACCGGTCGAGCGGCCACTGTTGCCAGACCGAGCGATGGTGCGGCCCCGCTGCACCACGGCGCCCTCCTGCACCAGGATCTTCGACAGGTGCGCGTAGCGCGTCACGAGGTCGCTGCCGTGATCGATATCGATGTAATGCCCGTACTGCGGATGGTAGCCGGCGGACTGCACCACGCCGCCGGCCGCGGCCGCCACCGGGGTTCCGGGATCGACCAGGAAATCGATCCCTTCGTGCATCGCGCGCTGCCCGGTGATCGGGTCGATGCGCATGCCGAATCCCGAGGCATTGAAGGTCACGTCGACCGGCATCATCGTCGGCAGCGCCTTGTTTTTCACCGTACGCTCGAAAAGCTGCGCCTCGAGCACGCTCAGCATGTCGGTGCGCTGCTCCATTTCACGCGAGAGCATCGCAAGCCGGTCGCCGAATTCGGCCATCGACAGATCCTGCGGTCGAATCGAAGTCGACTGCGCACCGCCCAGACCGGGAACTTCGGAGAATCGGAAATCCTGGGGACGGATGCCGACGAGGCCCGAAAGCCGCTCGCCGAGCGCATCGAGGCGCGTCAACTGGGCCTGCATCTCTCCCATTTTGACCGCCATTGCGTTCAGATTCTGCTGCATGAACTCGCGCGCGCGCTCGGTCTCGCTCTTGTGCGAAGCCGCCGCAAGCTGCTGGAACACCGGCAGCTTCAGATCGGCCGCAAACTGCAGCGTCAGCCAATACAGCGCCGCGGTCATCCCCACCAGCAGCCCCAGCGCCAGCGCCAGCGAGACGATTGCGTGACGCGACGACAACGTCAGCGTCTTCGCCTTTGCCAGCCGGTGAGAGATCAGGATAACCTGCACTATTCGTTTCCTATCTGCACTCCACCCGTGCCGCGCTCAACCCAGATCGAGCAGTTCCTTTCGGCCGACGACACCTTTCAACCTCTGGTCGCGAAAACGCGCGAAATTCTCCGGTTGAACAGGTATTGCAATGAATTCCTTCCGCCCGAACTGGCCGCCATGGTGCGCGCCTCCAACCTGCGAGACGGTCGATTGATTCTGCTGGCTGCCAATGCAGCCGCTGGCGCCAAACTCAGGCTGCTGCTCCCTTCCTTGTCCGATTTTTTGTTGCAGCAGGGCGCGAAGGTTAATTCAGTTTCGGTGAGGGTGCAACCCGCTGCGGTCAACAGATTGCGTTCTGGCGCGACGCCCGGAAGACGCCTGTCTCCGGCAGGATATTCAGCATTATCAGCGCTTTACGATACCCTGGGCGACTCGCCGGCGAGGCAGGCCTTGAAGAAACTCCTGGACCGCGAGCAGCGCCCGACCGTGGCGGCGGCCGGGCAGCCGCAGAGAAAATGAGGCGCCGGGTACGCAGGGGGGGGTCAGCCGTGTCCGGGCGACCCGCAGCTCAAGCCAGTTGGCCGACGAGTCGCACGATTCGCGGGGGAGCCTCTTCGGCCCTTTCGAAGGTCACGACTTCACTTGCCGCCGGGTCGCCGAGCAGCGCCAGCAGCAACCGGTTGTTGAGCGCGTGGCCCGACTTGTGGGCCGAAAACGACCCCAGCAGTGGTTTGCCGAGCAGGTAGAGATCGCCCACGGCATCGAGCAGTTTGTGGCGAATGAATTCATCGGTGAAGCGAAGGCCCTCGGCGTTCAGCACCCGGTATTCGTCGAGCACCACGGCGTTGTCCAGCCCCCCGCCAAGGGCGAGGCCGCTCTCGCGCAGCGCTTCGACGTCGTGCATGAATCCGTAGGTCCGCGCGCGCGCCACCTCCTTCAGGTAGGAAGTGTCGGCGAAGTCCAGGCTGAGCGCGTTGGCCGAGCGTTCGATTACGGGGTGATCGTAGGAAATCGAAAACGACAGCTTGAAGCCATCGTAGGGCTCGAGGCGCGCCAATTTGTCGCCGTCGCGCACTTCGACCCGCCGCGTGACGCGTAGGAAGCGCTTCGGCGTGCCCTGCGATTCGATTCCGGCCTGCTGGATCAGCAACGCGAAAGGCGCGGCGCTGCCGTCCATGATCGGGACCTCGGGACCGTCCAGATCGACATACGCATTGTCGATGCCGAGCCCCGCCAGCGCGGACATCAGGTGCTCCACGGTGTAAATCTTGACGCCGTCGCGCACCAGACAGGAACACAGGCGCGTCTCGCCAACCAGGGTGGCGCGCGCCGGCACGTCGAGCGGCGGATCGAGGTCCATCCGGCGAAACACGATCCCGGTGTCCGGTTGCGCGGGCCTCAGGGTCATCGCGACCTTGCGCCCGGTATGCAGGCCGACGCCGGTCGCCGAAACGACCGTTTTCAGGGTTCTCTGACGGAGCATGTCGGCCTCATTTTAACCGCTGCAGTGCGCGCGGGCGTCCCAGGCAAGGGAAAACGCCCGCCCCGTACGCACCTCGGCCGCCGCTGGAGCCGCGCTAATCCGCCTGCTTGCGCAAGAAGGCGGGGATGTCGTACTTGTCCACCCCGCTGTTCGCGAGCGCCTCGATCTGCGCGGCCCGGTTCTTGCGAAATACCGCGGGCGTATCGACCTGGCCCTGCACCTCCGTGTTCGACAGGTTCATCACGAACGACTGGTTGTCGGTCCCGGTTTTTTGCGAAACCACCAGCTGCGGCTTGCCCGAACGCATCGCAAGCGGCGCCCCGAGTCCGGTCGCGATGACCGTCACGCGCAACTGGTCCTGCAGCGAATCGTCGCTCGCGCCGCCGTAGATGATGGTCGCATCCTCCGCCGCATACGCGCGGATCGTGTTCATGACTTCGCGCGTCTCGCGCAGTTTGAGCGTTTCGCTCGAGGCGGTGATGTTTACGAGCACGCCGCGTGCGCCGGCAAGGTTGACGCCTTCGAGCAGTGGGCAGGCGATTGCCTGCTCGGCGGCCACTCGCGCGCGGTCGATTCCGCTCGCGCACGCCGAACCCATCATCGCCATGCCCTGCTCCGACATCACCGTGCGCACGTCCTGGAAGTCGACGTTCACGTCGCCCGGGTTGTGAATCACCTCGACGATTCCCGCGACCGCGCCGTTCAACACGTCGTCGGCAGCCAGGAAGGCCTCCCGCTGAGTCACCTCCTCGCCCAGAATTTCCTCGAGCTTGTCGTTGAGGATCACGATCAACGAATCAGTGTGCGGCGCGAGCGCCTCGATCCCGGCCTCCGCGATCTTCAGCCGTTTCGAACCCTCCCAGGCGAACGGCTTGGTGACGACCGCGACGGTCAGCACGCCGAGCGAACGGGCGATCTCGGCGATCACCGGCGCGGCGCCGGTGCCCGTGCCGCCGCCCATCCCCGCGGTGATGAACACCATGTTCGCGCCCGCGATCGTCTCCTCGAGTCGTTCGCGGTCCGCCAGCGCGACCGCTTTCGCCTCCTCCGGGCGCGCGCCGGCACCCAGACCGCTCGAACCGAGCTGGATCTGGTTGCGCGCCTGGTTGCGCGCCAGCACCTGCGCGTCGGTATTCACCGCGATGAATTCAACCTTTTCCACGCCCTTCTGGATCATGTGATTGATCGCGTTGCCGCCGGCGCCGCCGACGCCGATCACCTTGATCACGGGCCCCTGTGCCTGCTCATTCACGATTTCGAACATCTGTTGGCCTCCTTGCCTGTTGAACGATGACTGCCCCGATGAATCAGAAATTTCTCTGGAACCACTCCCGCATGCGCGTCAGGATCGCCCGCAGCGAACCATCCTGACGCGACAGGCGGCCCTGCTGCACCTGCGCAACCCCTTCCAGCAACAACCCCACCGCGGTGGCATGGCGCGGATTGCGCACCACGTCGGCGAGTCCGCCGGCGTAGCGCGGCACGCCCAGGCGCACCGGCATGTGAAAGATCTCTTCTCCCAGTTCGACCATGCCCTTCATGACCGAAGAACCGCCAGTGAGCACGAGCCCCGAGGACAGCAGTTGCTCGTGCCCCGAGTCGTGGAGCACCTTCTGCACCATCTGGTAAAGCTCCTCGACCCGCGGCTCGATCACCTCGGCGAGCGTCTGGCGCGACAGCGTGCGGGAGGGCCGGCCGCCGACGCCCGGGACTTCGATCATCTCGTTCGCGTCCGCCAACTGGCGCAGCGCGACCCCGTGCCGCACCTTGAGCGACTCGGCCTCCGCCAAAGGCGTGCGCAGCGCCATCGCGATGTCGCTCGTGATCTGGCTGCCCGCGATCGGAATCACCGCCGTATGGCGGATCGCGCCGTGGGTGAACACGGCGAGATCGGTCGTCCCGCCGCCGATGTCGATGAGACAGACGCCGAGCTCGCGCTCGTCGCCGGTCAGCACCGAGCGCGCGGAGGCGAGCGGCTGCAGGATCAGGTCCTCGACCTCGAGCCCGCAGCGGCGCACGCACTTGACGATGTTCTGCGCCGCAGAGACCGCGCCGGTGACGATGTGCACCTTGACCTCGAGTCGAACCCCGGACATGCCGATCGGCTCGCGCACGTCCTCCTGGCCGTCGATGATGAATTCCTGCCGCAGCACGTGAAGGATCTGCTGGTCGGTCGGGATGTTCACCGCCTTGGCGGTCTCGAGCGCGCGATCGACGTCGAGCGCGCTCACCTCGCGATCCTTCACCGCGACCATTCCGGTCGAATTGAAGCTGCGGATGTGGCTGCCGGCGATTCCGGCATAGGCCGAGGCGATCTTGCAATCGGCCATCAGCTCGGCCTCTTCCAGCGCGCGCTGGATCGCGGTCACGGTTTCCTCGATGTTGACCACCACGCCCTTCTTCATGCCCTTCGACTCGTGGCTGCCCATGCCGAGAATTTCGAAACTGCCGTCGGGCAGCAGCTCGGCGACCAGCGCCACCACCTTGGTGGTGCCGACGTCCAGCCCGACGATGAGGTTCTTGTTCTCCTTGGACATGGGCGCTCAGCTTTTCAGGTCGGGAATGCGAAGCGCAAAACCGTTGGGGTAACGCAGGTCGACGTATCCGTGCGGCCGCTGGATGCGTCCGAGGGTGTGCGGATACGCCTCGACGAATCGCGCGAGGCGCCGCTCGACCGGGTCGCGAGCGGAATCGCGGCCCAGTTCGACGTTCAGGCCGCGCGCAAGGCGCAACTGCCACGCGAATCGCGGCGTCAGCACCAGTCGCTCGGGCGTGTCGCCGAGCGGCGCGAGCAGCTCGCTGAACCGCCGATAGCGGCGAGTCACCTCGGCTTCGGTACCCGCCGGACCCGCGAACAACGGCAACGGCACGGCCGTCTCGGCCGCGAAGCGCTCGCCATGGGTGTTCACCAGTCCGCTGTCGCCCCAGCGGGCAAACGCGACGTGCTCTTCCACGGTCACCTCGATGCGGTCCGGCCAGGCTCGCCGCACGCTCGCCCGGCGCACCCACGGCAGGGGCTCCAGGGCGGTGCGCACCGCGAGCAGGTCTGCTGCGAAGAAGTTCCCCGACACGCGTCCTTCGAGAGCGCGCGCGATCTGCGCGCCGTCGACCTGCTCGAGCTTGCCGAGCACGGTGATCTCGCGCACCGGAAACAGCGGCGATCGCAGCAGCAGCTGCAGCAGGGCGAACAGCGTCAGAAGGACGGCAACCACGATCAGCGCATTGGCGGTCGCGTTGAGCAGGCGCGGGTTATCCCACATGGCGGGTCCCGTCGGCGTCGGTCGTCGCGAGTTCGAGGATGCGCTGGCACAGGTCCGGATACGCAAGCCCGACCGCCCGCGCCGCCATCGGCACGAGCGAGTGATCGGTCATGCCGGGCGCCGTGTTCACTTCGAGCAGTTGCGGATCGCCGTCGCCGTCCAGCATCAGGTCGACCCTTCCCCAGCCGCGACAGCCCAGGGCGTGAAACGCCTGCAGGCACAGCGTCTGCAGATCACGCTCCCTCGCCTGCGGCAATCCGCTCGGCAGGATGTAGCGCGTGTCGTCGGCGCTGTACTTCGCCTCGTAGTCGTAGAACTCGCGCGGCGTCTCCAGGCGGATCAGCGGCAGTGCCTCGCCGCCCAGGATTCCGCAGGTCAGTTCGATTCCCTCGACGAACCGCTCGGCGATCACGGCGCGGTCGTAATTGACCGCCAGCGCGTAGGCTTCATCGAGCTGCGCAGCCGCGCGCGCCTTGGTCATGCCGAGAGACGAACCCTCGTTGACGGGTTTCACCATCAGCGGCAGGCCGAGACGCGCCGCGACGCTCGCGAAATCCGAGCCTGCGCGCAGCACTTCCCAGGCCGGCGTCGGCAGTCCGCTCGCCTGCCAGAGCAGTTTCGTGCGCAGCTTGTCCATCGCGAGCGCGGAGGCGAGCACGCCGCTTCCGGTGTAAGGCAGGCCGAGAAACTCGAGTGCGCCCTGGACCGTTCCGTCCTCGCCGAAACGGCCATGCAAAACGATGAATGCGCGCGAGAACCGCTCGCCGATCAGGGCGTCGAGTCCGCGTTCGGCGGGATCGAACGGATGCGCGTCGATTCCGCGCTCACGAAGCGCCGCGAGGACCAGCGCGCCGCTTTTCAGCGACACCGCGCGCTCGGCGGATTTTCCGCCGAGCAGCACCGCGACTTTGCCGAATCCGGTCGCGGTCACGCCGCGCGCCCTACGATGCGCACTTCGGGAATCAGGTCGATGCCGGTCTTCTCCAGCACCACCGCGCGTACCCGGCCGATCAGCCACTCGATGTCGTCGGCGCCTGCCCTCGAATCCGGGTTGACGATGAAATTGGCGTGCTTCTCCGAGACCCGTGCGCCGCCGCGCTCGAGCCCCTTCAGCCCGCAGGCCTCGATCAGCCGCGCCGCGTGATCGCCCGGCGGATTGCGGAACACGCTGCCCGCGTTCGGCAGCTCGAGCGGCTGCGTCGCGATGCGGCGCTTCAGGAACAGCCGGATTCTCTCGAGCGAAACGCCGGCATCGCCAGGCGGCAAACGAAACCACGCCGCGACGAACCATTCCTCTACGGCGGTGTTCGGAACGCAACGCCGATAGCCAATCGTGTAATCGGCGCGACTGCGCTCGTGCAGTTCGCCCGTCCGATCGACCGTCATCACCCTGTCGACGACGTTCCAGGTCTCGCCGCCGTAGCAGCCCGCGTTCATCGCGAGCGCGCCGCCGATGGTGCCCGGAATGCCGGCGAGAAATTCCGCCCCGCCGAGCCCCTGGCGCGAGGCGAAGCGCGCGACTTTCGGACTCGCCACGCCGGCTTCCGCGTAGATCCGCCCGCCGACCAGCTCAGGGCGCTTCTTCGCCGAATGCATCAGCACGACGGTTCCGGGCAGGCCGCCGCTACGCACCAGCAGGTTCGATCCGAGCCCGACGAACAGCAGCGGTTCGTCCGCCGGCACCTGGCGCAGGAACGCGACCAGGTCGTCGAGATCCGCGGGGAGATAGCAGCGTTCGGCCGCGCCGCCGGCGCGCCAGCTCACGTGCCGCGCCATCGGCTCGCCGAGCCTCAGGTCGCCTCGCAGTCCGGTGAAGTGGGCGCCAGCGCGCATGTTCATCGCCTTCAGGCTCCGCTCCGGGCGAGTTCCGCCGCGACTGCGCCGATCGATCCCGCGCCCATCGCGAGCACGACGTCGCCGGGTTGCGCGGCGCGGCGGATCGCCGCCGCGAGCTGCGTCACTTCCTCGACGAACACCGGTTCGACCTTTCCGGCGACCCGCACCGCGCGCGCGAGGGCGCGGCCGTCGGCCGCGACGATCGGCGCCTCGCCCGCGGCGTAGACCTCGGAGAGCACGAGCGCGTCGGCGCTCGAGAGCACCTGAACGAAGTCCTCGAACAGGTCGCGGGTTCGCGTGTAGCGATGCGGCTGGAACGCGAGCAGCACGCGCCGTCCGGGAAACGCGCCGCGCGCGGCCGCAAGCGTCGCCGCCATCTCCGCGGGATGATGACCGTAGTCGTCGACCAGCGTGAAATGCCCGCCTTCGCAAGCCACCTCGCCGCAGCGCTGGAAGCGCCGTCCGACGCCGTGGAAATCGGCGAGCGCCTTTCGGATCGCCGCGTCGGCGACGCCGAGTTCGGTCGCCACGGCGATCGCCGCGAGGGCGTTCTGCACGTTGTGCAGTCCCGGGAGATTCAGCGTGACCTCCAGCAGCGCGCGTCCCTCGCGCTCGGCGCCGAAGCGCATCGCGCCGCTTGCGTGTTCGATGCGCACGGCGCGCACCGCCGCATCGGCGGCGAAGCCGTAGCTCGTCACCGGTTTGGAAACGAACGGCAGAATCTCGCGTACGTGCGGATCGTCCAGGCACAACACCGCGCTGCCGTAGAAGGGCAGGTTCTGCAGGAACGTGACGAAGGCCTGCTTCAGCTTCGCGAAATCGTGCCCGTAGGTATCCATGTGATCGGCGTCGATGTTGGTCACCACCGCGATCACCGGCTGCAGATGCAGGAAGCTCGCGTCGGACTCGTCGGCCTCGACGACGATGAATTCGCCCGCGCCGAGCCGCGCGTTGGATCCCGCCGCGGTCAGGCGCCCCCCGATGACGAAGGTCGGATCGAGCCCGGCCTCCGCGAGCACGCTCGCAACCAGGCTGGTGGTCGTGGTCTTGCCGTGGGTGCCGGCGATCGCCACGCCCTGTTTCAGCCGCATCAACTCGGCCAGCATCAGCGCCCGCGGCACGACCGGAATGCGTTTGGCGCGCGCTGCGATGACTTCGGGGTTGTCGGCCCGCACGGCGCTGGAAATCACCACGGCGTCTGCGCCCGTGACCTGATCGGCGCTGTGCCGCAGGGCGATGCGCGCGCCGAGTTCGCGCAGTCGCCGGGTCGCAGGATTTTCCGCCAGGTCCGATCCGCTCACTCCGTAGCCGAGGTTCAGCAGCACCTCGGCGATGCCGCTCATTCCGGAGCCGCCGATGCCGACGAAGTGCAACCGGCGGACCTTGTGCCTCATGCGGCCGCCCCCCCGCGCCCGGTGTCGGCGAGGCGCATGCAGTGCTCGGCCACTGCGCGCGTGGCATCGGGCTTGCCGAGCGCGCGCGCTTTCACGGCCATCTGCAGAAGCCACGGCCGATCGAGCGAACGGATGAGCTGCGCGAGGCGCTCCGGGTTCATGTCACCCTGCGGCAGAACCATGCCGGCGCCTGCGCGCACGAGAAATGCGGCATTCGCCGTCTGGTGGTCGTCCACCGCGTGCGGATACGGCACCAGCACGCTCGGGACTCCGGCCGCGGCAAGCTCGGCGACCGTGATCGCGCCCGCGCGGCAGATCACCAGATCGGCCTCGGCGTAGCGCTGCGCCATGTCGCCGATGAACGCAATCGGCTCAGCTTCGACGCCCAACTCGCGATACAGGCCCGCGACCGCGTCGAGGTGCCGCTCGCCCGACTGGTGCACGACGCGTGGCCGCTCGGCCGGGGGAATGAGGGCGAGCGCGCGCGGCAGGCAATCGTTCAGCGCCTGCGCCCCGAGGCTGCCGCCGATCACCAGCAAACGAAGCGGCCCGCTGCGCGCGGCGAATCGCTGCTCGGGAGGCGCGAGCCGCGCGATCTCTTCGCGTACCGGGTTTCCGGTCCACACGGCGTTGCGCAGCGCGCCGGGAAATGCAACCAGCACACGGTCGGCGACGCCGGCGAGGATCCGGTTCGTCAGTCCAGCGATCGCGTTTTGCTCGTGCACCGCAAGCGGCCGCGCCAGCAGCGAAGCCATCATGCCGCCCGGGAATGCGACGTAACCTCCCATGCCGAGCACCACGTCCGGGCGATGCCGCAGGATGGCGCGCGCGCTCTGCCAGAACCCGACGAGCAGGTTCATCGGCAGCAGCAGTTTCGCGAGCAATGCCTTGCCGCGCAGCGCGCCGGCGCGAACCCAGGCCATCTCGTAGCCGCGGGCGGGCACGAGGCGCGCTTCCATTCCGTTCCTGGCGCCCAGCCAGACCACGCGCCATCCCGCCTCGCGCATCGCATCCGCCACCGCCAGCCCGGGAAACACGTGGCCGCCGGTGCCGCCCGCAGTGATGAGAATGGTCCGGCTCATGCCGGCAGCCCCCGCCCGACCTGGCGGTTTTCCCAGTCGATCCGCAGCAGCATCGCGATCGCGACGCAGTTCACGACCAGGCCCGAGCCGCCGAAGCTCATGAGCGGCAGCGTCAGGCCCTTGGTAGGCAGCAGGCCCATGTTGACACCCATGTTGATGAGCGACTGGAAGCCGAGCCAGACGCCGATGCCTTGCGCCGCGAGGGCGTGGAAATGCCGTTCGCGAAGCGCGGCCTCCCGCCCGATCGCAAAGGCGCGCACCACGATCCAGGCAAACAGCACGACCACCACCGCGACCCCCGCAAAGCCGAGTTCCTCTGCGATCACCGCCAGCAGAAAATCCGTGTGCGCCTCGGGCAGGTAGAGGAGTTTTTCCACGCTCGCACCGAGACCGACGCCCAGCCACTCGCCGCGGCCGAACGCGATCAGGGCATGCGAGAGCTGGTATCCCTTGCCGTAGGGATCCGACCAAGGATCCATGAAGCCGAAAATCCGCTGCAGCCGGTACGGCGAGGACAGCACCAGGCCCGCAAAACCGACCACCAGCATCGCGAGCAGCAGCAGAAAATGCCGGCCGTTCATGCCTCCGAGGAACAGCATGCCGAACGCGGTCACCGCGATGACCACGAGCGCGCCGAAATCGGGCTCCCGCAGCAGCAGCCACGAAACCACCAGCATCACGCCCAGGATGGGCAGCAACCCTTTCCTGAAATTCTTCATCACGGCGTGCTTGCGCACGGTGTAGTCGGCTGCGTAGAGGACGACGGCGAGCTTCATCAATTCCGACGGCTGCACGGTGAGGAAATACAGCCCGATCCATCGCCGCGCGCCGTTCACCTCGCGGCCGATACCCGGAATCAGCACCAGCACGAGCAGCGCGATGCCGACGAGGAACAGCCACGGCGCGCCGCGCTGCCACAGGCGCACCGGAACCAGGAACACGCCGATCGCCGCGGCAAGCGCGACCCCGATGAACAGGCCGTGCCGGACGAGGAAGTACGCGGAGTTGTTTCCGCTGAAGCGGCTCGCCTCCGCAGTGCTGATCGAGGCCGAATAGACCATCACGGCGCCGATCGAAACCAGCACCAGCGCAGCCCAGGCGAGCGAGCGGTCGTATTCGGCTGCCGGGACCCTTTGCGCGAAAACGTAGCTCGCCACCGGTCAGTCGCCGAGCGCGCGCACCGCCGCGACGAAGGACTCGCCGCGATGCCGATAGTCGCGAAACATGTCGAAGCTCGCGCAGGCGGGCGACAGGAGCACCGCGTCGCCCGCGCGCGCACTGGCGGCTGCGCCCGCAACCGCATGCTCGAGCGACTCGCAACGATGCAGCGATACGCCGCAGGCGCGAAGCGCCTGCTCGATGAGCGACGCGTCGCGCCCGATGAGGAACACGTGGCGCGCGTGCCGCGCCACCGCGGGCGCAAGGACCGAGAAGTCCTGCCCCTTGCCCTCGCCTCCGGCGATGAGGAGCGTGCTTGCGCCCAAGCCCTCGAGTGCCGCGACGGTGGCGCCGACGTTCGTGCCCTTGGAATCGTCGTACCACGCGACGCCCCGGCGCAGGGCGATCCGCGCCACGCGGTGCGGCAGGCCGCGGAAGCTGCGTAGCCCGGCGCCAAGCGATTCGAGCGGCGCGCCCGCCGCCTGCGCAAGCGCGCAGGCAGCGAGCGCATTCGCCGCATTGTGCAGCCCGAACAACGGCAATTCGTTCAGCGGCAGCAACGGCTCCTCGCCGCGCTGCAGCCAGGACCGTCCTTCACGAACGCCGATGCCGTAATCGCCGGAGCGCTCCGGCGCATTGCGGCCGAAGCTCACGATCTGCCGCCCGGGCAGCGCGCAGGCCATCGAGCGCGCGTCCTCGCGGTTCAACACCTGCATGCCGTCGCCGCGAAAAACGCGCTGCTTGGCCGCGGCGTAACGCCCGAAATCGCGATGGCGGTCGAGATGGTCCTCGCTCAGATTGAGTACGGTGGCGGCACGCGCGCAGAGCGACCAGGTAATCTCCAGTTGATAGCTGGAAAGTTCCAGCACCCAGATTGCGGGCGCTGCGGTACTGCGTTTCATCCAGGCATCGAGCGCCGCCGGACCGATGTTTCCGGCCACCTCGCAGTCGATGCCTGCACTTCGCAGCAGGTGCCCGGTGAGCGAGGTGACGGTGGTCTTGCCGTTGGTTCCGGTCACCGCGATGACCCCGCTCTTCGCCTGCGCATTGAGCGCCCAGGCGAACAATTCGATGTCGCCGAGCACCGGGATCTTGCGCAGCGCCGCTTCCTGCACCACGGGCTCTTCGAGCGAGAGCCCTGGACTGACGCAAACCAGATCGATCCCTTCGAGGAGCGAGAGTTCGAACGCCCCGCAACGCGCCTCGGCACCGGGTAGCGCGCCGCGCAGGTCGGCCGCACGCGGCGGCTCCGCGCGGGTATCGGCCGCTCGCACGCGGCCGCCCTGAAGCGCGATCCATCGCGCCATCGACAGTCCCGTGTCGCCGAGGCCGAGCACGAGCGCGTTGCGCCCCGCGAGCGGCACCGGACGAGGCTGAGGCAGGCACTGGAAGATCGGCTCGCGCATCTGCATGGTCAGCGCAACTTGAGCGTCGAGAGGCCGAACAGCACCAGCATCATCGTGATGATCCAGAACCTCACCACCACCTGGGACTCTTTCCAGCCCTCGAGTTCGTAGTGGTGGTGCAGCGGCGCCATTCGAAAGATGCGCTTGCCCCCGGTCCACTTGAAGTACAGCACCTGGAGCATCACCGACAGGGTTTCGGCGACGAACACGCCGCCCATGATGAACAGCACGATTTCCTGGCGAACGATCACGGCGATGGTGCCGAGCGCCGCGCCGAGTGCGAGCGCGCCGACGTCTCCCATGAACACTTCCGCGGGATAGGCGTTGAACCAGAGAAAACCGAGCCCCGCGCCGATGAGCGCGCCGCAGATCACCGTGAGCTCCCCCGCGCCCGCGATGTACGGCAGCCCGAGATACTTCGAAAACCCGGAATGGCCCGCGACGTACGCGAAGATGCCGAGCGCGCCGCCGATCATGACCGTCGGCATGATCGCCAGGCCGTCCAGGCCGTCGGTCAGGTTGACCGCATTGGAAGTACCGACGATCACGAAGTAGGTCAGCACGATGAAGCCCGCCGCACCGAGCGGGTAAGTGATGAACTTGAAGAACGGAACGATCAGCTGGTCGAGCGCCGGCACCCCTTGAGCGGTCCAGGCGAGGTAGCCCGCGGCGGCGAGGCCGAACACCGACTGCCAGAAGAATTTCGCGCCTGCCGGGAGTCCCTTGGGATCGCGCCGCACGACTTTGCGGTAGTCGTCGATCCAGCCGATCGCGCCGAACGCGAGCGTCACCAGCAGCACCACCCACAGGTAGCGGTTCTGCAGGTCGCCCCACAGGAGCGTCGTGATGCCGATCGACAGCAGAATCAGCGCACCGCCCATGGTCGGCGTGCCCGCCTTGGTGAGGTGCGACTTGGGGCCGTCGTCGCGCACCGCCTGCCCGATCTTGTACCGCGTCAGCTTGCGGATGACGTAGGGCCCGAGGATGAGCGAGATCGCCAGCGCGGTCAGGCAGGCGAGCACCGCACGCAGCGTGATGTAGCCGAAGACGTTGAACAGGCGCACGTCGCGCGCGAGCCATTGCGTCAGTTCGAGCAGCATCAGTGCGCCCCTGCCCCACCGGTGCCGGTGAGCGCCGAGACGATGCGTTCCATGCGCATGAAGCGCGAACCCTTCACGAGCAGCGTTGCGCCGTCGCGCGCCTGGGCTCGCGCCGCCGCCGCGAGTTCCTCGGCCGTCGCGAAATGTCGCGCCCCGGGCCCGAAGCCCGCAACGCTGTGCACCGTGAGTTCGCCGATCGCGAGCAGTGCGCCGATACCGCGCTCGGCGGCGTAGCGTCCGATCTCGAGATGAAAATCGGCGCCCTGTTCGCCGACCTCGCCCATGTCGCCGAGAACCAGCACCGCGGCGCCGTTGCAGGACGCGAGCACGTCGATGGCCGCGCGCACCGAATCGGGATTCGCGTTGTAGCTGTCGTCGATCACGGTGGCCTCTGCGGTGCGCCGCACCTGCAGGCGGCCGGCGCAGGGACGGAATGCGCTCAGCCCCTGCGCGATCGCCTGAAGCGGGACGCCCGCGGCGACTGCGCAAGCCGTGGCCGCAAGCGCGTTGCGCACGTTGTGCGCGCCGGGAATGGCGAGCGTCGCGCTCGCCTCGCCGGCGGGAGTTCGCAGCACGATTTCGCTTTCG
>MERB01000060.1:85832-90323 GCA_001770475.1 Betaproteobacteria bacterium RIFCSPLOWO2_02_FULL_66_14 | reverse complement strand
GCGCGTCGAGCCCGAATTCGACCCTGCGGCGTCGGGCCGCGGCGGCGCGGAACAGCTCGGCACGCTCGTCGTCGGCGTTGATCACGGCGATCCCATCGGCGGGCAGCGCGGCGAACACCGCGGCGTTTTCCGCCGCCACCGCATCGACGCTGCGCATGAATTCGAGGTGCTCGCGCTGCGCGTTGTTGACCAGCGCGATGTTCGGCCGCGCGATGTCCGCGAGGGCAGCGATCTCCCCCGGATGATTCATGCCGAGCTCGACGACGCACCAGGCGTGCGGCGACGCCATTTCGAGCAGCGTCAGCGGCACGCCGATGTCGGTATTGAGATTGCCCCGCGTCGCGAGCACCGCCGCCTCCCCGGCATGCGCGCGCAGGATCGAGGCCAGCATTTCCTTCGTCGTGGTCTTGCCGTTGGATCCGGTGATCGCGATCAGCGTCGGCGCGAAGCGCTCGCGCCAGCCCCGGCCCAGGCGACCGAGCGCGAGGCGTGTCTCGTCGGCGACGACGAGCGGCAACGGCGCGCTGCCGCCGAAGCGCTCGTCGACCAGCGCCCCGGCAGCGCCCCGCGCCGCGGCGACGCCGAGGAATTCGTGGCCGTCGAAGCGCTCGCCGCGGATCGCGACGAACAGTTCGCCGCGACCGATCGATCGCGTGTCGGTCGATACGCGCGCGAAGCGCGCATCCTCGCCTACGAGCCGTCCCTGCACCATGCGCGCGGCTTCGGCGAGACCCATCATCGCGTGCCCCGCCGCGCGAGCACGTTGCGCGCGCACTCCACGTCCGAGAACGGCCGCCGCTCGCCGGCCAGTTCCTGGTAGGCCTCGTGCCCTTTGCCCGCAAGCAGCACCACATCTGCATCCGCGGCGGAGGCGATCGCCGCCTCGATCGCCGTGGCGCGATCGGGCTCGATGGTGCAGGGCGCGGTGACCCCGACGCGGATCGCCTCGATGATCGCCACCGGATCTTCGCCGCGCGGGTTGTCGCTCGTGAGAACGATCCGGTCGGCATGGCGCGATGCCGCCTCGCCCATGATGGCGCGTTTGGACGGATCACGATCGCCGCCCGCGCCGAAAACGATCACCAGTCTGCCGCCGCGCGCCGTGGCGACGGGCCTGAGCGCCTGCAGCGTTTTCTCGATCGCATCCGGCGTGTGGGCATAGTCGACGACCAGCAGCGGCGCTGCATCGCCGCCGAGCCGCTGCATGCGGCCCGGAACGTCCGGAATGTGCTCGAGCGCCTCGGCCGCCTCGCTGAACGGCAGGCCGTAAGCGAGCAGACAACCCAGAACGCCGAGCGCATTCGCGACGTTGTATCGGCCGAGCGTGTGGAGCCGGACCTCGCATTCGCCCCAGCTCGAGTCGATCGAAACCTCGGTCGCCTGCGAGCCGAACCGGATGTCCTTTGCGACCACGTGCTGCGCCACGCTGCCCGGCACGAGCGCCGCGGGCGCGAGCGCGTACCCGATGGTGCGGACCGCGCGCGAGGCCAGGCGTTGCGCGAGCCGCACGCCGAGCACGTCGTCGAGATTGAGCACCGCGGACTCGAGCGTCTGCACTTCGAACAGGCGCGACTTCGCGGCCGCGTACGCTTCCATCGAGCCGTGGTAGTCGAGGTGATCGTGCGACAGGTTGGTGAACAGCGCGCAGCGGAACGCGACGCCGTTCACCCGGCCCTGCAGCAGGCCGTGCGAGGACACTTCCATCGACACCGCCTGCGCGCCCTCGCCGCGGAACGCGGCGAGCAGGCGCTGCACTTCGAGCGCGTCGGGCGTGGTGTGTCCGGACTCGGCCAGAGCGCCCGGAAACCCGTTGCCGAGGGTTCCGATCACTGCGGTGGGTGCGCCGGCGCGCGCGAGAAGCGTCGCAAGCCATTGCGAGCACGAGGTCTTGCCATTGGTTCCGGTGACGCCGCACACCCAGAGCGATTCGGACGGGCGGGCGTGGAAGGCGCTCGCGAGTTCTCCCGCGCGGTCCTTCAGCCGCTCGATGCCCTCGTTCGGCACGCGCCAGTCGGTACGCCAGGCGAAACCCGAGCGCTCCCAGACCACGGCGGCGACCCGGCGGTCGATCGCCTGGGCGATGTGATCGCGGCCGTCGCCATGCTCGCCGGGCCAGGCAAAGAAGCAATCGCCCGGCGCGCAGCCGCGGCTGTCCGAGCTCAGGCGCTCGATCATCGCTCCTTGGCGCGAAAGCCTGGCGAACAGGTCCACGGCGCTTCCCGCATCAGGTGCTCTCCTCGGCGACTTCGTCTTCGCCGGGAATTTCGATCGGCGTGAGCGGCGCGTCGTGCGGAACTTCCAGCAGGCGCAGCGCGCCCTGCACGACCTGCGCGAACACCGGCGCCGCCACCGCGCCGCCATAGTACTGACCGGCCGAGGGCTCATCGATCATCACCGCGACCACCAGCCGCGGCGCGCTGACCGGCGCGAAGCCGACGAACGACGACACGTACTTGTTCGCGGCATAGACGCCGCCTTCCAGCTTGTGCGCGGTGCCGGTCTTGCCCGCGACCCGCCAGCCCATCACGCGCGCCCGCGGCGCAGTCCCGCCGGGCTGCGTCGCGGCCTCCAGCATCGCGCGCATGGCGCGCGCAGTTTCGGCGCTCAGAACCTGCCGGCCGGACGCGGGCATGTCCGCCTTGATCAGGCTCAGCGGCAGCAGTTCGCCGTCGCGCGCGAACACCGTGTAGGCACGCGCGAGCTGGATCAGGCTCACCGAGATGCCGTGGCCGTAGGCCATGGTCGCCTGCTCGATCGGCCTCCAGGTCTTCGCGTCGCGGACCTTGCCCGCAGCCTCTCCCGGAAAACCGAGTTGCGGCGGCGCGCCGAAGCCCATGCGGCGGAACATCTCGCGCATGTCCTCGCGCGGCAGCGAGAGCGCGATTTTCGCGGCGCCGACGTTGGAGGACTTCTGGATCACCTGCGCGACGGTCATGGCGCCGCCCGCATGCGCGTCGTGGATGGTGCGGTTTCCGATGGTGAGCCGGCCCGGCGCGGTCTGGATGACGCTCGCGGGCGTCAGTCTGCCCATGTCGAGCGCGAGCGCAACGGTGAACGGCTTCAGCGTGGAACCCGGTTCGAACAAGTCGGTAATGACGCGATTGCGAAGTTGCGCCCCGGTGAGGCGCGCCCGGTTGTTGGGGTTGTAGGTCGGCACGTTCGCGAGCGCGAGCACTTCGCCGGTGCGCACGTCGATCGCGACCAGTGCGCCGCCCTTGGCGCGGTGCGTCTCGAGCGCGTTCTTCAGCGCGGTGTAGGCGACGCTCTGGATCTTGCTGTCCAGCGCGAGCCGCAGTTCCTTGCCGTCCTGCGCGGCGCGGATCGCCTCGACGTCCTCGACGACATGCCCGAGCCGGTCCTTGATGACCCGCCGGCTCCCCGGAACCCCGGCGAGACTCGACTGGAATGCGAGTTCGATCCCCTCCTGCCCGGTATCCTCGACACCGGTGAAACCGACCATGTGCGCGGTGGTCTCTCCGCCCGGGTAATAGCGGCGGAATTCGCGCTGCTGGTACAGGCCCGGGATGCCGAGCGCGGCGACGCGCTCCGCGGTTTCGGGCGGGATCTGTCGCTTCAGGTACACGAAATCGCGCGAGGCCTCGGCGATCCTGCGTTCGAGTTCGCGCGGCCCGGAATCCAGCAGCCGCGCGAGCTGTTCGAACTGCGCGGGCGTCGCCTTCACGTCTTCGGGAATCGCCCAGATCGACTTCACCGGGGTCGAGATCGCGAGCGCCTCTCCCCTTCGATCGAGGATCCGGCCGCGTGTCGCGGGAACTTCGAGGACGCGCGAATAGCGCGCTTCGCCCCGTTCCTGCAGGAATTCGGTCTGGACCACCTGCAGCCAAACGGAACGGCCAAGCAACACCAGGAATCCGGCGACGAAAACCACCAGCACGAGGCGCGCACGCCAGGTCGGCAGTCGCACCATCGCCGGAGCAGCCGCGTAACTCACCGCGTCGACTCCGCGGCGCCCTGCTCGATCACGCGAACGCGCCTCGGGTCCGGAGCGTGCAGGCCGAGTGCGTCCTGGGCGATTTTCGAGACACGGGCGTGCAGCCCCCAGGTGCTCGCCTCGAGCTGCAGCTGCCCGTATTCGACGTCGAGTTCACGCGTGCGCGCGCCTTCCCTTTCGAGTGCAACGAACGACTTTCGCGCCTGGTGCTGAGAAGTCACGAGCCCGAACGCGCAGGCGAGGAGAACGAGGAGGAGGAGGAGGTTCAGCTTCGCCACGCGTCGGGCTCGATTCGGGAGTGGGGTCCGGGGTCAAAGGGGGTGTCGGTGCGCTCGGCGACACGCAGCACTGCGCTGCGCGCACGCGGGTTGGTCGCGCGCTCGGCGGCACCGGGGCGCTGGGGTGGCGCGACGATTCTGAGCGACGCTTGTGGCATCTCGCTGGCGCGAATCGGCAAATCCCGTGGCAGCGCGGGCCGGGCGAGCGCCTGCATGAAACGCTTCACGATGCGGTCCTCGAGCGAGTGAAAGCTCACCACC
>MERB01000060.1:74532-85776 GCA_001770475.1 Betaproteobacteria bacterium RIFCSPLOWO2_02_FULL_66_14 | reverse complement strand
CGCCGGGTCCTGGCCAGCCTCGCGTGTGCGGACCGCCGCTGCCACGAGATTGGCCAGTTGCCGGGTGCGGACGATGGGTTCGCTTGCGCGAGAAGCAACAATCGCCGCTGCAATCTGTTTAGCAAACCGTTCTTCGCCATAGTCCCTGATCGCCTCCCGGATCTGCGTTTCTGTGGCCGCGGCCAGCCATTGCGCCGCGGATGGGCCGCGCGTCGGATCCATGCGCATGTCGAGCGGTCCGTCGGCGCGAAACGAAAAGCCGCGCGCCGGCGTGTCGAACTGCGGCGACGAAGCTCCCAGGTCCGCCAGCACGCCGTGCACGGATTGAATTCCGCAGGCGTCGAGCGACCGGGAGAGGTCCGAGAACTGGGCGTGCCGGATCGAAAAGCGCGCGTCCTGAATCGACGTCGCCGCCGCCACGGCTTCGGGGTCCCGATCGAGCGCGATCAATCGGCCGCGCGGACCGAGCCGCGCGAGGATCGCCCGGCTGTGCCCGCCGCGACCGAAGGTCAGATCGACGTAGATGCCGTCGGTGCGCGGCGCGAGCGCAGCAACCGCCTCCGCGAGGAGTACTGCGCGATGCCCGGGGACGCTGGCGTTCATCGCTTGCGCCCGCCGTCACAGCGAGAAATCCTCCATGCCGGGCGGCGGCGGACCGCCCCCGGTGAGCGCTCCGGACAGCTTGGCGCTCCAGACCCCGGAATCCCAAAGCTCGAAGTAATGCCCCTGGCCGACCATCATCGCTTCGCGCTCGAGCTTGGCGTGCATGCGCAGCGCGGGCGAAACCAGGATGCGGCCCGATCCGTCGGGCTGCACGTGTTCCTCGAAACCGAACAGCAGGCGCTTCCACCAGCTCGCCTGCGTGTGAAAGCTCGGAAAGGTTTCGATCCGCGCGCGCACCGGCTCCCAGTCGGCCTCGGCGTACAGCAGCGCGCAGCCGTCGGGGTGCGCGGTGAGCACCAACGGCCGGCGCGCTGCGAGCAGCGCCTCACGGTGACGCGTCGGAATGGCGAGACGCCCCTTCGCATCGAGGGTGATGACCGTCGCTCCGTGGAATGCCCCGCCCATCCCCTCTAGCCCTCCGCTCGCTCCAATGACCGGGAATTCCCGTGGTATCCCACTTTTTTCTACTTTTTGCCACTTTATTGAACGGATTCGGCAGGGTCAAGCGTATGAGGGCTTTTTTCTTTGCTCTGACAACCACTTAGGCGACAAACTTGATCCAGGAGTCAGGGTTTATTCATCAGATAAATGAATGGGTTACAGCCAATAGTAAAAGCGGTCTCTCAAGTCATGTCGGACCCGGCGATTCGATAGTGACCACTAACCGAATTGCCTCGGCGCTGTAGCGAAAAAACCACCGTGCTACATTCGCGCGCCCATGCGCAGACCGCTGGACGTTCTTCGAGGCTACCCCGCGCACCGCGGCACGCTCGCGAGCCTGCTGGAGAGCCGCAGCTCGGTCGATGCCTCGCGCAGCTTCCTGCGATTCGAGCGCGAGACCCTGAGCTACGGAGAGTTCACGCTGCGAGCCGAACGCCTGGCGCGCGGCCTGCTCGCGAGAGGAATCGCTTCGGGCGATCGCGTCGGCGTGATGTCGGCCAACAGTGCGAACACGGTGCTGCTTTTCTTCGCGCTCGCGCGCATCGGCGCGGTGATGGTGCCGGTGAATCCGGATTTCGGCGCGCGCGAAGCAGGCTACATCCTGCAGCACGCGAACGTGTGCGCGGTCGCGGCGAGCAAAGCCGCACTTGCGACGGCGCGCGAATCGGTCCACCCCGTCGCGCCCCCGCCGTGGACGTTCGTTCTCGACGAGGCGATCGCGCACCTCGAGCGCAGTGACCGCGATCTGCCGCCCGAACCCTCGCGCGACGCGACCTGCCTCATTCTTTATACCTCCGGCACGACCGGATTTCCCAAGGGTGTGATGCACAGTCAGCGCAGTTTCGTGCTCGCGGGCGAGGGGTTCGTGGCGCGGCTGTGGCTGCAACCGGAAGATTGCCTGCTGTGCGTCCTGCCGCTGTTTCACATCAACGCGCTCTTTTATTCGCTTGCCGGAGCGCTCGCCGCGGGCGCGCGCCTCGCGCTCGCGCCGAAGTTTTCCGCCGGCGCGTTCTGGCGTACCGTCGCGGAAACCGGCGCAACGCAGGTCAACATCATCGCTGCGATCGGCAACATCCTCGCGCGCAGGCCGCGCAGCGAATTCGATCCAAGCCACCGACTGCGCGTGGTGTACGGGGCGCCGGTGTCGCCCGAACTCGAGCGCGTGTTCCGCGAGGAGTTCCGCGTGTGCGACGTGCTCGAGGGCTACGGCATGACCGAAATTCCGGGCGCGGCGAACAACGCGTTCGACGGCGAGCGGCGCGCCAACAGCCTCGGCAAGGCCGCCGTGCACCCGGATCCGGAAGTGAAATTCGCCGAATTGCGCGTCGTGGGCGAGGACGGCGCGACCCTGCCGGACGGACAGGTCGGTGAAATCCAGGTGAGGACGCCGATCCTGATGCAGGGCTACTACCGGGACCCCGACCAGACCGCGGCGGCGATCGAGGACGGTTGGTTCAGGACGGGTGACCTCGCCTGGCGCGATGCCGACGGTTACTTCTATTTCGTCGCGCGGAAGAAAGACCTCATCCGCCGCCGCGGCGAGAACATCTCGGGTGCGGAAATCGATCGCGTCGTGGGCGAGCACCCGGCGGTGCTGCTGTGCGCGGCGATTGCCGTGCCCTCGGATCTGGGCGAGGACGAGATTCTCGTCGCGATCGTGAGAAAACCGGGGGCCGAAGTCTCGGCGCAGGAGATCGCTGTTTGGTGCCGCGAGCGGCTCGCGGCGATCAAGGTGCCGCGCTACGTCGCCTTCGCCGACTCGCTGCCGCTCACCGCGACGCAGCGGGTGCAGAAATTCCTTCTGCGAGGGGACGCGACGCTACTGGCGCGGGCGGTCGACCTGCTTGCCTAGGACGATGTCGATGCGCCGCTCGAAGCGCGCGGACGCTTCCGCGTCGCCGGCATCGCGCGCCCGCTTCGCCTGCACGCCGAGCCACGCGAGCAGCGGCCGCCGCCAGCCCTGCGCCGAGGCGATGTCTGCGGCGCCGGCGATTTCCGGCGGCGCGATCGACCCCGACCTGAGCTTGACGCCCGCCGCGACGAGGCGCGACAGCGGCTCATCCGTCGCGGCACGCTCGCGGCCGCCTGCAAGGTAATCGGCGTACGCCAGCTCCTCGGGGCCCGCGTCCGCGCGCCGCGCCTCGAATCCGGGACAGTCGTCGAACTCGAGGCTCGCCATGCGCGCAGCGCAGCGCGCCAGTTCCGCGCGCGCCAGCAAGTCGCCGCGCCCGGTGCGCGCAATTTCCGATTTCGCGCGCGCGAATTCCTGTTCCGCAAGCCGCGTGTCGCCGCCGAAGTAAAGCCGCTCGAAGCCCGCGAGCGCCTCGCGCGCGCCGAGCTGCCAATCGGGCGGCGGCGGCGCGCCAGCGCAGCCGGCGAGGACGAATGCGGCAAGACAAGACCTGACCCCGACGCGTTTCACGGCAGGCGGATCTCCGATTTGCGCTCGAACGGCCACTTGCGGTTGATCTCGTCGATCAGTCCGGTGACCTTGCGCAGGCTCGCCTCAACCTCTGAACGCAGCGCCGTCAGATCGGTGGTCGCCGACTTGACGTCCGCGCTCGCGCCCTGCGCGTTGGCGAGAATCGCGTCGACCTTCTTCAGGCTCTCGCGCACGTCGCCGAGGATTGCGTTCGCCTGCGCCGCGGCGCGCTGCGTCTCGTCCAACACGCCGCCTGCGGCAAACACGCGCTGGTCGGTCTTCGCCACCACCGCATCGAGCCTTGCCGCGACGCCGCCGAGCGAGGCGAGCAGCGCGTTGGCGCGGTCGATCGATGCGATCACCTTCTTCGCGTTGTCCTCGGTGCCGAGAATTCCGCCCAGCAAGCCCTGCTTGCCGGCCATGCGCTCGGTCAGCACCCGCAGATTCGCGAGGTTCGCCTGGACGCCGCCACCCGCGCCGGTGAGTTGCTCGATGTTCTCCAGGATCGTGCGCATCGTGGCCACCATGCGCGGCAGCTCCTCGGTCGCATCGCCCCGCAGGATCAGGCGCACGGCGTCGTCCTCGAGCGGCGGGTCGCCCAGGTCGCTGCTGTAGGCACGGAGTTTCGCGCCGCCGACCAGGCCGCGCTCGAGCGTGAAGATGGAAGTGGCGCGCAGCCACTTCGAGTCCGCGCGCGGCACCTCGATCTCGATCCGCGCCTTGCCGTTCTCGGCGAGCGAGATGCGTCGCACCGTCCCGATCGCGAATCCGGAAAACGTGAGATCCATTCCGACGCCCACGCCTTCGGCGTTTTCCGCCACCAGCGTCAGGCGCTGGGTGGCCTCGAACACGCCGCGCGCGTACAGCACGTACAGCAGGAACGCCACCACCACCGCGATGGTGAACGCGAGCAGCATCCCGACCTTGAATCCGAGGTCGCGGGGAATGAAAGTGACGCCCCGTTCGCGCTCGGCCGCCATCAGATGTACCTCGCCGCCAATGATACGACCTCGATCAGGCCGAGCAGGAAGAACAGCCGCACCATTCCGCCGAGCACCGCCACGGGCGCCGACTTGACCTTCCAGGTCGCCTCGAGTCCCGCGGCGATCGGCACCACCGCCACTGCGGCGCCGAACAGCAGGCACTTGAGCGTGAGACCGAGCACGGTCGCTGCGCCGAACACCTTGCCGAAGACGCGCGTGAACTCGCCGAACCCCCAGGGAGAGAAACCGTACATCGCGCCGTAGGCGATGACCAGCGCGAGCGCGTTCGCCAGCACGGTGAGCGCCGCGATCGAAACCACCGCCGCGGCGACGCGTGGCACGAACTCGACGGCGAGCGGATCGTCGCCCGCGCGCTCGAGCGATTCGAGGTCGCCCGAAATGTGCATCAGCGCGACCTCCGTCGCGATCGCCGATCCCGAGCGCAAGGCGACGAACAGCGCCGTCAGCAACGGGATCAGCTCGAGCACCAGCGCGCCGAGCACCAGGTCGAGCGCGTAGTCGGCGATGCCGTACTCGCGCGAGACCGCCACGATGATGCGGATCAGGATGAATTCCAGCAGCCCCGCGAACAGCAGGAACAGCGGCAGGATCTGCCAGGCCGTGAAGTAGATCTGCTTCAGCGTCACCGCCCGCGTCGCGGGCGAGTAGCTCGCGCGCGAGGCGGCTGCGGCGAGCGCGTAACCGGCGAAGTGCAGCACGCGGGCCCAGCTCTGGAGCCAGGGTCCGAAGCCGCTGCGCACGATCATCATCACGGCGGGAAGTGTAATTTAGAATTCACGTGACTGAGGGAGCGAACATGCCGCGAAAGAAACCCGGGGAGTTGCGCAGCCACCGCTGGTACGGCGCGAAGGACCTGCGCTCCTTCGGCCACCGCTCGCGCACCGCGCAGATGGGCTATGACCGCTCGGAGTACGCGGGCAAGCCGGTGATCGCGATCATCAACACCTGGTCCGACATCAATCCCTGCCACACGCACTTTCGCAACCGCGCCGAGGAAGTCAAGCGCGGGGTGTGGCAGGCGGGCGGATTTCCGGTGGAAATGCCGGCGATGTCGCTCTCGGAGCCGATGCAGAAGCCCACCACCATGCTGTATCGCAATTTTCTCGCGATGGAAACCGAGGAATTGCTGCGCTCGTATCCGGCGGACGGCGCAGTGCTGATGGGCGGCTGCGACAAGACCACGCCGGCGCTCGTCATGGGCGCAACCAGCATGAACCTGCCCGCGATCTATCTGCCCGCCGGGCCGATGCTCTCCGGGCACTGGCGCGAGACGACGCTCGGGTCGGGGTCGGACACGTGGAAGTACTGGGACGAGCTGCGCGCCGGACGGATTTCCAAGCGCGACTGGCAGGAGATCGAGGACGGCATCGCGCGCTCGGCGGGCACCTGCATGACGATGGGCACCGCGGCGACCATGATGGCAATCGCCGAGGCGCTCGGGCTGACGCTGCCCGGCGCATCGTCCATTCCGGCGCTGGATTCGAACCATTCCAAGCTCGCTGCGCTCACGGGCAAGCGCATCGTCGACATGGTGTGGGAGGACTTGAAGCCGCGTGACCTTCTTACTTCGCATTCTTTCGACAATGCAATCGTCACGCTCATGGCGATGGGCGGATCGACCAACGCGATCATCCATCTCGTCGCCATGGCGGGACGCGCGGGTTTGAAGCTGCCGCTCGAGCGCTTCAACGAGTTCTCGGCGAAGACGCCGCTCCTTGCGAACGTGCGGCCTTCGGGCGAGAAGTACCTGATGGAGGACTTCTACTACGCCGGCGGCCTGCGCGCGCTGCTTGCGGAACTGAAGGATCTGCTCAAGCTCGATGCGAAGACCGTGAACGGGCGCACCTTGGGCGAGAACCTGGAGGGTGCGCGCATTTTCAATGCGGATGTAATCCGGAGCCGCGCGAATCCGCTGAAGGCCTCGGGAGGACTCGTCGTGCTGCGCGGGTCGCTCGCGCCGAACGGCGCGGTGATCAAGGCGGCCGCAGCGAGCCCGCAGCTCCTCAAGCACACCGGGCGCGCGGTGGTGTTCGAGGACTACAACGACATGGCGGCGCGGATCGACCGCGACGATCTCGAGGTGGATGCGGGGAGCGTGCTCGTGCTGCGCAACTCGGGGCCGCTCGGCGGCCCCGGGATGCCCGAGTGGGGCATGCTGCCGGTGCCGAAGAAGCTGCTCAAGCAGGGCGTGAAGGACATGGTTCGGCTGTCGGATGCGCGCATGAGCGGCACGAGCTACGGCACCTGCGTGCTGCATGTCGCGCCGGAGTCCTGTGTCGGCGGGCCGCTCGCGCTGGTGCGGAACGGGGATCTGATCGAGCTGGATGTCGGGCGGCGGGTGATCGATCTCGAGGTGCCGGAGGGCGAGCTGGCAAAGCGGCGCGCCGCGTGGACTCCGCCGCCCAAGAAGTACGAGCGCGGCTACGGCGCGATCTTTTCAAAGCACATCAGGCAGGCCGACGAGGGCTGCGACTTCGATTTTCTGGAAGGCACCGCGCCGACAGCGGAGCCGGAGATCCATTAGCCGTCGGTCAAGTTATCGGTCAATCCACTGCCGGGCCGGTCTCGCCAGAAACTCCTCCAGCGCGATGCCGTCGCCGCCGACGAGCAGCCGCCGCACCCCCTTGAAGGAAGCGGCGAACGCATCCATGCCTGCGGGCGTCTCGCGCCTGCGACCGCTCTTCACCTCGATCGCCGTCACCCTACGCCCGGCACGCGCGACGAAATCGACTTCGCGGTTGCGCTCGCGCCAGTAGAACAGCTCGCACTCGCCCGCCGCCGCCGCGTTCGCGAGGTGCGCGCCGGCCGCGGATTCCACCAGCCGGCCCCAGAACTCCCGGTCCGCGCGGGCCTCATTCAGCGTCAGCTTCGACTGTGCCGTCATGAGCGCCGTGTTCAGCACCTGGAGCTTGGGGATCGAGCCCCGGCTTCGCGCTGCGCTGCCCGCGTACTTTTGCAGCCCCGTGATCATTCCGGCACCGGCGAGCAGGTCCAGGTAGTGCGCGAGCGTCGTCGCGTTGCCCGCGTCCTGAAGCTGCCCGAGCATCTTCGTGTAGGACAGGATCTGCCCCGAGTAGCGGCAGCCGAGGTCGAAGAGACGCCGCAGCAGCGCCGGCTTGTCCACGCGGGTGAGCAGCAGCACGTCGCGCGAGATCGTCGTCTCGATGAGCGAATCGACCACGTAGCGGGCCCAGCGCTCGGGTTCCCTGACGAACTGCGCTGCGCCCGGGTAACCGCCGTAGAAAAGGTATTCGTCGAGCGAGAAACCGAAAGCTTCGCGCATCTCGGCGTACGACCAGTGCGGCAGGCGCAGCACTTCGAACCGGCCGGCGAGGCTCTCGGTCAGTCCGCGCTGGATCAGGAGCGGCGCGGAACCGAGGACGACGACCATGAGCGTCTCCCGGGTCCGCGTGTCTTCATCCCAGAGGCGCTTCACGGTTTCCGACCACCCGGGGACCTTTTGAATCTCGTCCAGCACCAGCACCGCGCCCCGGCGGCCTTCGGCGCCGCTGCGCGCCGCCCTCCACTCGTCGTCGATCCAGCCGCGATCGCGCAGGGTCGGCTCGTCCGCGCTCGCGTAGCGGACCGACGCGCGGAGCGATGCGGCGATGCCACGGACGAGGGTGGTCTTCCCGCTCTGGCGCGGGCCCGTGATGACCTGAATGAAGCGGCGCGGTTCGAGCAGGCGCTTGCGCAGCAGCTTCGCGTGCGGGCGGACGAAAACGGTCATGCCAACATTTTACTCAAGACAACGAGTATTTTTACTCACCGCCCGGAGTATTCTGGCAAGGCGTTGTTTATAGGAACATTTCCAGGACTGCCTGGCGCGGGTGGGCGGCGAACATTCATCCCTGGCGGGTTCGAGCCGTTAGCGGCTCCCCGACTAAGGCTCGATCCCTTGCTCTTCGTTCGGCAACCGCACTGAACAATCGAACAATCATTGGTCAGCGCTGAATCCCGGTCCGCGCCATCCAGCCGAACCGCCGCTCGCCGAGCTCGAACGCCCCCTGCACGATGAGCGCCAGCGCCGCGGCCGGAATCGCTCCCGACAAGAGCGTCATGCTGTCGTTCAGCGCGAGGCCCGAGGCGATTCGTTCGCCGTAACCGCCGGCGCCGATGAACGCCGCGATGGTCGCAGTGCCGACGTTGATCACGGCGGAGGTTTTCACGCCGGCGAGGATCGACGGCAGCGCGAGCGGCAGCTCGATCAGCCTCAGCCGGTCGCGCGCACCGAGCCCCAGCGCGAGCGCCGCCTGTCGCATGCCGCGTCCGACGGCCTCCAGTCCCGCGTGCGTGTTGCGCACGATCGGCAGCAGCGCGTACAGAAAGAGCGCGATCAGCGCCGGCAGCGTGCCGATCGCGCCGATGAGCGCGATCAGGAACGCAAACAGCGCAAGCGAGGGAATCGTCTGGATGACGCCGACGGCGCCGAGAATCGCCTGCCCGGCGCGCGGCCAGCGCGCCGCCGCGACGCCGAGCGGCACGCCCGCCGCGACGCTCGCCGCAAGCGAAACGAAGACGAGCACCAGGTGCTCGCGCGTCAGGCGCAGGAAATCGGGACCGAACAGCGTGTCGAGGAAACCGCGCCGCGCCGCCGCGACGGGTCGCGCATCCCCGTGCAGCAGCGCGGCGGCCTGCGCAAAACTCCGGCCTTCCAGTTCGGCCGCGGCGTTCATGCGGATCATGCGCGCGGCGTCGATTCGACCCTCGAGCCGCTCGAGCGCACGCCAGGCCCCGGGCAGGCGTTGCGGCAGATCGAGCCGGTAAAGCAGCGCCGCGTCGTAGCGCGGAAAGTAGTTCCGGTCGTCCTCGAGCGCGCGCAGCCGGTAGCGCTCGATCTTCGCGTCCGTCGTATAGATGTCCATGACGTCGATCTGGCCCGCCGCCAGCGCGTCGTAGGCGAGGCCGTGATCGAGCCCCTGCGGCGTGGCGAACGGCAGTCCGTAGGCGGCTTTCAATCCCGGCCAGCCGTCGGCGCGGCCGATGAATTCCTGCGACAGCCCGAGCTTGAGTTCCGGGCGGCGCGCGAGATCCGCGAGCGTCCGGATGCCGAGCGAGGCGGCGCGCTCCTCGCGCATGGCGAGTGCGTAGCCGTTGCTGAACCCGAGCGGCACCGCGACGCCCAGGCCCTGCGGCGCGAGCGCGCGGTTGAGCGCCTCCAGCCCGGCGTCGCCTTCGAGCTTGAGGATTTCCTTCGCCAGCGTGCCCGTGTACTCCGGGTACAGGTCGATCGCTCCCGAGGTGAGCGCGGCGAACACGATGCCCGTGTTGCCGAGCCCCGGCCTGTGCTCGGCGGCAACGCCCGTTGCGCGCACGGTCTGCGCGAGGATCTCGCCCAGGATGTACGACTCGGTGAAGCGTTTCGATCCGACGCGCAGGGACTCGGCGGCGGAGGCGGTGCCGGCGGCGACAAGCAGCAGCGCGGCAAGCGCGCGCTTCACGCCGCGCGTCCGAGCCGCGCCGCCCCGCCGTCGAGGAACTGCAGCTGCGCGAGCTTCGCGTACAGCCCGCCCTGGCGCATCAGCTCCGCGTGCGTGCCCTGAGCGACGATCACGCCTCGTTCGAGCACCACGATGCGGTCGGCGTGCTGCACCGTGGCGAGGCGATGCGCGATCACGAGCGTGGTGCGCCCGCGTTCGAGCCGCTCGAGCGCCTGCTGCACCAGCCGCTCGCTCGCCGCGTCGAGCGAACTCGTGGCTTCGTCGAGCAGCAGGACGGGGCGATCGGCGAGCAGCGCCCGCGCGATCGACAGTCGCTGGCGCTGCCCGCCGGAAAGCGTCACTCCGCGCTCACCGAGCGGCGTGTCGAATCCCTGCGGCAGCCGCCCGATGAATTCGAGCGCGTGCGCCTGCTCGCAGGCCTCGCGCGCCTCCCCGAGGGTCGCGCCCGGCCTGCCGTAGCGAACGTTGTCGTACACGCTCGCCGCGAAAATCACCGGTTCCTGCGGAACGACCGCGATCAGCCGCCGCAGCCGCGATGGATCGAGCGCACGCACGTCGACTCCGCCGATGCGGATCGCGCCTTCCTGCGGATCGTAGAACCGCAGCAGCAGGGCGAGCAGCGTGGACTTCCCCGCGCCCGAAGGTCCGACGAGCGCGACGCGCTCGCCCGGCGCCACGCGCAGCGCGAACCCCGAAAGCGCGAGCGTGTCGGGCCGCGACGGGTAGGCAAACCGCACGGCGTCGAACTCGAGATCCGATCGCTGCGGCACCGCCGCGGGCTCGGCCGGGGGTCCGATCTGCGGGCGCGTATCGAGGAGCTCCATCAGCCGTTCGGTGGCGCCCGCGGCGCGCTGCAGCTCGCCCCAGACTTCGGAAACGGTGCCCGCGCCTCCGGCGACGACCATGGCGTAGAACACGAACGCCGACAGTTCCCCCGCCGAGAGTTTTCCGCGCAGCACGTCGTGGCCGCCGATCCACAGGATGAAGCCGACCGCGCTGAAGGCGATCAGCATCACCAGCGCGATCAGCACCGCCTTCTGGCCGATGCGCTCGACCCCGACGCGGTACGCGGCTTCCGCATGGCCGCCGAACGCGGCACGGTCGGCCGGTTCGTGCGCGTAGGCCTGGACCGTGCGGATTTCATGCACCGCCTCGTCGACGTAGGCCGAGACGTCGGCGACGCGGTCCTGGTTGGCGCGCGAGAGCCGCCGCACGCGCCGTCCCAGGAGCAGGATCGGCACCAGCGTCGCCGGCACCCCGAGCAGCACCAGGG
>MERB01000060.1:73544-74521 GCA_001770475.1 Betaproteobacteria bacterium RIFCSPLOWO2_02_FULL_66_14 | reverse complement strand
ATCATCGCCGCCGCGCCGAGCATCATGAGGAAGTTCCGCACGAACAGCGAAAGCCCGTAGCCGATCACCTGCTGCAGCAGCAGCGTGTCGTTGGTCAGGCGCGAAATCACTTCCCCGGTGCGCGTCACTTCGAAAAACGCCGGCTCGAGCGCGAGGATTTGATCGAACACCGCTCGCCGCAGGTCCGTGACCACACGCTCTCCGATCGTCATCATGAGGTAGAAGCGCGAAAACGTCGCCACCGAGAGCGTCACCGCGAGCGCGATCATCGCCGCGAGCGCGCCGTCGAGCAGGCCCGGGTCGCCGCTGCCGAATCCGTGATCGACGACGTGCTTCAGGCCCTGCCCGAGCGCGAGCACGCAGGCGGCGGCCACGACGAGCGCGGTGAACGCCGCCACCACGCGCCAGCGGTACGGCGCGAGATAGCGCGCGACGCGCAGCAGGTGCCGCCAGCTCGCGCGCGCCTTGGGCGCCGGGGCGAGCGACTGCGTCATCGGTCCGCGAGCGCCTCGAGCACGGCGCACCACGCCATCGAAAGGTTCTCCAGGCTGTAGCCGCCGCCGCCGAAAGCCATCAGGCGTCCCCGCGCGTGCCGCTCGGCGAGCGCGATCAGGCGGCGCACGACCAGCGTATGCGCGGCCGGCGTGTAGCGCAGGTCGGCGAGCGGATCGCCGGCGATCCCGTCGGCGCCGCATTGCACGATGAAGAATTCGGGCGCGCTGCGATCGAGGAACTGCTCGGCCTCGCCCCAGGCGCGGAAGAATTCGGCGTCGCCCGCGCCGCGCGCGAGCGGCAGGTTGAGTTTCGTTCCTCGCGCCCCGCCCTCGCCGGTCTCGTACGCGAATCCGGTGCCCGGATACAGGTGCGAGCCGTCCTCGTGGATGTCCGCCACGATCAGGTCCGGATCGCCCTCGAACTCGTAGAACACGCCGTCGCCGTGGTGTACGTCGATGTCGACGTAGGCGATGCGGCGCACG
>MERB01000060.1:68489-73504 GCA_001770475.1 Betaproteobacteria bacterium RIFCSPLOWO2_02_FULL_66_14 | reverse complement strand
GCGCCGCGGCGCGCATGGTGCAGCCCGCCGATCGGCTGGAAGGTGCGCCGCGCCTCGCCCGAGACCACGCGTCTTGCGCCCTCGAGCGCCGCGCCGACCAGGTGGCAGGAGATTTCGTAGCAGCCGGGAAATGCCGGCGTGTCGCCAGTGTCGAGGTAACCGCTGCCCTCGCGCGATGCGGCGATCACGCGGTCGATGTAATCGGCGTGGTGAAAGCGCTCGATCTCGGCGCGCGCCGCCTGCCGCGACTCTGCGAGGACCGCAGCGCGCTCGAGTCCGCGAACCCGCGCAGCGTTCCAGAATGCGCCCTGCCGGTCGATCGAAAGCGGGTGTCCTTCGGGGAACCCGTAGCGGCCGAGGCTGTCGCCGAGAAAGAGGTGGACCGGCGCGCTCAAGCCTTTTCGACTTCCACGAGGCAGTC
Source organism: Betaproteobacteria bacterium RIFCSPLOWO2_02_FULL_66_14 (assembly GCA_001770475.1). Taxonomy (GTDB): domain Bacteria; phylum Pseudomonadota; class Gammaproteobacteria; order Burkholderiales; family SG8-39; genus 2-02-FULL-66-14. The sequence continues at coordinate 73,083 of MERB01000060.1, read as the reverse complement.
GTAGAAGGTCGCGCCGCCGCCCAGGTCGGAGACGCGCTGCGAGGTGAGGTCGTTGGCGTTGCGGCCGTCGGGCGAGAACTTGCGCCACCACACCGACCGCGCCACCACGACGCCCGGGCGGGGCTTGTCGTTGACTTGCGCGCGAAGGCGGTAGCCGCCGCGGTCGTTGAACACCCGCACCCTGTCGCCGTCGCGAATGCCGCGCGCGGCGGCGTCGTCCGCGTGCAATTCGAGGCGCGGCTCGCCTTCCCGGTCGCGAAAGCGCTTCAGGTTGGCGAAGGTCGAATTGAGGAAATTGCGCGCCGGCGGCGACAGGAACGCGAGCGGGAAACGGCGCGCGAGATCCGGGTTGCTCGCCGCCGATTCCGCGGGCGGATTGAAGAACGGCAGCGGGTCGACGCCCTCGCGCTCGAGCGAGGCGCTGTAGAACTCGCAGCGACCCGAGTCGGTCGGGAATCCGCCCTCGGCGAACGGCGCAAAGCGCTCCGGCAGGTTGAGCCGCTGCCAGCCGCTCTCCCGCACCGCATCCCAGGCAACCCCTTGCATGCGCGGGTTCGCGGAGCGCAGCGCCGCGCGGCAGAGGTCCTCGTCGGAGTCGCGAAAGCACGGCTCGTCGAACCCCATGCGCGCGGCGAGGCGCCTGAAGACTTCCGAATTGGGCAGCGACTCGCCCACCGGCGCGATCGACGGATTGTTCGCGAGCACGTAGAGATGCCCGTAGGACTTGTGCACGTCGAAATGCTCGAGTTGCGTGGTCGCGGGCAGCACGATGTCGGCGTAGTCCGCGGTGTCGGTGAGAAAACAGTCCATCACCACGCAGAACAGGTCCTCGCGCCGGAATCCGGCGAGCACTTTCTCCGCCTCGGGGCACACTGCGACGGGATTGTTGTTGTAGACGACCACTGCGCGCACCGGGGGCTTCGCGGCGGTGAGCGCGTCGCCGACCGCGGCGTGGTTGATCACGCGCGGGCGGCGCCCGCCGAGCAGCTCCGGCCGTTCGAGCGCGGCGTGATCGAAGCCGTAGAAATCGTTGGTCGAGAGCAGGAGCCCGCCCGCGGCGTCGCGCCAGGCCCCCGTGAGCGCAGGCAGGCAGGCGATGGTGCGCGCGGCGATTCCGCCGCCCGCGTGGCGCTGCATCCCGTAGTTGAGCCGGATCGCGGCCGGCGTCACGCTCGCGTAGTCGCGCGCAAGCTGCACTACCTCTTCCGTGCGCAGCCCGCAGGTGCGCGCCGCCCATTCGGGCGGATACCGCTTCAGCCGCTCGGCGAGTTCGTCGAAGCCGAGCGTGTAGCGCGCGACGTAGTCGAGGTCGATCCGGTCTTCCGCGACCAGCACGTGCATCATGCCGAGCGCGAGCGCGCCGTCGGTCCCGGGGAGCAGCGCGATGTGCTGGGTGCATTTTTCCGCCGACAGGCTGCGGTAGGGATCGATCGCGATCACCTTGGCGCCGCGGCGTCTCGCCTCGGCGACGCGCGTCCACAGGTGCAGGTTGGAGACGACCGGGTTCGAGCCCCAGATGATGATGAGCCGCGCCTCGGCGAACCGCTCCGGGTCCATGCCGACCGACCCGCCGAGCGTCGCCTTGAGACCGGCCTTGCCCGCGCTTGAGCAGAGCGTGCGATCGAGCACCGATGCTCCGAGCCGATTGAAGAACCGCCGGTCCATCGAGCTGAACTGCACCATGCCCATGGTTCCGGCGTAGCTCAGCGGCAGGATCGACTCGGGACCGTCTTCCGATGCGGCGAGCGTCGAGAGGCGCGAGGCGATTTCGTCGAGCGCCGCATCCCAGGAGATGCGCTCGAATTGGCCGCGACCCTTCGCGCCGACGCGCCGCAACGGGTGCAGGACGCGGTCCTCGGCGTAGGTTCGCTCCAGGTAGTGGGACACCTTGGTGCACAGCGTGCCGTCGGTGAACGGCATCGACGGATCGCCCTGGATCCTGATCGCGACCCCGTCCTTCACGCTCACCAGCATGCCGCAGGTGTCCGGACAGTCGTGCGGGCAGGCCGTGCGCACCAACTTCACGTCGGCGTCGGCCGCGGCGGGCGCTCTGCGGGGAGTCGGCGCGTTCACGCCCCGATCTTACTCTCGCAGCGCGTCGTCGAGCAGCTGGATCCAGTGACGCACGGGCGTCGCAGTCCCGGCCTGCAGATGCGCGAGGCAACCCACGTTCGCGGTCGCGATGACCTGCGGCGAATCGCCGGCGAGTGCCGCCAGCTTGCGCGCCCTCAGCTGCATCGACAGGTCCGATTGCAGGATCGAGTACACGCCCGCGGAGCCGCAGCACAGGTGCGCATCGGGCACGGTCGTGAGTTCGTGCCCGGACTTCACCAGCAGGTCCTCGACCACGCCGCGGATCTTCAGGCCGTGCTGCAGCGAGCAGGGAGACTGGAACGCGACCCGCAGCGGCGCCCGCTTCGCCCGGCGCTCGCCAAGCAGGCGTTCCAGCGCCGGGGATTCCGCCGCGATCACCTCGGAGAGGTCTCGCGCGAGGAGCGAGATTCGGGCCGCCTTGTGCCGGTAGTCCGGATCGTGCTCGAGGATGCGCGCGTATTCCTCGACCGTGGCGCCGCAGCCGCTCGCGGTGATGACGATGCCGTCGGCCTCGTCGCGTTCCACGAGCGGCCACCAATGATCGATCAGCGCGCGCATGTCGGCGCGGCCCGCGTCCTGGTCGTTGAGATGGAATCGAAGCGCGCCGCAGCAGCCGGCGCCGGGCGCTTCGACGAGCGAGATCCCGACCCGGTCGAGCACGCGCGCCGCGGCGGCGTTGACCGCGGGCGCAAGCGCCGGCTGAACGCAACCCGCGAGCGCGACGATCCGGCGCGGATGCCGCGCCGCAGGGCGCGCGCCCGCAGGCTCGATGCGCGCAGGGACCTTGTCGCGCAGAAACGACGGCAGCATCGGTCGCAACAGGCGCCCGAGCGCCAGCAGCGCGCCGAAGAGCGCGGTGCGCGGCAGCACGAACGCGAGCCCCGCGCGGACCAGGCGATCGGGGAGGCTGCGCCTGGTGAGCGTCTCCACGACTTTGCGACCGATGTCCACCAGGCGGCCGTACTGCACGCCGGACGGGCAGGTGGTTTCGCAGGATCGGCAGGTCAGGCAGCGGTCGAGATGCAGCCGGGTGCGCGCCGTGACACGGGCGCCTTCGAGCGCCTGCTTGATCAGGTAGATGCGCCCGCGGGGCGAATCGAGTTCGTCGCCGAGCAACTGGTAGGTCGGGCAGGTCGCAGTGCAAAAACCGCAGTGAACGCACTTGCGGAGGATCGCTTCGGCATCGTTTCCGGCGGCAGTTCCGCGGATGAAATCGGCCAGTCGCGTCTGCATGATTGGCTATACTGCCGGGCGCATGGGAAAGACCTTCGCGCTGATCGGAATCGCGCTGCTTGCGCTGTGCGGCGTCTGGCTCTGGGTGCGACTGCGCAAGTACGCGGCGCGCCGCCGCCTCGAGGAAGAGCGCGCCGTGCGCTTCATGGCCGAGGCGATCAAGGCGGCGAAAAAAAAGCAGGACGATCGGGCGGGCACGGCTTAGAGTCCTGAGTCACGAGTTCGCATACGGATAGTCCGCGTTTTCGTCCGATCTCGTGATTCCCCGCGCGTCTCGCCGTTGCGGGGAATCATGAGACACCGAAGCAGCCCTCGGGCACGAACCTGGCCCACCGCGCGCCGCCGTGGTTGCAGTGTCCCGGGACTTCGGCAACAACGGCCGAAGTCCCGGGATCGAAGAAAACCATCACGGAGTTCGGGCCCGGCACGCTAGAACTCCGAATAGAGCCGGCCGGGATTCAGAATCCCCGCCGGGTCGAGTGCCGCCTTGATTTCCCGGTGCAACCGGGCAACGGTCGCCTCCTGCGGCGGAAACACTCCGCCGGTCTTGTCGCCGCCACGAAACAGCGTCGCATGGCCGCCCAGCCGCTCGGCCGCCGCGCGCACCGTAGCCGCGTCCGCACCGGATCTCAGCCAGCGCAGCGCCCCGCTCCACTCGATCAACTGCGCCCCCGGCAGCGCCACTGCGGGCGCGGTCGACGGCAGCGAAAGGCGCCACAGCGGCGTATCACCGGCGAAAAACGCCGCGCGATGCTCGCGCAGATCCGCCCAATAGGGGGCGGCAGTCTGCTGCGCGACCGTCGTGCCGCCGAGCTTCTCCGCCGCCGCCCGCACCGCGCTCTGCGCCCCGGAAAGACGCACCGAGAGCCGGTTGTCGTGCCACGCGGTCGCCGATACGGGCAGCGGCTGGCCCGCCCAGCGCTGCAGGTGCTCGAGCGCGCGCGCTTGCGGCAACTCGATATCCAGCGTCAGTTCCGCGCGCGGCCGCGGCAGCACCTTGAGCGAGGCTTCGACGATCAGCCCGAGCGTGCCGAGCGAGCCCGCGACGAGCCGCGACACGTCGTAGCCGGCGACGTTCTTCATCACCTGCCCACCGAACACGAGCAGTCGCCCGCGCCCGTCGAGGATCTGCACTCCGAGCAGGAAATCGCGCAACGAACCGGCCGCCGCGCGGCGCGGCCCGGACAGTCCCGCCGCAACGCAGCCGCCGAGCGTCGCGCCGGCGCCGAAATGCGGCGGTTCGAAGGCGAGCATCTGGCCCTTTTCA
>MERB01000060.1:53944-68482 GCA_001770475.1 Betaproteobacteria bacterium RIFCSPLOWO2_02_FULL_66_14 | reverse complement strand
GTGCCGCCGCGCGCAGTGACGACGAGCTCGGTCGGCTCGTAGCTCACGATCCCCGCGCAGCCGCGCGCGTCGAGAACCTCGCCTTTCGACTCGCCGCCGTAGAACTCCTTGCTGCCGCCACCCCGGATGCAAAGCGCCCGCCGTGCAGAGGCCGCCGCACGAATGCGTTCGGCAAGCGCTTCGACCGCGGCGTCAGGCGCCATCTAGAAGCGCGGCAGCTCGGGGTGGCGCAGCCGACCGCCGCGCACCAGCATGCGCCCGAATTCGGCGCAGCGGCTCAGCATCGGCACCGCCTTGCCCGGATTGAGCAGCCCCCTGGGATCGAACGCCCGCTTCAGGGCGTGAAAAGTCTCCAGTTCTTCGGGCGTGAACTGCGCGCACATCTGGTCGATCTTCTCGACCCCCACGCCGTGCTCGCCGGTGATCGTGCCGCCGACCGCGACGCACTTCTCGAGCACTTCCGCGGCGAACTGCTCGGTGCGACGCAGTTCGTCCGGGTTCGCGGCGTCGAACAGAATGAGCGGGTGCAGGTTGCCGTCGCCGGCGTGAAACACGTTGGGGCACCGAAGCCCGTACTTGCGCTCCATCTCGCCGATGAAATTCAGCACTTCGCCCAGGCGCTTGCGCGGAATCGTACCGTCCATGCAGTAGTAGTCGGGCGAAATTCGCCCGACCGCGGGAAACGCGGCCTTGCGTCCCGACCAGAAGCGAAGCCGCTCGGGTTCGTTGCGAGAGACGCTCGAGCGGGATGCGCCGGCCTCGGCGAGCACTTCACGCACCCGCGCGATCTCGTCCTCGACTTCCTCGGGCGTGCCGTCGCATTCGCACAGCAGGATCGCGGCGGCCTCGAGGTCGTAGCCCGCGTGCACGAACTCCTCCACCGCGTGCGTCGCCGGACGGTCCATCATTTCCAGTCCCGCGGGAATGATGCCGGCGGCGATGATCGCGGCGACGGCGTTGCCGGCCGTTTCGACGTCATCGAACGACGCCATCACGACGCGGGCGACTTGCGGCCTCGGCAGCAGCTTCACCGTGACCTCGGTGATCACCGCGAGCAATCCCTCGGAACCGATCGCGAGCGCGAGCAGGTCGTAGCCCGGCGAATCGAGCGCCTCGGAACCGAAGGCGACCGGTTCGCCCTGCATCGTGAAACCGCGTACGCGCAGCACGTTGTGCACGGTGAGGCCGTACTTCAGGCAGTGGACGCCGCCCGAATTCTCCGCGACGTTGCCGCCGATCGAGCAGGCGATCTGGCTCGACGGATCGGGGGCATAGTACAGCCCGAAGGGTGCGACCACATCCGAGATCGCGGCGTTGCGAACGCCCGGCTGGACCACCGCGACGCGCGCCACCGGATCGATGCGCACTACGCGCATGAATTTCGCGAGCGAAAGCAGTACGCCGTCGCCGCGCGGCAGCGCTCCGCCCGAGAGCCCCGTGCCCGCGCCCCGCGGCACCACCGGCACGGACATGGCGTGGCAGGTGCGCAGGATTCGCTGCACCTGCTCCTCGGTCTCGGGAAGTGCGACCACCATCGGCAGATGGCGATACGCCGTGAGCCCGTCGCATTCGTAGGGCCGCGTGTCCTCCGCGTCCCACAGCACCGCGCGCTCCGGAAGGAACGCGCGCAGCGCCGCCGCCACCTCACGCTGCCGAGAGGCGTCGATCGGCGTCACCTGCAGCGCTTCGCCCACATTCGGTCTCCGTCCGTGTCCCAATGGGGATTGTATTCGCAGCCGAAGGGCGAGACGCGCAACCATCCGCCGCTTCGCGACGCGAACCGCGACGCCGATCAGCGCTTTTCCGGCGGCTCCTTCGGTCGCGCGCCGAACAGGAAGTCCGCGCGCGCGAGCCCGGTCACGGCGTTGTCGTGATACCAGGCCTCGAGCGCCGCGTCGGCGGTGCGGAAAATCGCCGCTTCGCCGATCTGGGTGTACAGCCCCGTGCGCCGCATCACATCGAGCACCTGGAGCTTCAAACCGCTGAACGCGACGTGCAGCCCGCCCGCGCGAAGGCGCTCGACCAGATGCCGAATCACTTCCTCGCCGGAGGCATCGATCTGGTTGATCCCGTCGCCTACGACCAGCAGGCATTTGGCCGCGGGAGATTCGGCCACGGCCTCCAGCACCGCGTCCTCGAAGTACGGCACGTTGGCGAAATACAGGTCGCCGTCGAATCGCAGTGCGATTACGTGCTCGCTGGTGCGAAGACCGTGCAGACGCGCGTCGCGCAGCGTGCCGTCGGGATGCCGGCCGAGCAGCACCACGCGTGGGTGCATGCTGCGGTAGAGGTAAAGCCCCACCGCCAGACCGCCGCCCATCAGGATGCCGAGATCGAGGTGCGGCGCGAGCGCGAGCGTCGCGGCGAAGGTCACCAGCGCCGCCGCGCCGTCGTGGCGGTGCGTCTGCCAGGCGTGGATCATCGCCCGGAAATTCACCAGATTGACGACCGCGACTACGATGATCCCGGCGAGCACCGCCTGCGGCAGGTGATACAGCAGCGGGGTGAGGAACACAAGCGTCAGCGCCACAAGCACGAAGGCAAAGAACGACGACAGGCCGGTCACCGCACCGGCGTTCAGGTTGACCGCGGAACGCGAGAACGATCCGCTGACCGGAAACGCCTGCGTCAGGCTTCCGGCGATGTTGGCAAGTCCCTGCCCGATCAGTTCCTGGCTCGCATCGAGGCGCTGCCGCGTGCGCGTCGCCATCGCCTTGCCGATCGACACCGCCTCCATGAATCCGACCAGCGTGATCACGAGCGCGGACGACAGCAGCGTCAGCACCATGTCCCAGGTCGCGGCCGGAACCCGGAACTCGGGAAAACCGCGCGGGATCTGGCCGACGACTTCGCCGCCGCCCCGCAACAGCACCATCTCGCCGGAGACGCCGGCGACGCGCCAGCGCGCGCCATCCAGCGCAATTCCATCCGGGACCGTCGCCTCGAGCAGGAACCGCCCGGACTCTCCGCGCTCGCGCACCATCGCCAGTTGCCGCAGCGTGCGCAACCGGATGCGGTTTTCCTGCTCCGCCTCGCGCACCCGCGCGCGCAGCGCGGCCAGTTCGGATCCCAGCGCGAGACGGGCCTCGCGTTCGGCGCGACCGTCACCGCGCAGCGCGTCCAGCTGCGCCTGCCTCGCCGTGACGCGCAGCTGCCAGTCGTCCATCTCGGCGTGGGTGATCGCATACTCCATCGCCATGCCGCGTGCCGTGTCGTCGGCGATCGAGTCGATGCGCGTCGTGGCGTTGTGTTCGAACCCGCTCGCCCAGCTCAGTACGGCCGTAATCGCGACGGCGATCAGGACCCCGGGCAGCGACGGCGCGTAGCGGCGCGCGAGGAGCATGATCGCGATCGCAAACCCGCCCATCGCGAGAGTCGGCAAGTGCGCCTGCGCAGACTGCGTCAGCAGCTCGCCAACGTCGAGCAGGAAATGTTCGCTGCGTCCGATCGGCACTCCGAGCAGCTTGCTCAACTGCGACAGCGCGATGATGATCGCGGCGGCATTGGTGAATCCGACGATCACCGGATGCGAAACGAAATTGACGATCGCTCCGAGCCGCGCCAGCCCGAGCGCGAGCTGCAACATCCCGACCATCAGCGCGAGCAGGATCGCGTAGGCGACGAAATGCTGGCTGCCGACGGCGGCAAACTGCGCGAGCGTCGCGCCGACCAGCAGCGAGACCATCGCCACCGGACCGGTGGAGAGTTGACGTGACGATCCCCAGAGTGCGCCCACGAGCACCGGCAGCAGCGACGCATAAAGCCCGTAATATGCCGGCATGCCCGCGAGCTGAGCGTAGGCCATCGACTGCGGTACCAGGACCAGCGCCACCGCGACGCCGGCGATCACGTCGGCTCGCAGCGACTCGCGGCTCACCGGAAACCAGGCGAGGAAGGGGAAAAGGCGCCGCATCGGGTGTTGCGGTATTCTTCGTGGGTCAATTTCGATTCTATCCGAGGTTCGCGAGGCGCTCACCCGCGCCCCGCCGCGCCGGACGATTCCAGCGTCGACCATGAGAAATTTCTTGACTGGTGTTTCGCGGAGCGTGCTGGATTCGCTCGCCTGGCGGCACCGGGTTTCCCGGACGAACCTGCGCGCCGACCTGATCGCGGGTCTGATCGGCGCGGTGGTGGTCGTGCCGCAGGGGATCGCGTTCGCCACGCTCGCCGGTCTGCCGCCGGAATACGGCCTGTACGCGGCGATGGTGCCGACCGCGGTGGCGGCGCTCTTCGGCTCGTCGTGGCATGCGGTCACCGGGCCCACCAACGCGGTGTCGCTGTTCGTCTTCGCGACGCTCGCGCCGCTCGCCCAGCCGGGCTCCGCGCGCTATATCAGCCTCGTGCTGACGGTCTCGTTCATGGTCGGCGCCATCATGCTGGTGATGGGGCTGCTGCGCCTCGGGCGGGTGGTCAATTTCATCTCGCATACGGTGGTGGTCGGATTCATGGCCGGCGCCGGCAGCCTGATCTTCGCCAGCCAGCTGCGCAATTTCTTCGGCCTCGAAATTCCGGCCGGCAGTGCGTTTCTGTCGATCATCGCGTCGTTTTTCGCCCAGCTCACCACGCTGAACCCATACGTACTCATCGTCAGCATGGCGACGCTTGTCAGCGGCATCGCGGCGCGCCGCTGGCTTCCAAAACTCCCCTACATGGTCGTCGCGATGGTCGTCGGCACGCTGGCGGCATTCGCCCTCGACGAGCTGCTGGGGCGCGAAGTGACGCACATCGCGAGAATCGGGTCGGTGCCCGGCGTGCTGCCCAGGTTCACCACGCCCGATCTGTCGCCCGACACGCTGCGCTCGCTGATGGGGATCGCCTTCGGCGTCACGGTACTCGGCCTCACCGAGGCCATGTCGATCGCGCGCGCTCTGGCGCTCAAATCGGGTCAGCGGCTGGACGCCAACCAGGAATTCGTCGGCCAAGGGCTCGGCAACATCGCGGCGAGCCTGTTCTCGGGCTACCCGACCTCGGCCTCGTTCAACCGCTCGGGGATCAACTACGAGTCCGGCGCCAGAACGCCGATCGCTGCCGCGAGCTCCGCGCTGTTCCTGATCGTCATCCTCTTCGGAGTCGCGCCGGTGCTGGCGTGGCTTCCCGTCGCAAGCATGGCGGCGATCCTGTTCCTGGTCGCCTGGGGCCTGATCGACGTTGCCGCGATCCGCGCGATCCTGCGCGCGAGCCGCGGCGAAGCCACGGTTCTCGCGTTCACCTGCGGCGCGACGCTCCTGATGAACCTCGAGGTGGCGATTCTGGTCGGAGTCACGCTGTCCCTGCTGATGTACCTGAATCGCACTTCGCGGCCGCAGATGCGCTCGCTCGTCCCGGACCCGCGACACGCGCAGCGCCGTTTCGCTCCGGTGGCCGAAGGGCTCTCGGAGTGTCCGCAGGTCAAGATCCTCAGCATCGAAGGGTCGATCTATTTCGGTGCCGTGGACCACGTCGAGTCGCATTTCGACATCCTTCGCGAAGTGGCGAAGGAGCAGAAACACCTGCTGCTGATGACTCGCAACATCAATTTCGTCGACGTCGCGGGCGCCGAGGCGATCGCGCGGGAGGCGCGCAAGCGCCGCTGGGACGGCGGGCGACTTTACCTGCACGGGCTGCGACAACCGGTCGAACGGGTGTTCGACAACGGCGGCTTCATCGCCGAAGTCGGCGCCGACAACGTTTTCTCGAGCAAGGGTGCCGCGATCGGGAGCCTGTTCGAGCGCCTCGACCGCTCGATTTGCCGGAAGTGCCGGGCGCGCATTTTCAAGGAATGCGCCGCGCTGCCGCCGCCGCAAGATCCGTAACACCGATGCCGCCCGCCTCGCTCGATCGCCGCGCCATCGCGGTGCTCGTGCTCGTGGCCTTCGCGTTGGTGCGGTTCGCGACCGAGTAGCTTCCGATCGAGATCACCAGCCTGCTGATCCTGGTTCTGCTCGCCGGCGGCTATCGATTCTCGGATTTCGTGCGCAGCGGAATGCCGCTGCTCGTGATCACGCTGGTGACCTATTCCTTGCTGCTGCCGCGGTTTTTTCCGCTCCAGGCCCGCGCGGGATCGCCGCGGCCGCCTGTGCTAGACTTTTTTCGTTCTGCAGCCCCATCCGAGAGGAGGAACCTCATGCCAGCGATCCTGCAATCCCTCAGCCGCACCGTCATCGCCGGATTCGTGCTTCTGGTGATCATCATCGTGGTCGCCGGCGCGGGCACCGGCCAGGCGATCAGTTTCGACATGAACTGGGCGCGGTTCTTCATGCGCTGGCTGCACGTGCTCTCGGGCGTGATGTGGATCGGCCTGCTGTGGTACTTCAATTTCGTGCAGATTCCCTCGATGCCCAGGATTCCTGACGAGCAAAAACCGGCCATCGGCAAGGTGATCGCGCCAACTGCGCTGTTCTGGTTCCGCTGGGGCGCGATGGCGACCATCGTCACCGGCCTGCTGCTCGCGACGATGAACGGCTACATCGGCTCCGCGCTGTCGCTGCAGCAGCCGTTCCACGCCATCGGTCTGGGAATGTGGATGGGGATCGTCATGTGGTTCAACGTCTGGTTCATCATCTGGCCGAACCAGAAGAAGGCGCTCGGCATGGTTCAGGTGGAGGCCGATGCGAAGGCCAAGGCGGCGCGCACCGCGATGCTCACTTCGCGCATCAACACGCTGCTCTCGATCCCGATGCTGTACTGCATGGTGGCGCAGCAAAACGGCGGCCTCTGATCCGCTGCCCTGCAGTGCTGACGAAACGCGGCTTCGGCCGCGTTTCTTTTTGGTGAACCGCGTTGCGCCCGGCCTGCGGCCGGCGCGGCTATCTTGCAGTTCCGATGCCGCGCAGCTTCATGCCCGGCTTGATTCCGCGCCTGGCGAACCATCCGCGTTCCATCTCGAGCGCGTAACGCGCCGGTTTTGTGGCGCAGTGCGAACGTTCGTCGTGCGGCTGCATGTCGATGATGTTGATGATCGCGCCCGAATCGTCGACGAACGCGACCGAAAGCGGGATCAGCGTGTTCTTCATCCACATGCAGTGGATCGAGGATTGGTCGAACACGAAGAGCATTCCTGCGTTCGGCGCCAGCGACTTTCGGTGCATCAGGCCCTGCGTCCGTGCCGGGAAGCTGTCCGCCAGCTCGGCATGGATCCGGTGCATGCCCGCGGTCAGTTCGATGACCGGCAGTTCGGCGCGCGCGGCGCCGAACACGCTCAGGGCAAGGAGTAAAGCGGCGATTCTCACGCGCAGAAACGAAAAAGGCAGGGCGCGAGGCCCTGCCCATCGTGAAACCGGCGGACGCTTACTTCTTGTCGGCCTTCTTCTCTTCCTTCTTCATTTCTTTCTTCTCGGCCTTCTTCTCGGCCTTCTTCTCGGCCTTCTTCTCTTCCTTCTTTTCTTCCTTCTTCATTTCCTTCTTCTCGGCGGCGGCGCCCTTTTCCGCGGCCATGTGCTTGGCGGCGATGGCGTTGACGCTCACGGCCGCAAACATCGCGGCGACCAATATGGACAGAACTTTGCTCATCTGGAACTCCTTCCTCAGCTTGGTTGTTGGATAATCGGCGCCGTAAAACGCCTCAGCCTATAACGCGGCGGCTGCGCACCGGTTTACCGGCGTCGCGCAATTTGCTGCCGCGGCTGGCCTCCCCTGTGGGAAATCCCACGCGCGGAGTATAGCGAAAATCCGCATTTGGAAGCGGGATTTCGATGATAAGGTGCTGATTTCATAAGTAATGCCTCCAGGTTGAAGCGTCTAGCCTCCAGCGTCGTCGCGGCCGTCTCGGTCCTTTGGTCCGCGTCCGTCGCGCCAGCCCCCTATACCCCGGCGGACGATCGAATCGTGCTGGAACGTCTGCCGATCCGACCCGGCGACCCGGTACAGCGCGATTTGCGGGAACTTCGGCAGGCCGTGGCCGCCGATCCTCGGGATGCCGCCGCGGCCCTTCGGCTCGCTCGGCGCTACTTCGACCTCGCGACGGCGGAGGGCGACCCCCGGTATGTAGGCTACGCGGAAGCGGTTCTGCGCCCTTGGGGCGATCCGCACGACGCCCCCGCCGAGGTCCTCGTGGTGCGCGCCCAACTCGCCCAGTATCGCCACCAGTTCGGCCGCGCCTTGCAGGCGCTCGATCGCGCACTGGAACTCGCACGCGGGGACCCGGAGGCGCTCGCGTGGCGGGCTGCGGTGCGCATGGTGCAAGGCGACTATGCCGGCGCGCGGAGCGACTGTGCCCGCCTGGCCCAGGTCGCGAGCGAGTTGCTCGCCACCGGCTGCGCGGCGCACGTCGACGGCACGACCGGGCGCTTGCGCGAGGCCTACGATCGGCTCCGCATTGCGCTCGCGCGCCACCCCGACGTGCGCGCGACGCTCAAGCTCTGGGTACGGACGCTGCTCGCTGACATGGCCGACCGGCTCGGCGACGCGGCTGCCGCCGAAGATCACTATCGCGCGGCGCTGGCGCTTGGGCTGACCGATCAGTATCTGCTTGCTGCCTTTGCCGAGTTCCTGCTCGAGCACGGCCGGCCGCGGGAGGCTGCTGAACTGCTGCGGCCTTGGGAGCGTTCGGATGTGCTCCTGCTGATCCTGGCGCGTGCCGAACATGTGCTCGGCCGTTCGGACGCCGCTCGTCATGCAGCCGCCCTCGAAGCGCGGTTCGCCGACGCGGCGCGCCGCGGCGACCGCCTGCACCTTCAGGACGAGGCGCAGTTCCGACTGGTATTTCGCAGCGACGCGCAGGGTGCGCTCGCGCTTGCACGGGAAAACTGGGCGCTGCAGAAGGAACCGCGCGACGCGAAACTGCTGCTTGAATCCGCGCTTGCCGCGCGCTCACCGGCCGCGGCAAGACCGGCGCTCGACTGGCTCGCCGAAAGCCGGTTCGAGGATCCTCGAATGGCGGCGATGGCGCACGAGTTGCGGCGGCTCGCGCGATGAAGCGCGCGGTCGTCGCCGGCATCCTCTGGCTGCTGCCGCTCTGGGCGTGGGCGCACAAACCCAGCGACAGCTACCTCGGCATCACGGTGGAAGGCGAAGCGCTCGTGGGGCGCTGGGACATCGCCTTGCGCGACCTCGAACATGCCATCGGCCTGGATGCCGACGGTGACGGCGCGATCACCTGGGGCGAACTGCGCACACGCCACGCCGAGATCGCCGCTTACGCGCTCTCGCGTCTCGATCTGAGCGCCAGCGGGCGCCGGTGTCGGCTCTCCGCGGTCGGGAACGAGGTGGACGACCACAGCGACGGCGCCTATGCGGTGCTGCGATTTCGCGCCGATTGCGGCGCCGGCGAGATCGCATCCGTCGAGGTCCACTACCGGCTGTTCTCCGAGCTCGATCCGACGCACCGCGGACTGCTCAGCTTTGGCCACGGATCGGGCACGCGCGCGGCGGTGCTCGGACCGGACCATCCGAAGCAGGACTTCTCGGTCGCGGTCGAAGGCTGGCTGCGGCCGCTGCTCGCCTACGGGCGGGAAGGCGTCTGGCACATCTGGATCGGAATCGACCACGTGCTGTTTCTCCTCTCGCTGCTGCTGCCGTCCGTGCTCGTGGGGACGACCCGTGGATGGATTGCGGCGGAGCGCGTCGCTCCCGTGTTCTGGGACGTTTTCCGGGTGGTGACTGCATTTACGGTAGCGCATTCGATCACCCTGTCGCTCGCCGCGCTCGCCGTGATCCAGCTTCCGAGCCGGCTGGTGGAGTCGTTGATCGCCCTGTCGGTGGTGCTCGCCGCGCTGAACAACCTGCGCCCGGTGGTGCAGCGCGCGCGCTGGCTGGTCGCGTTCACGTTCGGACTGATCCACGGCTTCGGCTTCGCCAGCGTGCTCGCGGATCTCGGCCTGCCACAGCAGGCCCTGCTCCCGGCGCTGGTCGGATTCAATCTCGGCGTCGAAGCCGGGCAGCTGGCGATCGTGATCGGGTTCCTGCCGCTCGCCTACGCCTGGCGCGGCACCTGGGCCTACCGGCGGCTGGTACTCGCCGGCGGCTCGGCGCTGATCGCGGCCGTTGCAGCTGCCTGGTTGCTCGAGCGCGCCCTGGACCTGAAGATTGTCCCCGGCTAAATGCGCGCCATCGGAAGTCCGATAAAATTTCACGGTTACCCAACAGAAGACACTTCAGGAGCCCGCATGGCGTACAAGCACATCAAGATCCCCCCGAGCGGAGAAAAGATCCGTGTGAATCCGGATTTCTCGCTCGCGGTGCCGGACCAGCCGGTCATTCCCTACATCGAGGGCGACGGCACCGGCGTGGACATCACGCCCGTGATGCTGAAGGTCGTCGACGCGGCGGTGCAGAAGACCTACGGCGGCAAGAAGAAGATCGTGTGGATGGAGATGTACGCCGGCGAGAAGTCCTGCAGGATCTACGGCGAGAACGTCTGGCTGCCGGAAGAAACGCTCGAGGCGGCGAAGGAGTACGTGTTCTCGATCAAGGGCCCGCTCACGACGCCGGTCGGCGGCGGTATCCGTTCGATCAACGTCGCGCTGCGCCAGGAACTCGACCTCTACGTCTGCCTGCGCCCGGTGCGTTATTTCAAGGGCGTTCCGAGCCCGCTGAAGGAACCCGAGAAGACCGACATGGTGATCTTCCGCGAGAACGCGGAGGACATCTACGCCGGAATCGAGTGGGCGGCGAAAACGCCGGACGTGAAAAAGGTGATCGATTTCCTGATCAAGGAGATGAAGGTCCGGAAAATCCGCTTTCCCGAGACTTCCGCGATTGGCATCAAGCCGGTTTCGATCGAAGGCTCCGAGCGGCTGATTCGCAAGGCGTTCCAGTATGCGATCGACAACAACCGCAAGTCGGTGACGCTGGTGCACAAGGGCAACATCCAGAAGTTCACCGAAGGCGGGTTCCGCGACTGGGGCTACCAGCTGGTGCAGCGCGAGTTCGGTGGCAAGCCGCTCGACGGCGGACCCTGGTGCGTCTACAAGAACCCCCATTCGGGGGCGGATATCGTGGTCAAGGACGTGATCACCGACGCCTTCCTGCAGCAGATCCTGCTGCGTCCGGCGGAGTACGACGTGATCGCGACCCTGAACCTGAACGGCGACTACATTTCGGACGCGCTCGCCGCGCAGGTCGGCGGAATCGGCATCGCCCCGGGCGCCAACCTGAGCGACACGGTCGCGATGTTCGAGGCCACGCACGGCACGGCGCCCAAGTACGCCGGCAAGGATTACGTCAATCCGGGCTCCGAGATCCTTTCAGCGGAGATGATGCTGCGCCACATGGGGTGGATCGAGGCGGCCGACGCGATCGTTCGCTCGGTCGAGCGCACCATCGCCGACAAGGTCGTGACTTACGACTTCGCTCGCCTGATGCAGGGCGCGAAGCAGGTCTCGTGCTCGGGCTTCGGCCAGGCGATGATCGAGCGGATGTAGATTCGGCGTGCAAGCGGCGCGGACGCGCCGGATCTCCGGCGTTCCGGCCTGCCGCGAACCGCGCCGGGACGAAAAAAAAGGCCGCTGAGCGGCCTTTTTTTCCTGCTTGGAATCGGCGCCGGCCTCAGGCCTTCTGGATATTCGAGGCCTGCTTGCCTTTCGGACCCTGGACCACGTCGAAACTGACTTTCTGGCCTTCCTTCAGGGTCTTGAAGCCCTGCATGTTGATGGCCGAAAAATGCGCGAACAGGTCTTCGCTGCCGTCATCCGGCGTGATGAAACCGTAACCTTTCGCGTCGTTGAACCACTTCACGGTGCCTGTCGCCATCGGTGCTTCCTTCTTTCTGTTGGTTGATACTCCGGGCGAGCAAGCCCGGGCCATGCTTGAAACTCACGACCCCGCCGCCCCTACGCGTGGCGTTACAGACAGCCTGAATCCAAACACACGGCGGCTTTTACGCGCCTTCCGAGTAACCGTCAAGTCCCCGGGGCGGCGCGAATTTTCACCGCCGCCACCTTGCTTCGCGGTCGATGCCGCGTTGCGCTGAGCACATGCATTGGCTAGGATGACCGCGACACTGGCGGGCATGTGCCCGCCTGGTCCTTCACGGCAGACGGAGCGCGGAATCGAACCGGGACGACGGCATGCCCATGCAGCACAAGGACGACGCGGTACTGGAGGTTCGCAAGGCGAAGCTCAAGCCTCCGCCGATGTTCAAGGTCATGCTCCTGAACGACGATTACACTCCGATGGAGTTCGTCGTGGTGGTACTGCAGAAATTCTTCGCCATGACGCGCGAGCGCGCGACCCAGGTGATGCTGAAGGTGCATCGCGAAGGCGTCGGCATTTGCGGCGTCTATCCGAAGGACGTCGCTGCGACGAAGGTGCAGCAGGTCGGCGCGTACGCGCGCAAGCACCAGCACCCGCTGCAATGCGTGATGGAGGAATCTTAGGATGATTGCCCAGGAACTCGAAGTCAGCCTGCACATGGCGTTCGTCGAAGCGCGCCAGAAGCGCCACGAATTCATCACCGTGGAGCACCTGCTGCTCGCGCTGCTCGACAACCCGACCGCAGCGGAAGTGCTGCGCGCCTGTGGCGCGAACATGGACGAGCTGCGCAAGCAACTCGCCCAGCACATCGCCGAGCAGACGCCCCGCATCGCGCAGGAGCGCGAGGTCGACACCCAGCCCACGCTCGGCTTCCAGCGCGTGATCCAGCGCGCGATCCTGCACGTGCAGTCCTCGGGCAAGAAGGAAGTCACCGGCGCCAACGTGCTGGTGGCCATTTTCGGCGAGAAGGACTCGCACGCCGTGTACTTCCTGCAGCAGCAGGGGATCAGCCGGCTGGACGTCGTCAATTTCATCTCGCACGGCGTCGCCAAGGCGCCGCAGCCGCATCAGGGCAAGGGCGAGCAGGACGCCGAGCAGGAAACCGAGGCGCAACCGGCCAACAGCCCGCTGGACAACTACACGCAGAACCTCAATTCGCTCGCCACCGCCGGCAAGATCGATCCACTCATCGGGCGCGAGCGCGAGATCGAGCGCGTGATCCAGACGCTGTGCCGGCGGCGCAAGAACAATCCGCTGCTCGTGGGCGAGGCGGGCGTGGGCAAGACCGCGATCGCCGAAGGGCTCGCGCGGCGCATCATCGAGAGCGAAGTGCCCGATCTGCTCGCGAAAAGCACGGTGTATGCGCTCGACATGGGCGCCCTGCTCGCAGGCACCAAGTACCGGGGCGATTTCGAGCAGCGCCTGAAGGCGGTTCTCAAGCAGCTCGTCGACAACCCGAACGCGATCCTGTTCATCGACGAGATCCACACCGTGATCGGCGCCGGCGCCGCCTCCGGGGGCACGCTCGATGCGTCGAACCTGTTGAAGCCGGCGCTTTCGACCGGGGCGCTGAAATGCATCGGCGCCACGACCTATCAGGAGTACCGCGGCGTGTTCGAGAAGGACCACGCGCTGTCGCGCCGGTTCCAGAAGATCGACGTGGTCGAGCCCTCGATCGAGGAAACGGTCCAGATTCTGAAAGGGCTCAAGACGCGCTTCGAGGCGCACCACAGCGTCAAGTACACGGCGACCGCGCTCAGCACCGCGGCCGAGCTCTCGGCCAAGTACATCAACGACCGCCACCTGCCCGACAAGGCGATCGACGTCATCGACGAGGCCGGCGCGGCGCAGCGCGTCGCGCCCAAGAGCAAGCAGAAACGCATCATCGGCAAGCCGGAGATCGAGGAGATCATCGCCAAGATCGCCCGCATCCCGCCGCGCAGCGTCTCCACCGACGACCGCAGCGCGCTCGCCAACCTCGAGCGCGATCTGAAGGCGGTGGTGTTCGGCCAGGACGAGGCGATCGAGGCACTCGCCGCCGCGATCAAGATGGCGCGCTCGGGGCTGGGCAACCCGCAGAAGCCGATCGGCAATTTCCTCTTCAGCGGGCCCACCGGCGTCGGCAAGACCGAAGTCGCCCGGCAGCTCGCGTACTGCATGGGCATCGAACTGATCCGCTTCGACATGTCCGAATACATGGAGCGCCATGCGGTGAGCCGCCTCATCGGCGCGCCCCCGGGCTACGTCGGATTCGACCAGGGCGGGCTGATGACCGAGGCGATCACCAAGAAGCCCTACTCGGTGCTGCTGCTCGACGAAATCGAAAAGGCGCATCCGGACATCTTCAACATCCTGCTGCAGGTGATGGATCACGGCACGCTCACCGACAACAACGGGCGCAAGGCGGATTTCCGCAACGTGGTGATCGTCATGACCACCAATGCGGGCGCGGAGTCGCTGGCGAAGAACTCGATGGGATTCACCACCACGCGGCAGACCGGCGACGAAATGGAATCGATCCGCAAGATGTTCACGCCGGAATTCCGCAACCGGCTCGATGCCACGATATCGTTCCGCTCGCTCGACCACGAGGTGATCCTGCGCGTGGTCGACAAGTTCCTCATGCAGCTCGAAGAGCAGCTGGCGGAGAAGAAAGTCGAGGCGCATTTCACGCAGACGCTCAAGGAGCACCTGGCGAAGAAGGGCTTCGATCCGCTCATGGGCGCGCGCCCGATGGCGCGGCTCATCCAGGACACGGTTCGGCGCGCGCTCGCCGACGAACTGCTGTTCGGCAAGCTGCAGCACGGCGGCAAGGTGACGATCGACGTCGACGCCGCCGAACAGATCGTGCTGCGATTCGACGAAGCG
>MERB01000060.1:50385-53934 GCA_001770475.1 Betaproteobacteria bacterium RIFCSPLOWO2_02_FULL_66_14 | reverse complement strand
AGGGCGCGGCGCGGGTTGCTTGACAGGGGTCTGTGCCGCAGCAGACACTTTCGCGCTCTTACCGGGAGGAGGTCCAGATGAGAATTACTTTTGTGATTGCGGCTGCGCTTGCGGCCGCCCCAATCGCCGCGCAGGCGCAGGACGGCGCCGCGCGCGATCTCGCGTCGTCGTGCGCCATGTGCCACGGCACCGACGGGCGCGGCGCAGTCGGCTACGAGCCGCTCGCCGGGATGCCGAAGCAGGACCTGATTCGCAAGCTGGGCGAATTCCGCTCCGGGGCGAAGCCGGCCACCGTCATGCACCAGATCTCGAAGGGTTACACCGACGCCGAGATCCAGCGCATCGCCGAGTATTTTTCGGCACAGAGGAAATAGGGGGCGCCATGACGAAGACGACATTTGACCGCCGCGATTTCCTGCGGCTTTCGGGAGCGGCCGCAGTGCTGGCCGCGTCGGGCTGCGCGACCACCGGGCCCGCGAAGGGCCGCGTGGTGGTGATCGGGGGCGGGTTTGGCGGCGCGACCGCAGCCAAGTACATCCGCCTGTGGGACCCGTCGATCGAGGTCGTGATGGTCGAGCGCGCGAACATCTTCACGTCCTGCCCGATCTCGAATCTCGTGTTGGGCGGCTCGAAGACGATGGAGGACATCCGCCACAGCTATGACGGCTTGCGCAAGCACGGCGTTCAGATCGTGTTCGACGAGGCGATGGCGGTCGACGGCGCAAAGCGCACGGTGAAGCTCGAGCGCGCGGGCGACCTGGGCTACGACCGGCTGATCGTCGCACCGGGAATCGACTTCATGTACGACCAGATCGCGGGCTACGACGCCGCGCTGCAGACCGGTCGCGTGCTGCACGGCTGGAAGGCCGGCGCGCAGACCATCGGGCTGAGAAAACAGCTCGAGCAGATGAAGGACGGCGGCGTGTTCGTGATCTCCGTGCCGCTCGCCCCGTACCGCTGCCCGCCGGGACCGTACGAGCGCGCGAGCCAGGTCGCGAGCTACCTGAAGAAGGCAAAGCCGCGCTCCAAGGTGCTGATCGTCGATGCCAACCCCGACGTGACCTCGAAGGGGGGACTATTCAAGAAAGCCTGGGCGGAACTCTATCCGGGGATGATCGAGTTCCGCGGCAATTCGAAGGCCGTGGGCGTCGATGCGAAGTCCGGCACCGTGAAGCTCGAAGTCGAGGACGTAAAGGGCGACGTGCTCAACGTCATCCCTCCGCATCGCGCCGGCGATATCGCCGTCAAGGCCGGACTGGTCACCGCCAACAACCGGTGGTGCGGTGTGGATTGGCGCAGCTGCGAATCGACCGCGGTCAAGGGCATCCACGTGCTGGGAGATTCGACGCTCTCCGCGCCCGGAATGCCGAAATCGGGCAGCATGGCGAATCAGCAGGCCAAGATCTGCGCCTCGGCGATCGTTGCCGCGCTCGCCGGTCGCGCGGCGAATCCCGACCCGAAGATCGTCAACACCTGCTACAGCTACGTTTCCGACGACGAGGCGGTCCGAGTGAGTTCCGTGCACCAATGGAACGACAAGGACAAGACGCTGACCACGGTCCCTGGATCCGGTGGCGTCTCTTCGGCCCGGACTTCGCTGGAAGGCGCGTACGCCTGGGCGTGGGCGGTCAACATCTGGCAGGACACGCTCGGCTGAGGCGTTCCTCGCGCTCCGCGAAGCCCCGCCTCGGCGGGGCTTTTCGTTTCAGCGTCCGGTGCTGCCGAATCCGGCACTGCCGCGGCTCGAGGCGTCGAACTCGGCGACGACGTTGAATTCCACCTGCTGCACGGGCACCACGACCAGCTGCGCGATGCGCTCGAGCGGCTGGATCGTGAACTCGACCGCACTGCGGTTCCACAGCGACACCATGATCTGTCCCTGGTAGTCGGAATCGATCAGACCGACCAGATTCCCGAGGACGATGCCGTGCCTGGCACCCAGCCCCGAACGGGGCAGCACCAGCGCCGCATAACCCGGGTGGCCCAGGTGGATGGCGATGCCCGAGGGAACCAGCTGCGATTCTCCGGGTTGCAGCGTGAGCGGCGAATCGATGCAGGCCCGCAGGTCGAGGCCCGCTGCGCCGGGGGACGCATGGTGCGGCAGTTGGGCGCCGATCCTCGCGTCCAGGATCCGGACGTCGAGCCGCATCACCGGCGCGAATCGCGGCGTGACTGCATGGCCGCGACGTGCGCGACGAGCTTGCGCGCAAGCTCGATTTTCGGTCCCCGCCCGAGCGGATGCTCGCCGCGATCGTCGAACAGCGTGATCGCATTGTCGTCGGCGCCGAGCGCCTCCTGCGCAAGGTTCGCTGCGAGCAGCGGAATGCCCTTCTTCGCGCGCTTGGCTTTCGCGTTCTCCGCAAGCCGGTCGCTTTCGGCCGCGAAGCCGACGCAGAACGGCGCGCCCCGCCGCTTCCCGACCCAGGCGAGGATGTCCGGATTCTCGACCAGTTCGAGCTTCAGGCCGCGCCGCGCGCCCTTCTTGATCTTTTGCGCGACCGGATTCGCGACGCGATAGTCCGAGACCGCGGCAACCGAAACGAAGATGTCGCAGCGCTGCGCGGCGGCCTTCACGGCATCGAACATTTCGTCGGCCGTGCGTACGTCGATTCGCGTCGTGCCCGCCGGCGTCTCAAGCACCACCGGCCCGGCGATCAGCGTCACTTCGGCCCCCGCTTCGCGCGCCGCGCGCGCCACGGCAAACCCCATCTTTCCCGAACTCGCGTTGGTGATCATGCGCACGGGGTCGATCGGCTCGCTGGTCGGCCCAGCCGTCACCAGCACCCGCTTGCCTGCGAGCGACTTGGGCTGAAAGAACGCCTCGATCTCCTGCGAGATCGCCGTTGCTTCGAGCATCCGGCCCATGCCGGTTTCGCCGCAGGCCTGGTCACCCTCGGCCGGTCCGACCACCACCACGCCGTCGTCCCGCAGCGTCAGAAGATTGCGCTGGGTCGCAGCGTTGCTCCACATCTCGACGTTCATCGCAGGCGCGACCAGCAGCGGGCAGCGCCGCGCGAGCACCAGGGTGGAGAGCAGGTCGTCCGCAAGTCCGTGAGCGGCCTTGGCGAGAAAATCCGCGCTCGCCGGCGCAACGACGATCAGGTCACGATCGCGCGACAGTTCGATGTGCGCCATATTGTCGGCGACCCGCGGATCCCACAGATCGGTCCATGCGGTCTGCCCCGTGAGCGCCTGGAGCGTCGCGGCACCGACGAACCGCGTCGCCGCCTCCGTCAGAACTGCGCGCACGTCGCAGCCGGACTTGACCAGCGTGCGCGCCAATTCGGCGGCCTTGTACGCGGCGATGCCGCCGGTGAGACCCAGCAGAATGCGCTTGCCCTTGAGAGTCATCGAACCGGCGCTGCGCGCGTTAGGGAAGGGAACGGGAATTCTAGGGGATTGAGGCAGGCATGGCCATTTCCGACTGGCCGATGGCGGAACGACCGCGCGAGCGCCTGCTCGCGCTCGGCCCCGCGGCGCTGAGCGAGGCCGAACTGCTTGCGGTCCTGCTTCGCACCGGCGTTCGCGGCAAGAGCGCCGTCGACGTCG
>MERB01000060.1:43008-50290 GCA_001770475.1 Betaproteobacteria bacterium RIFCSPLOWO2_02_FULL_66_14 | reverse complement strand
CGCGCGGCGCTGCCTCCGCGAACAATTGCGCGAAACGGGCACTGCCCTCACGTCGCCGGCCGCAGTCAGGGATTACCTGCGGCTCGCGCTCGGCGGACGCGGGCAGGAGATCTTCATGGTGCTGTTCGTCGATGCACAGCACCGGGTGATCCGCTGCGAGGAGATGTTTCGGGGCACGCTGACGCAGACGAGCGTTTACCCGCGCGAAATCGTCAAGGCCGCGCTGTCCGCAAACGCCGGGGCCGTGATTTTCGCCCACAACCATCCCTCGGGAGTCGCGCAGCCGAGCCAGGCCGACGAACTGCTCACGCGCCAGCTCAAGGAGGCACTCGCCCTGGTCGATGTCAAGGTGCTGGACCACTTCATCGTCGCCGGGAACCAGTGCCTGTCGTTTGCCGAGCGGGGGCTGCTCTAGGCTTCGCGCAGCATTCCGCCGGGAGGGGAACAAACCGGGCCAGGAACCCGAAATCTCGTTATAATTCGCGACCTTTCGATTGTTCCGGAGTCTTCGATGTCCAGAGTGTGCCAGGTCACCGGCAAGAAGCCGATGATGGGAAACAGCGTCTCTCACGCCAACAACCGGACCAAGCGTGCGTTTCAGCCCAACCTGCACTACCGCCGGTTCTGGCTGGAGAGCCAGAGCCGCTTCGTTCGGCTGCGCGTTTCGACAGCCGGGCTTCGCCGCATCGACAAGCTCGGCCTCGAGGCGGTGCTTGCCGAAATCAAGGCCAACAAGAAGGCCGCCTGAGGAGATCGCCATGCGTGAAAAGATCAAGCTCGAATCGACCGCCGGCACCGGCCACTTCTACACCACCACCAAGAACAAGCGCACGACCCCGGACAAGCTGGAAATCCGCAAATTCGATCCGAAGGCGCGCAAGCACGTGGTGTACAAGGAAACCAAACTCAAGTAGCGTCCCGGCGCTCGCCGGCCCTGAAGAAGACCCGCTGCGGCGGGTTTTTTTCGCCGCGCGCGAATTTCGTTGCTGCGTCGCCGCATTGCTCTTGCTCCTGCGCTTGGTTAGTATTTCCGTGGCAGCCGCGCACGCGTAATCCCTCCATCGGATCCGAGGACGCCTTCTCCAGGGACGGCACGCGGCGATTCATTCGATCACGACGGTTTAAGTTCTAAGGAGGAATCATGGCGGTCAGAGTCTCTTTTAAGGTGAACGGCAAGTCCGTTTCGTCCGAGGTGGAGGAGCGCACGCTGCTGGTCTCTCTGATCCGCGACACGCTTCGGCTCACAGGAACGCATGTCGGCTGCGACACCGCACAGTGCGGTGCGTGCACGGTGATGATGAACGGGCGCGCGGTGAAATCGTGCTCGATGCTCGCAATGCAGGCCGAAGGCGCGGAGATCACGACCATCGAAGGCGTTGCGAAACCCGACGGGACGCTGCATCCGATGCAGGCTGCGTTCAAGGAGCATCACGGGCTGCAATGCGGCTTTTGCACTCCGGGCATGGTGATCAACGCGATCGACTTCGCCAAGGGCAATCCCAATCCGACCGAGCAGGACGTCCGGGAAGCCCTGGAAGGCAATCTCTGCCGCTGCACCGGATACCACAACATCGTCAAATCCATCATGGCCGGCGCGAAAGCCATGGCCGCTGCCAAGTAGAGGGAGGTTCTCATGAACGCACCGCTGATCGGCGCGCGAATTCCGCGAAAAGAGGACTACCGCTTTCTCACGGGCGCGGGCCGGTACACCGACGACGTCACGCTGCCCCACCAGACGCACGCCGTGTTCGTGCGCTCGCCTCATGCGCACGCAAAAATCAAATCGATCAACAGCTCGCGCGCCAAGTCGGCGCCCGGCGTGCTCGCGGTCTACACCGGCGATGACATCGCCGCCGCCAAGCTGGGAGGATTGCCCTGCGGCTGGCTGATCACCGACGTCAACGGCCAACCGATGAAGGAACCGCCCTACCCCGTGCTCGCGCAAGGCAAGGTTCGGTTCTCCGGCGAACGGGTTGCGGTCGTGGTTGCCGAAACGCTCGACCAGGCGCACGACGCGGCCGAATTGGTGGAGGTGAACTACGAAGTCCTGCCCGCCGTGGTGGATGCGGTGAAGGCGCTCGCGAAGGGCGCCCCTGCGCTGCACGAGGTCGCTCCCGACAACACCTGCTACGTCTGGGCGCTCGGTGACAAGAGCGCGGTGGACGCTGCATTCGCGAAGGCGGCGCACGTCACCAAGCTCGAGTTCGTCAACAACCGCCTGATTCCGAACGCGATCGAGCCGCGCGCCGCCAACGGCAGCTACTCGCGCGCCGACGACAGCTACACGCTGTATGTCGCGAGCCAGAACCCGCACGTCGAGCGACTGCTGATGACGGCGTTCGTGATGGGCCTGCCCGAGCACAAGGTGCGCGTGGTCGCGGGCGACGTGGGCGGCGGGTTCGGATCGAAGATCTACCTGTACGCCGAGGACGTGGTGGTGACCTGGGCGTCGAAGCAACTCAACCGGCCGGTGAAGTGGACCGCCGATCGCTCCGAGTCCTACCTGTCGGACGCGCACGGCCGCGACCACACCACCACGGCCGAACTGGCGCTCGACAAGGACGGCAAGTTCCTCGCGATGCGCGTCAAGACCGCGGCGAACGTCGGCGCCTACCTGTCCACGTTTGCCTCCTGCGTGCCGACGATCCTGTACGCGACGCTGCTCGCCGGGCAGTACACCACGCCGGTGATCCACTGCGAGGTCACCGCGGTGTTCACGAACACGAGTCCGGTCGATGCCTACCGGGGCGCGGGCCGCCCGGAGGCCACCTACGTGGTCGAGCGGCTGGTGGAAACGGCCGCGCGCGAATTGAAGATCGACGCGGCGGAAATCCGCCGGCGCAATTTCATTCGCAGCTTTCCGTACCAGACCCCGGTGGCGCTGCTCTACGACACGGGCAACTACGACGCGACGCTCGATGCGGCGACGAAAATGGCGGACGTCGCCGGCTTCGCCGCGCGCAAGGCCGAGGCCGCCAAGCGAGGCAAGCTGCGCGGACTGGGGTACGCGTGCTACATCGAGGCCTGTGGCATCGCCCCGTCGGCGGTCGCCGGATCGCTGGGCGCGAGGGCGGGCCTGTTCGAGGCCGGAGAAATCCGCGTCCACCCGACGGGCAGCGTGACCGTGTTCACCGGCTCGCATTCGCATGGTCAGGGCCACGAGACCTCGTTCGCGCAGGTGGTGGCCGACCGCCTCGGGCTCCCGATCGACAGCGTCGACATCGTCCACGGCGACACCTCGAAGATCCTGTTCGGCATGGGCACCTACGGGTCACGCTCGATCGCCGTCGGCGGCACCGCGATCGTGAAGGCGCTCGACAAGATCGTCGCCAAGGGCAAGAAGATCGCCGCGCACCTGCTGGAGGCCGCGGAGGCGGACATCGAGTACGACCGCGGCGTCTTTACGGTGAAGGGCACCGACAAGAAGAAAATGTTCGGCGAGGTGTCGTTCGCGGCCTACGTGCCGCACAACTACCCGCACGACAAGCTCGAGCCGGGCCTGAACGAGAACGCGTTCTACGATCCCACGAACTTCACCTTCCCAGCGGGCAGCTACGTCTGCGAGGTGGAAGTGGATCCCGAGACCGGCGTCGTCAGGATCGAGCGCTGGATCGCGGTGGACGACTTCGGCAAGATCATCAACCCGATGATCGTCGACGGGCAGGTGCACGGGGGTCTCGCGCAGGGCATCGGCCAGGCGCTCACCGAGAACTGCCACTACGATGCGAGCGGCCAGCTGGTGACGGGTTCGTTCATGGACTACAGCATTCCCCGCGCGACCGACGTTCCGATGTTCGAGGTCGACACGCGCGAGACGCCGTGCACCCACAATCCGCTCGGCGTGAAAGGCTGCGGAGAAGCCGGCGCCATCGGCGCGCCGGCCGCGCTCATGAACGCGATCACCGATGCGATCGGTGCGAAGGACCTGCCGATGCCCGCGACGCCTCAGACGGTGTGGCGTGCGATCCAGAACGAGAAGGCTGCCTGAGGAGGAGGATCTATGCACCCATTCATCTACCATCGCCCGGCCAACGTCAACGACGCGGTGACCCTGGCTGCGAAGGGGCCCGATCACAAGCTGCTCGCCGGTGGCCAGTCGCTGGTGCAGGCCATGAAACTGCGCCTGTCGTCGCCCTCCGACGTGATCGACCTTGGCTCGATCAAGGATCTTTCCGGCATCAAGGCGAGCGGCTCCGAAGTGACGATCGGCGCAATGACGCGCCACGCCGAAGTCGAGAAATCGCCCGAGGTGCGCAAGGCCATCCCAGCGCTCGCCGCGCTCGCCGGCCAGATCGGCGACCGCCAGGTGCGCGCGATGGGAACGCTGGGCGGCGCACTGGCGAACAACGATCCCGCGGCAGACTATCCCGCCGCGGTGCTCGGCCTGGGGGCCACGATCGTCACCAACAAGCGCAGGATTCCCGCCGACGAGTTTTTCAAGGGACTGTTCGAGACCGCGCTCGCGCAGGGTGAACTGATCACCTCGGTGGTGTTCCCGGTTCCGAAGCGCGCGGCGTACACGAAGTTCAAGAACCAGGCTTCGCGTTTCGCCATCGTCGGCGTGTTCGTCGCCGAGTCATCGTCGGGCGTCCGCGTCGCGGTGACCGGTGCCGGGCCATGCGTGTTCCGGCAGAAGGACATGGAAAAGGCGCTCGCGGCGAAGTTTTCTCCGGAGTCGGTCGCGGGCGTCAAGCAGGCCGCGAGCGGACTCAACTCCGACCTGCACGCCGGCGCCGAGTATCGCGCCCACCTCGTCACCGTGATGGCGAAGCGCGCGGTGGAGAACGCACTCAAGTAGGAAACGCGGACGCTGCTCGTCCCGCAACGGACGGCCCGCCTCGGCGGGCCTTTTCGTATCGTGATGCGGCGTGCCGCCGCCTGCTCAGGCCTGCGTGCCCGCGTTGGCGCGCCACCACTGTCCGAGCGAGGCCACGTCCATCGGCCTCGCGATCGCGTATCCCTGCGCGATATCGCAGCCCAGCTCGCGCAGCCGGTCGAGCGTCGGCACGTCTTCGACGCCCTCCGCGACCACCTGCATGTCGAAATTGTGGCCAAGATCGATCATCGCGCGAACGATTCGCAGATCTCCGGTGTTCTCGAGCATGTTGCGAACGAACAGTTTATCGATTTTCAGCTCGTCGAACGGGAACAGCTTCAGGTGCGCGAGGGACGAATACCCGGTGCCGAAATCGTCCATTGCCAGACGCACTCCAAGCCGCTTCAGGCCGTTCAGCACCTCGGCGCAGCGCTTGACGTCCGAGACGATCGCGCGTTCCGTGACCTCGAGCGTGAGGTCCTGCGGCGCGATGCCCCAGGTCTCGATGAACTGACCGACGATCGCCGGCAATTCGCGATCGGTCACCAGCATCGCCGAGACGTTGACGCTGACGCGCGCGCGCGCGCTCGGACCGCCGTGACCGAAGCCGACCATGTGGCGCAGTGCGGTATTGAGGAGGAACTGCATGAAGCCATGAAGGATCTCGCCGTGTTCCGCGGCCTCGGCGATGCGCGCGGGCGAAACCTGGCTGCCGTCGCGCCGCTGCCAGCGCACGAGTGCCTCCGCTGAATGCAGGCCGCTGCTGCGCAGGTCCACCTGCGGCTGGTAATGGAGCATGAGTTCCCCGGCGCGCAGCGCGGCCTTCAACTCAGCGAGGAAGCGCGGATCGAACACCGGCTCGGCGTGCGCCGGCTGGAACACCGCGTAGCGCTCCTCCCGTCGACGGGCCGCGCGCATCGCGGCGTCCGCGGCGACGAGCAGGTCGCTGAGCGTGTCGCCGTGTCCTGGATGGATCGCGACGCCGATCGACGGCTGCAGCACGAGCCCATCTTCGGCGAGTTGATCGAGTTCTTCAAGAATGCGCGCCACTGCCACCAACGCGACCTGTTCGTGGGGCAGTTGCGGAAGCACCAGCCAGAAACGGTCCTCGGTAACCGCGGCAAGGCGGTCACCCGGACGCACCAAATTTCCCAGGCGGGACAAGATGCGCTGCGTGCGCTCGCGTGCCGTGGCGTTCGCTGCCATCGCATCGAGCCGGTCCGAGCGGCCGAGGTCGAGCATCAACAGGGCGAGCGTACCCTTCCCGTCGCCCATGCTCGACGCGATGAACTCGCTGAGCTGTGCGGGCACGACGACCTTGTCTGCGCCGGTTATCGCCCGAACGCCGCGGTTTCTCGCGTCACGTTTCACTTAGCCCCGACCAGTCAGCCAGCGTTGCGCACTCGGGCGCCATCGGCTCGCGGAGCCGACACGAAGTAGGCATTGGCGTCGATGTCGTAGGCATCCACCGGCAAACCGCGCCGGATGCGGATCGGGTCTTGCGCCGATTCCTCGTGCTGGTAGAGCAAATCGAGCTGCAAGGGATGCTCGAGCTTGCTCTTGTCGCGATCCGTCACCACCAGAACCGCAGGCTGCAGCCTGCGCACGCGGTTATGCCGCACGACCACTGCCACCTCGCCCGTGGAGAGCTCGACCAGGGACCCGACCGGGAACGCACCGATCGCCTGGACGAAGCGCTCGATCAGCGGGCCATGGAAGTATTCGCCCGCGGAGTCGTAGAGCTTGGCCAGGGCGTCGCTCGGGGAAACCGTCTCGTCGTATGGCCTCGGCGAAGTGAGCGCGGCAAAGCTGTCGGCAATCCCGGCCATGCGTCCGAAAATGCCGATTGCTTCCCCTTTCAAGGCCTTCGGGTAGCCCCTGCCATTGAGGCGCTCGTGGTGCTGAGCGATGCCCTCCAGGACGTTCGGATGCACGCCCGCCGAGCCTGCGAGCATCTCGAGGCCGTATTCCACGTGGCGTTTCACTTCCTCGAATTCGTCGGCCGAGAGCTTGCCGCGGCGATCGAGCAACTCTGCCGGAAGCCTCGTCTTTCCGAGGTCGAGCAACAATCCGATCATTCCGACATGATGCAATTCGTGTTCCGGGAACCCGAGCTGGCGGCCGAGGGCGAGCAGGTACACGCTCACGCGCACGCCATGGGCGTAAGTCTTGCCGTGCTCCTGCTGCAGGCGCGCGATCCACATCAGCGCGTCGGGATTGGCGATCACGCTCGCGACCATGTCGTCGACGACGTCATCCACCTTGTCGAGGTGCAGGTGGCCGCCCGCCTGCACCTCGTGCACCAGTTCCTCGATCACCCGCTCGCTGCGCGAATAAGCCTCTTGTGCGCGCGGCAGCTCGATCTCGAGCGGCGACTCGTCGACGTACACCGTGAGCTCGATGTTCGGCGGCGCGAGTTCCGGCGTCGGACCGCTCACCTCGACGGTCGAGCGAAGCGGATCGACC
>MERB01000060.1:42451-42994 GCA_001770475.1 Betaproteobacteria bacterium RIFCSPLOWO2_02_FULL_66_14 | reverse complement strand
CCACGGCCGGTCGAGATCGGCGATGAACATTCCGAGCCGCAACTGACGCGTGTCTACGGTGACGTGTGACTTGCTCACGATGTTGCTGCCCGCCTGCGATGTCTGGCGCGCGGACCAGCGATGCTGCGCGCGATGCGAAGTATTGTAGCGTTGCGCTGGCCTCCGGCGCAGCGATCCAACCGCGATCCGGGGTGGCGCCGCGGGGTCAAATCGCGGAAAATTCGACCTTTCCCGCCGCCTCCCGCCCATGCCAAGCGCACTGCCCGGCTCCATCGACGACACCCACGAAATGCTCGCTTCGGCGGACTACGTCGCCGACCGCAGCCTCGCGACCGCGCTGTACCTCGCGCTCACCATGCGCCGGCCGCTGTTTCTCGAGGGCGAGGCGGGCGTCGGCAAGACCGAAATCGCCAAGGTGGCCGCGCAGGCGCTCGGGCGCGAACTGATCCGGCTGCAATGCTACGAGGGGCTCGACATCGCGCAGGCCGCCTACGAATGGAACTATGCCCGCCAGATGATCGAAATCCGGCTCGCCGAAGCCGC
>MERB01000060.1:40093-42441 GCA_001770475.1 Betaproteobacteria bacterium RIFCSPLOWO2_02_FULL_66_14 | reverse complement strand
CGCGCGCTCGAGGGAGCGCCGGGCGCCGCGCCGGTGCTCCTGATCGACGAACTCGACCGGACCGACGAGCCGTTCGAGGCCTACCTGCTCGAAGTGCTGTCGGATTGGCAGATTTCGATTCCGGAAATCGGCACGCTCCGCGCGGCTGAGCCGCCCATCGTGGTCATGACCTCGAACCGCACGCGCGAGATCCACGATGCGGTCAAGCGCCGCTGCTTCTATTACTGGGTGGACTACCCCGACGCCGCGCGCGAGCTGGAGATCCTCCGGCGCAAGGCGCCGCGCGCCTCGGCGGCGCTGTCGAGAGAAGTGGTGGCGTTCGTGCAGCGGCTGCGTTCGGTCGACCTGTTCAAGCTGCCCGGAGTCGCCGAGACCATCGACTGGGCGAATTGCCTGGTGGCGCTCGATCGCATCACGCTCGACCCGGACACGGTCAACAGTACCCTCGGGGTGCTGCTCAAGTATCAGGACGACATCGAACGCATCGCCGGCGAGGAGGCCGCGCGGCTCGTCACCGAGGCGCGGCAGACCGCGGCCGCCGCCTAGGCGCCGGATGTTTCCGGGAATCGACCAGAGCGCGTCCCGCGGACGGCTCGCGGAAAACGTCGCGCACTTCGCGCGCCTGCTGCGCGCCGCCGGGCTGCGCATCGGACCCGATCGCGTCGTCGATTGCGTCAAGGCGCTCGAGCTCGCCGATTGCAACCGGCGCGAGGACTGGTACTGGACCATGTCGGCCGTGCTGCTGTCCAGGCAGGAGCAGCGTCCGATTTTCGATCAGGCCTTCCGCATCTTCTGGCGCGATCCGCATCTGGTCGAGAAAATGATGCAGGCGCTGCTGCCGAAGACCTACGGGCGCGCGGCAAAGGACGAGGAGCAGAGCCAGCGGCTGTCCGACGCCCTGTTCTCGCGCCAGAAGCCCCCCGAGCAGCCGCGCGAGGAGCAGAAGGTCGAGCTCGATGCGCGGCTCACGTTTTCGTCTCGCGAAGTCCTGCAGCGAATGGATTTCGACACCATGTCGGCGGCCGAGCTGGCGGCGGCGAAGAAAATGCTCCAGGCACTGCGCTTGCCGCTGCCGGTGGTCCGGACGCGACGCCACCAGGCCTCGCCGCGCGGGGCGCGGATCGACCTGCGTGCCACGCTCCGTCGAAGCCTGCGCGGAGGCGGCGACGTGATTCCCCTGGTGCGCACCGCGCCGCTCGAAATTCACCCCCCGCTGGTGGTGCTGTGCGACATCTCGGGATCGATGAATCCGTACTCGCGAATGTTCCTGCATTTCCTGCACGCGATCACCAACGACCGTGACCGCGTGAGCGTGTTCGTCTTCGGCACGCGCCTCACCAACGTCACGCGGCAACTGCGCCATCGCGATGTCGACGTGGCCATGGCCCGGGTGGCGGACCTGATCAGGGACTGGTCCGGCGGCACGCGGATCGGCACTTGCTTGCGCGATTTCAACTGGCGCTGGGGGCGGCGCGTGCTCGGGCAGAACGCGTGCGTCCTGCTCGTCTCCGACGGCCTGGATCGCGAGGCAGGCGAAGGCCTGGCCGAGGAGATGCAGCGCCTGCACAAGTCCTGCCGGGAACTGATCTGGCTCAATCCCCTGCTGCGTTACGAACGCTTCGAGGCGCGTCCCGCAGGCGTGCGTGCGATGCTTCCGCACGTGGACCGCTTTCTTCCGGTGCACAATGTGAAGAGCCTGGTCGATCTAGCACACGCGATTTCCGAACCGGCACCCAGGCACATGGAGAAGCGCGCATGGAGATGACTGGCGAGCAGCGGATTCCGGCCTCGCAGGCCGACACCTGGGCAGCGCTCAACGATCCCGAGTTCCTGAAGGGCTGCGTGCCCGGCTGCGAATCGATCGAGCGAACCGGCGAAAACGAGTTCAGCGTACTGATGACGGCGCGGGTCGGCCCGGTGGCTGCCAAGTTCAAGGGTCGGATGCTGATTTCGGATTCGAGGCCGCCGAATTCCTACGCCCTCGGCTTCGAGGGCCAGGGCGGCGTGGCGGGCTTCGCCAAGGGATCGGCGAGCGTCAGCCTGACGCCCGAGGGCGAGGGGCAGACGCTGCTCAGCTACCAGGCCAAGGCCAACGTCGGCGGCAAGCTCGCGCAGATCGGCTCGCGGCTGGTCGATGCTGCCGCGCAGAAAGTGGCCGCCGAGTTCTTCACTGCCTTCAACGAAAGGATGTCCGCCATGCATGCAACCGCCGCAGTTCACGCCGATGACGCGCACGCCCTGCCACAACCGGTTCCGCGCGACCCGGATGTGCCCGATCTCGCCCCGGCCACGCTCGGGTTCTTCGCGGCGGGGGCGCTGGTGGTTTTCTTCATCGCACTCGTCGTGCT
>MERB01000060.1:32045-40079 GCA_001770475.1 Betaproteobacteria bacterium RIFCSPLOWO2_02_FULL_66_14 | reverse complement strand
CTTCGGCCAAGTCCCGAGATTGGGGAACGGCAAATTCGGCGCGGGGCTTGCAGTCGTGCAGGAATCCCGTCTTGCCGTGACTCGACTGCTGTTCCGCGACGATCCCTACCAGCGTTCCTGCGAGGCGAAGGTGGTCGCGGCACGCGACAACCTGATCGAACTCGATTGCACCGTGTTTTATCCGCTCGGCGGCGGCCAGCCGGGCGACACGGGGCGGATCGGCGACTTGCCCGTGATCGATGCGCGCAGGGGCGAGGGCGACGTCGTGCTGCACATCGTCGCGCCGGATGCCGCATTGCCGGTGGCGGGAACGGTCCTGCGCGCAGAACTCGACTGGGACAGGCGCTACCGGCACATGCGCTTTCACACCGCGCTGCACCTGCTCGGGGCGGTCGTGGGCGCGCCGGTGACCGGCGGTCGCATCGCCGAGGACAAGGCGCATCTCGATTTCGACATCGACATGGACAAGCTCGACAAGGTGGCGATCGAGAGCGGCGTGAACGCGCTGGTGCTGGCGCGCCACGACACGCGCTCGAGCTGGATCACCGACGCCGAACTGGATTCCCGTCCCGAACTCGTGCGGACCATGTCGGTCGCGCCCCCGCGCGGCGCGGGCCGCGTGCGGCTGATGGAAATTCCCGGCGTCGACCTTCAGGCCTGCGGCGGCACCCACGTTCGCAATACGCGCGAAGTCGGCCGCATCGCCGTGACCCGGATCCGCAGCGAAGGCAAGCGCAACAAGCGCGTCACGATTGCGTTGGGGTCAGAGTAAACCGCGAGCGGTTTACTCTGACCCCAACGACTGCCGGATCGCGGCGGCGAGCTGCTCCGGCGGATACGCTCCCGAAAGCGCCGACTTGCGATCGAAGATGAACGTCGGTACGCCCGAGATGCCGAGTTCGCGGACGCTCTCCTCCAGCCTGGCGACACGCGCAGCGTCGGCGGCCTCGGGCCATCCCGAAACGCCGCAACGCCCGGCGAGCGCCGCGAGCACCTCCGCATCGCCGATGTCGAGCGCTGCCTCGAAGTAGGCACTGAACAGCGCCATCACGACCGCGTCGGCACGCTCCTGAGCCTGCGCGAGGTCGATCAGTCGGTGCGCCGCCAACGTGTTCGGGGTTCGCTGCATGCGATCGAAAGCAAACTCGATGCCTTCCTGCGCACCCTCCTGCGAGACGCGCGCATCGAGCACCCGCCCGCGCTCGAGGGATCCGAACTTCGAGCGCCGGTAATCGACTCGCGCCACGCCTTCGACCGGCATGCCGGGATTGAGCTGGAACGGCAGCCAGGTGACGTTCGCCTCGACTTCATCTCCGAGCAGCGCCAGCGCCTTTTCGAAGCGACGTTTTCCGATGTAGCACCACGGGCAGATGACGTCGGAGGCGATCTCGATCTCGAGTCGGGCAGTCACGGGATGCGCCTATTTGCGCGCCTTGCGCTCGGGAACGGTCCAGAAGTAGACCGTGCGGCCGCCCAGTTCGAGCTTCTTGTCCGGCCGCCACTCGCCCATGTCGAACTGGTGCGAGACGATTCGCGTCCCCGGCTTCATCTCGGCGCGCAGCCTCGGCGCCAGTTTCAGGTTCAGTTCCGGGAGCAGGTACAACGTCACCACCGTCGCCTCGCGAAAGTCCATCGCGAACAGGTCGCCCTCGCGAAACTCCACCTGTTTCTCGACGCCTGCCTTCTTCGCGTTTGCGCGGGCCTCGGAGATCCGGTGCGGATCGATGTCGATGCCGACTGCGCGCACGCCGTACTTCTTCGCCGCGGTGATCGGGATCCGGCCGTCGCCCGATCCCAGGTCGTACAGCACGTCGCCCTTCTTCACGTCCGCGAGCCGCAGCATGTCCTCGACCACTTCCTGCGGCGTGGGCACGAATATGACGTCTGGCACTCGATTCTGCGCTACCGCGGATCCCGAGGCGAGCAGCGCCACGGCAAGCACAAACGAACGTCGATTCATCAGCGTCTCCCGTTCAGTCGCCGGCGATCGTCATCCGGTCGATCAGGATCGAGCCGCAGCGCCGGGAACCCCGCACCACCGTGTCGCTCCCGACCGCCACCACGCCGCGGAACATCTCCCTCAGATTGCCGGCGATGGTGATTTCTTCCACCGGGAAGGCGATCTCGCCGCGTTCGACCCAGTACCCGGCCGCACCCTGCGAGTAGTCTCCGGTGACGAGGTTGACGCCATGTCCGAGAAGCTCGGTCACCAGAAGTCCCCGGTGAAGTTTGCCGAGCATGCCGCGGAAATCCGCTCCATTGCCGTGCACCACGAGGTTGTGGTTGCCGCCCGCGCTGCCCGTCGATCGCATGCCGAGCTTTCGCGCCGAATAGCTCCCCAGGAAATAGCCCCGCAGGACGCCGTCGCCAATGACGCTGCGCTCTTCGGCCGCGACCCCTTCGTCGTCGAACGGCGAACTCGCAAGCCCTGCGCGCTCGAAGGGTCGCTCGTCGATCGACACGACCGCAGAAAACACTTCCTTGCCGAGCGCGCCCTCGAGAAACGAGGCCTTGCGATACAGGTTGGACCCGCTCGCCGCGGCGACGAACGCGCCGATCAGCGACGTGGCGACCGGCGCCTCGAACAGCACCGGCACCTTGCAGGTCGCGATCTTGCGCGCCCCCAGGCGCGCAAGCGCGCGCGCTCCGGCGTAGCGCCCGAGCGCACCCGGGTCGGCGACGGCCTCGGCGCTGCGCGCCGCGCTGTACCAGTCGTCGCGCTGCATCGATCCGCGATCCTCGGCAATGACCGAAAGCGACAGCGTGTGGCGCGAAGTGGGAAATCCGTGCATGAATCCGAGGCTGTTGGCGAGCACGAACTGCGAATGCTGCACCGACAGCGTGGCGCCCTCCGAGTTCCGGATCCTGGGCGACAGCGCGAACGCCGCGCGCTCGGCGCGTCGTGCAATCGCGATGGCCTCTTCGGTCGCCAGGTGCCAGGGATGAAACAGATCCAGATCGGGGAAAGCGCGGGCGAGGGATTCGGGCTCGGGCGGACCGGCGCAATCGTCCACGGAAGTGCGCTCGGCGATGGCGAGCGCAGCCGCGACGGACTGCGTGATCGCCGCGAGCGACAGATCGGAGGTGCTCGCATGGCCGCGGCGTGCATTCGGCCGTTCGCCGCTGTACACCGTGACCCCCAGCCCTTTGTCGCGATTGTGCTCGACCGTGTCCACCGCGCTCTTGCGAACCGTCACGGACAGGCCGTAGCCCTCGGAGACCTCGCACACCCACGACGTCGCGCCAAGTCGCGTTGCCACCTCGCCAGCGGACTTCGCCAGCTCGCGAAGGCGCTCGGGGGAATACGTGAATCGTGAAGCGTTCTGCACGGCGCGCTATGATAACAGCGCGATGCTCGAAGACACCGACAGCAAGACGAAACGCAAGGCCGAGATGCACGCGCTGCAGGCGCTCGGCGCGAGGCTGCTCGAATTGCCGCCGGCGCAGCTCGACGCGCTCGGCCTGCCCGAACGGCTCGCCACGGCTTTGCGCGACGCGCGCCGCATCTCAAGCCACGAAGCCAGGCGCCGGCAGGTGCAGTTCATCGGCCGACTGATGCGGGACCTCGATGCAGAGCCGATCCGGGCCGCGCTCGCCGAGCGCGCCGGACAGTCCGGCGTGGCGCGCGCACGTCAGCTTCGTCTGGAACGCTGGCGCGAGCGGCTGCTGGCGGACGACGAAGCGCTCACCGAATTCGCGCACGCGCATGCCGGCGCCGACCTTCAGGTGCTTCGCACGCTGATCCGCAACGCGCGCAAGGAACTCGCCGAAGCGCGCCCCCCCCGAGCGCAGCGCGAATTGTTCCGCCGGATTCGGGAATCGGTGACGTGATCGCGCTCGAGCCGCTGCTTTCCGCCCGCATCACGCTCGCGCCGCCGATCGAGCTGGGCGAAACGCCGCTCGGCCGTCGGCGCATCGTCGGCATCACGGGCGGCAGCTTCAGCGGGCCGAGGCTGTCCGGCAAGGTGATTCCAGGAGGCGCGGACTGGCAGGTGGTGCGCGCCGACGGCGTTGCCGACCTCGATGCGCGCTATGCGCTCGAGACCGATGACGGCGCCTTGATCTACGTGGAGAACCGAGGCTACCGCCATGGGCCCGCGGAGGTCATTGCGCGGCTCGCGCGCGGCGAGGACGTCGATCCCGCGCTCTACTACATGCGCACGACGCCCCGCTTCGAGACTTCGGATGAGCGCTACGCGTGGCTCAACCGGATCGTCTGCGTGGGCACCGGCGCACGGCGCGCGGCCAGGGTCGAGCTGCAGTTCTACGAGGTCAAATGAGTGAACTGGTGATCGGGCTCGTATCGGTGAGCGACCGCGCAAGCGCCGGCGTGTATCGGGACGAGGGCATTCCGGCGCTCAGGGACTGGCTCTCCAGGGTCATCGCATCGCCGTCGATTCGCTTCGAAGAACGCCTGATCGCGGACGAGCGGGCGGTGATCGAAGCTGCGCTGAAGGAACTGGTCGACGCCAAGGGCTGCCACCTCGTGCTGACCACGGGCGGCACCGGGCCCGCGCCGCGCGACGTCACACCTGAAGCGACCCTTGCGGTCGCCGACAAAATCATGCCCGGATTCGGCGAGCAGATGCGCCAGATCTCGCTCAGGTTCGTGCCTACGGCAATTCTTTCCCGTCAGGTCGGCGTGATCCGCAAGAAAGCGCTGATCATCAACCTGCCGGGCCAGCCGAAATCGATCCGCGAGACACTCGAGGGGCTGAAGGACTCTGAGGGCAAGCCCGTGGTGCACGGCATCTTCGCCGCGGTGCCCTATTGCATCGACCTGATCGGCGGTCCTTACTTAGAGACCGACGAGGCGATCGTGAGGGCGTTCAGGCCGAAGTCGGCGCATCGTCCGAAGCCGGCCGCCTGACCCCGAGCCAAGCCAGGTTCAGCGCAACGGTGGCTACATCGCGCGCGCCGGACAGACGCTAGTGCGCTGAGTCCGAAATCCGTGATGGATTTCTTCGATCTCGGGACTTCGGCCGTTTTTGCCGAAGTCCCGAGACACGGCAACCACGGCCATGCGCGTAGGGCCCCGTTCGTGCCCGAGGGCTGCTTCGGTGTGTCTCATGATTCCCCGCAACGGCGAGAAGCGCGGGGAATCACGAGATCGGATAAAAAACGCGGACTATTCGTATGCGAACTTGTGACTCAGCACGCTAGCCGCCTAGCGCCGCCAGGACCTCTGCGTTCTTGCGGCGCTCGGCGATCGAAAGCGGGGTCGCGCCGGTCGTGGATTTCGCTTCGCGTTCGGCCCCTGCCGCAACCAGTACGCGCACGACCTCGGGATGGCCGTCGCTCACCGCCTTGTGCAGCGCCGTCATGCCATCGTTGTCGGGCTCGTTGACGTTGGCACCTTTCGCGAGCAACTGGCTGCAGATCGCGCCGTGCCCGTTCATCGCTGCCTGCATGAGCGGCGTCACGCCGGGACCGCCCTTCACCCCCGCGTTCGCCCCCTTGCCGAGCAGCAGTTCGACGATGTCGGCAAACCCCTTGAACGCAGCCCAGTGCAACGCCGTGAGGCCCTGAGCGTTGGTCAGGTTGGCGTCGGCCCCCGATTCCAGCAGCATCGCGGCCACGGCCTTGCGTTTGAACATTGCCGCCTTGATCAGCGCAGGCGCACCGAGCGCGTCCTTTTCATCGGGTTTCACGCCGACAATCTGCAGAAAGATTTTCAGTGCGCGGTCGTTGCCCGTTTCGACCGCCTGCCAGAAACCCGCCATGCTGTACTCGATCTGCTCGTTCGAGAGCCGCCTGCGCACGTCCTCGTTTTTCCAGGGGTCGCCCTTGGGTGCAAGCTGGGCGGCGCGGACTTCCAACAGGCGCTGGTGCACCTTCGAGAGCCGTACGATGTCGCCCGCGACATCGGCCGAAACCCCCTGGCGGCCGCCGCGCTTGTCGACGATCAGCTCTTCCAAATACTCGTCGCACTTCGGAGTGCCCCAGTACTTCATGATGTTGTTGAATACCCTCGAGTACTTGCCCTCGAGCGCGGAGGGATACAAATCGTCCTTGCCCTTGAAGATCGAGGCCAGGGTCGGATGCATGATGACCATGAGCGTTGTCGTTCTTTTAGTGGTACAGAACGGAAATTAGCGCAAATGCGGCTGGAATGCACTGATTGCGCCGCGGTCCTTTATCTGCGCCCCGCCACCCGGCAGAATAGCTGCCCATGACCATGCGCCTCAATCCCGGAGAACAGCAGTACCTGGACCTTCTCGCGCAGGTGCTCGAGCGCGGCGCAGCCAAGGGCGACCGCACCGGCACCGGCACGCGATCGGTGTTCGGCTGGCAGATGCGCTTCGATCTGGCCGAGAGCTTTCCGCTCCTCACGACGAAGAAACTTCACCTGAAGTCGATCGTCTACGAGCTGCTGTGGTTCCTGCGCGGCGAGACCAACGTGCGGTGGCTGCAGCAGCAGGGCGTGAGCATCTGGGACGAGTGGGCCGATGCCGAGGGTGAACTCGGTCCGGTGTACGGGTACCAGTGGCGCCACTGGCGAACGCCGGACGGCCGCAGCATCGACCAGATCGCGCAGGTCGTCGAGGGAATCCGCCGCAATCCCGATTCCCGGCGCCACATCGTGTCGGCGTGGAATCCCGCGGACGTCGATCGCATGGCCTTGCCCCCGTGCCACGCGCTGTTCCAGTTCTACGTCGCCGACGGGCGGCTTTCGTGCCAGCTCTACCAGCGCAGCGCGGACCTGTTTCTCGGCGTGCCGTTCAACATCGCGTCGTATTCGCTCCTCACCCTCATGGTGGCGCAGGTCACGGGACTCGGGCCGGGAGAGTTCGTCCATACGCTGGGCGATGCGCACCTTTACCTCAATCACTTCGATCAGGCGCGCGAGCAGCTTTCGCGCGCCCCGCGCCCCTTCCCGACGATGCGCCTCAACCCGCAGGTCCGGGATCTCAATGGCTTCCGTTACGAGGACTTCGCGCTCGAGGGTTACGAGCCGCACCCGGCGATCAAGGCGCCGATCGCGGTGTGAGGCCCGCCGCCAGCGGACCCAGGATCTGTCTCATCGCCGCGGTCGCCGCCAACGGCGTCATCGGATCCGGCGGCGCGCTGCCCTGGCGGTTGCCGGAGGACCTGAAATATTTCAAACGCCTCACCCAGGGCCACACGGTGATCATGGGACGCAAGACCTGGGAGTCGATCGGCCGGGCGCTGCCCGGGCGGCGCAACCTGGTCGTCACGCGGCAGACGGGGTATGTCGCGCCGGAGGCAAGCGTGGCGCCTTCGCTCGAGGCCGCGCTCGAAGCCTGCGCGGGAGAGGCGGCCGTCTACGTGATCGGCGGCGCGGAACTGTACCGCGCCGCGCTACCGCTCGCAGATCAGCTCCTGCTCACCGAGATCCACCGCGACTTCGCCGGCGACACCCGGTTTCCCAAGTTCGACCGGACGCGATGGCGCGAAGAGGCCCGCGAGGCGCGGGTCTCGTCGGATGGGATGCGGTTCGATTTCGTCAGCTACGTTCGGACGCAAATTCGGGCGACGGTGCGTCGCTAGAGTTCCTTCGATCTCGGGTTTTTTCGGGCGCGAGCGCCCGAAAAAACCCGAGATCATGGAACGTCAAAACCGTTCCGGAAAACGGGGGACAGACCACGTTTTCTGCGACGTGACGAAAACGTGGTCTGTCCCCAATTTCAGATCCGCGGCAGCGTCACGCCCTGCTGGCCCTGGTACTTGCCACCGCGGTCCTTGTACGAAGTTTCGCAGACCTCGTCGGACTCGATGAAGATCACCTGCGCCACGCCTTCGTTGGCGTAGATGCGCGCCGGCAGCGGCGTGGTGTTGGAGAATTCCAGCGTCACGTGCCCTTCCCACTCGGGTTCGAGCGGCGTGACGTTGACGATGATTCCGCAGCGAGCATAGGTGCTCTTGCCGAGGCAGATCGTGAGCACGTTGCGCGGAATGCGGAAGTACTCGACGGTCCGCGCGAGCGCGAACGAGTTCGGCGGGATGATGCAGACCTCGCCGCGGAACCCGACGAAGTTCTTCTCGTCGAAGGCCTTCGGATCGACGATCGTC
>MERB01000060.1:9165-31996 GCA_001770475.1 Betaproteobacteria bacterium RIFCSPLOWO2_02_FULL_66_14 | reverse complement strand
AGCTCGACGTGCCGTAGGACACGAGCCTGCGCCCGCCGGCCTCCTTGACCTGCGCCGGTTCGAACGGCTCGATCATGCGGTGCTCCACCGCCATGCGGCGGATCCAGCGGTCCGACTTGATGGTCATATGGAACGGGAAACCTGAGGCTCCCCGCGGCTCCTTCTAGGTGTTCTGAACCACGATGCTCGGGAACTTCGAGGTCATGTCCTTCTGCAGGTCGGAGATCCGAACCGCGCAGCGGCGCGCGATTCGCTTGTAGATCTGCGCGACCTTCCCGTCGGGGTCCGCCACCACGGTCGGTCGCCCGGAATCCGCCTGTTCGCGGATCGCACCGTCGAGCGGCAACTGACCGAGCAGTTCGGTCTCGTAGTCCTTGCACAGGCGCTCGGCTCCACCGGAGCCGAAGATGTGGCTCTCGTGGCCGCATTTCGGGCAGACGTGCAGCGCCATGTTTTCCACGATGCCGAGGATCGGGATACCGACCTTCTCGAACATCTTGAGGCCCTTGCGGGCGTCGATCAGCGCGATGTCCTGAGGCGTCGTGACGATCACCGCGCCGGTCACCGGGACTTTCTGCGCGAGCGTAAGCTGGATGTCGCCGGTGCCCGGAGGCAGGTCGACCACGAGATAGTCGAGCTCGCGCCAGTGCGTGTCCTTGAGCAGTTGCTCGAGCGCCTGGGTCACCATCGGGCCGCGCCACACCATCGGCGTATCGACGTCGATCATGAATCCGATCGACATCGCCTGCAGGCCGTGGCCCTCCATCGGCTCGATCGACTTGCCGTCCTTCGACTCGGGCCGCCCCGTGATGCCGAGCATCGTCGGTTGCGAAGGCCCGTAGATGTCGGCATCGAGCACGCCGACCGCAGCGCCTTCGGCAGCAAGCGCGAGCGCGAGGTTCACCGCGGTGGTCGATTTGCCGACGCCGCCTTTGCCCGAGGCGATCGCAATGATGTTCTTGATCCCCGGCACGAGTTTCACGCCCCGCTGTACCGCGTGCGGAACGACGCGCGAGCGGACCGTGACGCCCGCGCTCTTCGCGCCGGCGGCCTTGAGCGCCTCGATCGCCTGCAATCGGATCGGATCGAATTGGCTGTTGCCCGGATAGCCCAGTTCGATCTCGACCGTGGCGGTGTCGCCCGAAACGCTCAACTTCTTCACCGCGCGTGCAGTGACGAAGTCCTTTCCGGTATTGGGATCGATCAGCCGGGAAAGCGCCGCCCGGGCGTCTGCTTCGTTGATGGCCATGGAGTTCGTACGCGATGGAAAGAGCGCGCTAGTGTACCCAAAAGCGAGCGCCTCCGCGACGGAAACCCTGCGCCGTTTGCTAGAATCGCGCACTCCGATTCTCTCCCCGAGCAGATGTCCCGCCGCAGACTCTTCGTCACCACCGCGCTGCCGTACGCCAACGGCCCGTTCCACATCGGGCACATCATGGAATACGTCCAGGCCGACACCTGGGTGCGATTCCAGCGCATGCGCGGGCACGAGGTGCACTTCGTCTGCGCCGACGACGCGCACGGCGCGCCGATCATGCTCAAGGCCGAGGCCGAGGGCGTCACGCCCGAGCAGCTTGTGACGCGCATCGCGGCGGAGCGCCCGGCGCATCTGCGCGGCTTTCACCTCGGCTTCGACAACTGGCACTCGACGCACTCGCCGGAGAACACCGAGCTGTCGCAGGACATCTACCGCAAGCTCAAGGCGGTCGGGCTCGTCTACGCGAAGTCGATCGAGCAGTACTACGATCCGGTGAAGGGGATGTTCCTCGCCGATCGCTACATCAAGGGCGAGTGCCCAAAATGCGGCGCCAAGGACCAGTACGGCGACGCCTGCGAGAACTGCAGCTCGGTCTACTCACCCACCGAGCTGCGCGATCCCTATTCCACGCTCTCCGGCGCGAAGCCGGTGCTCAAGTCGTCGGAGCACTTCTTCTTCAAGCTGTCCGACCCCCGCTGCAGGCAGTTCCTGAAAAACTGGCTCGAGCAGCCCGGACGCCTGCAGTCGCAGGTGGTCAACAAGGCGAAGGAGTGGCTCGAGGGCGAAGGCGACAAGGCGCTCGGGGACTGGGACATCTCGCGCGATGCACCTTATTTCGGCATTCGCGTCCCGGACTTCGCCGAGGAGAAATATCTCTACGTCTGGCTCGACGCGCCGATCGGCTACCTGGCGAGCCTGAAGAATTATTGCGCGAAGAAGGGCCTCGATTTCGCCGCAACCCTCAACGCGAGCGAGCAGATTCACTTCATCGGCAAGGACATCATCTACTTCCACACGCTGTTCTGGCCGGCGATGCTCAAGTTCGCCGGCGCGCCGTACAAGGTGCCAGACCATGTCTACGTGCACGGCTTCATCGGCGTCTCGGGCGAAAAGATGTCGAAGAGCCGCGGCACCGGCATCAGTCCGCTGCGCTATCTCGACATCGGCATGAATCCCGATTGGCTGCGCTACTACATCGCGGCGAAGCTGAATGCCGCGGTCGAGGACATCGACTTCAACCCGGACGATTTCCTCGCGCGCGTCAACAGCGACCTCGTGGGCAAGTACGTCAATATCGCCAGCAGGTGCGCCCCGTTCTTACTCAAACGTTTTGGCGGCAAGCTCCACTCATTGGCTGGTTCTCACGAGTATGGAGCTGAGCTGTTCGGACTTAGGCCTGATTCATTGCTGCACGAAGTTCGCGCGAGAGGTTCAGTTATCGGAGCCTTATATGACGATCGCGAGTTTGGGAAGGCAATGCGCGAAGTAATGCTGCTCGCCGATGCCGTAAATCACTATATCGATGAAAAAAAACCTTGGGATTTGGCGAAAAAACCAGAGGACGCAACGCGTCTACACGTCGTATGTTCCGTTGCAATCAACGCATTCAGATTGCTCACCATCTACCTTAAACCGGTTTTGCCAAGTCTTTCTCACGCTGTCGAGAAGTTCTTGAGAGTGGGACCTCTCCAGTGGACTGACGTCGAGAGCCTGCTGCCAGAGGGTCATCAAATCGATAAGTTCCAGCATCTCATGGGACGGGTAGACGAAAAACAGCTCGACGCGCTGTTCGAGTCGCCCGCGCCGGCCGCAGCGCCGGCGGCGCGCTCGCCGCAGACCCACGCCGAACACCAGCAGCACGCCGCCA
Source organism: Betaproteobacteria bacterium RIFCSPLOWO2_02_FULL_66_14 (assembly GCA_001770475.1). Lineage (GTDB taxonomy): Bacteria > Pseudomonadota > Gammaproteobacteria > Burkholderiales > SG8-39 > 2-02-FULL-66-14. Next base: position 28,871 of record MERB01000060.1, on the reverse strand, counting down.
GGGAGCAGGCCGTGAGCGATGTGATCACGATCGAGGATTTCAGCAAGCTCGACCTGCGCGTCGCGCGCATCGTCGAGGCCGAAGCGGTGGAAGGCGCCGACAAGCTGGTCAAACTGACGCTCGACCTCGGCGGCGAGACGCGCACCGTGTTCGCCGGGATCAAGGCGGCCTACGCTCCGGATGCGCTCAAGGGTCGCCTCACCGTGATGGTGGCGAACCTCGCGCCTCGCAAGATGCGCTTCGGCGTCTCCGAAGGCATGATCCTCGCCGCCTCGGGCGAAGGGCCCGGAATCTTCCTCGTCGCACCGGACGACGGAGCGCAGCCCGGCATGCGCGTGAAATAGGCGCGCGCCGGGCGCGGTCGCAGCATTGGAACTGCATTATAATGAGATTGTCATGGTTGGCCGTCGCCGAAGGAACATTGCGGTCGAAAACAAGACCTCCCGGTTCACCATCCTCATCGATCCACGCAAGAAAAAGCTTTTCCTCGAGATCTGCGCGGAAATGGACCTCACGCCATCGCAGGTCGTGCGCCAGCTGATTCGCGAGTACCTCATCGGTCACTCCGCCGGCCGCGAACTGCCGGAGTGGCTCATGAAGGCCGCCGCCGGAAAGACGCCGCGCGAGTGAGGCCGAGCGAGCGGCGCCGAATGCGGACGCAGCGCGTGGCGTTTGCCGGAACGCGGCGGGCATGAACCTCTCGCCGCTCGCCGGTTCGCTCGCCTGCGTCGCCGCTTGGCTCGCGATCGGCGCGCTGTCGCTGCTGCCGGGCCGCGACGCAGGCTTCGCCCGCCGGTTCGCCTTTCCGCTCGGCGCGCTGACGGGGCTTGCCCTGGCCGCTTTCGGACTGGAGTCGGCCTGGGCGCCGGTCGAGCAGGCCACGCTTCCGCTCGGGCTGCCCGACCTTCCGTTCCATCTGCGCCTCGATGGCCTGGCGGGATTCTTCCTCACCCTGCTCGGCGCGGTGTCGGCGGGCGTCACGCTCTATGCCAACGGCTACTTTCGGGGCGAGACGCGCGCCCGGTTGACGTTGATCGCGTTCGAATACCACGTTTTTCTCGCCAGCATGGCGCTGGTGATCCTCGCCGACGATGCATACCTGTTCATGGTGGCGTGGGAGACGATGGCGCTGTCGTCGTATTTCCTCGTCACCACCGATCACCGGCTGCCCGCGATCCGCAGCGCGGGATTCCTCTACCTGCTGATCGCGCACCTGGGTGCCATCGCGATCCTGCTGTGCTTCGGTGTCATGCACGGCGGCCAGGGCGACTACACCTTCAACGCGCTGCGCACCGCCGAATTGACGCCGTTCTGGGCCACGGGCGCGTTCCTGCTGGCGTTTTTCGGCTTCGGCGCCAAGGCCGGGATGATCCCGCTGCACGCCTGGCTGCCCGAAGCCCACCCGGCCGCGCCGACGCCGGTGTCGGCGCTGATGAGCGGCATCATGCTGAAGACCGCCATCTACGGCATGGTGCGGGTGATCTACGACCTGATCGGCGGCGTGCGCTGGGAGTGGGGCATCCTGGTGCTCGCCATCGGCGCGGGAACCACGCTCTTCGGCGTACTCTACGCCCTGGTGCAGCACGACCTGAAGCGGCTGCTTGCGTATCACTCGGTGGAGAACATCGGCATCATCCTGCTCGGCCTCGGGATGTCGATGGTGTTCCTCGGGTTCGGCCAGACCGAGGCCGCGGCGCTCGGCCTCATCGCCGCGCTCTATCACACGCTCAACCACGCGGTCTTCAAAGCGCTGCTGTTCCTGGGCGCGGGATCGATCCTGCACTCGCGCGGACTGCGCGACCTGAACGACATGGGCGGTCTCATCCGGACGATGCCGGTGACCGCGTTTTATTTTCTCGTCGGGGCGCTTGCGATCTCGGCGCTGCCGCCCCTCAACGGCTTCGTGTCCGAATGGCTCACCTTCCAGACCGCGTTGCAGGCGCCGCTGCTCGAGCACGGCGTGGTCCGGACGCTGCTGCCGTTGTTCGCGGCCACCCTCGCGCTCGCAGGCGCGCTCACCGCGATGTGCTTCGTCAAGGTCTACGGCGTCGCTTTTCTCGGGCAGGTGCGCACGCCGCGTCACCCCGCGCACGCGCCGGCCGCCGGCGCCGGTCAGGACTGCGGCGGCGCCGAGCGCATCGGAATGGCGTGGCTTGCGGCCGGCTGCTTCGTGCTGGGGCTGTTCCCGGTTTCGTTCCTGCTGATCCTCAATCGCATCTGCGTGGCACTCCTCGGCGGCGGCCTGCCCGAGAGCGCGCTCGAATCGAACTGGTTGTGGCTGGTTCCGACCTCCGCCGGGCAGGCGAGCTACAGCCCTTTGATCTTCCTCGCCGTGATCGTTGCGGTCACCGGTTTGGCGTTTCTGCTGGTGCGGCGCTTTTATCACGGCCGGGTGCGCTACGCCCCGCCCTGGGATTGCGGCTACCCTGAGCAGACGGCCCGGATGCAGGACACGGCGGATGCCTTCGGCCAGCCGATCCGCCACGTGTTCGGGCCGCTGTACCTCATGACGCGGCACCTGCCGGCGCCCGAGGATCCCGCGCCGCGTTACTCGTTGAAGATCGAGGATCGGCATTGGCGCCTGCTCTACCTTCCGGTGGCCCGGCTGACCGAATTCATTTCCGGGAAAATCGGCCTGCTGCAGCGCGGCCGGATCAGCATTTACCTTCTCTACAGCTTCCTCACGCTGATCGCGCTGCTGGTGTTCGTGCGATGAGGACCCGGCCATGACGACCGCCTCCGCAGTCGCCTTCCAGCTGCTGCAATCGGTGTTCGTGGTGCTGGTCGCGCCGCTGCTGATCGGCTGGGTGAACCAGTGTCGGGCGTGGCTGCAGAACCGCTCGGCGCCCTCGATCCTGCTGCCCTACTACACGCTCGCGAAGCTGTTTCACAAGGACGCGGTGATCGCGCACGACGCTTCGCCGCTGTTCCGGCTCACGCCTTACGTCCTCTTCGGCTGCATGTGGCTCGCCTCGGGGATCGTGCCGGTGCTCGCCACCAGCCTGCCCTTCGCCCCAGCCGCCGACATCATCGCGCTGGTGGGCGTGTTCGCCCTGGCGCGGGTGTTTTCGGCGCTCGCCGCGATGGACATCGGCACCTCCTTCGGCGGCCTGGGCGCGCGCCGCGAAATGCTGATCGGGTTTCTCGCCGAGCCGGCCATGCTGATGACCATGTTCACCGCAGCATTCATTTCCGGCTCTACGCAGCTGACCACGATCGTCGATACGCTCGCGCACCGCGAGTTCGCGATTCATCCCAGCCTCGCGTTCGCCGCCGTGGCTTTCGCCATGGTGCTGCTCGCCGAGAACGCGCGCGTCCCGATCGACAACCCGACGACGCACCTCGAACTCACCATGGTTCACGAGGCGATGATCCTCGAATATTCGGCACGCCACCTCGCGCTGATCGAGTGGGCGGTGGCGCTCAAGCTCTTTGCCTACTTCACCATCGGAATCGCGCTGTTTCTGCCCTGGGGCATCGCGCAGGCGGGCGACTGGGCAGGACTGCCCCTGGCGATCGCGGCGCTCGGCGCCAAGCTCGCGCTCGGGGGAGCCGCGCTTGCCGTGACCGAGACGGTGCTCGCCAAGCTGCGGCTGTTCCTCGCGCCCGAATTCCTCTCGACTGCCTTCCTGCTCGCGGTGCTGGGCATGCTGATTCACTTCCTCGTGCTGGGCTGAGATGGCGACGCCGTTCTCGACCCAGCTGGTCAACCTGCTCGCAGCCTTCCTGCTGCTGCTCGCCTTTGCGATGCTGGCGCAACGGCGCGTCCTGACGCTCATCAAGATGTTCGCCTGGCAGGGCGCCGCGCTCGCAGCCTCGACGCTGATCGTCGCCTGGTCCACGGGCCAGCACCACCTGTACTTCTCCGCCGCGCTCACCCTGGCGTTGAAGGTGATTTTCATCCCCTGGGCGCTGCACCGGCTGATCGACCGCCTGAACGTGCGCTGGGACATCGAGACACTGATCAACATTCCCGCCACCATGCTGATCGGGATCGGCCTGGTGATCTTCGCCTTCGCGCTCGCGACGCCGATCGCACAGATGGCGAGCACCCTCACCCGTTCGACGCTCGGCATCGCGCTCGCGGTGGTGCTGCTGTCGTTCCTCATGATGATCGTGCGGCGCAAGGCCGTGCCGCAGGTCATCGGCTTCCTGTCGATGGAGAACGGGCTGTTCTTCGCCGCGACCAGCGCGACCTACGGCATGCCGCTCGTCGTGGAACTCGGCATCGCGCTCGACGTGCTGGTCGGCACGTTCATTTTCGGAATTTTCTTTTTCCACATCCGGGAACAGTTCGACAGCCTCGACATCCGGCACATGGAAAAGCTCAAGGAGGATTGAGGTGGAGATCGCGCTCGTGCTCGGCGTGCCGCTGGCGGGAGGCTTGATCCTCGCGCTGGTGGGGCACCTGCGCTGGGCGCCGGAAGTGAACGCGGCCATGAGCCTGGTGACGCTCGGCGCCTCGGCGCTGCTCACGGGCCGGGTGATCGCCGACGGGCCGATGCTCGCGCTCGACGAGCAGTTCTTCGTCGATCCGTTCAACGTGTTCCTGGTGGCGCTCACCGCGTTCGTCGCGTTCACGACCGCGCTGTTTTCGCGCCCCTACATGCGCATCGAAGAGCACCATGGGCGGGTCAACGCGGGGCGATTGCGGCTCTACCACAGCATGTACCAGTTGTTCACCTTCACCATGCTGCTGTGCCTGCTGTCGAACAACGTCGGCATCCTGTGGGTCGCGATGGAGGGCGCCACGCTGACCACGGTGCTGCTGGTGAGCCTGTACCGTACGCCGGCGAGCCTGGAGGCGGCGTGGAAGTACTTCATCCTGTGCGGGGTGGGCATCGCGCAGGCGCTTTTCGGCACGATCCTGCTGTATTTCGCCGCCGAGAAAGTCCTCGGGCCGGGAGGCTCGTCGCTGCTGTGGACGCACCTGTACGAGGTTCGCCACGAACTCGAGCCCACGGTGCTCTCGCTCGCGTTCGTATTCCTCCTCGTCGGCTACGGCACCAAGGTCGGGCTTGTGCCGCTGCACAACTGGCTGCCCGATGCGCACGCCGAGGGCCCGACGCCGATTTCCGCGGTGCTCTCGGGCCTGCTGCTCAACGTCGCGCTGTACGCCGTGGTGCGCAGCAAGGTGCTGGTGGATGGCGCGCTCGAGCGCAACTTTTCCGGAAACCTGATGATGGGCTTCGGGCTGCTCTCGGTGGTGGTGGCCGCGTTCTTCCTCTCGCGCCAGAAGGACATCAAGCGCATGTTCGCGTACTCCTCGATCGAGCACATGGGGATCATGACCTTCGCCTTCGGCATGGGGGGCACCGTGGCCGCGTTCGCGGGACTGCTGCACATGACCGTGCATTCGCTCACCAAGAGCGCCATCTTCTACACCGTGGGGCACGCCGCCCAGGCGACGGGCACGCAGGAAATGGCGTCGATCCGCGGTCTGATCCAGCAAAGTCCCGCCATCGGCTGGGGACTGGCGCTCGGGACGCTCGCGATTCTCGGCATGCCTCCGTTCGGCGTGTTCACGAGCGAATTCATGGTGCTCACCACCGCGATGCACGAGCACCCCTGGGCGACGCCGTTCCTGCTGATTGCGCTGGGAGTCGCTTTCGCGGCGATTTTCAGCAAGGTGCAGCCGATGGTGTTCGGCGAGACCGAAGCGCGCCGGCTGCCGCATCCGCCGGCGCTGATTCCAGTGTTCGTGCACCTCGCGATCGTGCTGCTGCTCGGCCTGTACATTCCGCCGTATCTCGTCGACTGGTACCGCCAGGCGGCCGCGCTGATCGGATGAACCACGCACGACGATGACCGATTTCCATCTACAGACCCAACCGATCGAGGGCGCCATGCCGGCGCGCCGGGCGGCGATCGAACCCGCTCAGTTGCGCAGCGCGTGCGAATCCGCCCGTGCGCGCAACGAACGCCTGGTTGCGCTCTGGGGCAGCGACGAAACAGCGCGCTCCGGCGGCTTTGCGCTGCACCTGGCGCTCGCGGGACGCAGCGGGCTCGCCTGGCTCACGGTTGCCTTGGCGCGCGAGCATCCGCGCTATCCCGGGATCGCCGACATTTTCCCGAGCGCAAACCGCATGCAGCGCGCCGCGTACGATCTCGTCGGCATCCACGCGCAGGACAGCCCGGATCACCGCAAGTGGTTGCGGCATCGCGCCTGGCCCGGAGGCAGCTTCCCGCTGCGGAAGGATTTCGACCTCGCCAGCCGTTTTCCGGCGAGCGACGACCGTTACCCGTACGTCAAGGTCGAAGGCGAAGGCGTGCACGAAATTCCGGTGGGCCCGGTGCATGCAGGCACCATCGAACCCGGTCATTTCCGCTTCTCGATCGTCGGCGAAAAGATCCTGCGGCTCGAGGAACGGCTCGGCTACAAGCACAAGGGGATCGAAAAGCGTTTCGAGTCCATGACGCTCGCCGACGGCGCCCGGCTCGCGGGGCGGATCAGCGGCGACTCGACGGTCGCCTTTGCATGGGCCTATGCCATGGCAGCCGAGGGCGCGAGCAGTACCCAACCACCGCGTCGCGCGCTGGTGCTGCGCGCCATTCTGCTCGAGATCGAGCGCATCGCAAACCATCTCGGCGACCTCGGCTATCTCGGCAACGATGTCGCGCTCGCTTTCGGCTTCTACCAGTTCTGGCGACTGAAGGAGGACCTGCTGCGGCTGTGCGCGGAACTCTTCGGCCATCGCTACCTGATGGATTTCGTCGTGCCCGGTGGGGTGGCGAGGGATCTGTCCTCGCGCGGCGCGGAGCGGCTGCTCGAGCGGCTCGCATCCATCCAGACCGAAGTCGCCAGCTTGCGCTCGATTTACGATGAGCACGCCGGAGCGCAGGATCGTTTCATCATGACCGGGCAGGTGACCCCGGAACTCGCGGACAGGCTCGGCCTTTGCGGGATGGCCGGTCGCGCCAGCGGCATCGGCCGGGACCTGCGCGTCGACTATCCGGTTCCGCCCTACGAGCAGCTCGACGTGCGCATCGCCACGCAGACGCGCGGCGACGTGGCGGCGCGCGCCGCAGTGCGATTCGACGAGTTCGCCGAATCCCTCCGGCTCATCCGGGCGCTGGTCGCGCGCCTTGAACCCGGCGAAATCAAGGTTCCGCTCGCCACGGCGGCGGGCGGCCGTTGCGGGATCGGATGGACCGAGGGCTGGCGCGGAGACGTGCTGGTGGCGCTGGAGACGGCCGACGGCGGCCGCATCCATCGCCTGCACCCGCACGATCCGTCGTGGCAGAACTGGCCGCTCCTCGAACGCGCGGTGATGGGCAATATCGTTCCGGACTTCCCGCTGATCAACAAGTCTTTCAATCTCAGCTACAGCGGGCACGATCTCTAGCCATGTATCAGCTGCTCAAGCAGATTGCGAAAACCGGCATCGTCACGGAACCCGCTCCGCACGCCGACGAGGCCCTGCGCCAGCTCGCGCAAAGACTCTCCGAGGTGGTGCTGCGGCATTTCGGCCGCGCGCTCGCCATCCGGCACGTCGATGCCGGCTCGTGCAATGGCTGCGAGCTGGAAATCCACGCCGCGAACAGCCCCTATTACAACCTCGAGGGACTGGGGATCAAGTTCGTCGCCAGCCCGCGCCATGCCGACCTGCTGCTCGTCACTGGACCGGTGGCACGGAACATGGAACAGGCGCTGCGACGCACGTACGACGCGACGCCCGAGCCGAAGCTCGTCGTCGCAATCGGCGACTGCGGCTGCGATGGGGGCGTGTTCGGCGAGAGCTACGCGAGCTGCGGCCGCGTCGGCAACGTGATCCCGGTCGACGTCGCCGTGCCCGGCTGCCCGCCTGCGCCCGCTGCCATCCTGCAGGGAATCCTGACCGCGGTAAGCGCGGGCGCTCAGGGCTTCAGGTAGGCGTATCCCTCGCGCTGCTGCAGCCTGGTGATTTCGGCGACGCCGGAGGGAACGAAGCTCGCGTACTCGATGAAATTGTCACGCTTGAGACCGCGGCTCGTCATCGCAATTTCGCAAACGTCGAACTGAACGCCCTGCAGCTTCAGGCGTTCGACCTGATCGAGATAGCGGTTGCCGTCCTTGTCCTTGGCGTCCTTGAGCAGGAAATCGATGCCCCTGGAATGAGTCACCACGACAATCTTCGCCTTGGGGTCGGCCGAGAGGTGGTTACGGATGTTGCGCAGGCCGTCGGAGGCCTGCTCGTTCCCAAGATTGACGTGGTATATGACTTTCTCCTGCGACCCGCTCGATGCGCCGGTGCTAGCGCACCCGGCGATCCACGAGGACAGCAAAACGACCAGCAGCGGCAATACCTTGTTCATCGGCTCCTCCTCCTATCGGCGGCACGGCGCCACCGTCGAGAAATGATAGCCGCAACCCGAATCGAAACGAGAAGCGATTCTAATCGGTCGATAAGCCGATGGACGTGACTCGGCACCTCCGCGTTTTCGGTCTGGTGCAGGGCGTCGGCTATCGCGAAGCCCTTCGCGCCGAAGCCGATCGGCTCGGGGTTCGCGGCTGGGTCCGCAACCGCCGCGATGGCAGCGTCGAGGCCGTGGCGCAGGGCGCCCCGGAAGCCGTGGATGCGCTGATCGCTTGGGTGCGCCGCGGTCCGCCTGCGGCGCGCGTCACGCAGGTCGATGTGCAACCGGCGGCCGCCGGCCTCGACCGCAGCTACCCGGATTTCGACCGGCTGCCGTCCGCCTGAGACGCGGCACTGCGGCGCTTCTTGAGCGCGATCATGATAGAGAACTGCCATGGACGGACGGCGAGCAGCAGGCCGAACGACTGCCGCTTGCGCCCGGGAAGGCTCGCGTCGACCTCGGCCGTCTCGTTGAACTCGGCGACCAGGCGCTCGAGTCGGCGACGCAGCACCGCGGCCGAATCGGCCGAGAGGTCGCGCGCCTCGAAGCGCAGCAGTTCGCCCGCGCCGTCGAACCGTCCGCCGAGGAATTCCTGCATCACCCGGGCGCCGTAGGCTTTCTTCACCGGTCCGCCCGAGCGCCAGTGGAATTCGCGCGGCACCAAGAGCCGCGCGCGCTCGCGCGGTCCCCAGTCGATCAGGCGAACCTTGGCGAGGCGCGCGAACGTTAGCGTCAGGTCCGGGCGCGAAATCGCGAAATCCCGCAGGATTTCCTCGAAGCTCCAGTCGTTGCGCAGCAACCAGAACACCGACAGCAGCCGCGCGTCGCGCGCGAGCACCGTTTCCTGATCGAGCGTCAGTTGCGCCGGGTCTTCGCCGCCGCCGCGGCTCATGCGCGCAACGTCGTACAGCTCGAGTTCGAGCACGCGGAGAATCTGCTCGATCCGCGCGAGCGTGAAGCCGCCGCGCGAAAACAGGCGTTTGACGCTGGCCTCGGAGAGGCCGATCCGGCGGGCGAGCCGCGCGTAGGTGTAGCCGCGCGCGCGCAGCGCTTTCTTCAGCGCTTCGACGAAGCGGCTCCGGACCGGCATGCGACTCATGGTAGCACCAAGTGATACTTTCTCTGCGCGTATTGCAACCCCGGCGCGCGGTCGCACAATCCGCCGCAATCCCAAACGCGACGAGGCGCCCCATGCTCGCCACCCTGAACCTGCCGTCGGCCGCAACCTTGCCCGCCATCCCCCTGATCGCCCGGGTCCGGGTGCACTCCGCAGAAGAGCTGCGCCGTGCGCTGCGCGAAGCGCGCGATCGGCCGCTCGCGCTCGACGGCTCGTCGCTGAACTGCGTGCTGCGCTCGGACGAAGGCCAACGCCTGATGGAAGTCCAGGGCGCCATGTCCTGGAGCGCGCTCGCAGCCTGGCTCGGTCGATCCGGCGAACCGCTCGCGCGCTGGGTCGCCCAAGCGCATCCTCCGGAGTCCATCGGGCGATCGGTGTCGCTCGATTCGCCCGCGCCCGACGGTCTTCCGCTTGCCCGGTACGTCGAATCGATCGCGCTCGTGACCCTCGATGGCGAACTGCGCCGCGTCGACCGTGCCCGCGAAGCACCGCTTTTTCGCCTTGCCGTCGGCGGCCATGGTGTGTTCGGCCTGCTCTACAGCGTGACCTTGCGAAGCGCAGAGTTGCTGCGCGCCGCAGCCGCCGCGACCCGCCCTGCAGAATCAGGCGCGACCACGCCCGAAGCACGACGCCGGTGCGAGGTCGATGCCCTGTTGCCACCCGAGCAGGCGGGCGATTTCCTCGCGGCCACGAACGCGCTGCTCGCGCAGCGGCGGCTCGAGCGGATTCGAATCAGCACGCGAAAGCTCTGCCGGGGCGCGGAGACGGCGCTCAGCTGGGCGCGGCGCGACTGGACGAATGTCCTGGTGCAATTCGGCCGGCGCGAAACGCTGGGTGCGAGCGTGCATGCGGCGGAGGTGCGCCGCCTGCTGTACGCCGAGGCGCTCGCGCGTTCCGGGTCGTTCCCGGCGTGGTCAGCGCCCGGCGTGTCGCGCGCCCAGCTTGCGACCTGCTATCCGCAGCTCGGCGAATTCATCGCCGAGAAACGGCGCTACGATCCGATGGAGCGGCTGCAGAACGACTGGTATCGCGCAGTCAGCGGCCTAATGAATCGTACGCCTTGCCTCTGACCAGGCGCGCAGCGGCGTCGGCGCAGACGCGCCATTGCCCTGCCCGATCGGCCCATACACCACGCGCACGCAATCGGGCGTCAGCCAGGCGCGCAGTTCGCTGATCAGGCGCTCGTCCGGCCGCACGCGCCACTCGGCACCCAGCGCCACGTCACAGCTCGCATCCCCGTTTTCGTAATGAACCGTCACGGGGCAGGACGGGCCCTCGGTGGCGCGATAGGGCGCAAGCAGATCCCGGAGCCGCTTCGCGTCGGCCTGCCGGTTCATCGCGATGCGCAGGTTGGCCGCGTATCGCGTGCGGACCGTCGCCAGGTCGAACAACTCGTCGGCGATCAGCTGCACGCCCGAGGTGACCATGTCACGCTGCGCGCGTCCGCGCACCAGCAGCAGATCGTCGGTCTTGATCCGCTCGCGGTACGCATCGAGCACCTCGTTGAACACCTTTACTTCAACCTGCGCGCTCCGGTCTTCGAGCTTGATCAGCATCATCCGGCCGCGCCTGGACATCTGCGCCCGCGCCTCCACCGCGATGCCCGCGACGAGAACGGCGTGCTCGGCGGGCGCAAGCTGAGCCAGCGCCCGGCACGGCAATCCGGCGAGTTCCGGCTCGTAAACCGCGAACAGGTGCCCGGAGATCGTGAAGCCGAGCGCCGCCTTCTCCTCGATCAGGCGCTGCCTGAGATCCCAGGGATTCGCTTCGAGCAGCGCCTCGAGTTCGGCGCGCCCGATGTCCGAATCGCCGAACAGGCTGTTCTGCGATTTGCGCCGCTCGGTCTGTTCCGCCGCCTCGATCGCGCGCCCGACCGAGGCGAGCAGGCGCGCGCGGTCCGGCTCGATCGAGTCGAACGCCCCGGCACGTACCAGCGCCTCGATCGCACGCCGGTTGAGGTGGCGCTTGTCGACGCGGCAGCAGAACTCGTACAGGCCGCCGAAGCGTCCCGACTTGCGGGCTTCAACAATTGCGTGGATCGCCGAGGCGCCGGTGCCGCGCACCGCGCCAAGGCCGTAGCGCACCGTCAGTCGATCCACGGGCGTGAACCGGTAGTCCGAGGCGTTGACGTCGGGCGGCAGGATCGCGAGCCGGTTGGCGATCGCATCATCGTGGAGTTGCCGCACCTTGTCGGTGTCGTCCATCACTGCCGAGAGGTTGGCGGCCATGAACGCGGCGAGGTGATGCGCCTTCAGGTACGCGGTCTGGTAGGCGAGCAGCGCGTAAGCCGCGGCGTGCGATTTGTTGAAGCCGTAGCCGGCGAATTTCGCCATCAGGTCGAACAGCTGCATGGCGCGGCCGCGCTGCAGGCCGTTCTTCTCGGCGCCGGCGACGAAACTGCCGCGGTGATCGTCCATTTCCTTCTGATCCTTCTTGCCCATCGCGCGGCGCAGCTTGTCGGCGCCACCCAGCGTATAGCCGCCAATGACCTGTGCGATCTGCATCACCTGCTCCTGGTACACCATGACGCCGTAGGTCGGGCTGAGGATCGGCTCGAGCCGGCGATCGAGGTACTCGACGCGCTTGCGGCCCTGCTTGCAGGCGACGTATTCCGGGATCAGCTCCATCGGGCCCGGGCGGTACAGCGCAACCAGGGCGATCACGTCCTCGAAGCGCGCCGGCGGCGCCTGCTTGAGGAGATCGCGCATGCCGCGCGATTCAAACTGGAACACGGCAGCGGCGTTTCCCGCGGCTAGCAGCGCGTAGGTCGCCGGATCGTCGAGCGAAATTCCGTCCACCGAGAACTCCGGCTCGCCCAGCTGGCGGACGTAGCGCTCCGACCAGTCGAGGATCGTCAAGGTCGTGAGTCCGAGGAAATCGAATTTCACCAGCCCGATTGCCTCGACGTCGTCCTTGTCGAGCTGCGAGATGACGTTGGCGGTGCCCTCGGCCGCGTACAGCGGGCAGAACTGCGTGAGCCGTCCCGGCGCGATCAGCACGCCGCCCGCGTGCATGCCGACGTTGCGCGTCAGTCCCTCGAGTTTCCCGGCCAGCGCGAGCAGTTCGCGAACGTCGTCGTCGTTGCGTTCGCGCTCGGCGAGCACCGGCTCCATCCTGCGCGCGTCGGCGAGCGTCACGGTCTGCCCGGGTTGCGCGGGAATGAGTTTGGCGATCTGGTCGCAGAAGTTGTAGCCAAGGTCGAGCACCCGCCCCGTGTCGCGCACCACGGCGCGCGCCGCCATCGTGCCGAAGGTCGCGATCTGCGCGACCGAGTCGGCGCCGTACTTGTTGCGGACGTAATCGATCACGCGATCGCGCCCGTCCTGGCAGAAATCGATGTCGAAATCCGGCATCGAGACGCGTTCGGGGTTGAGGAAGCGCTCGAACAGCAGGTCGTATCGCAAAGGGTCGAGGTCGGTGATACCGAGCGCGAACGCGACCAGCGACCCGGCACCGGATCCACGCCCGGGACCCACCGGCACGCCGTTGGAACGCGCCCAGGCGATGAAATCGGCGACGATCAGGAAATAACCCGCGAATCCCATCTGCACGATGGTCCGGATCTCGAACTCGAGTCGTTCGAGGTAGCGCGGCGCCTCCGCCGCACGTTGCGCCGCGTCCGGGAAAAGCCGCTCCATGCGAACGGCCAGGCCGCGCTCGGCTTTCTGGTGCAGGTAACGGTCGATCGAGATCCCCTCCGGCGTCGGAAAGGCCGGCAGGCGGCTTTGGTTCAGTTCGATTTGGACGCTGCAGCGGCGCGCGATCTCGAAGGAATTTTCCAGTGCCTGTGGCAGGTCGGCGAACGCCAGCGCCATCTCCTTCCGGGTCCTCCAGCACTGCTCCGGCGTGAAGCGGCGCGGCCGTCTCCGGTCGCCCAGGAGGTAACCCTCCGCGATGCACACTCTCGCCTCGTGGGCGCGGAAATCCTCCGCCGCGAGGAACTGGATCGGATGCGTGGCGACCACCGGCAGGTCGAGACCAACCGCCACTTCGAGCGTGCGCGCGATCAGCGCCTCGGTCTGCGCGAAGCCGGCGCGCTGCAACTCCAGGTAGTAGCGCCCGGGGAAAAGTTCCGCCCACGCCGCCGCGTAGCGTTCGGCCGCGGTCGCGTTTCCGGCGAGCAAAGCGAGACCGACGTCACCGGCCGCCGCACCCGACAACGCGATCAGCCCTTCGGTCCCCAGCTCCCGGAACCATGCCGGCGCAATTTCCGCGCGAGAGCGGTGCTGGTTGCCGAGCCAGGCGCGCGAGAGCAGTTCCGACAGCCTGAGGTATCCGCCGCGCGATGCGCACAGCAGGAGCAGCCGCGAGGGCTTGTCGCGATCGAGTTCGTTCTGGATCCAGCAATCGGCGCCCAACAGCGGTTTCACGCCCGAGGCGAGCGCCGCTTTGTAGAACTTCACCATGCCGAAGACGTTGGCGTTGTCGGTGAGCGCGAGCGCCGGCATGCCGTCGGCGACGGCCCGCGCCACTGCGTCGTCGATGCGCACGATTCCGTCCGTCACCGAGTACTCGCTGTGGAGCCGCAGGTGAACGAAGCGCGGTGCAAGCATGGGGGTCGTCAAAAGTTTACCATCCGTGAATGTCGAATCCGGACGCAAAGCCGCGCGCGGGAGACGGGCTTGCGCTCGGCGCGCTGTTTGCGGGCGCAACCTGCATCGCGCTGTCCCCGATCTGGGTCAGAGTATCGGAAGTTGGACCGACCGCGAGCGCGTTCTGGCGCGTCGCGCTCGCGGTGCCCCTGCTCTGGCTGCTCTGCGCGTGGCGCGGCGAGGCCACGAGGGCGCTGGAGAAACGTCAATGGAAACTGCTGCTTGCGGCGGGTTTTGCGTTCGCCGGCGATCTCGCCTTCTGGCACTGGTCGATCAAGTTCACTTCGGTGGCGAACTCGACGCTGCTTGCCAATCTCGCTTCGATCTTCGTCACGCTCACGGTTTGGCTCGTCTGGCGGCGGCGGCCGACCGCGGTGTTCCTGGCGGGACTCGCCACCGCGCTTGCGGGCGTCGCGCTGCTGGTGCGCACGAGCCTGGAATTTTCGCCCACCGCGCTGCTGGGCGATGCGCTCGGCGTGATCACGGCCATGTTCTACGCGTGGTACCTGCTGTCGGTGAAGGACGTGCGCGATCTGGGCATCGCGACGGTTCGCCTGATGGCGGTGACGACGACGCTCACCACCGCGTTTCTGCTGCCGGTCGCGCTCGCCTCCGGCGAGGGATTGCTGCCAGCGACGCAAATCGGCTGGCTGAAACTGCTGGGCCTGGCGTGGATTTCGCACTCGGCGGGCCAGGGCCTGATCGCCTATGCGCTGGCGCACCTGCCGGCGGCGTTTTCCTCGGTGAGCCTGTTGTTCCAGCCGGTCATGGCGGCGATGTTCGCGTGGGTACTGCTCGCCGAGCCCTTGGTGCCGCTGCAAATGATCGGTGGCGTCGTGGTGCTTGCGGGCATCTACCTCGCGCGGCGAGGATCGTCCTAGAGACGAAGGACGAAGCGGCGGGCCGGTCGCGGCGTCTTGCCCCCGGATCCAGCAGGGTTGTCCTCGGTCCTCGCGCAGGGGCGTTCCGGCGCAAGGCGCGATACCATCAGGGGGACGGGCCTGGTTTTTTCCGGCAAGGGAAGCAATGAAGCGGGTCGACGATTTCCGCCTGAAGCTCGGCGACAGCGAACTCGTGCCGATCATGATCGGCGGCATGGGCGTGGACATTTCGGCCGCGGCGCTCGCGCTCGAGGGCGCGCGCCTGGGCGGCATCGGCCACATTTCAGACGCAATGGTGCCGGCGGTATCCGACCGCCACTTCAAGACCCGGTTCGTCAGCGAAAAGGCCAAGCTCTTCAAGTACAACGCGGCGAATTCGGACAAATCGAAAGTGCTGTTCGATCTCGGGCGGCTCGCCGAGGCGACGCAGAACCACGTCGGCCGAACGATGCAGTCCAAGCGCGGCGACGGGCTGATCTTCATCAACTGCATGGAAAAGCTCACGATGAACGCGCCGCGCGAGACGCTGCGCGTTCGCCTGCGCTCGGCGCTCGATGCCGGGATCGACGGCATCACGCTCTCGGCCGGGCTGCACCTCGGATCGTTCGCGCTGATGGAGGATCACCCGCGGTTTCGCCACGCCAGGCTCGGGATCATCGTTTCGTCGCTGCGCGCGCTGCAGTTGTTCCTGCGCAAGAACGCGCGCCTCAACCGCCTTCCCGATTACGTCATCGTCGAGGGGCCGCTCGCCGGGGGCCACCTCGGCTTCGGCATGGACTGGGCGAAGTACGACCTGCGCAGCATCGCCACCGAAATCCTTCAGTACCTCCAGGCCGAAAAGCTCGCGATACCGATCATTCCCGCGGGTGGCATCTTCACCGGCAGCGATGCCGTGTCGTACCTCGAGACGGGGGCCGCGGCGGTCCAGGTGGCGACGCGCTTTACCGTGACCCGCGAATGCGGTCTGCCCGAAGACGTCAAGCAGGAGTACTTCAAGGCGTCCGAGGACGAAATCGAGGTCAACATGATCTCGCCGACGGGCTACCCGATGCGCATGCTGAAGGGCAGCCCCGCGATCGGCGCCGGAAACCGGCCCAACTGCGAAGCCTACGGATACCTGCTCGACGGCTCGGGCAACTGCGCCTACATCACGGCCTACAACCGCGAGGTGTTGGCGCACCCGGAAGCCAAGAACGTCGTGGTGCTGGACAAGACCTGCCTGTGCACGCACATGCGCAACTTCGACTGCTGGACCTGCGGTCATTACACCTATCGGCTCAAAGACACGAGCACCCGGCTCCCTGACGGCAGTTACCGGCTGCTCACCGCCGAGCACGTGTTTCACGACTACCGGTACAGCACCGACGGGAATATTGCGCTACCGGCCTGACGCCGGCAGGAGCGGCAGCGGCTTGCGCGTCAGCGCAGAGGAAATCCTGCGGCCTTCACGCCCGCGCGGATCAGTTCGATCGCCTCGTTCACCTGCTGCGGATCGCCGCGCGCGCCGAGTTCCACGTGCCGGCGCGAGCCGTCGGCGCCCATCGACGGCAGGCTGAACACCTTGACCCCCGGAAAACGCGCGCCCACCTCGTGCATCACCGGCACCAGCTGGCTTTCGCCCGCCTCATAGACCAGGATCGAAGCCTCCGCCCAGCGGTCGCGCCCGAACAACGCGCGGTACTTCGTGTCGAGGACCCACTCGGCCATCGGCCAGGCCATCTGCGGAAACCCGGGCAGGAAATGATGCTCGCCGAGCGAAAAACCGGGAACCCGGTTGACCGGGTTCGGAATGATTTCGGCACCCTGGGGAAAGGTGCCCATCTGCAGGCGGTGCGGGGTGAGTTCGCCGCCGAACCGGGCGCGGATCTCGCGCTCGGCATCGGGGTGCGGCGCGAGGCCCACACCGATCGCGTCGGCGGCGCATTGCCGCGTGTGATCGTCGGGCGTGGCGCCGATTCCGCCGAAGCTGAACGCGATGTCGTCCGAAGCGAGGCTGCGCCGCAGCGCGGCGGTCAGCCGCTGCGGCTCGTCGCCGAGGTACTCGCACCACGCGAGCCGCAGCCCGCGCTTGGCCAGCGCGCCGATGAGAAACGTCAAGTGCTTGTCCTGGCGCTTGCCGACGAGAATCTCGTCGCCGATGACGAACGCGCCGAACGCTTTCATCGGCCTGGCGCCGTCGCGTTGCGCATCAGAGCTAATTGCGCCAGCAGGTAATGGATGAACGCCAGACCGACCAGCACCGGAGCGAAGAACCCGACAATCGGCACGTAGGCGACGAGGGCAAGTCCCACCCCGAGCAGGTAAAGCGCGCCGCGACGCCGATCGAAGATCTTTCGCATCTCTCCGGCGTCGGCGTGCTCGGCGAGCGCGTCGTAGCGCAGCACGCGCTGGTTGACCCATCCCAGGATCGCGATCGGCAGGACCGGCCAGAGTGGCGGAATGAGCCATAGCGGAAGACTTACAAGACCGAGCAGCACCAGTCCGATGATCGCAACGAGCCCGTTCCACAGGCTGCCGGCGAACCCGCCGCCGCCCCGGCGCTCGAGCTGCGCGAAACTGCGCGTCGCGACGTGATCCACCATCGCCTGCATTCCGAACATGCCGAGGATGAGCAGCGCGGTGAGCTGAATGAGCGGAACCAGGAGCAGCAGGATCAGGGCCTTCGCGGCGAATAGCGCCACGCCGCTTGCGTCCCAGGGCAGGATGAATGCCGCGTACTCGGCCCACTGGCGGATCAGTTCGGCCACCCAGAGCGCAGCCTGTCCCCAGAAAACGACCGCGAGCGATCCCCACGCGGCCATCGCGATCAGCACCGGCCACAGCATCAGCCAGAGCATGCGTGGATGGATCGCATTCGCAAACGCAAACAGGAGGGATGCGCCGACGCCGGTCATCTGCGCATACTCTGCCACAGTTTCGTCAGCCGCTTGACGGAAACCGGGACCGGCGTCTTGAGCGCCTGTGCAAAAAGCGAAACGCGTAACTCTTCCAGCAGCCAGCCGAACTGCTCCAGTTCCGGCGCGAGGCTCCCATACCGCGCCCGCGCCGCGAGTTCCCTGCGGTAGGCCTGCTCGAGCGGTGCGATTTCTGCGGCGCGCTGCGCATCGCGCGCTGGATCGCCGCGGAGCTTCTCGAGCCGTTGCTCCGCAGCCTTCAGATAGCGCGGCAGATGCTGCAGGCGCTCCCACGGCGTGCGCGCGATCCACTGCGGAGCGAGCAACCGATCGCACTGCGCGCGCACCTCCGCCGCTGCTTGCGGAAACGCCTTCTGCACGGCTGCGATGCGTTTCTGTACCGGCGCGTGTTCGGCGAGGATCGAGGCCGCCAGGCGCTGCAGTTCCTGCGCGATCAGCGTGAAGCGGCTCCGGCCCTCGGTCACGCGACGCTCGAAATCGGCCTGCTTCATGGGCAACGACTCGGACAAAAACGTCCGGTCGAGCGCCGCCGAGATCAGGTCCGCCTTGTGGGCGCCGAGCGCGACGTCCCGGCCGATCGACCTTTCGAGGTCCCGGACGCGGTCGCGAAACGCGTTCGCGAGCAGGCGCTTCACGCCGTCGCGATGCACCTCGCGCGCCTTCTCGGGCGAGTCGAACACCTGCAGCGAAACGCCCTCGCCTGCGACCTGGAGCGCCGGATAACCCACGAGGATCTGTCCGCCGCGCCGGATTTCCATCAATTCGTCGAGGTCGCCGAAGGTCCAGGCGGTGAATTGCTCGGCCGCCGCCGGAACTGCGGTTTCGCGCAGCGCGAGTTCGCTTTCCCCGGACAACTCGCGCTTCAGTTGCGCGAGATTGCGGCTCATCCCCAGCTGGCGCGCGTGCTCGTCGACGACGCGGAAATTCATCTGCAGGTGCGGCGGCGCCGAATCCGCGCGGAAGGCATCTGCCGGCAGCTCGAGATTGAACTCGGCGCGAATGTGGCGTCCGAGCATCAGCGCAAGCGGCGTGTCCGAGGGTTGCACGCGGTTCACGAAATCCTGCGCAATTTCAGCGAGCGGGCCGAGCTTGTGCCGCAGCCGCTGCGGCAGGCTCTTCGCGAGCGCCTGCACCTTCTCCTTCAGCATGCCGGGCACCAGCCACTCGCATCGCGCCGCGGGGACCTGGTTGAGCAGCGCGACGGGCGCCGTGAGCGTCACGCCGTCCCGGGGCGAGCCCGGCTCGAAGTGATACTCGAGCGCGAACCGGCTCGCGCCGAACACGATCGCCGGCGGAAAATTCTCCGTCGTGATGCCGGCGGCTTCGTGCCGCATCAGGTCGTCGCGTTCGAGGTATAGCCGGCGCGGATCCGTGCGTTCGGCCTCGCGCCGCCAGCGCTCGAAGTCGGCGCCGTTGTGAATCCCCTCCGGCACGCGTGCTTCGTAGAAGGCGAAAATCAGCTCGTCGTCCACGAGGATGTCGGGCCGGCGCGACTTGTGCTCGAGGCGCTCGATTTCGCGCAACAGGCGCTGGTTGTGCGCGAAGAACGGCGCGCGCGTCTCGAAATCGCTTTCGACCAGCGCCGAGCGCAGGAAGATTTCGCGCGCGAGTACCGGATCGGACGGCCCGTAGTGCACGCGCCGGTCGGAATACACGGGCAGGCCGTAGAGCGTGCCGCGCTCGAGCGCCACGACCTGAGCGCGCGAGCGTTCCCAGTGCGGCCGTTCGGCGTGGCGCTTCAGCAGGTGCGCGCCGAGTTCCTCCAGCCACCGGGGATCGATGTTCGCCACGGTGCGCGCGTAAAGCCGCGTCGTGTCGACGAGTTCGGCGGCGACGATCCAGCGTCCGGGTTTCCGGGTCCAGG
>MERB01000060.1:5530-9127 GCA_001770475.1 Betaproteobacteria bacterium RIFCSPLOWO2_02_FULL_66_14 | reverse complement strand
CCCGCGAGGAGCGCGCGATGGATCGCCGCGAAGCCTTCGGGCTTTGCGGGATTGGCGCTCGATGCGCGCCATCCGAGCTCCTCGATCGCACCGGCGAGTTGATGGTGCACGTCGCGCCATTCCCGCAGGCGGGGCAGCGAAAGATAGTTCTCGCGGCAGTAGCGCCGGAGATTCGGCTGTTCCTGCACCTTCCAGATCTTCAGGGAGGCGAGAAAGTCCGAACGCTCATCGGCGAATTTCGCATGGCGTTCGTCCGCCGCGGCTGCCTGCTCGAGCGGGCGCAGCCGCGGATCCTGCACCGAGAGCGCCGCCGCGATCACCAGCACCTGCGCGAGGCACTGCTCCTCGCGCGCCGCGATCAGCATGCGCCCGATGCGCGGGTCGAGCGGCAGGCGCGCGAGTTCGCGGCCGGTCTCCGTGAGGCCGTGCTCCTCGTCCACCGCGCCCAGCTCCACGAGCAGCGCATAGCCGTCGGCGATCGCGCGCGGCGGCGGCGGATCGAGGAACGGGAAGTCCTCCACCCTGCCGAGGTCAAGGCTGAGCGCGCGAAGGATCACGCTCGCGAGCGACGATCGCAGCAGTTCCGGATCGGTGTAGGCCGCACGCGAACTGAAATCGTCCTCCGAGTACAGGCGGACGCATACGCCGCTCGCGACTCGCCCGCAGCGTCCTGCGCGCTGCCGCGCGGCGGCCTGCGAGATGTTCTCGACGCGCAGCATCTCGACCTTGTTGCGGTAGCTGTAGCGCTTCACGCGCGCCTGTCCGGTGTCCACCACGCAGCCGATTCGCGGCACGGTGAGCGAAGTCTCGGCAACGTTCGTTGCGAGCACCACCCGGCGCGCCGTCCCCGGCCGGAACACGCGGTCCTGCTCGGTGCTCGAGAGCCTGCCGTAGAGCGGCAGAATCTCGAACGCGCCGGCGGGCTTCCGATGCACACGCCGCCGCAGCACTTCCGCCGCGTCGCGAATCTCGCGCTCGCCCGGCAGGAACACGAGGACGTCGCCCGCGCCTTCGCGCACCAGTTCCTCGACGGCGTCGCCGAGGGCCTCTTCCTCTTCCTCGCGCGTGGTGTCCTCGGTGTCGCCGCCCACCGGCCGGTAGCGCACCTCGACCGGGTACAGGCGCCCGGAGACCTCGATCACCGGCGCGCCGCCGAAATGGCCCGCGAACTTCTCCGCGTCGATGGTCGCGGAGGTGATCACCACCTTGAGATCGGGCCGCCGCGGCAGGAGCTGCTTCAGGTAGCCGAGCAGGAAATCGATGTTGATGCTGCGCTCGTGCGCCTCGTCGAGAATGATCGTGCCGTAGGCGCGGAGCATCGGGTCGCCTTGCGTTTCGGCAAGCAGGATGCCGTCGGTCATGAGCTTGACGACCGTGCGCGGCCCGAGCCTGTCGTGAAAGCGCACCTTGTAGCCAACCAGCGTCCCCAGCCCGGTCTTCAGCTCCTCGGCGATGCGCGCCGCGACCGAGCGCGCCGCGATCCGACGCGGCTGCGTGTGGCCGATGAGGCCTGCGGCGCCGCGGCCCATCTCGAGCAAGATCTTCGGGATCTGCGTCGTCTTGCCGGAGCCGGTCTCGCCACAGACGATGACCACCGGGTGCTGCGCGACCGCGCCGCGGATCTCCTCGCGCCGGGCGCTGATCGGCAGCGCCGGGTCGAAGGCGATCTGCGCAGTCATGCCGCGCCGGTCTTGCGCGCGCCGTCAGTCAAGAATCGTCTGCAGGCGTGCAATGACGTCGGAGGTGACGATTTCCGGCGCGCGTTCCCTGAATGCAGCCTTGCGGGCCCTGAAGTCCAGCGTGCGCGCGTGATTGCAGGCGATGACGCCCTGTGCGTCGGTGCCGGAGCCCATCAGCGTGACCGCGAACCCCGCATAACGCGCCGCCGCGCCTCCCGGCGTGACTGGACAGACGAGCGCAAGGCCTCCGGCATTGAACGCCTTCGGCGACACGACGAACACGAAACGCGCACCGCGCTGCTCGCCGCCTCGCGTCGGCTCGAGATCGAGATGCCAGATCTCGCCCCGGTCCGGAATGCGCATTACAGGAGTTCTTGGCCCGCCGGTGCCGCCGCCTGCCACTCGCGGTCCGGGCGCGACGGCCGCCGCTTGAAATTGCACCTTGCCAGCAGCTCGTTCAGCGTATATCGCGGCTTCGCAACCGGCGCCAGGGTGATCTTGCCGCGCTCGAAGGCGACCGTTACTTCCGAACCGGGCCGCAGATTCGCCTGCGAGAGAAACGGCTTCGGCACGGCCACCATCACGGAACCGCCGATGGCGCGCAATACGGCTTTCGTCATGGCTTGTGTCGGGGACGGGTCGTTACATAGAAGTATAACAGCGAGAGCTGCGGCCAGGTCTCGAGTGCAGCGAACGGCGGCAGGCGGAACATGCCCCGCGGCGCCGCGTGGCGGCGAACGTCAGCGAACCGCAAGCAGCCCGGCCATCGCCTCCATCGGCAGCGGCTTGCTTATGAGGTAGCCCTGCATCTGGTCGCACCTGAGCAGGCGCAGCATCTTCGCCTGCTCTTCGGTTTCCACGCCCTCCGCGATCGTGGTCAGCCTGAGCGATTTGGCGAGCGTGATGATCGTCTGCACGAGGGACATCGCGCCGGGGTCGTCCAGCATCGTGATGACGAACGAGCGGTCGATCTTGAGCGCATCCACGGGCAGCCTCGCCAAGTACGCCAGGGACGAGTGGCCGGTGCCGAAATCGTCGATCGCGACCTTCATGCCCAACGCGCGCAGCGCGTTCAGTTTCGCGATGTTGCCCTCGATGTCCTTCATGAGGACGCTCTCGGTGAGCTCCAGGTCGATCGGTGACGACGCCGCCCCCCGGCCGACCGCATCGGTGACGGCGTCGACGAAATCACGCTGCCGCGACTGGATCGCGGAGACGTTGACGGCGACGCGGGGCGCGGCCAGCCCCCGCCTGACCCATTCCCGGTGGTCGCGCGCGGCCTGCCTCAATGCCCATGCGCCGGCCTCCAGAATCAGGCCGGTCTCCTCCATCAGCGGAATGAACTCCATCGGCGAAACCAGTCCTGTCCCCGGACTGTCCCAGCGGATCAGCGCTTCCGCCCCGACGATGCTCCGCGTCTGCAGATCCACCTTCGGCTGGTAGTGGAGCACGAATTCGTTTCGTTCCAGCGCGATGCGCAGCCTGCTCTCCAGGATGAAGTTCCGGGCCACCGCCTCGGTCATTTTCTGCGTATAGAACAGATAGCGCTCGCCGGTTTCCTTCGCCTTCTTCCACGCCGCCTCGGCGTTGGCGAACAGTGCCTCGGCCTGCGTCGCGTCATTGGGAAACAGCGCCAGGCCGGCCTTGGTCGACAGCCGCAGCTCGCGCCCCTCCACGGTGAATGGCGCCTCGAAGCAGGCGCGAATCGTCTGCTCCAGCCGGCGTGCCGCGTCGTCTTCGGAGAGCACATCCGGGAGTACCAGCGCGAAGCCATCGGCGGCGACGCGTGCGAGCTGTCCACGGCCGCCAACGATGTCAGCCATACGCATGGCGATCTGCCTGAGCAGCGTGTCGCCCGCCTGCCTGCCCAGGGTGTCGTTGATGGTCTTGAACCGCTCGACGTCGAAGATGCAGACCG
>MERB01000060.1:0-5513 GCA_001770475.1 Betaproteobacteria bacterium RIFCSPLOWO2_02_FULL_66_14 | reverse complement strand
TGCGCAGACGCTCGGCCAGTCGCTCCAGGAAAAGCGTCCGGTTCGCCAAGTTGGTGATTACATCGTAATAGGCCAGGTGGTCGAGCCGCTCGGCCTTCTCGATGTGATCGAGGGCGAACGAGATATCGCCGGCGACTTCACCCAGCAGCTTCATCTCCTCGGTGTCGAAGAATGCTTTCTCCGGCGCGTAGAGCAGGAGCACGCCCGCCAACGTCACCCCCTGGTGCAGCGGCAGCACCACCAGCGACTGGAATCCACGCTGCAATGCCGCCTCGCGCCAGTAGGCCATGCGCGCATCCGCCCCGACGTCGTTGCAGACGACGGGGCCGTCTTTGCGCAGCGCCTCCGCGAGCAACGTGCAACTGTCCGGCGCCTCTTCGCGCGCGGTCAACCGAATCCTGTCCAGGTAGCCGTCGTCGCGTCCGGCCCGGGCTGCCGGCGTCACGTCGAGCCCGTTGGCGTCGAGCAACCCGATCCACGCCATCCGGAACCCGCCGTGCTCCACCGCGATGCGGCAGGCCTCCTCGAACAGCTCCTGCCGGTCGCGGGTCCGGATGATGGTCGTGTTGATGCCGCTCAATACCGCGTACACGCGGTTGAGGCGCGCCACGCGCGCCTCCGCCCGCGTGCGCTCTTCGACCTCCGCGGCAAGCGCCGCGGTCCGCTGGTCCACGAGCCGTTCCATGTGCTCGTGCAATTGCGCACGCTCGAGCGCCACGGCGACCTGGTTGCCGACGCCGTAGAGGATCTTCAGCTCTTCATCGTTGAACAGCCCCTCCCGCGGCCCGACGAGGTTCATCACCCCCAGCGTGCGTTCGCCGACCCAGAGCGGGATCGCGGCGTGGTAGCGCAGCCCCTGCGTGTCGCCGGTTGTCGTGCCCAGCCGCTCGCACTCCAGGATGTTGGCGGCCGAGTCCAGCTCGGCGGAGAGCAGCCGGCGCCGGCACAGGCATTCGCCGTCCATCGCGCCAGGCGCCTGCAGCGCCGGGGGCAGATTGCGCGCGGCGGCCAGCCGGAAAGCGGACTCGCCCTCGCGCAGCGAGATCCAGCCGGCCTGGACGCCCGGCAGCGCGAGCGCGCGCTCCAGCGCCGCTTCCGTCACCTGCCGCTCGCTGGTCGCCTTGTTGAGCCCCTCGGCGACGCGATAGAGCCCGTTGAGCACCTGGTTTGAATGCGCCAGCTCGCCCTCCCGGGCGGCGAGCTCCTTGTTGATGTGGGTGGCCTGCTCGTAGGTCGAGATCAGCAGGTCGAGGATCTGCTGGCGCTCGGCGGTGATGAAATGCCGCTGCCCGCCCAGGCTGATCTCGATCCCCATGCGCATCTTCTGGTTCTTGCGCAACTCGAGATTCATCAGCAGGTAGTCGATGCGCTGCAGCAGGTATTCGCCCCGGTACGGCTTGCGGATGAAGTTGTCCGCGCCGCATTCCAGGCCGTAGATCACGTCGTGCGCGTCGGCGAGCGAGGTGAGGAGGATCACCGGAATCTCCTTCAGCGACTCGTCGCCCCGGAGCGCCTTGCACAGGCCGTAGCCGTCCAGCTCCGGCATCACGATGTCGGAGATGATCACGGTGGGCTTTCGCCGGCGCGCGGCATCGAGCGCCTGCCGGCCATTGGCGGCGCTCGCCACGGCGTAGCCGTGTTCCTCCAGCAGGTGCTGGAGTTGTTCGCGTTGCGTCGCGCTGTCCTCGACGATCAGGATCTCGACACTGCGGTTGTCGTTCTTCTTGGGATTCATGGCTTGCGCTCTCTCAAAGTCCGCTTCTCGCCAGCCTGGCCAGCACGTCCGCGATCTTGTCGGGCGGGAGAACCAGCGTCGCCGCGTCGAGCTTGATCGCTTCGCCCGGCATGCCATGCACCACCGAGCTGTCCTTGTCCTGGGCGAACGTGACCGTGCCGCTGTCCTTCAGCAACTTCAGTTCGTCGGCGCCGTCGCGCCCCATGCCGGTGAGCAGGCCGGCGACCGCGTCGCCTCCATAAGCCTCCACCACCGAACGGAAGAGATACGAAACCGAAGGCCGCAGCCCGTTCTCCGGCGCATCCCGGGTGAGCGCGATCCTCCCGCCGCGTTGCACTTTCATCTGAAGATCGTCGGGGGCCACGTAGACGTGACCGGGAAGGATCTGCTCGCCGTGTGCCGCGAGATGGACCGGGAGGCGGGACGAGTGCGCCAGCCACTCGATGAATCCCCGGACGAAGCCGGCCGCCATGTGCTGGACGATCAGGACCGGCGCCGGGAAATCCACGGGAAGCTGCGACAGGATGGTCTGCAGCACCGGCGGGCCGCCGGTCGAGGCGCCGAGCGCGACGATCTTGCAAGACCCCGGCGCGCGCTCCAGACGCGGCGGCGCCGGGCGCGCGATCGAGTCGCGACGCGCGCTCGCCCAGCGCCGCACCACCTTGACCTCCGACATCAGTTTTACCGTCTGCACCAGCTCCCGCGCCGTCGCCTCGTGGTCGGGATGGCCGATGCCCGCCGGCCGGTGCAGCACGGCCAGCGCCCCGGCCTCCATGGCTTCGAAGGTGGTCGCCACCATCGCCGGATCGGTGCTTCCGCTCACGACGACGATCGGGGTCGGGCAGGTTTCCATGATCCGGCGCGTGGCGTCCAGGCCGTTCATCTTCGGCATGTGCACGTCCATCGTGACCACGTCGGGCCGCATGCGCGCGATCGCTTCAAGCGCCTCTTCGCCGTCGTGCGCCGTCCCCACCACGCGGATGCCGGGGTCGGAGCCCAGGATGTGCACGAGAAACTCGCGCACCACGGGCGAATCCTCCACCACCAGGACCTTGATCATGAGCATTGCCTCATGCAATCAGCCGCCGCACGACTTCGAGCAGGTTGCTCTGGTCGAAGCTGCTCTTGACGATGTAGGCGCTGGCACCGACCTCGATGCCGCGCTCGCGGTGCTCGCGCGACTCCAGCGCCGTCACCAGCACGATCGGCAGCTCGGAAAGTTGCTTGTCGGCCCGCACCTTGGCTGCGAGGTCGAACCCGTCCATCCTCGGCATTTCCACGTCCGACACGACCAGGTCGAACGTCGCGGTCTTGAGCGCGGTATAGGCGTCGATCCCGTCCACCGCGGTCGTTACGCTGTATCCGGCCGACTCCAGGATGTTTTTCAGCAGGGACCGGGAGGTGATCGAGTCCTCCACCACCAGGACGGCGCGCTTGCGGGTCTCGGCGAGCTTCTCGCCGGCGGCGGGTGCGGTTACCGCGAGCTTCGTGGCCGATTGCAACAGGTCGCCCACATTCAGCACCGGCGCCACCTCGCCCGTCCCGAGGACGCTCGCGCCCGCGACGTTGCGCACGCGCGCGAGCTGCGGTCCGAGGGTCTTGACCAGCACCTCCTGCTCGCCGCGGACTTCCTCCACCTGGAACGCGATGCGCGCGGGGCCCGAGCCGAGAACAACGACGGGGACGGCATCGCCGGATTCATCCTTGCGCGGCAGCTCCAGCACGTCGCCGAGCCGCACGAGCGGCACCGCCTGCCCGCCGAGCAGAATCGTTTCGCGGTTTTCGACCGTCTGAATGTCTCCGGCGGCCACCCGCGCGACCCGCTCCACGCTGCTCGCAGGAACGACGAACAGCCGCTCGCCGGCGCGCATCAGGACGCCGCGGAAGGTGGCGAGCGTGAGCGGTAGGACGATGCGAAAAGTCGTTCCCGCATCGACGCGCGTCGCGAGCGTGACGGCGCCGCCCAGCCGCTCGATCTTCTCGCGCACGATGGCGAGGCCCAGTCCGCGCCCGGAAAGATCCGTGATGATGGGGCTGGTGGAAACGCCGGAGCGGAAAACGAGCGCCAGCGCCTCACGCTCCTCGAGCCGATCGGTTTCCTCCGCGGACGCCTTGCCAAGTTTCGCGGCTGCCGCCTTGACTTTGCCGACGTCGATGCCCGCGCCGTCGTCGGCGACCGCGAGCTCGATCTTGCCGCCGTCCTTCTGCGAGATCGCGATCGAGATCATGCCTTGTGGCGGTTTGCCGCTCTGGTTCCGGACCGCAGGCGTCTCGATGCCGTGATCGACGCAGTTTCTGATGAGATGCAGGAGCGGGGCCTTCAGTTCCTCGAGAATGCGCCGGTCGATCTCGATCTCGCCGCCCCTCAGTGAAAGCTCCACCTGCTTGCCCCGATCGCGCGCGAGCTCGCGCACCATGCGCGGCAGCGTTTCGAGCAGGGACGAGACCGGCAGCAGCTGCATTTCCTTTACGTCGTGAAGGAGGTTGTCGATCGTTGCCGTCAGCGCGCGATGATCGTCCTCGGCGGACCTTGCGAGCCCCGCCAGCCCGTCTTCGAGCCTCTTGACGAACAGGCTTCCGGCCTCCGTCTGCTCGATGAGCCTGGCGAGCAGACGCTGCTCGCCGCTTGCGCCATCGCTGCCATCGCCCTTGGCGGACCGTCGCAGCGACCGTTCCAGCGCCCGCAAAACGGTCTGGCTCTCGGCGCGCTCCTTTTTCCGCGCGGCGAGCGCGGTGACGAACTCGCGCAGCTCGCGGGCGCGCTCGCCCGCCGCCAGCCGCGCCGCGAGCAGCTCCTCCGTTTGCCGCATCGCCGCGTCCAGCTTGGCGGTGGAAATCCTGACCGTATCGGGCGCCGGGCCGCGCGCGGCGGGCGGGGGCTCCGCCGCGGTGGCGCCGGGGGGCTCGGCGGGAGAGGTACGCAGGGCGGGCGCAGCGCGCGCCGGCGGCGGTTCTTTCGTTGCGTCATCGAGCCGCCGGATCAGCTTCGCCAGCGCCGGTCTGGCTGCATCCGCGGACTCGGATGAAAGCAGTCCGCCGAGCGCGTCGAGCGTCTGGTGCAGGAGATCGAAGAGCTGTCCCGGGGCCTCGGCACCGCTCTTCATCCCGGCGAACACAGTCTCCAGCGACTGGCAGACCGACTCGATGTCGGCGAAATTCACGGCGCGGGCCGCGCCCTTGAGGCTGTGCGCCTCGCGAAAGATGGTCTCTACGAGCTCCGACCGGCGCGCGCCCGCCGGCGCCTTCTCCAGCTCGAGCAGGCTCGAGGACATGGCCTTGAGGTGCTCGTCCGCCTCGACCCGAAACGTCGCGAGCAGCTTTTTCAGGAAGTCACCGTTTTTCTTCGCCATGGTTGTCTTCCGTCCGCGCGGCCGCCGGCGGTCAGCTCGCGCTGCCCCCGGTCATGGCGCTCAGCTTTTGCCCGAGTTCGTGCAGGTTCCGGGCGGCGGCCTCGGCCTGCTTGGTGCCGGCGACGTTCTGGTTGCTCGCCTGCTTGATGTTGTCCATCGCCAGGGCCACCTGGTCCATCCCCACCATCTGCTGCTGGCTGGAAGCCGCGATCTGCGTGGCCGCCTGCGCCGCTTCCGTGATGGCGTCGGCCAGCACCCGGATCGATTCGCTCGCCTGCGCCGATTGCTTCACCCCGGCCTCCACCGCCTTGCCGCCCTGCTCGGTCGCCAGCACCGCCGCGCTCGTCGCCTTCTGGATGTCGCCGAGGATGGTTCGCACCTGCGCGGTCGCCTGCTTGGACTGCTCGGCCAGGCTCTTCACCTCCTGC
>MERB01000059.1:8954-46642 GCA_001770475.1 Betaproteobacteria bacterium RIFCSPLOWO2_02_FULL_66_14 | reverse complement strand
TCGCCGACCTCACAGACGAGCAGCCCGCGCGGCGCGAGGTGCGCCGGCGCATCGCGCAGGATCCGGCGAACGAGATCGAGCCCGTCCGCGCCGGCGGCGAGCGCGCTGCGCGGCTCGTAGTCGTACTCCGGCGGAAGCGAGTTCATCGTTTTCGCATCGACGTAGGGTGGATTCGTGACGATGAGGTCGTAGCACGCAGCGCCGAGCGCATCGAACAGATCCGAGCGTACGAGGCGCACGCGTGTCGCGACTCCATGGTCGCGCACGTTGCGCCGCGCGACCTGCAGCGCGGCCGCGGAGAAATCGGCTGCATCGACGCGTGCGCGAGGAAATGCCTGAGCAAGGAGAACGGCGAGGCATCCCCCGCCCGTGCACAGGTCAAGCGCGCGTCTTACCCCGCGACGCAGCCAGGGACGCAGCCCGTCCCGCAACACCTCGGAGATGAACGAACGCGGCACGATGACGCGCCGGTCGACGTGGAAGCGTCGGCCGTCGAGCCACGCTTCGTGCAGCAGGTAAGCGAGGGGGATGCGCTCGCGAACACGCCGCGCGGCGAGTGCCTGCACGCGACGCGCTTCGCGTGGGTTCAGCGCGCGCTCGCGGTGCGCATGGAGTTCGCCGGGGTGCACACCCAGCACGTGCGCAACCAGCCAGGCGGCTTCGTCGCGCGCGTTGCCCGTGCCGTGTCCGAAGTGCAGCTGCGCGCGGCGAAATCCGCGTGCAGTCTCGGTGAGGAGTTCCGAAACCTTCAAGGCAGCAGCGAGCGCAGCGTGTCGAGGTAGATCTTCGGCAGCAGCTCGAGTTCGGACAATGCGATGTTCTCGTCGATCTGGTGAATGGTCGCGTTGACCGGTCCGAGTTCGACGATCTGCGGGCAGATCTCGGCGATGAATCGACCGTCCGAGGTCCCGCCCGTGGTGGACAGTTCGGGAGTTCGGCCGGTGTGCGCCTGAATTGCCCGCGTGACGGCATCGACCAGCTCGCCCCGGCGCGTCAGAAACGGGCGCCCGCCGACCACCCAGTCGATCGTGAACTGCATCCCGTGCCGGTGAAGCGCCGCTTCCACGCGCTCGCGCAGCGACTCCTCGGTGCTCGCGGTGGAAAAGCGGAAGTTGAAATCCATCTGCAGCGAACCGGGAATGACGTTCGTCGCGCCGGTCCCTGCCTGGATGTTCGAGATCTGCCAGGTGGTGGGAGGAAAATGATCGTCGCCGCGGTCCCACTCAGTCGCCGCCAGTTCGGCGAGCGCGGGCGCAAGCGCGTGGACCGGGTTGTTCGCCAGATGCGGGTAAGCCACGTGGCCCTGAACGCCGTGCACCGTCAGGCGGCCGGAGAGCGATCCGCGCCGTCCGTTCTTGATCATGTCCCCGAGCACGCTCACCGATGACGGTTCGCCCACGATGCAGTAGTCGATGTGCTCGCCTTGGGATTTCAGTCGCTCGACCACGCGCACGGTGCCATCGACCGACGGCCCCTCTTCGTCCGAAGTGATGAGCAACGCAATCGAACCCGCGTGCGCGGGGCGTTCCCGGGCGAACGCTTCGGCCGCGACCACGAACGCGGCGATCGAGGACTTCATGTCGGCGGCGCCGCGCCCGTACAGCCTGCCGTCGCGCTCCTGGGGATCGAAGGGATCCGAGTGCCAGCGTTCCAGTGGACCGGAAGGTACGACGTCGGAATGCCCTGCGAAGCACAGCAGCGGATGGTTGTTTCCGCGGCGCGCCCAGAGATTGGAAACCTCGCCGAAGCGCAGCGATTCGCAGCGAAACCCGGCCGCAGTCAGGCGTTTCGCCAACAGATCCTGGCAGCCAGCATCGGCCGGCGTGACCGAGCGCCGGGAAATCAGTTCCCGGGCGAGTTCGCGCGCGCTCTGCAAGGTTCGCGGCCCCGCGGGCCTCAGTCGATCTTGATGTCGCCGAACGAGGTGTCGCCACCGGCCGCGGCAGGTTCGCCTTCCTTCGGTACGTCGCGCGGCCCCTGGTTTTCGGCAGGCGGGAGGTCCGTCAGCTGACCCGCCGTCGCCTGGTTGATCATCCACAGCATGTTGGTTGCGGAATCCGCGTTGGCGAGCGCCTCGTCCTTGGTGATTTCCTGCTCCATGTAGAGCTTGAACAGCGCGTGCTCGAAGGTCTGGGACCCGGGCGCCATGCTCTTTTCCATCGCCTCCTTGATTTCGTTGATCTCGCCCTTTTCGATCAGCTCGGAGACGTGGCGCGTGTTCAGCAGCACTTCGACCGCGGCACGGCGCGTACCGACGCGCGTGCGAACCAGCCGCTGCGAAACGATCGCCTGCAGGCTCGCCGAAAGGTCCAGCAGCAGCGTTGGGCGGTTTTCGAGCGGGTAGAAGCTGATGATCCGATTCAAGGCATGGTAACTGTTGTTGGCGTGCAGCGTGGCGAGGCAGAGGTGACCCGACTGCGCGTACTGCAGCGCGGAGGACATGGTCTCGCGATCCCGGATCTCGCCGATCAGGATGCAGTCGGGCGCCTGCCGCAGCGCATTTCGCAGCGCGATCTGGAAAACCTTGGTGTCGGTCCCGACCTCGCGCTGATTGACGACCGATTTGCGGTTGCGGAAGACGAACTCGATCGGATCCTCGAGCGTCAGGATATGGCCCGACTTGTGCGCGTTGCGATAATCGAGCATCGCGGCGAGCGAGGTGGTCTTGCCGGAGCCGGTTGCCCCCACCATCAGCACGAGACCGCGCTTCTGCATGATGATGTCCTGGAGCGCGTCGGGCAGGTGCAGCGAGTCGAGCGCGGGGATCGCGCTCGGAATGAACCGCACCACGACCGCCGGCGTGCCCTTCTGGCGGAACGCGCTGATGCGAAAGCTGCCGACCCCGTCGAAGGTGTAGCCCGTGTTGAGCTCCATCTCGTCTTCGAACTCGCGGATCTGCTTTTCGCTCAGCACTTCGTACAGGAGCTGCTTGACCGCGTCGCTATTGAGCACCGACTGGTTCACGGGCACGGCGACGCCGTTGATCTTGATGTTGATCGGGGCACCGACGGTCAAAAAGATGTCCGAGGCGTTCTTCTCGGCCATCAGCTGGAACAGGCGTTTCATCGCAGACATAACGGCCTCCGCTGCATTCGTGGAATGGACTCAGTCACCGCGCAGCAATTCGTTGAGACTGGTCTTGGCGCGCGTCTTCGCGTCCACCCGCTTGACGATGACGGCGCAATACAGGCTGTAGCGGCCGTCGGGCGCGGGCAGCGATCCGGCGACGACCACCGATCCCGCCGGCACCCGACCGTACAGGATCTCGCCGCTCGCCCGGTCGAAAATCCGCGTGCTCTGCCCGATGAACACGCCCATGGAAATGACACTGTTCTCCTCGACGACGACGCCTTCGACGACTTCCGAGCGCGCCCCGATGAAACAATTGTCTTCGATGATCACCGGACCCGCCTGGATCGGCTCGAGCACACCGCCAATGCCGACGCCGCCAGAAAGGTGGACGTTGCGGCCGATCTGGGCGCATGAGCCGACGGTGGCCCAGGTGTCCACCATCGTGCCTTCGTCCACGTACGCCCCGATGTTCACGTAGGAAGGCATGAGCACGACGTTGCGGCCGATGAACGCGCCGCGCCGCGCCATCGCCGGCGGAACGACCCGGAAACCGCCCGCGGCAAACGCCGCCTCGTCGTAGGCGGCAAACTTTCCCGGCACCTTGTCGTAGTAGCGCGTCGCTCCGCCCGGCATCATCCGGTTGTCCTCGAGGCGGAACGACAGCAACACCGCCATCTTGATCCACTGGTGCGTCACCCAGCCTGCCGCGGTCTTCTCGGCGACGCGGAGCCGCCCGGAATCCAGTCCGGCGATGACTTCGTCGACCGCCGAGCGCGTCTCCGGCGGCGCGGTCGCCGCGCCGAGTTGCGCCCGGTTCTCCCAGGCCCGCTCGATGATCGCCTTCGCCTCCTCCACGTCAGAACCTCGCAGCGAGTTGCGCCAGTCGCCCGGCGGCCTCCACGCATTCGTCGAGTGGCGCGACCAGGGCGACACGCACGTAGTTCGCGCCGGGGTTCACGCCATGCGCCGCGCGCGAAAGATAGGAGCCGGGCAAGGCGCGAACATTATAGTCAAGCAGCAGCAGACGCACGAATTCGCAGTCGTCGATCGGGGTACGAAGCCACAGGTAGAAGCCGCCCTCGGGCCGCTCGGCCGAAAGCGGTCCGCGCAGCAGCGGCAGCACCGCGCGATACTTGGCCGCGTACCGCTGGCGGTTCTCGCGCACGTGCGACTCGTCGCTCCAGGCGGCGATCGACGCACGTTGCACGGCGATGCCCATTGCCGAACCGTGGTAGGTGCGATAGAGCAGGAAGTCCTTCAGCAAGGCGGCATCCCCGGCGACGAACCCGGAGCGCATCCCGGGAACGTTCGAGCGCTTCGACAGGCTGGAGAACACGACCAGGCGCGGAAAGCCCCCGCGCCCCAGGCGTTGCGCGGCTTCGAGCGCGCCAAGGGGCGGATTCTCCTCGTCGTAGTACAGCTCCGAGTAGCACTCGTCGGAGGCGATGGCGAATCCGTGCCGGTCCGAAAGCTCGAACAGCCGCTTCCAATCCTCCAGCCGCAGTACGCTGCCGCTGGGGTTTGCCGGCGTGCAGGCGTAGACGAGCTGAACGTTGCGCCAGACCGGCTCGGGAAGCGAATCGAAATTCACCCGGTGTCCGTTGGTCGGTGTGGCGTTGAGGAACACCGGCGTCGCGCCGGCGAGCAGCGCAGCACCTTCGTAGATCTGATAGAAGGGGTTCGGGCAGGCGACGAGCGCAGTGCCTCGGCCGGGATCGATCACCGACTGGGCGAAGGCGAACAACGCCTCGCGGGACCCGTTCACCGGCAACACCTGGGTCGCTGGGTCGATCCCGGAAAGGCGGTGGCGGCCGGTCAGCCAGGCTGCGATGGCCTCGCGCAATGCCGGCAACCCGGCCGTGGCGGGATAGGCCGCCAGGCCGTCCAGCGCAGCCGCGAGCGCGGCCCGAATGAATTCCGGTGTCCGATGTTTCGGCTCCCCGATCGACAGGTCGATCGGGGCGAGCGCCGAATTCGGGGTCGACCCGGAGACCAGCGCGCGCAGTCTTTCGAACGGGTAGGGCCGCAGCGTCCCGAGCAGCGGGTTCACGCCCTCCAGCCCCGTTTGCGGTGCTCGGCCACGACCGTGGTGTGAATTCCGCCCCGCACGTTGAAGCGAGCGGTCAAACGCATGAATCGAGGGCGCACGGCGCGCACCAGGTCGTCGAGGATTCGATTGGTGACCGCCTCGTGATACGCGCCCTCGTCACGGTACGACCAGATGTAGAGTTTGAGCGACTTCAACTCGACGCACAGCGCATCCGGCACGTATTCCAGGCCGAGCGTGGCGAAGTCGGGCTGCCCGGTGATCGGACACAGGCAGGTGAATTCAGGCAGCTCCATCTGAATCCGGTAATCGCGTCCCGGCGACGGGTTGCGGAATGTCTGCAGGCGCTTGGCAGGGCGTGACGGCATCGGGAAATGAGTGAGTCCGGACTGCGAGAACCAGTGCGCGGTGATGTTATCATGGCGCGCAGTTGCGACGCGGCGCGGGCGGCTCGCTCACGCGCCGTTTACCCCCGGCGCTACGCGCGCTCCCAATCCGGACAGTATCGCGAAATTCAGTGCGTCTAACGCAAATCAGGCTATCCGGGTTCAAGTCGTTCGTCGACCCGACTTCGATTCACGTGCCCGGCGATCTCGTCGGCGTGGTCGGGCCGAACGGCTGCGGCAAGTCCAACGTCATCGACGCGGTTCGCTGGGTGCTCGGCGAAAGCCGTGCCGCGGCGCTTCGCGGCGACTCGATGCAGGACGTGATCTTCAACGGCTCGGTCAACCGCAAGCCGCTCAATCGCGCCAGCGTCGAGCTGCTGTTCGACAATTCCCTCGGTCGTGCGGCCGGGCAGTGGTCCCAGTACGCCGAAATCTCGGTGCGGCGCGTGCTGCAGCGCGACGGCGAGTCCGGCTATTACATCAACAATACGCACGTGCGGCGCAGGGACGTCACCGACATGTTCCTCGGCACGGGACTCGGTCCGCGCGCCTACGCGATCATCGAGCAGGGGATGATCCAGCGCGTCATCGAGGCGAAACCCGAGGATCTGCGGCTGTTCCTGGAGGAAGCGGCGGGGGTCTCGCGCTACCGCGAGCGCCGCAAGGAGACCGAGAGCCGCCTCGGGGATACGCGGGACAATCTTGCGCGGGTCAACGACATCCGGCAGGAACTTGGTTCACAGCTCGAGCGGCTCGACGCGCAGGCGCGGGTCGCGAACCAGTACCGGGAGTTCCAGCAGGAACTGCAACTCAAACAGCATCTGCTCTGGTTTCTGCGCCGCCGCGATGCAGCCGCCGAGCGTGAACGCCACGCCGGCGAAATCGCCCGCGTCGGCATCGAGCTCGAGGCCGGCATGGCGCGCCTGCGCGAAACCGAGAGCCGGATCGAGACTGCACGCTCGTCGCACTTCGAGGCGGGCGATGCGCTGAATGCTGCGCAGGCCGCACTGTATGCCGCGAATTCCGAGGTGGCGCGGCACGAGTCCGATCTGCGCCACCTGGAGGAAAACCGCCAGCGCCTCGAAAACCGGCACACGGAACGCCGCGCGCAACTCGCGTCCTGGCGGGAGCAACGCGCGCAGCTCACGCAATCGCTGCACCTGTGGGTGGTGCGGACCGCCAGCGCGAAGCAACGGGTCGTCGAGCTGGGGTCGCGACTGGCGCGGGAGACCGAACGCCTGCCGCGTGCCGAGCAGGCCTACCGCGGAGCGCAGGAACGGCTGGACGAGGCGCGCAGCCGACTGCTGCGGTCGGAAAGTTCACTTCAGCTTGCTCGGGCGAGGTGCTCACACGCCGAGGACAACCTGCGTTCGCTGGTGCAGCGGCGCGAGCGGCTCGAGGGCGAGCTGCGCGGATTGCAGGCGCCCGAATCCGGTTCGATCGCCGCCGCGGACGGTCGCGTCGCTGCGCTCGATACCGCGCTCGCGGCGACGCTGCTCGATCTCAACGGCATGCAGGATGCCGTCTCGGCGCTGGAGGAACGGCGCGCGGCGAGTGCCAGCGCGCTCGCCGACGCGGCCCGCGAATCCACGGCGGCGGAAGCGCAGCTCGCGACGCTGCAGCAGGTTCAGGCCGCGGCGGAGGAGAATGCTCCGTTGCAGGAATGGCTCGCCAAGCACTCGCTGGCTGCCCTGCCGCGCTACTGGCAGAAGATCCGGATCGACGCCGGATGGGAAATCGCAGTCGAGTCGGTACTTCGCGAGCGGTTGCACGCACTGCAGCTGGAGGATTCCGCGGCATGGGCCGCCCTCGCCGCGGATCGGCCGCCCGTGAAGGCAAACGTGTTCTCTCGTGGCGTCGCGGGAGCGCCCCCCGCATTGGAAGGTTACGAGCCCTTGTCGAGCCATGTGCACGCGCTGGACGCCGCCGTCGGCGGCGCGCTCGACGACTGGCTCGCCGGCGTGTTCGTGGCGGACGCAATTCCCGAGGCTGCGCGGCGCGCCAAGTTGCCGCCCGGCGCGATCCTGGTGAATCGCAACGGCGACTGTTTCACACGCTTCACTGCCGGATTGCATGCCCCGGATCCGGCGGACGCCGGGATTCTCGCGCGCCAGTCCGAAATCGATGCGCTCGAGGAGCGCTGCCGCGAGCTTGCGGGACGGCACGCAGCCTCGCGGGCGGCGGCGGCGCAAGTCGAGGCGGAGGTGATGGAACGCCAGCAGGCTCTGGAGAACGCGCGTGCAGCGCTTGCAGCCCGCAATACCGAGCGTCACGACGCCGAACTGCAACGCCTGAGGCTCAACCAGACAGTCGAGCGTTTCCGTGAGCGCAGCGCGCAGATCCAGGCCGAGCTTGCCGAACTCGCCCTCGAATCGGGACGGGACGAAGAGCGCCTCGCGGAAGGCCGGGAAGAACTTACCCGGATCGAGAGTGCGATCGCCGCGGAGCGCGCGGCGCTCGAATCCGTGGGCAGCGCGCAGGCCGCGGCCGAAACCGCGCTTGCGACCCAGCGGCGCGCCACGCAGCAAGCGGAACGCGATCTACAGGACGCGCAGTTCAGCGACCGCGAGTGCACCTCAAAGATCTCGGAGATCGAGAGTGCCGTGGGCGTCATCGATCAGCAGATCTCGCAAGCCGATTCGGAGACGGTGCAGCTCGCGGAGGAACTGTCCGTCGATCCCCTGCCGGGATTGCGCGAGACGCTGGGCACGGCAGTCGAAGCGCGCCTCGCCTGCGAACAGGCGCTGGCAGCCGCGCGCGAGGCCGTCGAGGCGGCCTCCGGCGCGTTGCGCGAACTCGAGGAACGGCGGCTCGAGGCCGAACGCCTCAACGGGCCGCTGCGTGACCGCATCGCCGACTTTCGCCTCAAGGAGCAGGCGGCGCAGATCAACCAGGATCAGTTCGCGAATCAGCTGCTCGAGGGCGGAGCCGACGAGACGATTCTCTCAGAGGCCGCGGGGCGGGCGCCGAGACCGACGACCCTGCAGGGCGAGATCTCGCGTCTGGCGCAGGCGATCGGCGAACTCGGCGCGGTCAACCTCGCCGCGGTCGACGAGCTGAAGACCTCCAGCGAACGCAAGAACTTCCTCGACGCCCAGTCGACCGATCTCGAGGAGGCGGTGCAGACGCTGCAGGACGCGATCCGGCGAATCGACCGTGAGACGCGCGAGCTGCTGCGCGAGACGTTCGAAGCCGTGAATCGCCATTTCGGGAGCCTGTTTCCGGCGCTGTTCGGAGGAGGCGAGGCGAAGCTGCTCATGACGGGCGAGGAAATTCTCGATGCCGGCGTCCAGGTGCTGGCGCAACCTCCCGGCAAGCGCAACACCACGATTCACCTGCTGTCGGGCGGGGAGAAGGCGCTCACGGCGATCGCACTGGTGTTCGCCATTTTCCAGCTCAATCCGGCGCCCTTCTGCCTGCTCGACGAGGTCGATGCGCCGCTCGACGACACCAATACCGCGCGTTTCTGCGAACTGGTGCGCAGGATGGCTTCGCAGACGCAGTTCCTGTTCATCACGCACAACAAGATCACGATGGAACTGGCGGCTCAACTGATCGGCGTCACGATGCCCGAAGCCGGAGTCTCGCGCGTCGTGGCCGTGGACATCGAGGAGGCGCTGCGCCTGCGCGAGGAACTCGCGGCCTGACGCCCGTCGAAACCGCCGCCGGGATCCCGACATGACCGAACTTCAACTTGCACTGCTGGCGATCGGCGCGCTGGTCGTGGCCGGCGTGTTCGCCTACAACCGCATCCAGGAGCGCCGCGTGCGGCGTGACGCGGAGGCTGCCTTCCGGTCCCCGGCGGGCGACGCACTGCTCGAGGCGCCTGCGCCCGCACGCAAGGTCGCGCCAATGCCGGAAGGCCGCGTCGCGACGCCCCGGCCGGAGGAAGCGGGGCGTCCCGCGATGCCGGATTCGCGTGTCGATTATGTCGTCGATCTGGCGTTCGCCGCGCCGACGGCGACCGACGGCCTGCGCGATCGCTGGAAACCGTTCGGACACCTGTTTGCGAAGCGCGCGATCCTCGCCTACTCGCCCGATGGAACCCGGTGGTTTCCGCTGGCGCAGGGAAACGGCGACTCGTCGCTCGCGCTGAAGGCCGGGCTGCAGCTGGTCACTCGCGAAGGTGCGATCGGCGAGGCCGAGCTGATCGAGTTCCGCGCCGCCATCGACACCATCGCTGCGGCGACCCGTGCAACGATCGGCGCGACGGATCTCCGCGTCGCAGTGGATCGGGCGCGTGAACTGGATCGGTTCTGCAAGGACGTCGACGTGCAGGTCGTCGTGCACGTGGTGTCCGGGGCGGGCGCCGGGTTCGACCCCGGCCGAATTCACGCGCTGGCGCTGGCGGAAGGGCTCACGCCGGGCGCGGATGGGCGGTACGCGGCCCGCGGCGACGGCGACACGATTCTCTTTTCGGTCGAACGTCGTGACGGTGGCGCGTTCGCTGCGGGGAAGGCGGAGGGTGAGCCGGACACCGGGCTTTCGTTCATGCTCGACGTCGCCCGCGCGCCCGACACGCGCCGAACCTTTCAGGCCATGGCTTCGGCGGCCCGCAGGATGGCAGCGTCGCTCGAAGGCCGACTCGTCGACGACAATGGTCACACGCTCGAGGAGCGCGAATTCTCGGCGATCGAGTTGCAGCTCGGCGCGGTCAAGGCGATGTTCGACGCTCAGGGCTTCGATTCGGGCAGCGCGGTGGCGCTGCGGCTGTTCTCCTGAGGCATGGCGCCGTCGGAAACGGCACGCCGGCGCGCGGAATGGCTGCGGCGCGAGATCGAACGCCATAACCATCTTTACTTTGTTCGCGATCAGCCGGAGATCACCGACGCCGAATACGACCGGTTCTTCGCGGAGCTGGTCGAGCTGGAAGCGAAACATCCCGAGCTTGCATCGCCGGATTCCCCGACGCAGCGTGTTGGCGCGCCGCCGCTGCCGCAATTCGCCGATGTCAGGCATCGCACGCCGATGCGCTCTCTGGGCAACGCGTTCACCGAAGAACAGGTTCGCGCCTTCGATCGCAGGGTGCGCGATGCGCTCGAAGTCGACGCAGTGGAATACGCTGCGGAACCCAAGTTCGACGGACTCGCCATCAGCCTGAGCTATCGGAACGGCGTGTTCGCGCAAGGAGCGACGCGCGGCGACGGCGCGACCGGCGAGGACGTGACCGCCAATCTGCGCACCATCCGGACGATCCCGCTGCGGCTGCCTCGGGCGCCCGACACCGAGGACCTCGAAGTGCGCGGCGAAATCCTGATGTACGCGGCGGACTTTGCGCGCCTGAACGAGCGCCAGCGGCGCGGCGGGGAGCGGGAGTTCGCCAATCCGCGCAATGCCGCCGCAGGCGGCCTGCGGCAGCTCGACTCGCGCATCACGGCGCAGCGTCCCTTGCGCTTTGTCGCCTATGGCGTGGGTGCGGCGCCATGCGCGGGCTGGCGAACCCACGCCGAGATGCTGGCGCGGCTGGAACAACTCGGGTTTCCGGTGTGCCCGGAGCGGCGCGTCGTCCTGGGCCACGACGGAATGCTCGAATTCTACGAAGCGATCGGCCGCAGGCGATCGCAATTGCCGTATGGCATCGACGGCGTGGTGTACAAGGTGAACCGGCTCGACTGGCAGGAACGGCTCGGTTACGTGTCTCGCGCACCGCGTTTCGCGATCGCGCACAAGTACCCGCCGGAAGAGCAGGTGACCGAAGTGCTTGCGATCGAAGTGCAGGTCGGGCGGACCGGCGCGCTCACTCCGGTGGCGCGACTCCGCCCGGTCCAGGTCGGGGGCGTCACGGTCACCAACGCGACCCTGCACAACGAAGACGAACTGCGCCGCAAGGACATTCGAATCGGCGACACCGTAGTGATCCGGCGCGCGGGCGACGTGATTCCCGAGGTGCTCGCGGTGCGGCCGGAGTTGCGTCCGGCCGGGGCACGATCGTTCAAGATGCCGCGCAACTGCCCCGTTTGCGGCTCGGCCGTGGTCCGAAACGACGACGAAGCGGCGACCCGCTGCAGCGGCGGGCTGTACTGCCCGGCGCAGCGCAAGCAGGCGCTGGTGCATTTCGCCGGACGTCGCGCACTCGACATCGAGGGCCTCGGCGAGCGGCTCATCGATCAATTGGTCGACAACCAACTCGTCTCGACGCCCGCCGACTTGTTCGCGCTCGATGGGGACGTCGTGGCCGCGCTCGATCGCATGGGCGAGAAATCCGCAGGCAATCTGCTTGCCGCGCTCGAACAGGCAAAACGGACGACGCTCGAGCGCTTCGTTTTTGCGCTCGGAATCCGCAACGTCGGCGAGAGCACCGCGCGCGACCTGGCGAGGCATTTCGGGCGGCTCGAACCTCTGATGAACGCCGACGAAGCGGAACTCGAGCAGGTACCGGACGTCGGACCGATCGTCGCGCGCTCGATTCGACAGTTCTTCGCGGAACCGCACAATGCCGAGGTGATTCGCAAGCTGCGGGCCGCCGGCGTCGCCTGGCCGGAGTCCGACGGTGTTGTTTTGCCCGCACCCGGTTCCGCCAAGACGTTCGTGGTCACCGGTTCGTTCGCCGGCGTGACCCGCGACGCGGTACGCTCACGGATCGAATCGGCGGGCCACCGGGTATCCGGCTCGGTATCGAAGAAAACCGATTACGTGGTGGCCGGGACCGACCCCGGCAGCAAACTGGAAAAGGCGCAGGCGCTGGGCGTGACGATACTGGACCTCGAAGGCCTGCGCCGGGTCCTGGAAAGCGAGCGCAAGCCGTGAAGCACAAGCTGCGAAAAGCGGTATTCCCGGTGGCCGGACTCGGCAGTCGTTTCCTGCCGGCGACCAAGGCCAGCCCCAAGGAAATGCTGCCGATCGTGGACAAGCCGCTGATCCAGTACGCGGTCGAGGAGGCAGCCGCGGCCGGAATCACGGACATGGTGTTTGTTACGGGACGCAACAAGCGCGCCATCGAGGATCACTTCGACCGCGTGCACGAACTGGAGAGCGAACTCGCATCGAAGAACAAGACCGTCTTGCTGGACCTGATCCGTGGCGTCCTGCCGGCGGGTTGCCGTTGCATCTATATCCGCCAGGCGGAACCGCTCGGCCTGGGGCACGCGGTGCTGTGCGCGCAACCGGTGATCGGCGACGAACCCTTTGCGGTGCTCCTCGCGGACGACTTGATGGACTCGGAACCTCCGGTCATGTGCAGGATGGCCCAGCGGTTCGCCGAGGAACGCTGCAGCCTGGTCGGGGTTCTCGAGGTGCCGCGCGCACACACCGCGAGTTACGGCATCGTCGTACCCGAGGATGCGGCCGCAGAAATGACTCCCATCACCGGAATCGTCGAAAAACCGGAGCCGGAATCGGCGCCTTCGACGCTCGCAGTCGTCGGACGCTACGTGCTCACCCCCGCGATTTTCCGGTTGCTGAACGACGCCGTTCCCGGGCGGGGCGGGGAAATTCAGCTGACCGACGCGATCGCGCGGCTGCTGGGCGAGGAGCGGGTGCTCGCGC
Organism: Betaproteobacteria bacterium RIFCSPLOWO2_02_FULL_66_14; assembly: GCA_001770475.1. Classification (GTDB taxonomy): domain Bacteria; phylum Pseudomonadota; class Gammaproteobacteria; order Burkholderiales; family SG8-39; genus 2-02-FULL-66-14. The sequence continues at coordinate 33,652 of MERB01000059.1, read as the reverse complement.
TGCGGTTGCACGGCCGACGCTTCGATTGCGGCTCCAAGCTCGGCTATCTGCAGGCGAGCGTCGAACTCGGCCTGCGCCACCCCGAGACCGGCGCGGAATTCCGCCGCTATCTCGCGCAGCGCAGGGACTGAGGCGCGGCCGATATACTCGGCGTCATGGCGACGCTCCGGGAAGCCTGGGATTTTCTCGCCGAGTCCGAACTGATCGCGAGCGCGGTCGAGGTCGAGACCGCGGTGCAGCGGCTCGCCGAAGAGGTTCACGCCCGGCTGTGGCAAAGCTACCCGCTGGTGCTGATCCTGTTGCGCGGCGCCGTCGTGTTTGCCGGGCAGCTGCTGCCGCGCCTGCGGTTTCCGCTCGATCTCGACTACGCGGACGCCACGCGTTATGGCGCGGAAACACGAGGCGGGGAACTCCTCTGGAGAGTGCCGCCGTCGGATCGCGTGCGCGGCCGCGCAGTGCTCGCGCTCGACGACATCCTCGATGCCGGACAGACGCTGCAGGCCCTGCGCGATCGCGTGCTCGGTTTGGGAGCCACGAGCTTTCACAGCGCCGTTCTGGTCGAAAAGCTGCGCTCCGAGGCCAAGCCCTACGCGGCGGATTTCGTCGGCCTGCGGATCCCGGACCGTTTCGTATTCGGCTGCGGCATGGACGCCCGGGGCTTGTGGAGAAACCTGCCGGAAATCCGTGCCATGCGGGAGCGTTGAAGTGCTCGCGGTGATCGGCGGCAGCGGGCTGTCCCAGCTGGCCAACCTCGAAGTGACGGACCGCAAGGCCGTCCGGACGCCGTTTGGCGAGCCCTCGGGACCGCTGACCTTCGGCCGCCTGGGCGGAAGCCCGCTCGTGTTTCTCGCGCGCCACGGCTACGGACACACGATTGCGCCGCACGAAGTCAACTATCGCGCCAACGTCTGGGCGCTCCGCGAAGTGCAGGCGACGGCGATCGTGTCGATCGCCTCGGCCGGCGGCATTCGACCCGATCTCGTCCCCGGTACGCTCGCGCTACCGCACCAACTCATCGATTACACGTGGGGCCGTGCAGCGACGTTTTTCGAAGGCAAGGGCATGGCGGTGACGCACGTCGATTTCACCGAGCCGTATTCGGGCCGTTTGCGTGAGCGTGTCCTGCGCGCCGCCAGCGATTGCGGCGAATCGATCGTCGATGGCTGCGTTTATGCGGCAACCCAGGGCCCGCGCCTGGAAACGGCAGCCGAAATCACGCGTTTGGAGCGGGACGGCGCCGACCTGGTGGGAATGACCGGGATGCCCGAGGCCGCGCTGGCGCGGGAACTCGCGCTCGAGTACGCCGCGATCGCGGTTGTCGCGAACTACGCCGCCGGCCGCGGCGACAGCGCGCAGCGCATCGCGCTCGAGGCGATCGAAGCCGTGCTGGCGGGCGCGATGGCGCGCGTGCGCAAGATCATCGAGCGGCTGGCGGGCGGATGATCCGCGAAGTCCTGAGGATGGGCGATCCGAGGCTGCTGCGGAAAGCGCTCCCGGTAGAACGCTTCGGAACCCCCGGGTTGCTGGCGCTTCTCGGCGACCTGCGCGACACCATGACGCACCTCGACGGGGCGGGGCTCGCGGCGCCGCAAATCGGGGTCAATCTGCGCGTCGTGATCTTCGGCGTGCACGCCAATCCGCGCTACCCCCAGGCCGAGGAGGTTCCGGACACGGTGCTGATCAATCCCCGGATCGAGCCGCTCTCCGGAGAAATCAACGAAGACTGGGAAGGCTGCCTTTCGGTGCCCGGAATGCGGGGTTGGGTGCCCCGTTTCTCGAGCGTGCGCTACGCCGGGTTCGACGAGGGCGGCGCGAAGTTCGAGCGCAGCGTGCAGGGTTTCCACGCGCGCGTGGTGCAGCACGAATGCGATCACCTGGACGGAATCCTTTACCCGATGAGGCTGCGCGACCTGTCGCGCTTCGGATTCATCGAGGCGCTTTTCCCCGGCGAGGATCTGCCGCCCGAAGATTGACCCGGGGATCCCGACGGGGACTCAGACCTGCAGCACCTCGAGCATTTCCTGCTCGAGCCTGAGGACGTCCTTGGCGTCCGCCAGCGCGGTTCCGGAGAGCAGGAACACGTCCTCGGCACGGTCGCCCAGGGTGTTGATCTTGGCCGAGTGCAGGTTGATGTGACGTCCGGTGAGCGCCCGTGCGATGCCGTAAAGCAATCCCGGACGATCGGCGGCGACGATCGACAACACGTGGTACGTGCCGCGTTCGTCGGGACGGATGTCGACCACCGGAGAAATCGGATAGTGCAGCACGCGCCGCGACAGCCGCCCCGAGCGCGGCGGCCCGAGGTCGTCCCTGGAGGCGATTTCCTCGCTGAGGCCGCGCTCGATGAGGTTGATCAGGTCGCGGTAGTGCACCCCGGAACCCTGGCCGAGCACGAGAAACGTATCGAGCGCGTACCCGTAGCGGGTAGTGTGAATCTTTGCCTCGACGATGTTGAACCCCGCGCGCTCGAAGTACCCGCAGATGCGCGCGAACAGACGTTCGCGGTCCGGCGCATAGATCATCACCTGCAGACCTTCGCCCATCGGCGCGAGGCGGGCCTTGACCACCGGGGTTGGGGTCCGGACCCGGAAATGCAGATTGCGCGTCTGCCAGGCGATTTCCTGCGCGTCGTGCCGCAGGAAGTACGGCGCGTCGAGCTGCGACCAGAGTTCGTCTTCGACGTGCGGCGACAGGGCGTACAGCCTCAGTAGACGCGCAGCTTCGGCCTGTTTCTCCGCCACCACTGCTTCGCGCGGCGGCACCTCGCCCGCCAGCACGCGACGGGCGGCGCGGTACAGGTCTTCCAGCAGCTTGGCCTTCCACGCATTCCACACTTTCGGGCTGGTGCCGCGTACGTCGGCGACCGTCAGCAGGTAAAGCGCGGTCAACCGTCGCTCGCTTCCGACGAGCGTGGCGAAGTTCTGCACCACCTCCGGGTCGTAGACGTCCTGCTTTTGCGCGACCTTGGACATCGTCAGATGGTCTGCAACCAGAAATTCGACCATCGCGGCGTCTTCCGCGGACAGCCCATGCCGACGGCAGAATCGCCGCGCGTCGCGGGCGCCGAGCTCGGAGTGGTCGCCGCCGCGTCCCTTCGCGATATCGTGATAAAGCGCGGCGATGTAGATGAGCCAGCGTCGCTCGAAGCCGCTCATCAGCTGGCTGCAGAGCGGGAACTCGTGCGCCAGCTCGGGCATCGTGAAGCGCCGCAGGTTGCGCAGCACCATCAGGATATGCTGGTCCACGGTGTAGACGTGGAACAGGTCGTGCTGCATCTGACCGACGATGCGCCCGAATTCGGGCAGGTAACGGCCGAGGATGTCGTACTGGTTCATGCGCCGCGACTGGTGCACGATGCCGCGCGGCTGCTGGAGGAAATCGAGGAACAGCAGTCGCGCCACGGGGTCGCGACGGTATGCGCCGTTGACGCGGTTGCGGGCTCGCCACAGCGCTCGCAGCGTCGCGGCAGTCATGCCGCGCAGATCCTGATGCTGCTGCAGGAGGACGAAACTCTCGAGGATCGACGTCGGCGTGCGTTCGAACACGCTCTCGTCGCGCGCCTCGAGCAGTTCCCCGCGCACCTGGAACCGCTCGTTGAGCAGGCGCGGCGGAAAATCCGGCGGCGGCGCGAGCACCGCCTCGAGATTCTGCAGCAGCAGCGTGTTGAGCTGGGTGACGCCTTTTGCGGTGCGGTAATACCGCTGCATGAGCCTTTCGCCGGCGCGGCGGGTGGCGCTCGCGTGCAGTCCGCACTGTTCGGCGAGCGCATTCTGGAAATCGAACACCAGGCGGTCTTCGCGGCGCCCGGCGAGATAGTGAAGGCGAATCCGCAGATCCTGGAGCAGCGCCTCGTGGCGTGCGAGCTGCAGCGCCTCGGCGCGCTGCAAAAGGCCCTGCCGCTCGAGATCGCGCCACCGCTCGCCGAGTCCGCTGGCCCGCGCAATCCAGCGGATCACCTGCACGTCCCGCAGACCGCCCGGGGATTCCTTGAGATTGGGCTCGAGCGCGAACGGCGTGTCCTGATGCTTGGCGTGCCGCTGCTCCTGCTCGAGCTGCTTGGCGCGAAGGAAGTCCACCGCGTGGCGCGCCCGCGCCATGGTTTCCTCGAATCTGCGGTACAGGCTGCGGCTGCCGGCAAGGAAACGCGCTTCGAGCAGCGCGGTCTCCACCGTGACGTCCGCGCGCGCCGACTCGACGCAGGATTCCACGGTCCGCACGCCGTGCCCGGCTTCCAGACCGATGTCCCAAAGCAGCCCGATCAAGCGTCCAAGGCGTTCGTGCTCCTCCGTGGCGGGCTCGCGCGCGAGCAGGACCAGCAGGTCGATGTCGGAATGGGGAAACAGCTCGCCGCGCCCGTACCCGCCCGTCGCGACGAGCGCGCCGTCGGCAACCGGCGCGATCTCGCGCCAGAGGTCGCGCAGCACGCGATCGATGAGCTGCGAATGCAGGCGCAGCAACCGCGCCGGGCGCATGCCCCGGGCGTGCGCCTCGCGCAGCGCGCTGCGGCCGTCGCGCAACTCGCCGCGCCAGCGTTCCGTCGCAGCGGTGCCCGGCGGCGGGATTGCGCTCACGATCGCCCGCGGCGCGCTAGGCCATCGACGGCGGTGGCGGCGGCGCGCCGGCGGACAGCGTCATGACTTCGTATCCGCGGTCCGTGACCAGCACCGTGTGTTCCCATTGCGCGGAAAGACTGTGATCCTTGGTGACGATCGTCCAGCCGTCGGCAAGCTCGCGAATCGCGGCCTTGCCCGCGTTGATCATGGGTTCGATCGTGAACGTCATTCCGGGCTCCAGCGCCATCCCGGTTCCCGGGCGACCGTAATGCAGCACCTGGGGTTCCTCGTGGAACCGGCGGCCGATGCCGTGGCCGCAGAACTCGCGCACCACGGAGTAGCCGTGGCTCTCGGCGCAGCCCTGGATTGCCGCGCCGATGTCGCCCAGGCGCGCTCCTGGCCGCACCTGCTCGATCCCGCGCCACATGCAGGCGTACGTGGCGTCGACCAAGCGCCGCGCCTGGATGCTCGGCTCGCCGACGAAGTACATCCGGCTGCTGTCGCCGTGATACCCGTCCTTGATGACGGTCACGTCAATGTTCAGGATGTCGCCCGTCTTCAGCACGCGATCGCCCGGGATCCCGTGGCAGACCTGGTGATTGACCGACGTGCAGATCGATTTCGGGAACGGCTTGTAACCGGGCGGGGCGTAGTTCAGGGGCGCGGGAATCGTGCCCTGGACCTCGACCATGTAGGCGTGGCACAGATCGTTCAGCTGCGCCGTGCTGACGCCCGCGCGAACCCGGGGTTCGATGTAATCGAGCACCTCGGCGGCGAGACGACCGGCGACGCGCATCTTCTCGACTTCATCGCTGGTCTTGAGACTGACTGGCATGGGCTGCGTAAAAAACGCTGATTATGCTAGAATTTTCGGCTGGCTCGCGAGTTGTTCGCGGGCACTATCCCGCCCGGCCAGTAAGGGTGTTTCCGCAAACGCGGAAATCGCTGGTAGGCCGCAGCGGCAGTGATCAACCCTGCACAGGAGCTATCGATGTCAGTGACGATGCGTCAAATGCTGGAGGCCGGCGTTCACTTCGGCCACCAGACCCGGTATTGGAATCCGCGAATGGCCCCGTACATCTTCGGCCACCGCAACCGGATCCACATCATCAATCTCGAGAAGACTCTCGAGTTGTACCAGGCGGCAACCAAATTCCTGCGTAAATTGTCCTCGAACCGGGGCGTGGTCCTGTTCGTTGGCACCAAGCGACAGGCACGGGAGATCATTCGCGAAGAGGCCCTGCGCTGCAACATGCCTTTCGTCGACCACCGCTGGCTGGGCGGCATGCTGACGAATTTCAAGACCGTCAAGCAGTCGATCAAACGGCTGAAGGAAATGGAGCAGATGGCGCAGGACGGAACGCTCGAAAGACTTTCCAAGAAGGAAGGCCTCGGCATTCAGCGCGAGATGGACAAGCTGATGCGCTCGCTCGGTGGAATCAAGGACCTGACGGGGCTCCCGGACGCGCTGTTCGTGATCGACGTCGGCTACCAGAAGGGCGCGATCGCCGAGGCGACCAAGCTCGGAATCCCGGTGGTCGGCGTGGTCGATACGAACCATACGCCCGAAGGGATCTCTTACGTGATTCCCGGCAACGACGATTCGGGTCGCGCGATCCGACTCTATGCGCGCGGAATCGCCGACGCGGTGCTCGAAGGGCGCACCATGGCCGTGGAAGAGGTGGTCGCGGGATCGCGCGACGAATTCGTCGAGGTCGACGAAGCGAGCGGGGGCTAGGGGCCCGAACCCGCATCGCGCAGGGGGCTTCGGCCCTTTTTTTTCAGCCTGAATTGCGAGGGAGATCAAGCAGCATGTCAGAGATCAGCGCCGGCCTGGTGAAAGAGCTTCGTGAAATGACCGGGCTCGGAATGATGGAGTGCAAGAAAGCGCTCACCGAATCGGGAGGCGATCTGGGGAAGGCGGAGGAAATCCTGCGCATCCGCAGCGGCGCCAAGGCGAACAAGGCGTCCGGGCGGATTGCTTCCGAGGGCGTGATCGGCGCCTGGGTTTCGGCCGACGCGCGAACCGGGGCGTTGGTCGAGATCAACTGCGAGACCGACTTTGTCGCGAAGAACGGGGATTTCGTGGGCTTCGCGCGGGCGCTTGCGGAAGTGGTGGCGAAATCGGCCCCCGCCGACGCGGCGGCGCTCGGCGCGCTGCCGATCGACGGCACGACCGTCGAGGCCCGCCGTCAGGCGCTGGTCCAGAAGATCGGCGAGAACGTCACGGTACGGCGATTCGAACGAATCGAGGCTGGCGCGCGGATCGGGCTGTACCTGCATGGCACGCGGATCGGCGTTCTGGTGGAGTACGACGGTGCCGAGGACGCCGGCAAGGACGTCGCAATGCACATCGCGTTCGCCAAACCGCTCTACCTGTCCCGGAGCGAGGTGCCGCAGACGGTCGTCGCGCGCGAGCGCGAGATCCTCGAGGCGCGGGCCCGGGAATCCGGCAAGCCTCCCGAAATCGTCGCACGCATGGTCGAGGGCGGACTGAACAAGTTCCTGGGAGAAATCACGCTGCTTGGCCAGCCGTTCGTCAAGGACGACAAGCAGACGGTCGGGAAAATGCTGGCGGCGAGGAAGTCGCGCGTCGCGGGATACCGCTTTCTCGTGGTCGGCGAGGGGCTCGCCAAGAAGACCACCGATTTCGCGGTCGAAGTGGCGGCCGCGGCAGGCGGGGGACGCTAGCCGCCACCACCGGAGCCGGACTTGCAGCCAAAGTACAAGCGCATTCTGCTCAAGCTCTCGGGTGAAGCGCTGATGGGGGGCGACCCCTACGGCATCAACCGCGAGACGATCGATCGCATCGTCGCCGAAATCGGCGCAGTAGCCCGCATGGGCGTCGAAATCGGCGTGGTGATCGGCGGCGGCAACATCTTTCGAGGCATCGCCCCGGGGGCGGCCGGGATGGACCGCGCGACGGCCGATTACATGGGGATGCTCGCGACGGTGATGAACGCGCTGGCGTTGCAGGATGCGATGCGGCGCGCCGGCATCGCGGCGCGAGTGCAGTCCGCGCTCAACATCGAACAGGTCGTCGAACCCTACATCCGCGGCAAGGCGATTCGCTATCTCGAGGAAGGCAAGATCGTCATTTTCGCCGCCGGCACGGGCAACCCGTTCTTCACCACCGACACTGCCGCCGCCCTGCGTGGCAGCGAAATCGGCGCCGAGATCGTGGTCAAGGCGACCAAGGTCGACGGCGTGTACACTGCCGATCCGATGCGCGACTCCGCGGCGCAACGGTTCAGCCGGGTCAGCTTCGACGAGGCGATCGGCCGGCAACTCAAGGTGATGGACGCGACCGCGCTCACCCTGTGCCGCGACCAGAAACTGCCGGTCAATGTATGCAACATCTTCAAGCAGGACGCCCTGCGCCGCGTCGTCTCCGGCGAAGACGAGGGCACCCTGGTCCATGTCTAGGAAGAGGAGCGGCAGCGATGAACGTCGTCGAACTCAGGAAAACCACCGACCAGAAGATGAACAAGACGATCGAGGCCTTCAAGTCGGACCTCGCCAAGGTGCGCACCGGGCGCGCGCATACCGGACTGCTGGATCATGTCGTGGCCGATTACTACGGCACGCCGACGCCGATCAGCCAGATCGCCAGAATCACGCTTCTGGATGCGCGCACCATTTCGGTGACGCCGTTCGAGAAGAAGATGGCGCCCGCCATCGAAAAGGCGATCCGGAGCTCCGATCTCGGACTGAACCCCGCCGCGCAGGGCGAGCTGATCCGGGTGCCGATGCCGCCGCTCACCGAGGAGCGGCGCAAGGAATTGATCAAGGTCGTGCGCCATGAAGCCGAGAACGCTCGCGTGGCGATCCGCAACCTTCGCCGCGACGCGAACCAGCACCTGAAAGACGCCCTGAAGAAAAAGGAAGTGTCGGAAAACGACGAGCGCAGGGCGCAGGACGAGGTGCAGAAACTGACCGATCAGCACGTCACGGACATCGACAAGCTGCTGCAGCAGAAGGAAGCCGAGCTGATGGCCGTATGATGCTGACGCCATGACCCATCCGAGCAGCACCCGGACCGTGCCGGTGCCCGGCAGCGTTCCGAGCCATCTGGCGATCATCATGGACGGCAACGGCCGCTGGGCGCGGCAGCGGGGCCTGCCCCGTTTCGCCGGGCACCAGCGCGGCGTCGAGTCGGTCCGTCGCATGGTGCGCGCCTGCAGCGAACGCGGCGTACGGTATCTGACGCTGTTTGCCTTCAGCACCGAGAATTGGCGCCGGCCGGCGGATGAAGTCGCGCTGCTGATGCAGTTGTTCATCGCGGCGCTGACCAGCGAAGTGCGCAAGCTGCATCGCAACGGCGTGCGCCTGCGCGTCGTCGGCGACACTTCGCGCTTCGACCCGAAGATCCAGTCGCTGGTCGAATCGGGCGAGCGTCTGACCGAGAACAACACGGGGCTGACGCTGACGATCGCGGCGAACTACGGCGGCCGGTGGGACATCCTCCAGGCGTTCGCGCGACTGTGTCGCGAGCACCCGGACGTCGCGGAGCGCGACGAGATCACCGAGAGTCGGCTCGCGCCTTACCTGTCGATGGCGTACGCGCCGGAACCGGACTTGTTCGTCCGAACCGGCGGCGAGAGCCGCGTGAGCAACTTCCTGCTATGGCAGCTCGCGTACACCGAGCTGTATTTCACCGATCTGCTCTGGCCGGACTTCGACGAAGCCGCGCTCGAAACCGCCTTTGCCTGGTATCGCGCGAGGGAGCGGCGTTTCGGCCGCACCAGCGAGCAGCTCGGGGAGGAGACGCGCGCCGCGGCGCGACCGCCCGCGCGCGCAGCGGGCGGCTGACGGCTTGTTCGCGCTTCGGGCACTGACCGCCGCAGTCCTGCTGGCGGCGTTCTTCGCCGCGGTTTTCCTTCTCGATCCGCTGCACTTCGCGGCCCTGGTCACGGTCATCGTGGCGCTGGGGGCGCACGAGTGGGCGCGGCTCTCCGGATGGCGGGGCGCAATCGCCCTGGCGTACGCAGGCGCGTGCGCGTTGACGCTGGTGGTGGCGATGGCCGTGTTTCGAGAACTGCAGACTGCAACGCCGATTTGGGCGATTGCGCTGCTGTTCTGGCTGCTGGCCGTGCCCGTATCTCTGGCCCGGGGCATTGCCGCGAACTGGCGCGGCCGGATTGCCGCCGCGGGATTCATCGTGCTCGTTCCAGCAGGCCTCGCCGCGGCCACGCTCCCGCCCGGGCTCTTGCTCGCGCTGCTCGGTCTGGTGTGGATCGCCGATACCGCTGCATACCTCGCCGGGCGGGCATTCGGGCGCCGGAGACTCGCGCCGACGGTGAGCCCGGGCAAGACCTGGGAAGGCGTCGCCGGCGGGGCGCTGGGCGCGCTCGCCTACGCTATCATCCTCTCCAGGGCCATGCCCGAGGTGGGCCGGCACGTCGCCGGAGCGGCCTGGATTGCGTATCTCGGTGGGGTCACGATGCTATGTGCGTTGAGCGTGCTGGGCGATCTGTTCGAGTCTGCGGTCAAACGCCGAGCCGGCGTGAAAGACAGCGGCGCGCTCCTGCCGGGGCATGGCGGAGTGCTCGACCGCATCGATAGCGCGACCGCGGTGCTTCCGGCCGGCGCGTTCCTCATTGCCTGGTCGGGGGTTGCGTGAGCCTGACCGTGCCGGCGCGGACCCGCCGTTTGACGCTCCTTGGCGCAACCGGATCGATCGGCGCCAGCACCCTGGACGTGGTGTCCCGCCATCCGGATCGCTACCGCGTTTTCGCGATGTGCGCACACACCTCGGCCGGAGCGCTGCTCGAGCTTTGCCGCCGCCACCGTCCGCGCTACGCCGTGCTTTCGGGCGTCTCCGAGGACCGCTCCCTGCGCAAGGACTTCGCCGACGCCTCCGCAGGCGAACTGCTGTTCGGCGCGAAGGCGCTCGGGGAAGTCGCAGCCCACCCCGACTGCGATGTGGTGATGGCCGCGATCGTCGGCGCTGCGGGGCTCGGTTCGGCACTCGCGGCGGCCCGCGCCGGCAAGCGAATCCTGCTTGCGAACAAGGAGGCGCTCGTCATGGCGGGCGAGCCTTTCATGCAGGCGGTGCGGGCGTCGGGCGCCACGCTGTTGCCGATCGACAGCGAGCACAACGCGGTTTTCCAGTGCCTGCCGCAAGCCGCGGGCGCAGATCCGGCCCGCGCCTCGGTGCGGCGCGTCGTGCTCACGGCCTCGGGCGGACCGTTCCGCGCTGCGCCGCTTGCGCGGCTGGAAAGCGTGACTCCGGACGAAGCCTGCGCGCACCCGAACTGGGTCATGGGGCGAAAGATCTCCGTCGATTCGGCCACCATGATGAATAAGGGCCTCGAAGTGATCGAGGCGCGCTGGCTGTTCGATCTCGACGCGGAGCGCATCGAGGTGCTGGTGCATCCGCAGAGCATCGTGCATTCGCTGGTGGAGTATGTCGACGGTTCGGTCCTGGCGCAGTTGTCCAATCCGGACATGCGCGTCCCGATCGCGCATGCGCTCGGGTTTCCCGAACGCATCGAGTCGGGCGTTCGCTCGCTCGATCTCGGCGCGATCGGCCAGCTCGCGTTCGAGCGCCCGGATCTGCAGCGGTTTCCCTGCCTGCAACTTGCCTATGAAGCCTTGCGCAAGGGCGGGGCGGCGCCTGCGGTGCTCAACGCGGCCAACGAGATCGCGGTGCGCGCCTTTCTCGCCGGATCGCTGCGCTTCACCGAGATTGCGCGCGTCATCGCCGGGTCGATGGAGATCGCCGCGTCCGGTTCGAGCGGTTCGCTGGAAGCGATTCTCGAGGCCGACGCCGGCGCGCGTCGGGCCGCCTCGACCCTCGCGGAAAGGTTCCGCAGCCAGGCGGCATGAGTCTTTTGCAAACCCTCCTCGCGTTTCTCGTCGCGCTTGCTCTGCTGATCGTGGTGCACGAGTTCGGGCACTACCTGGTGGCGCGTCTGTGCAATGTCCGGGTGCTGCGTTTTTCCGTCGGCTTCGGGCGGCCGCTGTGGACCTGGCGCATCGGTCGCGACGCCACCGAATGGGTGATCGGTGCAGTGCCGATCGGCGGCTACGTCAAGATGCTGGATGAACGCGAGGCGCCGGTCGCGGCGCACGAGCTGTCGCGTGCGTTCAACCGGCAGAGCGTCTGGCGGCGCAGCGCGATCGTCGCCGCGGGGCCGCTGTTCAATTTCCTGTTCGCGATCGCAGTGTACGCGGTGCTTTTCGTCCAGGGCCTGCCGGAAGCGCGGCCGATCGTCGCCGACCCTCCGGCGGGGAGCATCGCGCGCGCTGCGGGCTTTCGCGCCGGTGACACGGTCCGCGTCATCGACGACCATGCGATCGCGACCTGGCAGGAGTTGCGCTGGCGGCTGGTGCAGGGCGCATTGCAGCGGGAATCGATGCAGATCGAGGTGTCCGACGTGCGTGGCGACATCGCCAAGTTGAGCCTCGACCTGACGAGCTTTCCGGCAGACGAAGTCGAAGGCGATCTGCTCGAGCGCATTGGCCTGCGGCTGCATCGCCCGACGCTCGATCCCGTGATCGGCAGGGTGGTTTCGGGCGGCGCGGCAGAGCGTGCCGGGCTGCAGCAGGGCGATCGAATCACGGTCGCCGGCGGACGCGCAGTGTCTCGATGGGACGACCTGGTCGCGGCGGTGCGCGAGCATCCGGGAAAGACGCTTCGCCTGCAGTTGCGACGCGCCGAGCAGACCCTATCCTTGGAGGTCGTTCCGGACGCGGTGGGTGCGGGAAGCGAGCGCGTGGGCCGCATCGGCGCCGCGCCGCTGGTTCCGCCCGAGCATGCCGAGAAGATTCTGGTGCGCGTGCACTACGGGCCGCTGGCGGCGATCGTGAAGGCGACCGAAAAGACCGCGGACATTGCCTGGTTCAGCCTGAAGATGCTCGGTCGAATGCTGGTCGGTCAGCTGTCCTGGAAGAATCTCTCCGGCCCGGTGACGATCGCCGACTACGCCGGGCAGTCGGCGCAACTGGGTTGGATCTCCTACGCCACGTTCCTTGCGCTCATCAGCGTCAGCCTCGGCGTGCTCAACCTGCTGCCCGTGCCGCTGCTCGACGGCGGACACTTGATGTATTATGCGGTCGAAATCATCAGGGGCAGCCCAGTGTCCGAGAAGGCGATGGAGATCGGACAGCGCGTCGGCCTCGCGCTGTTACTGTTCATGATGGCGTTTGCTTTCTACAACGATCTCAACCGCCTGTTGTCCGGCTGACCCATGCGCCTGATCCGCAAGCTGCTCTGGCTCTCGTTCGGCATGATCGCCGCGGGCGCCGCATTGGCGCAAGGCTTCCAGCCGTTCGTCGTCCGCGACATCCGGGTCGAGGGGGTTCAGAGGACCGAGCCTGGAACGGTGTTCAGCTACCTCCCGGTCAAGGTGGGCGAGACCATGACCGAGGAAAAGGCGCAGCAGGCGATCCGCGCGCTGTTCGCCACGGGTTTCTTCCGCGATGTCCGTCTCGAGGTCGAGAACGACGTGCTGGTCGTGCTGGTGGACGAGCGGCCGGCGATCGCGCGGGTCGACTTCTCGGGCGTCAAGGAGTTCGACGCCGACACCTTGCGCAAGGTGATGCGCGAAATGGGCCTGGCCGACGGACGGATCTTCGACCGCAGCGCGCTCGACGGCGCGGAGCAGGAGTTGAAGCGCCAGTACCTGTCGCGCGGCCTGTACGCGGCCGAGGTGCAGACGACCGTGACGCCGCTCGAACGCAACCGCGTCGGCATCAATTTTGCCGTGAAAGAGGGCGAGGTCTCCAAGATCCGTTCGATCAACATCGTGGGCGCACAGGCATTCGGGGAAAAGGATCTGCTGGACCTGTTCGTGCTGCGGCCGCCGAACTGGATCAGCTGGTACACCAAGAACGACCAGTACTCGAAACAGAAGCTGTCGGCCGATCTCGAAACCCTGCGCTCGCACTACCTGAACCGCGGCTACCTCGACTTCAACATCGATTCGACGCAGGTCTCGATCACCCCGGACAAGCGCGACATCTACATCACGATCAGCGTCACCGAGGGCGAGCGCTATACCGTCGGGGAGATCCAGCTCGCGGGCCAGATGCTGGTGCCGAAGGAAGAGCTGGAAAAGCTGATCAACCTCAAACCGGGCGATGTCTACTCGCGCGAGCGCATGACCGAGTCGGTGAAGGCGATCACCGACCGGCTGGGCAACGAAGGCTACGCCTTCGCCAATGCCAACCCGGCGCCCGAACTCGATCGCGTCAAACGCACGGTTTCGTTCGCGGTCCTGATCGATCCGGGCCGGCGCGTGTACGTGCGCCGGATCAACGTGGCCGGCAACTCGCGCACGCGCGACGAGGTCGTCCGGCGCGAAATGCGCCAGCTCGAGGGCGCGTACTATGACGCGTCCCGGATCCAGGCCTCCAAGCAGCGTATCGACCGCACGCAGTATTTCAAGGAGGTCAACGTAGAGAGCGCCCCGGTTGCGGGAACGACCGACCAGGTGGACGTCAATTTCACGGTCGAGGAGAAACCGACGGGAGCGCTCTTGCTGGGTGCCGGATTCTCGAGCGTCGACAAATTGATCGTCTCCGGATCGGTCTCGCAGGCCAACGTGTTCGGCAGCGGAAAATTCATTTCTGCCCAGGTCAACAGCGGCAAGGTCAACCAGGTTTACGCCCTGAATTACCTGAACCCGTATTACACGGTGGACGGCATCAGCCAGGGGTTCGAGGTTCACAAGCGTAGGACGGACGCGTCGAGTCTGTCGACCGGTGCGTACGTGACGAATTCGGTCGGCGGAGGGGTCCGTTTCGGCTATCCGCTCGCGGAGCAGCTGTACATGACCTTCGGCCTCAGCGCCGAACACGTCAGCCTGGACCTGTTCAATTCCAGTCCGCTTTCGTACCTCAATTTCGCCAATCTCTTCGGCTCCAGGTACAACTACGCAACAGGCACGGTCGGCATCACGCGGGATCTGCGCGACAGCGCGATCCTCACGACGCGAGGCTCGCTCAGCGCGCTCACGACCGAGCTCACCGGGGGCAACCTGAATTACTACCGCGTCGGCCTGGTTCACCAGTGGTACCACCCGCTGACTCGCAACCTGACGCTCGCGCTGAACGCCGACCTGGGATTTGCGCGGCGAATCGGCAGCGATCCGGTCCCGTTCTTCAAGAACTACTACGCCGGCGGCCCCCGATCGGTGCGCGGTTACACCGCGCTGTCGCTCGGACCGCAGGACACCACCGGCGCTTCGCTCGGCGGCACGCGCAAGGTCGTCGGCAACGCGGAACTGCTGTTTCCGCTGCCCGGCGCGGGAACCGACAAGTCCTTGCGCCTGGCGGTCTTCGTCGACGCCGGCCAGGTCTATGCGGCGAACCAGAAGATCGATCCGGGCGAACTCCGGTTCTCGACCGGAGTGGCGCTGTCCTGGAACTCTCCATTCGGTCCGTTGAAGCTGTCCCTGGCCCAGCCGCTGAACGACAAGGCCGGAATCGACCGGGTGCAGCGTATACAATTCACTTTTGGCACGGGATTCTGACTTTGATGACCAGATTTCGCAGCGCCCCCTCGCTGATTGCCGTCGCCGCCTCGCTCGCGCTCGCGCTGGCGGCTGCGCCGGCGTTCGCGCAGAGCAAGTTCGGCTTCGTCAACACCGAGCGCATCATGCGCGATTCGGTGCCTGCCCAGCGCGCGCAGAAGAAGCTCGAGGCCGAGTTCACCAAGCGCGACCAGGAACTGTCGCGCATGGCCGACCAGCTCAAGCGGATGCAGGAGGAACTGGAGAAGAACTCGGTCACGTGGAGCGAAACCCAGCGCCGCACCAGGGAGCGCGAGATCGGCGACATGGACCGGGATTTCCAGCGCAAGCGCCGCGAATTCCAGGAGGACCTCAACCAGCGCCGCAACGAGGAGCTGGCCCAGGTGCTCGAACAGGCGAATCGCGCCATCCGCGCGCTCGCCGAGCAGGAGAAGTACGACATCATTTTCCAGGACGCGGTGTACGCCAACCCGCGCATCGACATCACCGACAAGGTGATCAAGACCCTGGAAGGCAAGCCGCCCGCAAAATGACATGGGCCTCACGCTCGACGAGATCGCCGCGCGTTTCGGTGGTCGGCTCGTCGGCGACGCGCGAGTCCTGATCCGCCAGGTCGGCACGCTGGAGCGCGCCGGCGAGGGCGAGATCGCGTTTCTCGCCAACTCCCGCTACCGAGGACAGCTCGCGGGCACGCGCGCTTCGGCAGTGATCGTCGGTGCGGAATTCGAAGCCCAGACGAACCTTCCCCGAATCGTGAGCGACGACCCGTACCTGTGCTTTGCGCGGGTTGCGCAGCTTCTCAACCCGTCGCCCGTCGCGCAGCCCGGAATTGCCCCCGGCGCGAGCGTCTCTCCGGGAGCGCGGGTGGATGCGAGCGCGCGAATCGAGGCCGGCGTCACGGTCGAGGACGGCGCAGCGATCGGTGCCGGCTGCTGGATCGGCGCCGGGTGTTTCATCGGAAGCGGGGTCTC
Source organism: Betaproteobacteria bacterium RIFCSPLOWO2_02_FULL_66_14 (assembly GCA_001770475.1). GTDB lineage: Bacteria > Pseudomonadota > Gammaproteobacteria > Burkholderiales > SG8-39 > 2-02-FULL-66-14. Next base: position 17,647 of record MERB01000059.1, on the reverse strand, counting down.
GATCGGGTCGCACTGCCGGCTGTATCCGTCCGTCGTGGTGTATTCCGGATGCCGCATCGGCGAGCGCGCCATCATTCATTCCGGCGCCGTCATCGGGGCCGACGGTTTCGGTTTCGCTCGCGACGGCGAGCGTTGGCTGAAAATTCCCCAGGTCGGTTCGGTCGTGATCGGTGATGACGTGGAAGTCGGCGCCAACACCACCATCGATCGCGGAACCATCGAGGACACCGTCATCGAGGACGGTGTCAAGCTCGACAACCAGATCCAGATCGGTCACAACTGCCGCGTCGGCGCCAACACGGCGATGGCCGGATGCGCCGGGCTCGCGGGCAGCGTTCGAATCGGGCGCCGCTGCACCATCGGCGCGGGATCGATCGTGCTGGGACACCTTTCGGTCTGCGACGACGCGCACGTGTCTGCGGACACCGTCGTGTCGCGGCCGATCCGGCGGCCCGGCCGCTACACCGGGATGTACCCGTTCGACGATCACGAATCCTGGACCCGCAATGCGGCGTTGGCGCGTCATCTCGCCGAACTCGCCGAGCGCGTTCGCAAGCTCGAGCGCCAACTGATGCAGGTGGAGGATCCGAAGCGTGGCTGACATGGACATCTACCAGGTGCTGGACAGGCTCCCGCAGCGCTACCCGCTGCTGCTGGTCGACCGGGTGCTGGAGTGCGAGCCGGGCAAACGCATCGTGGCGCTGAAGAACGTGTCGGCGAACGAGCCGTATTTCCCGGGCCACTTTCCCCGGCGCCCGATCATGCCCGGCGTACTGATCCTCGAATCGATGGCGCAGGCGGCCTGCGTGCTCGCGTTTCGCACGCTCGGTGACGAGGTCGACGCGAACTCGGTTTACTACTACGCGGGCGTGGACAAGGCCCGCTTCAAGCGTCCGGTCATCCCGGGCGACCAGCTGATCGTCGAGGCGGTGGTCATGGCGAGAAAACGCGGCCTGTGGAAGTTCAGCTGCACTGCGCGGGTTGATGGCAACGTGGTCACCGAGGCCGTGATCCTTTGCACCATGCGCTCCGTGGGCGCCAAAGAGGCATGATCGACGCGACGGCGCGGATCCATCCGCGAGCGCAGCTCGGGGCGAAGGTCTCGGTGGGCGCGTATTCGGTGGTTGGCGAGCACGTCGTGATCGGGGAGGGCACGTGGGTCGGTGCGCACGTGGTCCTCGAAGGGCGCACCCGGATCGGCCGCAACAACCGCATCCATCCGTTCAGTTCGATCGGCGGCGAGCCGCAGGACAAGAAGTACGGTGGCGAGGACACCGGCGTGGAAATCGGCGACGACAACACGATCCGGGAATTCGTGACGATCAACCGAGGCACCGCGGCGGACGCCGGCGTCACCCGCCTGGGCAGCGACAACTGGATCATGGCCTACGTGCACTTGGCGCACGATTGCCAGGTCGGAAGCCACACCGTATTTGCCAACCTGGCGCAGCTCGCGGGACACGTGGTGGTCGGCGACTGGGCGATTCTCGGCGGCGGCACGCTGGTGCACCAGTTCGTGCACCTCGGCGCGCACTGCTTCACCGGGATGAGCACCTATCTCGACCGCGACCTGCCGCCGTACGTGAAGGCGGCGGGCCATATGGCCAAGCCCTTCGGAATCAACGGCGAGGGTCTGCGCAGGCGCGGGTTCCCGGCCGCGACCATCGCGGCGCTGAAACGCGCCTACCGGACGGTCTATCGCTCCGGACACTCGCAGCAGGATACCCTGCGCGAACTGTCCGCCCTGGGAGCGGAGCATCCGGAAGTGCGCGCAATCGCCGAGTTCATCGAGAAGTCGGCGCGCGGCATCATCCGGTAGTGACGGAGGCGGCGCCCCACATAGCGATCGTGGCCGGAGAGGCCTCGGGCGACCTGCTCGGCGCTCACCTGATGGCTGCGCTTGCCGCGCGACGCCCCGGAATCCGGTTTTCCGGAATCGGCGGCCCGAAGATGATCGAGCGGGGGCTGCGGAGCCTGTACTCGATCGATCGCCTCGCGGTGCGTGGTTACGCCGAAGTGATCGGGCAGTACCGGGCGATCACGGCGATGCGCAGGGCCCTTGCGCAGCAGCTGATCGACGAGCGGCCCGCGCTGTTCATCGGCATCGACTCCTCGGATTTCAATCTCGATCTCGAACTCCGACTCAAGGCATCCGGGATTCCCACGGTGCATTACGTCAGCCCGTCGATCTGGGCCTGGCGCGCCTGGCGCGCCAGGCGCGTCGCGCGCGCAGTGACGCATTTGCTCGCTCTGTTCCCGTTCGAACCCGAACTGTACGCGAAGCTCGGCGTGCCCGTGACCTACGTCGGCCATCCGCTCGCCGACGTGATTCCGCTCGAAAGCGACCGGGCGCAGGCGCGCGCGCAACTTCGGCTGCCCGCATCGGGACCCGTGATCGCGTTGCTTCCCGGCAGCCGCCGCTCCGAGCTGCATTACATGGGTGAGCTCTTCGTCCGCGCGGCGCGTCTGCTGCAGCAGGAACTGCCCGGAATTGCGTTCGTCTGCCCGACCGCGACGCGCGAGACCCGCGCCCAGCTCGAAGAGGCGCTGCACCGCCACGGCGACGGGGAGCTTGCGGTGACCCTGATGTTCGGGCATTCGCAGGAAGCGCTCGCGGCGGCCGATGTCGCGCTGGTGGCAAGCGGCACCGCGACGCTCGAAGCGGCGCTCGTCAAAACGCCGATGGTGATCGCGTATCGCCAGTCGCCCGTGACCTGGGCGATGATGCGTCGCATGATTTACCTGAAGCAGATCGGGTTGCCGAACATCCTCGCGGGCGAGAAATTCATTCCGGAATTCGTCCAGGGCGAGGCGACCCCCGGGGCGCTCGCCGCGGCGGTGAAGAGCCTTCTCGAAGACGGGGAGGCGCAGCGCCGGCAGATCGAACGATTCCATGAAATTCATCGCACGCTGCGCCAGGACACGGCCCGCAAGGCCGCCGATGCGGTACTGCGGGTGCTCGACGGTGAACGCGCCTGAATCGCGCGCCGCGATCTGCGGCGTCGACGAGGCCGGGCGCGGCCCGATCGCGGGGCCGGTCTTCGCCGCCGCCGTGATTCTCGATGCCGCGCAGCCGATCATCGGGCTCGCCGATTCCAAGCTGCTGAGCGCGGCGCTGCGCGCGCGCCTGGCGGAGGAAATCCGCGGCCGCGCCCTCGACTGGCAGATCGCCTTCGCTACCGTGGAGGAGATCGATCGTCTCAATATCCTGCAGGCAAGCCTGCTTGCGATGCGCCGCGCGGTGGAAGGCCTTGCCTTGCGGCCGGACGAAGTGCTGGTCGACGGCCGCCACCGTCCGCCGATCGAGGGCCGGGTCCGCGCGATCGTCGACGGCGACCGGCTGCACCCGGCGATCTCGGCCGCCTCGATCCTCGCGAAGACCGCGCGCGACGCGGAAATGCTTCGCCTGCACGCCCGCTTCCCGCGCTACGGGTTTGATCGCCACAAGGGTTATCCGACACGCGAGCATGTCCGCCTGCTCGGGCAATTCGGCGCCTGCGAGGTCCACCGCAGGTCCTTTGCGCCGGTACGCCGAACGCTCGAGGCCGGGCGCGGATAGGCAGCGCCGCCGGGGTTCGCGGCAAACCGCTCGTTACAATTCCGCCATGGAACCGCTCGTTCAATCCGCGGCCGCACGCCGCAAGGGCATTCTGCTGATGGTCGCCGCCGCGCTCTGCTGGAGTACGGGCGGAATCTTCGTTCGCAGCGTCGCCATCACGGACGGCTGGGAGATCGTCTTCTGGCGCTCTGCGTTCATGGTCGTGTTCGTCTCCGCCGCCCTGTGGGTGATGTACCGCGGCGCGGCGTGGTCGCGGGTCAGGGCGGTCGGCGGCGCCGGAATCCTCGCCGGGGCGCTGCTCGCGGCGACGTTCTTCTTCTTCATTCATTCGCTGATGCGCAATACGGCCGCGAACACGTTCGTGCTGATGAGCACCGGGCCGTTCTTCGCCGCGCTGTTCGCCTGGATCTTCCTGCGCGAGCGCGTCCCGCGGCGCACCTGGCTCGCGATCGCGGCCGCGCTTTGCGGAATCGTGCTCATGTTCGCGGACGGCCTGGACGCCGGCCGCAGCCTCGGCAACCTGCTCGCCCTCGGCGTGCCGGTCGCATTCGCACTGAATCTCGTGGTCCTGCGCCGGATGCACGCCACGGTCGACATGATCCCCGCAGTGATGGTCGCGGGACTGATTTCAGTGGCGGTGGCGGCAGCGTTTGCGTTTCCGCTCGAAGCGGGCGTGCGCGACGTGTCGCTTCTCGCCGCGATGGGATCCGTCCAGCTCGGACTCGGATGCGTGCTGATGACACGCGCAACGCGCTACCTGCCTGCAAGCGAGATCGGGCTGCTGGCGCTCATCGAGACCATCCTCGCGCCGCTCTGGGTGTGGCTCGGGGTAGGCGAGACGCCGACCGAGCTGGCGCTCGCGGGCGCCGCCATGGTATTGGGGGCCTTGCTTGCGAACGAATGGATCGGATTCCGCAGGGCGCGCCTTGCCGCGACCTGAAACGTTCAAACGCTGCCGCGATCGCCGCGAAATAGCGCCCTGAGCAGCATCCGCGCCTCGGATTCGGGTGCAACCATCGATCGAAGGTGCGCAATCCGCGCCTTCAGCCCGCCATAGAAGCGGCGGTCCGTCGCCGCGCGTCGGATCAGAGACGCCAGCGCGCGCTCGTTCCCGGTGCGGTAATACGCCGGATAGTCCGCGCCCAGCAGACCGACGTTTCCGGGGATCCTGGACGCGATCACCGGAACGCCGATCCGGATCGCCTCCGAAACGACGTTGGCGCCGCCTTCCATGGTCGAGCTGATCACCATCGCGTGGCTCGAGGCGAGCCAGCGCAGGGCGCGCGCGTGCTGCAGTCCGCCGAGCCAGCGATAGCGGGGTTCGGCTCGCGTGGCCGATCGCGCGGTCCGTGCCAGACCGGGATCGAGCGCCTCGCCGAGTTGGAGCAGCTCGATCCCCAGGTGCTGCGGCAAATAGGGCAGCGCCGCGAACGCGCGCAGGGGATCTTTCTCCTCGCGCAAATGCCCGATCACGCAGACGCGAAAACCGCGACGCACGGGCGCATGCCGCAGGCGCGTCGCGCTCGACTGGACGACGACGCCGGCCCTGGCGCGAAGCCGCTGCGGCAGCTCACGCAGCGCCTCCGGCTGCAGGACGATGAAGCGGCTCGCCATTTCGAGCGAAGCGCGTGCTTCCGGCGAGCTGCGGACGTCGCGGTAGATGTCGGTTCCGGTGAGCGCCAGAACCAAGGGCCGCGACGGGTGCGCCGAATGAAAGGCGCGAATCGATGCGTGGCTCCTGCGCGCGTGCAGCGCGAGCATCATGTCCGTCGGCGCATCGGCTCGCCACCCCTGCGCGACCGTGACACGATGCCCTGCAGCGCGCAGAAACGCGGCCCAGCGAAGCGCCGTGTGGCGGTTGCCGCTTCGGGCGCCGGCGCGCGCCGGCGTGACGAGCGCGATTTTCACGGCCGGTGCAAACGATTAGACTGGATCATCACCATGACGAGCGCCGCCCTGGCCACCGAATTGCGCGAGGCGCGCGAGCGAATGCTGATTCTCGTACGCGATCTCGGAGGCGCGCGCGAGTTCGGTCCTCGCCTCGCGATCGTCAATCCGCCGCGCTGGGAAGTGGGTCACGTGGGTTGGTTTCAGGAGTACTGGTGCCTGCGCCGTCTCGACGAAGACCGGTTCTCCGCCGCGAGAGGCGAATCGATTGTGCCCGAGGCCGACCGGCTCTACAACTCGGCCACCGTGCCGCACGCGACGCGCTGGACGCTGCCGCTGCCGGAGTTCGACGCCACCCTGCGCTATTGCGAGGAAGTCCGTAGGCGCACCGAGGATCGGCTCGCCGCCCGCTGCAGCAGCGACGACGCGTACTTCGCGCGGCTCGCGGTCCGGCACGAGGACATGCACGCCGAGGCCTTTCACTACACGCGCCAGACGCTTGGCTACGAGGCGCCCGCGCTGGAGGTTCCCGAGCATCCGATCGGCGATCTCCGGGCGGGCGACGCCGAGATCGCGGGCGGTCCGCTGGAACTGGGCGAAGCGCCATCGGCGGTGTTTGCCTTCGACAACGAGAAATGGGCGCACCCGGTGCGGGTTCGGCCGTTCCGCCTGTCGCGAGTCGCGGTGAGCAACGCGGAATTCGCCGCGTTCGTGCAAGCAGATGGCTACCGACGGCGCGAACTCTGGTGTGAATCGGGGTGGCGTTGGCTCGCGTCGGCGGATCGGCGGCAACCGCTTTACTGGAACCGGCGGCACGGCGCGTGGCAGCTGCGCCGATTCGATCGCTGGATCGATCTCCCGCCGGACGAACCGGTAACCCACGTGAACTGGTTCGAGGCCCGGGCCTATTGCCGTTATGCCACTCGCCGCCTTCCGACCGAGGCGGAATGGGAATTTGCCGCGAGCTGGGACCCGATCGCCGGACGCAGGCGCCGCCATCCCTGGGGTGACGAACCGTGGACGCCACGCCGCGCCAATCTGCAGCACGCTTGTCCGGCAAGCGTGCACGCGTATCCGGAGGGCGACAGTGCCATGGGAGTGCGGCAGCTGATCGGCAACGTCTGGGAATGGACTGCAAGCCCCTTCGGTCCCTATCCCGGGTTTTCACCCGACCCTTACCGCGAATACTCCGAGCCGTGGTTCGGGACGCACAAAGTTCTCAGGGGCGGCGCCTTCGCGACTTCTCCGCGGATCGCCTATTCGACCTACCGCAATTTCTTCCTCCCGGATCGCGCCGACGTGTTCGCCGGCTTTCGCACCTGCGCGCTCGATTCCGCATGAGCATCATCGGGTCGCGTCAGAACCCTCGCGTGCGGCGCTGGCGCAAGCTCGGCGAATCGCGGCGCGCACGCCGCATCGAGCGGCGCGCGATGATCGAAGGCCTGCACCTGGTCGCGGCTTGCCTCGACGGCGGAGGCAGGTTGCAGACGCTGATCGTCAGCGAAAGCGGGCAGTCGAAACGCGAAATCGCAGCGCTCGCCGCGCGCCACGGGCGCCCGCCGATCGTGCTGTCCGATTCGCTGTTCGCGGCGATCGTCGACACCGAAACCCCGGTCGGCGTCGCCGCCGAAATCGATCTGCCGGAGCGCAGCTTCGATCCGCGGGATTCCACGGCCTGCGTGTTCCTCGACGGCGTGCAGGACTCGGGTAACGTGGGGGCGATTCTGCGCAGCGCGGCAGCTTTCGCCGTGACCGACGTGGTGCTGGGGGCGGGCTGCGCCGACGCGTGGTCGCCCAGGGCGCTGCGGGCCGGCATGGGGGCGCAATTCGCGCTTCGCATCGCCAGCAGTGCGGACCTGATCCAGGCGGTCGCGCGTTTCGGCGGCACGCTCATCTGTACCGTCGCGCGCGATGGGCTGCCGCTGGAGCAGGCAGACCTGCGAGGCCGCGTCGGCTGGATATTCGGCGGCGAAGGGCAGGGCGTGAGCCCGGCGCTCGCGGCTGCGGCAACGCAAGGGGTCACGATCCCGATGCCCGGAAGCGGCGAGTCGCTCAACGTCGCCGCGGCAGCGGCGATCTGCTTCTACGAGCGCGCGAGGCAGCTCGGCGCTTCCGGCAGCGCTGCGTCGCGCGGATAAAATACGATCGTCGACGAAAGGCGGAGAGTTTCGTGCGAAGACGTTCGGGGAAAAAACCGCAGGCGGCGCCGCTCAGCGACTGCGCAGCGTGCGCTGTTTTTCCCGCTGCCACTCGCGATCGCGTTCGGCTTCGCGCTTGTCGTGCTTGAGCTTGCCGCGCGCCAGTCCGATGTCGGCCTTGATGCGCCCCTTGGTGTAGTGCAGGTCGAGCGCGATCAATGCGTAGCCGCGCTGCTTCACCTGGCCGAGCAGGCGGCGGATCTGATCGCCATGCAACAGCAGCTTGCGGCTGCGCGTCGGGTCGGGGTTGACGTGCGTCGAGGCCGTGGTGAGCGGACTGACGTGCGCGCCGATCAGCCAGAGCGCGTTGTCCTTGGCGATCACGTAGGCATCGCCGATCTGCGCGCGCCCGGCGCGGATCGCCTTGACCTCCCAGCCTTCGAGCACGAGCCCGGCCTCGAAGCGCTCTTCGATGAAGTAGTCGTGGAACGCCTTGCGGTTCTGGACGATGGCCATGGCAGGGGCGGAATTCTCCCATGAAGCGCATCAGCCGGTCGGCGATCGTCGAGTGCGCCGCAGCCGAACTGTACGCACTGGTGCAGGACATCGAGTCGTACCCGGAATTTCTTCCCTGGTGTCTCGCCGCGAAGGTCCGCGAGCGCTCGCCGCATCGCACGGTGGCGACGCTCACTGCAGGGCTGCGCGGGCTGAAGCAGTCCTTTACCACCGAAAACGTCGATCGAGAAAACGAATCGATCGACATGAAACTGCTCGAGGGGCCGTTCCGGCGATTTTCCGCGCACTGGCGATTCAAGCCGCTCGGACGGCATGCGGCGAGGATCGAGTTTTCGCTCGGCTACGAGTTCTCGAACCGCCTGCTCGCGCGCGCCCTGGACCCGCTGTTCGAGCAGATCGCGAACACGATGGTGGACGCGTTCACCCGGCGCGCGACGCAACTCGATGGGCCTGCTGCGGGTTGAGGTCGTTTGCGCGTGGCCGGATCGGCACCAAGCCGTCACGCTCGAACTCGAGCACGGCGCCACCGCCGGAGACGCGGCGCGCGCGTCGGGAATCCGGGCGGAGCATTCGGGACTGGCGATCTACGGCGA
>MERB01000059.1:8162-8914 GCA_001770475.1 Betaproteobacteria bacterium RIFCSPLOWO2_02_FULL_66_14 | reverse complement strand
CGCAACCGCTACCGCGGTGCTGCGAAGCGAAGCACCTCGGGGCCCAAGGGGCGGCCGCCGCAATGAATCACTTGCACCAATGCGAGACCATCTCCTGCGCCTTCGCGGCCTCGGCGGCGCTCTGCGCCTCGTCGAGGTAATAGCGCTCGCCTTTTTCGTCCGTGCGCGCAATGCGCTGGCCGCTCTGCAGCGCGCGCAGCCCTTCCTTCGCGCGGGCGCAGTTCTCCGCTTTCGCCGCCGTGTCGGCGCGCTCCTTGTCTTCCTTCTCGCGCGCCTTCTCGGAGTCGATCTGCCGCTTGCGGAACGCCTGCTCGTGCTCGGCGGGCGTGAGCGGGCCTTTCTTCGCGCTCTTCGCGCCATCCTTCGCGGCGGGCGCGGCGGGAGCCGGCGCAGATGCGCCGCTGATTTCGCGCACCTTGGCGCCGGGCGGCGGCGTGTCGCCGCACTCGCGACGGCCGTCCTTGTTGGTCCAGCACTGGATCTGCGCCTGCGCCGCACCAGCGGCAAAGGTCATCAGCAAAACGACGAGCGTCTTTCGCATAAGGGCACCTCGGTGGCAAGTATAATGCCGCTTTGCGGGAAAGGCCTGCCATGCGCGTGATCCAGAAGGCACTGACCTTCGATGACGTCCTCCTCGTTCCGGCCCATTCGCGCGTCCTGCCGCGAGAGATCTCCCTCAAGACCCGCCTGACCCGCAAGCTCGAACTGAACATCCCGCTGGTGTCGGCGCCCATGGACACCGTGACCGAGGC
>MERB01000059.1:0-8143 GCA_001770475.1 Betaproteobacteria bacterium RIFCSPLOWO2_02_FULL_66_14 | reverse complement strand
CTGGCGATTGCGCTCGCGCAGGAAGGCGGCATCGGCATCGTGCACAAGAACCTCACGCCGCGGGCGCAGGCGGCCGAGGTCGCCAAGGTCAAGCGCTTCGAGTCCGGCGTGTTGCGCGATCCCATGACGGTGACCCCCGAGATGACCGTGCGCGACGTGCTCGCGCTGCAAAAGCAGCATCGGATTTCCGGTTTCCCGGTGCTCAAGGCGGGTCGTGTCGTCGGCATCGTCACCAACCGGGATCTGCGGTTCGAGACCCGCCTCGAGCAGCCGGTGAAGAACATCATGACGCCGCAGAAACGGCTCATCACGGTGCGCGAAGGGGCGAGCCGGCAGGCCGCGCAGAAGCTGATGCACGAGCATCGGCTCGAGCGCGTGCTGGTGGTCGACGCGCAGTGGCGCCTGAAGGGCCTCGTCACGGTCAAGGACATCCTCAAGGAGACCGAGCACCCCGACGCCTGCAAGGACGCGCACGGCAAGCTGCGCGTCGGCGCCGCGGTGGGCGTCGGCGGCGACACGGCGGAGCGCGTCGCAGCGCTGGTCGAGGCGGGCGCCGACGTGCTGGTGGTGGATACGGCGCACGGGCACGCGCAGGCCGTGCTCGACCGGGTGCGCTGGGTGAAGAAGAAATACCCCGGCGTGCAAGTGATCGGCGGCAACGTCGGGACCGCTGACGGCGCGCGGGCCCTGGTGGACCACGGGGCGGACGGCGTCAAGGTCGGCATCGGACCGGGTTCGATCTGCACCACGCGAATCGTCGCGGGGGTCGGCGTGCCGCAGATCAGCGCGATCCAGGATGTCGCCGAGGCGCTCGCCAAGCTCGACGTACCGCTGATCGCGGACGGCGGCATCCGCTACTCGGGCGACGTCGCGAAGGCGCTCGCTGCGGGCGCACACTCGGTGATGCTCGGTTCGCTCTTTGCCGGGACGGATGAATCTCCGGGTGACATCGAGCTGTACCAGGGGCGTTCGTACAAGTCGTACCGCGGCATGGGGTCGCTGGGCGCGATGCAAAAGGGCGCCGCCGACCGCTACTTCCAGGATTCCGAAATGAACGTCGAGAAGCTCGTTCCCGAAGGCGTCGAGGGACGCGTGCCGTACAAGGGCAGCGCGGTATGGGTGGTGCAGCAGCTGATGGGCGGCGTGCGCTCCGGCATGGGCTACACGGGCAGCGCCTCGATCGCGGAGCTTCGCCGCCGGGCGCAATTCGTCGAAATCACCGCTGCCGGGATGCGCGAGTCGCACGTCCACGACGTGCAGATCGTGAAGGAAGCGCCCAATTACCGGGTCGAGTAACTTCGCGGCGGCTCTGATCCGCTTCCCACAGGGAATTCGGGAGAACGATGTGCCTGAGCTGAGCCGCTTCTTCGGCATCATCATCGCGATGTACTACAACGACCATTTGCCGCCGCATTTCCACGCAAAGTACGTCGGCGAGCAAGCCTCTATCCGTATCGACAATGGTGAGATACTCGAAGGCGGCCTGGGACCCAGGGCATTGAGGCTGGTGAACGAATGGCGCGTTCTGCATTCTGCCGAATTGCTGGATGACTGGGCGCGCGCCCAAGCCAGGCAGCCCTTGAACAAGATCGAACCGCTGGAGTAGAACATGATTCCGAGAGTGATCGAGGTCAGGCCGCTGGAGAACTACAGGCTCTGGCTTCGCTTTCAGGACGGCGTCACCGGAACGATTGACTTGTCGGCGGAGCTCTGGGGGCCGGTGTTCGAGCCGTTGAGGGATGTGGCGCTGTTCAGGCAAGCTGCAGTCCATCCGGATCTGGAAACGGTCGCCTGGCCGAATGGCGCCGACTTCGCGCCGGAATTTCTCTATCAAGGCGCCAGAAGGTGCGACGCTACGGAGGTCGCCCGCTGAGCTCTGCCAGGTCTTAATCCGAGCATCCCCGGTGCACGACAAGATCCTGATTCTCGACTTCGGCGCGCAGTACACGCAGCTGATCGCGCGGCGCGTGCGCGAGGCGAAGGTCTACTGCGAGATCCACCCGCACGACGTGTCCGAGGAATTCGTGCGCGGATTCGGCGCGCGCGGCATCATCCTTTCGGGCAGCCATCTTTCGGCCTACGACGCCGACGCCGGCCGCGCGCCACAGGCGGCGTTCGAACTGGGCGTGCCGGTGCTCGGCATCTGCTACGGCATGCAGACCATGGCGCAGCAGCTCGGCGGCAAGGTCGAGGCCGGCAAGGTACGCGAGTTCGGCCACGCCGAAGTGCGCGCGCGCGGCCACACGCGGCTGCTGGAAGGCATCGAGGATCGCCGCTCCCCCGAGGGCCACGGACTGCTGCGCGTATGGATGAGCCACGGCGACAAGGTGAGCGCGCTGCCGCCGGGCTTCACGCTCATGGCCTCGACCGAATCCTGCCCGATCGCCGGCATGGCGGACGAGACGCGGCGCCTGTACGGCGTGCAATTTCATCCGGAGGTGACCCACACCAGCCAAGGCGCGCGCATCCTGCAGCGCTTCGTGCACCAGATCTGCGGCTGCGGCAGCGACTGGAACATGCCCGACTACGTCGCCGAGGCGGTGGCGCGCATCCGCGAGCAGGTGGGCGCCGACGAAGTCATCCTGGGGCTTTCCGGCGGCGTCGATTCCTCGGTCGCCGCGGCGCTGATTCACCGCGCGATCGGCGAGCAGCTCACCTGCGTGTTCGTCGATACCGGACTGCTGCGGCTGAACGAGGCGGCGCAGGTGCTGGAAACCTTCGATGCGCACATGCACCTGCGCGTGCTGCACGTCGACGCGAGCGCGGACTTCTTCGCGGCGCTCGAAGGCGTCGCCGACCCGGAGCAGAAGCGCCGCATCATCGGCAGGCATTTCGTCGAAGTGTTCCAGCGCGAGGCGGCGAAGCTGCCGAAGGCGAAGTGGCTCGCGCAGGGCACGATCTACCCCGACGTGATCGAGTCCGCGGGCGCCAAGAGCAAGAAAGCCACGACGATCAAGTCGCACCACAACGTCGGCGGTTTACCCGAGACGCTGCACCTGAAGCTGCTCGAGCCGCTACGCGAGCTGTTCAAGGACGAAGTGCGGGAACTCGGCCTTGCGCTCGGTCTGCCGCGCGAGATGGTGTTCCGGCATCCGTTTCCCGGCCCGGGGCTGGGGGTGCGCATCCTGGGAGAAGTGAAGCGCGAGTACGCCGAACTGCTGCGCCGCGCGGACGCCATTTTCATCGACGAACTGCACGCGAGCGGCTGGTACGACAAGACCGCGCAGGCCTTCGCCGTCTTCATCCCGGTGCGCTCGGTCGGCGTCATGGGCGACGGCCGCACCTACGAGCACGTGGTCGCGCTGCGCGCGGTGCAGACGACCGACTTCATGACCGCGCACTGGGCGGAGCTGCCGCACGAGTTGCTCGCGCGCGTCTCCAACCGCATCATCAACGAGGTGCGCGGATTGAACCGCGTGGTGTACGACGTGTCCTCGAAGCCGCCGGCCACGATCGAGTGGGAGTAACCCAGGTCATATCCAAAACCATCGGATATCTGGCAAGTCTTGCGTGTGTTGCGGCATAGCCTCCCTCGAAACAAACTCAACACCCGGGGCCACACGAACCTGCTCGGCATCAAGCGGTATCCCTTTGCAGTCGAAAAGGACTGGCACCGGGGTAAGACCGAGATCGCGTCCTTCGAGCAGGACCGCAACACCGATCGTCGCTTCGTGACTGGAGAGGGAACCAGGTGTCACGGCAGTCAGTCGGGAGCCAATGACGCACGGACCCCGCCGTGCTGCCCCTCGGCGTATTCCTGACACGTTCGTATGGTAATTGACCGGTAAAGGGCGCAGCATGTGTGCCATGGACACGAGTCGTCGTCACGCGGCGGCAGCTCTCCGGCGCAAGGGCCGGGCGCAGCCCAGCGTCTGTCCTCCATCGAGCCGGAGCGCGACCTGTGGAATTTCCGGAAACGCCGCGGGTTCCGCGCGCCTGACATCCCCCCCCGTCCCGCAAGATTCGTATCGGACCTACCCGCTAGAGTTGGAACGCCGCGGCCACCGCGGCCATGATTGCGCCGCCACCGGCATCGAATTTCCGGCTGGTGCGCGATTTCTCTGTTGCAGGGTGCGCCCTGCCGCCCTGTTGTCGTGCTATCCCCGGGCCGCATCGCTTGAGTTTCCGCGAAGAGCGCCGAATGACCGCGACGCAAGCGGCGCTGCGTGGTTCCCCTCGCCGCTACAGGTGCGCTGCTGAAGCCCACCCGCATCAATATTCTGTTCCCCCTTCACCCCAATGAGATATGACATGACCACCCCGCCAGCAGCAAGATTGCGGAACTGATCGCGGCGATCCAGAAAGACATGATCGAGGAGCGGCTGGGCCTGCAGAAGGCCGCCATCACCGCGCGCATCGACCTGATCTCGGAAGCCGATCTGAAGGCGCTGCGCGGCGGCGCGCTGGCGATACTCTCCAAGGAAGCGCCCTCGCGCGAAGCCGCGCTGCAACAACTGGGCGAAGCGCTGCGCCGGGCGACAGACGCGCGCGCGCCCGACGCCGTTGCGCCACCCGACACGCAGGAGTCGAACGCATGAGCCGCGATGTGACGATCACGACAAAACAGTGCATTCTTAACGTCGACGATTCGGAGTCCGGGCGCTACGCCACCTCGCGCATCCTCGCGCGGGCCGGCTTCGACGTGCTGGAAGCGGCAACTGGCGCCGAGGCCCTGAAACTGGCGGCGCAACGCCCCGACCTGATCCTGCTCGATGTGAATCTGCCCGACGTGAGCGGGTTCGAGGTGTGCAAGCGCATCAAGGCCGATCCGAGTCTCGTCTCGATTCCGGTGGTGCATCTGTCCGCCACCTATGTACACAGCGCCAGCAGGGTGCAGGGCCTGGAGGGCGGCGCCGACGGCTACCTGGTGCATCCGGTCGACGCCACTGAACTGGTGGCGACCGTCCGCGCATTTTTGCGTCTGACTTCCGCGGAGGCGGCACTGCGCGTGAGCGAGGACCGCTACCGCGACCTGGTCGAACACAGCCGCGACCTGCTCTGCACCCACGATCTGGACGGAAAAATACTCTGGGTGAACCCGGCGGCCGAGCGCTTCACCGGCTATACGTGCGAAGCGCTGCTCGGCATGAACCTGGCCGATCTGCTCACGCGCGGCGCGCGCGATGCGTTCCCTGCCTTTCTCGCCGAGATCCGGGAGAAGGGCGCGGCGCGCGGCCTGATGCGCATCCGCACCGCGACGGGCGAAACGCGCTGGTGGGAATTCGACAACACGCTGCGCATCGAAGGCGTGGCCGCGCCCGTGGTGCGCGGCCTGGCGCAGGATGTGACCGAGCGCAAGCGGGCGGAGGAGGAACTGCGGCAGAGCGAGGCCAACTACCGGACGCTCATCGAGTCCGCCCCGGACAGTATCTACATCACGGACACGCAAGGCCGCATTGAAGATGCTAACGCGCAGGGCTGCCGGATGCTCGGTTACACGCGGGAGGAATTGCTGCGGCTAAGCATCTCGGACATCCTTGCCACCGAGGAGGTAGCCGGCCTGGTGCCGCATCTGACGACCTTGAAACAAGATGCCATCTCACGCAGCGAATGGCATCCCCGCCGCAAGGACGGAACGCTGGTTCCCGTTGAAGTCAACGCCACGATCCTGCCTGACGGTCGGGTACTCGGCATCCTGCGCGACATCTCCGAGCGCAAAAAGGTGCAGGCGGAAATCGAGCGTCAGCTCGACGAGCTGCGCCGCTGGCAGGCCGTGATGCTCGGCAGAGAAGACCGCAACATGGATTTCAAGCGCGAGGTGAACGCATTGTGCCGCCGCCTGGGCGAGCCGGTCCGCTATCCGAGCCAGGAGGAGGGCGGGAGCGAGGAAGCATGACGCGCGCCTGCGCATCCGGTTTGGCGCGCCGCGCAAGCGGCGTCCACGCCCGGCTCCGTGTTACACTGAACCCGTGTAACACGGATCTGGAGAAACCATCATGGCCAATCTGACCATCACGGTGCCCGAAGAAATCCTCAAGAGCGCGCGCCAGCGCGCGCTGGATCAGGGCACTTCGGTGAACGCGCTGCTGCGCGACTACCTGCGGCAGTTCACCGACGCGCAATCCACCCAGGCCAAAGCCGCGGAGCGGGTGCTGGAACTGTCGCGAAAAGCCCGCGCGCGCCGCGGCAAAACCGGCTGGACGCGCGACGATCTGCACCAGCGATGAAGTTCTTTTTCGACACCAACGTCCTGGTCTACCTGTTCGACGCCGATTCCCCGGTCAAGCGCAAACAGGCGCGCTCCCTGTTCCGGGCGCACGCCGGGGCCGGCGACATTCTGCTGAGCACGCAGGTGCTGCAGGAATTTTACGTCGTGGTCACGCGCAAGCTGGCGCGGCCCCTCGCTGCCGCGGCGGCCGCGGAAGCGGCGGAAAATTTCGCGCAATTGCCCATGGTGAACATCGACAGCAAGCTGGTTCTCGCGGCCATTCACCGCAGTCGCGGCAGCCGGCTTTCGTTTTGGGACGCGCTGGTCGTGCAGGCGGCGATCGAAGGCCAGGCAAGCACGCTGTACTCCGAAGACATGCAGCATGGGCTGACTTTGGATGGCTTGAAAATCGTGAATCCATTTCGATGAAGGTGCCAGGCGATCTGAAACCGGTCCTGAATCCGGCGTGATCGGGGTAGGAGCAACCGAACCATGAAGCAGCCGACCACGCCCGCCCGCGGGAAGAAGCAGGGTGCCGCTGCACGCCAAAGCAAGACGCCGTCGCCGCGGGTGGACAAACCGCGCGGCGCAGAACCACCCTTTTCCATCGTCGGCATCGGCGCTTCCGCCGGCGGGCTGGAGACGCTCGAAGTGTTCCTGCGCAACGTGCCCGGGGCGAGCGGCATGGCCTTCGTCATCGTCCAGCACCTGGATCCGACGCACAAGGGCATCATGCCCGAGCTGCTCCAGCGCGCCACGCCGATGCAGGTGGTGCAGGTGAAAGATCTCACCCGGGTCGAGCCGGACCACGTCTATGTGATTCCGCCGAACAAGGACATGTCCATCCTGCGGCGGGTGCTGCACCTGATCGAACCGGCGGCGCCGCGCGGGCTGCGCCTGCCGATCGATTTCTTTTTTCACTCGCTCGCCGATGACCTGGAAGAGCGCAGCATCGGCGTCATCCTGTCGGGCATGGGTTCGGACGGCACGCTGGGCCTGAAGGCGATCAAGGGAAAGGCGGGGGTGGCCTTCGTGCAGGACCCGGCCACGGCCAAGTTCGACGGCATGCCCAGGAGCGCCATCGACGCCGGCCTGGCCGATATCGTGGCGCCGGCCGAGGCGCTGCCGGGCAGGATCATCGGCTATCTCAGGCACGTGCCCCTGATGACCCGCCAGCCCGGGCTGGCCGAGGAGGACAAGGCCCACAGCGCTTTTGAAAAAGTCGTGATCCTGCTGCGCGCGCAGACCGGCCACGATTTTTCGCTGTACAAAAAGAGCACGGTGTATCGCCGCATCGAGCGGCGCATGGGCATCCACCAGATCGGCCGCATCGCCGACTATGTGCGTTATCTGCGCGAGAATCAGCAGGAGCTGGACCTGCTGTTCGGCGAGCTCCTGATCGGGGTCACGGGTTTTTTCCGCGACCCGCCGGCGTGGGAACAGTTGCAAACCGAGGTGATTCCGGCGCTGCTGAAAAACCGCCCGCCGAGTCAGGCGCTGCGCGTCTGGGTGCCCGGTTGCTCCACCGGGGAGGAAGCCTACTCGCTCGCCATCGCGTTTCTGGAGGCGCAGGCGCAACTGCAGCCGCCGGCACACTGCACGCTGCAGGTGTTCGCCACCGACCTCGACCACAAGGCGATCGCGAAAGCCCGCGCGGGCGTGTTCCCGGCCAACATCGCCGCGGATGTGGCGCCGGAGCGCCTCGAGCGCTACTTCGTCAAGCTGGAGCGCGGCTACCAAGTCGCGAAGGCGGTGCGCGAGATGGTGATCTTTGCGCCGCAGAATCTGATCATGGATGCGCCTTTCACCAAGCTCGACCTGGTGAGCTGCCGCAACCTGCTCATCTACCTGGCGCCGGAGCTGCAGAAAAAACTCCTGCCGCTGTTTCACTACAGCCTGAATCCGGGCGGCTTCCTGTTCCTCGGGAGCGCCGAGACCATCGGCGAGTTTACCGACCTGTTCGCGCCGCTCGCGGGCAAGGCGCGGCTTTACCAG
>MERB01000058.1:1102-22608 GCA_001770475.1 Betaproteobacteria bacterium RIFCSPLOWO2_02_FULL_66_14 | reverse complement strand
ATTCAAGACACCCCCACGGTCGCAGCTGCCTGGCGCCGCGCCTGGTCGAACGTGATCCCGTTCTTTGCGTTTCCGCCGGCGGTCCGCCGGGTGATCTACACCACCAATGCCCTCGAGAGCGTGAACGCGCGGCTCCGCAAGATCATCAAGACGCGCGGCCATTTCCCATCGGACGAGGCCGCGAGCAAACTGATCTGGCTGGCGCTGCGGAACATCACTGCTAAATGGAGCAAGGCGTCCCACGACTGGAAGGCGGCCATGAACCAATTCGCGATCCTCTACCAGGACCGCTTCACGCGGCCCCAGGCGTAAGATGCTTCACCATCGACTTTCCCACCGCGTCGGTCGTTCGTCGCAAGCGACGACCGCCGCCGTGGAAAAGTCTTGCCACCGCCTCACACACAGAATTCCGGACACTCCCGCCTCAGCAGTGTCAAACCGGCTTCGCCGGCCTCCGACGATGCTCCCAAAGTTAGCTTCAACGGTCCCACATTGGCACGCATTCACGACACTTGGGAGCGTCAGGTACAAGCTTTCCACGACACTTGGTCTCGAATTTTGAATACGGGTGGGCCGTCCGCTCTGCCGCCGGATATCGGTCACGCAAACGCTACCATCCTGCTTTCGGTCCTATCCAGCAAAGTCTTGAAGGAGCTGCAAGACCGCTTGCGATCCCAACTAACAAACGAAGTCAAACAATGTCCGTGGTTTCCAGTTGTGACCGATATCGGTTCCGCGCAAGCGGGTGAGCTTCTGCCTTTGCTTGCTGTGGTAGAGCAAGCGCGGACTGCTTCCGCGGGTCTGGCAACCAGAACTTCATCTAGCCCTGTCTCTTCACAGATCCCCGACGTTCAGAATGGTCAGGCGCACGCAATTAGAGCCGACGACGTAGACCCTACCGATTTGCATTTGCAACAACCACCCAAGAAAAAGACAACGCGCGCAGTTTTGGTGACCCTGGTGACAGCAGTTGCACTGGGAGGATTGCTTATCGGGCTTTCGCCTTGGCCAAAGAAGTACCCAGGCGCACCTACTAGCGCTCAACCTGCCGTGCCTGAACATCCAGCGGTGCGGACGGAACCACAAGCGCAACGTGTACCAAGACAGCAGGTGGTGACGAACCCGTCGGGAGCGGTGCTCGCAATGATTGTAGCGTCAAAGAACGGCGATACCACGGCATTGTTCTCGGCAAAACAAAAAATCGACCTGTTTCCAAAACCGACTAGAGGAGACCGAAAGTTGGCTCGCGACAAAAACAGGTTAGGCCTCGATGCTGTGAAGAGGGATGACTACGAGAACGCAATTGCCCGGTTCAACGAAGGGGTCACGGCGGATCCGAGCGACGTCGAGCTCAAGAATAATCTTGGGTATGCATTGATGATGGCGGGAAGATTGGACGACGCAAGAAGGGCGCTGTTTGAGTCGGTCGTGCTGGATCCAGGGCGAGCTGCTGCTTGGGCAAATCTTGGGCAGACGCTGGCGCAACAAGGAGATGAAGACTCAGCTGTTGCTGCCTTTGTTAACACGTTCATTTTCTCTAGAGCACAAAATAAGACCATCGATTACTTGACGAACCTGTCGCAATCCAACCCAAGTCCGCGAGTCAAAAGCGCCGCAGCCAAGGCCCTGAACCTGCCTGTAATGAAGCTTTCAGACGCTGCAAGTACGACGAGCTCGCAAGAGATCAAACAAACAAGGGCGCCGAATTGGCCGGCTTGTGTACCCGCATCGGTGGTCGATGAATATAAGAGGTTGCCTAACGAAAAGGCGTTCGCAGTCGTTCTCGGCGACCGTGGGGGTTGTTCCTGGGGTTTTAGCTACAGCGGGGGATCGCAGGCTGCGGCGAATGAAACCGCGCTACGGCGCTGCGCCGAAGAGCAGGGTCGGAGTGGAATGCCTGGCACATGTACCTTGCTCTGAGGGACGTCACTAAACTAAGTACTCCGGTTCGTAAATTCGGCAACGTATGATGTCATGCCGCAAGACGCAAAGGCGAGGACATGTCGGCAAACTTTCTGGTCAGCTTTGCCCGCCTTACCGGTGGTAAACGTTCGGAATAGCGCAGCACCTTCCGAATTCACGGGCACGTGCCGCAGACGTTCGCCTCCCGTCATTTAGATTCCTCAAGTCTCAATTCTTGCCAATTCAGTCTTTGACCTGAGTTGACTTGCCCCGCGATCCTTCGCGTCAGCCGCATATGCGGCTGTGCGTGCGAAAGGACGATTTGTGGTGAGCGCAAGCAAGCGGATTGCCGCCGTTCAACCGGATGACAGGGCGGCGTTGTGACCTCGCCGGGCGTCAACATTTGTGTCGAGCTCGAGCACGTTACGCGTCTCGATCGGCTGGCGACTATGAAGGGAGTTACCAGGTCGGCGATCCTCGCTGCGGCGCTGACCGCCTACCTTTCGCCCGAAGGCGGCCCGCCATGTGAGGCGGCCACTGCGCGGCACCTCGAAAGACTCACGCGCCAACTCGGGCGCTTGGAACGCGGTCAGACGCTCCTGATTGAGACGCTCACGTTCTTCATTCGCGACTATCTCGCTGGCACAGCGCCGACTCTTGAGCCGCATCAGGAGGCGGCCCGCGCACAAGGACGCGCGCGCTTCAGAAAATTCATGGAGCAGCTCGCCCGTCACCTGCAGTGGGATGGGAGGTTCATCCGGGAACTGGAGCAGGAGTTCGCCCCGGATAAGAACCGGTTTCCGCCCCTCCGGGAGAAAAGCTCCATTCGGCATGAATTCAGAGGACGCATCAACCAACGATGATCAAGTTCACGGTAATCAGCACGAAGGGCGGCGTGGGCAAGACCACGCTCACCGCCAACCTGGGCGCGCTCTTCGCGGACCTGGGATTGCGCGTGCTCATGATCGATGCTGACGTCCAGCCTTCGCTCTCCAAGTTCTATCCGCTCAAGGATCCGAAGCCCGCAGCGGGACTCACGGAGGTGTTGGTCCGCGGCGAGCTCGCCGCCGGATGCATCAGCTCCACGGCGTATCCGAACCTCGACATCGTCGTCTCGGATGACCCCGAAGGCAGCCTTCCGCATTGGCTGCTGAACCGGATCGACCGAGGATTCCGGTTGCGTGTGGCGCTCAATTCCCCGGCCGTCATCGGCGCCTACGACTGCGTCCTCATCGATACGCAGGGCGCGGTGGGACCGCTGCAGGACGCGGCGGCGCTCGCGGCCGACATCCTGGTCTCGCCGATCACCCCGGAGATCCTTTCGGCGCGCGAGTTCAGGGACGGAACGATGGAACTCCTCGAGCGACTGGAGCCGAGCAGCGCCTTGGGCGCGACGCTCGGGCCCATGAAGGCGGTGATCTACCGGCAGGACCGGACAAACGACGCCCGGATGATCGCGGCCGGCGTTCGCGAGGACTTCATCAAGCTGAAAGGTCGCGTCACGGTGCTCGATACCGTGGTTCCTCACGCCAAGGCGTACAAGGAGGCCGCGACGCTTCGGACGCCCGTGCATCGCCACGAGCGCAAACGCCAAGCCGTCACGCCGAGCGCTTACACCGTGATGCACTCGCTTGCCTGGGAACTCATTCCAAGTCTTCAAGGCACGCTCGTCGAGCCGCTGTCCGAGCGGGAGGAAGCCGCGTGAGCCTACTCGCCACCGCATCACTGTGCGGCGGTTCGTTCAAGCGACGGATCGCACAATGAGTGGCGAAGCAAACGAGCTCAACGGCTCGGCGGCAGTGGCGGTCATCGCGCCCGCAGGAATTCGTGCGCGTCACGCCTCGATCGAGGAGCGGCGCCGCCTGGTCGCTGAATCGCTCCAGGTTGGAAACCCCGGCAATCGCGCAAGGGACCTGCCAGATCAGGCCGACCCCAGGCACGACTGCCAGATCGAAGTGAGAGTCGAAGACATCCGTCCCTACGAGCACAACCCGCGTCGGTCGAACAATGCGAAGTTTGCCGAGATCAAGGAATCGATCCGCTCGACCGGCATCCGGAATCCCTTGACGCTGACACGCCGACCCGGCGAGAAGCACTTCATCATCGAGGCGGGCGGCAACACGCGTCTCCTTGCCGTTCAGCAGCTTTGGGCCGAGACGCGCGATCCCCGCTTCGAGAAGCTCATCGTGCTGTTTCGCCCATGGCGCTCGGACGCGCACGTGCTCGTGGCGCACCTGATCGAGAACGAGCAGCGCGGGGACCTCCCCTTCTGGGATAAGGCGAATGGCCTCGTCGCGTTGAAGGCCCAGTTCGAGGAGGAGAAGGGCCGGACGCTTTCGTTACGACAACTTGAGGACGAGCTGAAGGCCGCCGGGTTTTCGGTGAGCAAGGCGAGCCTCGGGCATTACCTGTACGCGACGGCGCGGCTCGCCGTGCTCTGCGATGCCATCCCGCTGATCACCCACGCGGACGTGACCAACATCCAGCCCCGTCTCAACCTTGTGAAGCGCTACGCGCAAATGCGCGGTGCGATGGACGAAGCAGCGCTCTACGCGGCGGTCTTCGAGCCGGTATTTCGGCTCCACGCCGACCGCTATCGGGAAACCGGAACTTTCGACGCATCGGAACTCTGTCACGCCTGCGAGGAAGAGTTCGCCCGGCAGCTTGGCGAAGACCCGGCGCGGTTCCGAATGATCCTTGACACGCTTGCTCAGGCCCCCCAGCTTGCCTCGCTCGATGCTCTGCCCGGGGTGGGCCTGGAGCCGCACGCGCCCGCTGTCCAATCATTAGACAGCGTGCCGCAGAGCAGCGATCGTCAAGAGGCGTCCGGCGCGAGCGATCAGTCCGCGAGCAGCGCTCCGATCATTCCGCCGATCGTGCACCGGCTGAAGGCTTCGCTCACCCGGTTCGCGCAACTGGCCGTTCAGCAGGGGCTTGAAGGGCGCGCCCGGTCGCTGTTGGCCCTGGTTGCCGGGCAACTCGATGACAACGTGCGAGGTCAGCTTCCGGAAGTGCCGGGCCTGATGGAGGCAAACACCGCCGCGCCCATCACGCTCGACGGTCAGTTCCTGGCCTGGCTGCTCGACGGGCGGGACCAGACGGCCGCGGCGTTCTGGGACATCGCGACCGTCGTGCGCGAGCTGCGCGGTGGGAGCCGCTGATGCTGCCGCTCCACGACGCGCACGTCCGCCTGGCGCTCCTCAACCACATCGCCGTGCGGCTCGGAGGCCAAGACGCCCAAGAGCTGCGCGCGGCGGGGATCGAGAACGAATTGCTTGAGCACCTGCAGCGACTCTCCGCGGCCGACCTGCATCGCCTGGCCGCCATGCGGGAGCCGATGTTCGCGGTCAGCGTCGACGCCGATCGCCTGAAGGCCGGTTTGCGTGCTCTTGCGGTCACCAACGAAGCCAAGGCGCAGGAGACCTACTTCATTCGCCATGGCGCCTCCTGGACGATGATGAAGAAGCTCTTCAAGGTGCGGCACAAGCTCACGCTGCAGCGGCGCCGTGAGCTGGGCGTCCACAGGCTGGCTGGGCGACTCACGCTCCCTGAACCGGCGACCCGCGAGCGCATCTGGCGGATTTGGGCGGCGATCACGGACACGAGCCCAAGGGCGCGCTACTACCAGTTGCACCAGGCTTTCCCCGACTTGTCGCTCGAAGTCCTGGAGATCGTGGTCGCCGAATTCGAGAAGGACCGCTACGTCGCCCCTGCTAACCCTGTACCCAGGAGTCCTGCATGGCAGCGAGAGAACGAGCAACACGCGAAATGGCACCCGCAGCCGAGCCCGATCTAGCCGTCGAGCCGGCGGTTACGCATTCCCTAGCCGCGCCGGAGGAGCTGGCGGCGCTGGAATTCCCGGCGAGCGGGAGAAGAATCGTGGATCCGGGGCAGCTGACGGACACGGCGCCCGACACGATGACGCTCCACACCAAGGACGCGTTTCGCATGTTCACCGGGAGGCAAGCGGACGCCGAAGGGAATGTCGTGCCAATCGCGGGCGGGAAGCGCTTTGCGGCCGTGCTCAAGTCGATCTGGTACCTGTCGGCGAACGACAACCCCTACGCTGATTGGATTCTCATCCGGGTGTACGACAGCCTGCTCGAAATCCGGAAGCGCCTGGACCTGGTCATCAGGGAGCGCGAGGAGGACTTCGAGCGCCTCAAGCGCAAGGGGCTCGCGCTGTCGGTGATGGGTTCGCGGAATCCCAAGACCGTGGAGCTCGGGTTTCGCAGCCCCTACGGCTACGCCACCGCGGAAGCCATCGTGGAATTCGACTACCACGTCCGCATGGTGAAGACGCTTGTTCAGAAGGATCGCCTAAGCGACGTGCAGGGGAGGGCGGCGATCCGGGAAGTCGGCAGGAAGCTCCGCGCTCTATTCCTTGAACCCATTCGCTGGGAGCGGCACCTGCTCCGCGAGGAGCTGCGCCCGCTGAGCCGCAACGATTTTCTGCCGGGGGCGGACGAAGCGGCCCGCAGGCGAGTGCGCGCCGCGGTCGCGCTGTTCGGCGAGGTTCCGCGCAAGGTGTTCACCGGCGTCGATGCCCCGCGACACTCGCAGCGGCGCGTGAAACTCTCCGAGCCCGAGCTGCGTCTTCTGGAGCAAGCGTCGCTCAGCGTGGCCGAAGAGCAGCAGCAGCCGGACACGGAGCTCCTGTGACATTGCAGGCGAGTGCAGCAACCAAAGCGTCCATCAGCGAGACCATCAACCAAAACGGAGGTTAGTGACATGTCGAACGAATTTCGTGGCACGGGGAACGTAGGCGAGCAGCCAGTCCTGAAAACGGTGATCGTAGGCAACGCCGAGCGCCAGGTCGCCGAGCTTCGCGTCTTTTTCGATGAATACCGCCCGAACGGAGCGGGCAGCGTCGAGCAGGCCGGGGGATTCTGGCTCGACGTCAACGTCTGGGGCGAGCGCCACGCGGCGGAAGTCGCCGAGCTCGTGAAGAAAGGCGCCCGTGTGCATGTCGTCGGAAAGCTCGCCGAGCACACGTGGATCGTCGCCGCGACCGGCGAAGAGCGACGCGCGTTGTACCTGAACGCCGATCATCTGTTTCTGAGCCTTGCGCGCTTGGCGGAAGCGCGCTTCAAACCGCGTCGCGTGCTCGGAGGCCGCGCCGTGAGCGAAATGGAACCAATGACATGAGCCGCGGTCATCTGCTTTGAATACGCGCTGCTCGATTTACAGGATCGCAGGAATCGCGCGAGCGCTGCTGGAGTTCCACGCTGGCTGAGTCAGCCCGGTTGATGTCCGTTACGCATCGCCTTTCGCTCGCAAGAGCGCCCAAACCGGTCAGATCTCCTGAGAACCGGTGGCCGCAAGGCTCGGAGATAGTTGTCAGTTGCTTCATCCCACTCGGGGAGTCCCATCCCCGGTTGGGGCTGGTCTCCCCATTTTTCTTGTGAAAAGGAGACCATCATGTCCGAGCAATCCCAGGCATCAAGCCAGTCGTCGTTCTTCAATTTGCACGTCGAAGGCGTCGGCTACCTCAATCGCGTGCGCACGGTGAAGCCGAAGAAGGGGCAGGAGTTCCTGGCCTGCACCGTGTCCGCGATGCGAGGCAGCACCGATAGCATCGGCTACACCAAGTTTGACTGCAGGGTCAGCGGCGCCGACGCCCAGAAGATCGTCAAGCGTCTGGAGTCGGAAGTCGCGGCCGAGAAGTCCGTGATCATCGGCTTCAGGATCGCCGACATCTATCCCGAGATGTTCACCTTCGAAAGAGGTGACAAGAAGGGACAAACCGGCGTGAGCATCAAGGGGCGTCTGTTGCGGATCAAGTTCGCCAAGGTCAACGGCGAGGCGATCGATCTGCCGCAGCCCGCCCGCTCGAGCGAACCCGAAAGCGTCGCGGCATAGCGAGCCGCATCCGGTAGCAGTCTTTCATCCCTTGGGGAGATCACTCTCCCCAAGGAAGTCTTTCAACCCTCGGGGAACGTCCTTTCCCCGAGGGGAGGTGGTGTTCCTCTTCGTCAAGGAGAACACCATGAGTCAACTCATCGAAGCGATGTCGGATGTGGATCTGCTCGGCATGCTGGTGGGAAACGCCACCGCAGTACGAATGCTGCACGAGGCTGGCGGAAGTCTCGCCACGCTGCTGAACGAGTCCGTGCCGAGCTGCCACGTGCAGCCGAGAGCGCGGACGAGGTTGCAGGTCGCCAAGGAGCTGGTGCGGCGCTCGCTCATCGAGGCCGTGCGCCAGCGCGATGTGCTCGCGTCGCCGGGAAGCGTTCGCGATTACCTGCGGGTGACGCTCGCGGGGCGGGACTACGAAGTCTTCATGGTCCTGTTCCTCGACGCCCAGCATCGGGTCATCGCGCCCGAGGAGATGTTCCGCGGCACGCTGACGCAGACGAGCGTCTACCCGCGGGAAGTCGTCAAGAGAAGTCTCGCGAACAACGCTGCCGCGGTGATCTTTGCGCACAACCATCCGTCTGGCGTTGCACAGCCGAGCCACGCGGATGAGTTGTTGACGCGGCAGCTGAAGGAAGCCCTGGCACTGGTTGAGGTGAAGGTGCTGGATCACTTTGTTGTTGCAGGCACCGCCGTGATGTCTTTCGCGGAACGCGGCCTGTTGTAGTCGTAGCAACTCGCGGGATGTTGGCTGTCCCGTTCATCAGTCGTTTCAACCATCCATTTCTGTTCAAAAGGAGAAAGTCATGCTTGCAGCAGAAGCACTAGTAATCGTTCGGAGTTTGGCGAACGGTATCGATCCCGAAACCGGCGAGGTCTTTCCGGCCGATAGCGTCTACCAACGCGCGCAAAGCGTGCGCGCGATGTACGCCGCAGCGGAAGCTCTGGAGCGGAACGCTCGCGTCGAGCAGCGTAAGCGCCAGTTGCCGGCGAAGACCGGCGTGCCCTGGAGCGAAGACGAGGACCGCAAGCTGCTCGCCGCTTTCGACGCAGGGCGAGGGTTGGCGGAACTCGCCACCGCGCACGAGCGTACGCAGACCGGGGTGCGTGCACGGCTTGTGAAGTACGGGCGGCTCGCCGCCTGACCCGGTCGTAGGTAGTTCGACGTAGTGCCGCCTGAAGGGAGCGATCCCTTCGGGCAATCGGCCCGAGATGTCTCGGGCTGTCTCATCAACCCCAGCGGGGATGCGCATCCCCGCCAGGGGATCGTCCGTCTCCGCATTGTTATAGGAGCAATCATCATGAAAAGCGGACGTACTCTCGTCAACCTTGCGCAGGAGCTCGAGCGCCAGCTCGCGACCAAGCGGGACTTGCTGGTGCCCTCGTCACTCTTGCAGTGCCACACCGACGAGGGTGGCAGTTTGAAGATAATCATCGATGCACGAGACGCCGATGAAGCGTACGGGGTGACCGACCTCGCTCGCCGTCAGCTCGCCGAGAAGCTGAAGATTCCGTTCACGTACTTCGAGCGCATGCGCACGGAACAGCCGGCGCTTCTTGACCGTAACGTCAACACGTGGCTCCAGGGCGACCAGGAGCCGAGGATGATTCGTACGCTGGATGGGCAGGTGCGCGCGGTGCTCTCCGACCGCTACCGCCGCCTGGACAACTACGATCTCGCCGAAAACGTGTTGCCGATCCTGCAGCGGCTGGAAGGTGCCCGCTTCGAATCGGTCGAACTGACCGAGACGAAGATGTATCTGAAGGTCGTTACGCCGCGTGTCGAGTACGAGATCGCTCCCGGCGACGTGGTCCAGGCCGGCATCGTCATCAGCAACTCGGAAGTCGGCTGCGGTACGTTATCCGTTCAGCCGCTCGTGTACCGGCTGGTCTGCCGAAACGGCCTGATCGCATCCGATCGCGCGCTGCGCAAGACGCACATCGGGCGCGTTCTCCAGCCCGAGGAGGAAACGATCACCGTGTTCAGGGACGATACCCTGGCCGCGGACGACAAGGCCTTCTTCCTCAAGGTGAGGGATGTCGTCGAGGCGGCGGTGTCGGAAGCGACGTTCCGGCAGGTCGCGCAGAAGATGCAGACAACACGCGACATTCGCCTTGCCGGCGATCCTATGAAGGCAGTCGAGGTGCTTGCCAATCGCTATACGCTCAATGATTCTGAGCGAGCCGGCGTACTGCGCCACCTCATCGTTGCAGGCGATCTTTCTGCCTATGGTCTGGTCAACGCTGTCACGCACTTCTCGCACGAGGTCGAGGACTACGATCGGGCGACGGAGTTCGAGGCGTTGGGCGGCAAGCTGATCGAGCTTCCTGCGAGTGACTGGAAAGAGATGGCGGAAGCAGCCTGAAGGAAGCCCCGGAGCGTCGCTTGTTGCGGCGCTTTGGGGCCCTCAATTTCGGTATGAGGTCCCTCTCGTTCGGTGCGGCCTCAACAGCCGCACCGACTCCTTCCGCAGCGGGACCGAACTGCAAAGCGGCCGCTAGAGCATTTACCGCTATCGGCCAAGAGCGGACCTTGAATGCAACTGCGGTCCACCTTGCTGCCCTCTGTGGCAGAGGTCGCACATGGGCGTCTATCCATGCCGGTCCTCCGCTTATGCGGACGGGCCCGTGACCATGTCGGCGAACTGTCTGGTCATTGCACGCTTCTCCGGCGACAGCTCGGGTAGCGACCAGATGGTTGCGGACCAGGCGTTGTTGAACCGCACGCGCCACGTGCGGACGTCGGCAACAACGTGGATGGAGACCAGTGCGGCCACCAGCCGCTCCTTGTTCAGATACTGCCGCAGGTGGCGCTCGTGGCGCTGCAGGAACTCCTCACAAAGCCCATGCAGCTTCCTGTTCATCTCTTGGTGGTTTCGGACGTTGAGGACCGTGTCGGCCGGCGTGACGTCGTCAATGTTGATTGCGACGATGCCGATCTCGAAGTCCTTGACCTGCTTCACCGCTTGGGACAGCGTTTTCTCGAAATTCTTCTCTGAATAGACCTTCTTGCACGCGATGCCCAGCGTGCCGCCAGTCAGATTGGCGACAATGTCCGGTGGGTCTTGCAGCTCGGCCGGCGCATTGCGTCGCTTCAGGTTGGACCAGAACTCCAACTCCCAGAGGACGTTCTTCGCGTCTGATTCAACGCGCTTGAAGAAGTCAACCTCCCCTGCGAGGAGGCGCTCAAGATAGTACGCGCGCCGCGGGTGGCCCTGAAGGCTCAGGACAGCGTCGCCGATGCGCATCATGTGCATTGTCGCGAACATCTCGGGGTAGGTCTGGCCTTTCCCAGACAGCCAACGGTCCGAGACATCCCTGGCGTTCGCGATGAACTTCCCAAGGGCCGACACGGGCGAGAGCGATACGCCGGCCTCCGCGTAGAGCGCCTCGACGGCCTCTGCGCGCTCCTTGATCCCCAAGGAATTGGTGGAGCGTCGATCCGCGGATTCGCGGATCATTCCTTGGGGGATAAGTATGCCAGCCGGCGTCCGGTGCCATATCTCGCCCGCGCTGCGACTGCGCCCGAGGTTCTTGTCCTTGATCGACGGTGGCTTCGCCGGAAGGTTCACGCGCCCCTTTCAAACTCCTTCTTGCGCCGCTCGAACTCCTCGCTGCGCGCTTGGGCCTCGCGTACCTTCGCGACGAAAGCCTCCGGAGTAAGCACCTCCACGCCGAGTAGGTCCGCTATCGCGTCCCCCCGCTTCAATAGCCTCTTGTCGCGAGTGATGAAGTGGCCGCCCCCATTCTTCTGCGCCTCGAAGACGTGGAACAAATCACGCGCGATGTTCTGTGGCTTGGAATCCCCAGTCACAACTGCGAGCAGCTTTTCGTACAACTTCTTCTCTCCTTCGGTCAGGCTCACCTGTATCGAATAGATGAACTGCTGCGATGCCTTCTTGACGGCGGTCGGCGTGTTTGGATCTTCAAGCTCCGCCTGGACTGAGTAGGGAAGAATCAGCGTGATGCTCTCTTGATCGTAGATGCGCAAAATCTCTTGGACGGCTTCCTTACCGTCGCCAATCTCGTCGAAGATATTCGCGTCGAGAAAGTTGTTTGTATAGAACGGGTCGATGAACCGGGCCATCTTTCTCTCCCGTAGGCCAAACCTACTCGTCGTCCTTGGAATGTTCGACCTTCGAGTTGTCGACTGGCGAAACGTATGGCATCTCCAAGGACCATTGGAGCGGAACAACGTTGAAGCTCTTGAAGCCTAAACGCGCGCGTATAACTATTGCATCAGGACAAGTCCTTCGTACGAAATTTCGCACTCTTGCGAGCGGTAGCTCGCAGAGCGGCCCAAGAATCACTTCGCGCAACTTCAGGTCTTCTGAGAATGTATAGAAATAAAGTCCGCGTTCTACGATGCTATGGTCCAGCTGGACGAAGACGCGAACTTCGTTCTCGTATTTCCAATGCTGATACTTGGTAGTTAATACCTGCCTTACAAACGGTTCGCCGAGAGCGGGTGTTACGGTTAGGAAATCGGGAGGGACAGGCAAGCGTCCCTCCACGTAGTTCACGGGCTCACAGAAATCGTCACGAAGTTCGAATCCCAAGCAGATTCCGCGATGCTTATCCGCGTAGTGACTCCAGAGCACCGGGCTGTACCAGTCGCGACTAAAGCAGAGTAGACCTGTCGTTTTGTGGAGTTCCTGGCGCCATTCGCGGACGCGTCTTCGAAGCGGCTTGTTACCTCCTAGGTTCGCAGCCAAGAGCTCAAAGGGATCGTTCAAGTCTGCTATGCGCGCGATTTTCAGGCGACCCAAGGCGACGGCACTTAATGCATGGTCCGCGTGTGTGAGATGGAACACTCTCATCGCTAGTTTGCCGCCGGAGACATCATCGGCCACGGCTTACCCGAGCGGAGGTCTGGGTGTCGCGGTTCAGATTCAGGCATGCCGTGCTCGTCCCTGAGGCCATCGATCTTCCTCAACCAATACGCCGCCACGTCGCTTGCACCGCCATCCGTCGTCATCGCGAGCAAGGACTTGCGAACAGTACCCGCCGGGGCCGGGACAATTATGTACGTATCCTCCGACCCCTCGATAGGTTCATGGACCGACACGATGCTTTCGACCGTCTGCCACGAAGCAAACCTGCGGTGTGACTTGATCTCGATCTCGACAAGGAGCAGGAAGCCTTCGATGTCGGGTTGTTCAGCGACCGCCCGCGCAAGTACTTCGTCGCCCGGTGATGGAAGACCGTCACGCAGTAGCTGGTAGACATGAGCACGCAGCTCAGCGTGCGCCGCTATGAGCGACCCGATCTCGCGAGCCAAGTGCCAGCGGTCGCCACCCTTCTGGTCGAAAGCACCCTTCGCCGACAAGTCGATGTATCGCTGGGCCGCTGACACACTCCTTCGCGCTAGAACTGCGTCACGCCATCTGTGGCTTCCGTAGAACGCGGGGTCAGTCTCCGCGAGCCGAAATAGGACGTCCTCCGCATCCGTGCCGGGGACGAACCCCAGAGCCGTGGGCTTCCCCCGAATTCCCGGACACTACCCTAAGCGTTCTGTAGCCTTTTCGAACTGATCCGGACTGACCTGGCCGAGCGTCGAATGCCGACGCCGTGGATTGTAGAACCGCTCGATGTAGTCGAACACATCGGCTCGAGCGTCATCTCGTGTCACGTAGCTTCTGCGGGTCGTTCGCTCCGTCTTCATCGTTGAGAAGAAGCTCTCCATAGCAGCGTTATCCCAGCAGTCGCCCTTCCTGCTCATGCTGCAGGTAATGCCCTGACCGGCCAGCAGGCGCTGGAAGTCCTCGCTCGTGTACTGGCTGCCCTGGTCAGAGTGGTGCAGCAGCTCGATCGGCTTGCCCCTGCGCCAGATCGCCATCATCAGCGCATCGATCACGAGTTGCGCCGTCATCTGGGCGTTCATTGACCAGCCCACCGCTTTGCGACTGAACAGATCCAACACCGCAGCCACGTACAGCCACCCTTCGGAGGTCCACACATAGGTGAAGTCCGCCACCCATTTCCGGTTCGGACCATCAGCTGCAAATGCGCGTTCAAGAACGTTCGGCGCAATCGTGTGCTCTGGACGCACACCTTGATCGGTCGGCCGTCGGCGTCGCTTCAGACGCGCCTGAAGCGACGCTGCCCGCATCAATCGCGCTGTCCGGTGAATGCCACAACGCGCTCCCCAATCGATCAGATCACGCCACACGCGAGGACTGCCGTAGGTCCGGTCGCTTTCCAGGAAACTCGTGCGGATCAACCCCGTCAAGCGCGCGTTCTCGATGCCGCGCCTGCTCGGTCCTCTTCCCCGCCACTCGTAGAACCCTCCGTGCGACACCTGCAGCATCCGGCATATCGTCCTCACGGGCCAGATCGACTGATGCCGGGCTACAAAGCCGTACCTCACGAGGATTCCTTCGCGAAGTAGCCCACCGCCTTCCTAAGAAACACTCACCGCCTCCTGCAGGGTGAATCCGAATTCCGCTGCCCGTCGATGCAGTTGCTTGACGACGCGTTCACGGTACCTTTGCTCGTAGTTCGCCGCGCCGGGATCTCGATAGTCAATGCCGAAGCGCATGGCGTTGTAGAAGAGGACAGCGATTTTGCGTGCGGTCGCGGTCACGGCTTTTGCCTTGCCAATGCGCGCGGACAGGCGACGATAGAAGGCGCCCAGCGCGGTGCTGGTTCGACCCACAGTGACCGCTGCCAGCCGAAGGTGGGCGACCACTCGGTTGGTCGTCTTTCGCGTGTGGGCCGACAGCACCTTGCCACCGCTGATCTTGCACCCCGGAGCAAGCGTCAACCACGAGGTGAAGTGTTTGGCTGTTCGCCATCGGCTCAGGTCGGTACCGCATTCGCCAATCAGACGCAGCGCCAAGTACGGACCGATACCGTGAATCTGCGTCAGGTCAGAGCCCGCAAGTTGGTACAAGGCGGGGCGCACGTCAAAGCGTACGGCATTCGGCTGGACAGTGCGGTGTCGCGCCTTTGGCAGCGGAGCGCTCGGACACACCTTCTCAGCGGCAAGTGCAGCCAACACTTCCTCGATTTTCGAATCGCATTCGTCGACACGGGTCTGGTAGAAATCGTAGAGCGCAAGCGCTTGGCTGAGCGCGAAGACATGCTCTGGCTGGTAGTTTCCCACCAAGGCCTCGCGCACGGTCTCCATGCTTGCCTTGCAACGTACATCGCGCATTCGAGCCAGGACCTGCGGATCGCGTTGTCCATTGACGATCGCACGGATGATCTTCATCCCGGTTACGCCCGTGACGTCGGCAACGACGTGATGCAATTGCAGGTTCATGAAGGTCAGCGCCTTCTGCATGTGCTGGATGTGCGCGGCCGCGTAGTCGAGGTGGCGCTCGCGAAGCCGCAAGTAGACCCGCAGCGCCGCGATATCGCGCCCAGGCCGGAAACTGGCGCGCAACAGGCCGCAAGCGTGCAAGCGCTGCAGCCACTGCGCGTCGTTCACGTCCGTCTTGCGGCCGGGAACGGCTCTTGCCTCTCGGGCATTGGCCAGGATCACCGCGATCCCCCGGCTTTCCAGCACTTCGTACACCGGCACCCAGTACACGCCGGTGGATTCCATAGCGACCGTCTCGATGCCAGTGGACACGAGCCAGTCGGCCATGCGTTGAAGATCACTGGTGAAGGCCTGAAACGTTTGGACGGGCTCTTCACTGAGATCCGCTCCCACGGCAACGACGTGAAAGCGCGATCCAATGTCGATGCCGGCAGCACGCTCGTGAATCACCGGCAGTCCCGTCGAATTACCTTTACGGCTGGACATGGTCACCTCCTATCGGTTGAACACGCCGGACGGGGACTCGGATCAGATCACTTTCCTAAACGGGGTCACGTGAAGTGCCACCACAGCTGGGTCCGCAGCTTCCCCTGGGCCAGGTTTTTTGACGGGGACATACGCCTCCAAAAAGCAAGCGGCCACTGTCCAAACGTCGTGTCAGTCTACGCACCGCTTGTTTCTAGGCATATGGGGCGCGGTCGCCCGCGTGGGCGGTTTTTTAGGATGTCGCGCTCGGTCGTGACGCGCTTCAACTCCCGACGCAATCGTTCGAGCTCCTGCTGCTGTTCCGTCTTCAAGGACTTGCCCGGAGCCATCTCCCACTTGCCCGCCCGTGCCTCGCGCACCCACCGCGCGAGCATCGTCACGTTCAGCCCCAGCTCTTGCGCCACCTGCGCACGCGACACCCCAGCCTGACTGGCCAACCTCACTGCCTCACGCTTGAACTCCGCTGCAAATCTCCTGCGTTCCATCTGACACCTCCGATAGCATCTTCGCACTTATCAAAAGTGTCCGGAATATCGGGGGAAGCCCACCGTGATCATCTCTTCGAGTTGCCCGGGACGACGCTGATCTGCAGGCAGATCACGAATAACTGGGAAAGCCTCATCGAGCCGATCCGCAAATGGCAGCAGGTCCAGCCATTGGCTCAGGTTGTAGCGTTCGTGCAGAATCCATGCGTGCGTTTTCGCCTCCTCGAACACCTCCGCGATCCCGTTCTTGACCACCTCGACATCGATAACCTTCCCCGAGTAGACCAAGCTTTGAAGTAGATTTGCACGGGACCGCCTCGGAGCGACGTGAAGCAGCTTTTTCATCACTGCGTCGCGTCGACCATGAGGCAGGCGGGCGCCGATCACGGCCAACGCTACGGCTTGCTTGTGCTGCTCTTCAGATGCACCCTCAGCGATCAACTCGTCAATCGCCCCAAAGATCGCGTCGGCCGCATTGCAGCTCGCGTCAGGATCGCGCTGGCGCAGGGCGCGCTTTTCAACTAATCGCAAGAGATCCCGCCATCCGCCGAAGAATCCTTTATCACGCGGTTCGTTCGCCGTCTCCCACTGCTTTACCAGCACCTGAGCCGCCTCCGGTCCAAATTCGGGGTCGCGCAGGTACTCGCGCATGAGCGCGTCCGTCTTCGGCGTGTTGATAGCCTCGAATGCCCACCTGTAGTGGCTGGAGTAGGACATCCGTGCCTCATCGAGCGCCTTGGCGCAGGAGCTCCAGCCGACCCGGCTCGCCTCTGCCCTGAACGCCTCACGCTGGCGAAGCTCCTCGTCGAGAAGCCGCTTCAACAGAGGCAACAGATCCACAGCACGTGCACGGGCAGCCAGCTCTGCGAGCGCAGCCATTTCGTAGCGCGTTCCGTCACCTCGGGTCAGCATCCGATTCCCCCAGGCAGTCGCGAGTTCTACTATGGCTGCTCGCCCTTCCTCGTTGAAGGGCCTACGGCCATCACCATCTTGAGGGAGGTGGCTGATGACGTTCGCAAGGACCGCAATGTCGGGGTTGCTGACCGTCCTCGATCGCGCTTGCACTGCCGCAAGGAGGTTGACGCTACGCGCCCGCTTCAAGCGGTTGAGCAGTTCGTGATAGCGATCGCTCGCCGCTTGATTGTGCGCTCCGCTTTCGTCGCGGATGCGCCTGCGGCATTCGATGAGAGCATCGAGGATCTGCCCGAGCGCACCAGGGCCGAGCACGGACACAGCTGCTTCGGCACGCTCATCGCGCTGCGTATCGGCAAGAGCCAGACGAAGCAATTCGTCGTCTTCGAGGTCGAAACATGCAGCCGCGAGCAGATCACCGGCTCCGTAAACGAGGGTATTGCCAGCTCGCACACGCTTCAGCAGCCCCTCCGCGACGCTGTGCAGGTATCTCGTACGCGCTTCATCAAGAAGCCATTCGATCCCTTGCCGCCCATCCTTAGTGATCTCGAGTTCCGCGACGATAGCCGTCACCTCGGCGTTCCGATCCGCGGCCCCCGACGCGTGGACAATTCGGCGCAGGCGAGCCTGTAGCGACAGGTCATGCTGAGCCTGACGTTTTCGCACCTCTTCCAACTGGGCCTTCATCTCCTCGTCGGATACTTCATCGAGCAGGTCGTGTCGCGCTACCAGATCCCACGTCTTCCCGTCCGCAGAGCGCAGCAGCTTCGCAACGTGCTGATCGGCGCGCCGAAAGGCGAGCGCGTCGATTACTTCTGCTCTCACGTCAGCCTCGGGGTCCCGCTTCGCGACCTCGGTCGCCAAATCGAAGCCTTCGATTCCGCTCTGGTGAACCATCTCTGATAGGAACGTCTTTCGGACCTCCGCCGGCATCTGAGCAATCCGTTCCGCCGCACGCGCACCCAAGACGGACGGTCTGAAGCGCCGGCATGCCCGGACCACCGTAATGCGCACGTCCCGCTTTTCGTGCGTTATCAACGGCCAGATCAGCTCCGAGAACTCCGGCCGCCCCGATGTAAGCATGAACCGCACCGCACGATCCACGGTGCCCGATTTGTGCCAGCGTCCGACCTGCCGCTGTATATCAGTGGCGACGCGAGCCCAGACCGATTCGGTAGCCCGGAAGACCATATCCGCGGCGAGCATCGGATCGACCTCGAACGCCGCGACAATCGCTGCGGCGCACGCATCTTGGTCCGCTGGTGTTCCACGTGCGAGTCGCTCGCAGCTGAAGAGAATCGACTCTTCCCACTGAGGCTGGTCCAAGACCTCCGCCATCAATCTGTCACGCGCTGGCGCGTTCCCAATGGCGGCCAGAATGAGGCGCTCTGCGAAGTGCGACGCATACCACTCCTGAATCTGCTGGTGCTGGAAGGAATAGCCCGGGGGCTCACGGACACGGGTGAGCGCGTGGTGGCTTACGAGCGCGTCCAACACCGTGTCGGGCTGCGGTTTCTCGGTCAGCTGGCCCTCTCGGGCGAGTGCATCCTCCGCTTCTGCGACACACCTGCGCGCAACGACGTCCGCGATCGTTGTACTCGATGTCCGAGTTCCGCTCGTCGCTAGGCTCTCCAATAGGCGCTGATGAGTTCCATGCACAACGTCCGCGAGAGCCTGTGCGCGTTGCGGATCTCGCTCAAGCGATGCCACGAAGGCGCGCAGCAGCGCCTCTTTGGTCGTTGGCAGCGGTGCGTCTTCGGGAAGGCTGAGCAGCGCCTTGAGGTACAGCGGAATCGTGATCAGCTCCCGGATGCCCGACATGCGGCGTGCCTGATCGATCATTCGAACACCGCCATCGCCGCGCAGCGCGCGAGCGATGTCAACCTGCTGAGTTCTCGCGAGAGGCAAGAGCTCGGCGCGCGGACAGTCCACTGGGACTTCAAGCGCCTGCCGCCGCGTCGAAATGACAAGCCTCAACTCTGGCAATTCGCCCTGAAGCCGCTTCACCTGGGTCGTCAAGCGATTCCGAGAGGCTGCATCGAGCTCGTTCCAACCATCGAGGAGCAGGATTACGCCCGGTTTCGCTGCTACAGCGCGGAAGTCCTCCGCCGACAGCTCGCGGTACGCGTGGCGCTTCAGTACCGACTCCAAGAGCGCTACGTTGTCCGACGCCCAGTCACCCAGTGGGATTAGGATCGGCGCACCGCTGCCCGCCGCCAAGACAGCCTCGGCCGTTTGAAACAGCGCAGTTGTTTTTCCCATGCCCGGCGGCGCGACGATCACGAGATCATCGAGCGTGGTGAGTGCAGTGACGAGTGCCGATGGGCTGACAGGCTCGCCTATCCCTTCAATTTGCAGCTGCAGCGGTACAGCGGTCGACGGCCACCTGTCGGAGCGCCGGAAAACTTCAAGATCTGCGCGAACCGCGGCGCGAAGCCGATCGTTCAGTTCGCCTTCGCCAATAACCGCGATCGCCGAGGTCGGTTCGCGGAGTACCCTGCGCCAAGACGCCTGATGCGCGTGCGCCTTCCATTGGCAAAGGAGTTCGACGGTGTACCGTGGATCTTCGGAGTCGACGATCTTGGCATGATCCTCACACATCCAGATTCCGTTGTCGGCCGAGCGCCGCTGTTCAACAGTCTGGTTCGCGTCGTAACGCTTCCCGCCCGGCGCAGCCGCACAAATGTGCGCCGCCACGCCGATGGAGATCACGCTCCGCCCGTCTGAAGTCGCTCCCTCGGTCTCCCGACCGCACGGTAGATACGAGCAGCGCCAGCCGGCTTGCCTTCCGATCTGGTGCCTTACCTTCGGCGGGAAGTCGTCCCGGTTATTCCTCGGCATAGGCGGCGCGCAAGCTACCCCCCACAGAGCAGCGTGTACAGTATGACGCAATGGTCGATCACCCGCGTTGATAGCGGATACCGCCTGAACTGGGGTGGTGGGCGTTTCGCGGCGGTGTTTTACCCGCAACTGGGGGAGACAGCGGCGCAGCGATTCGGGATGCTATCCCGTTGCACGCGGGCGCACGCGGTTGGGCGACCGTTAATCTAGTCCACGCGTCGATTCCCGCCGCCGCACTCAGACTTGAGTTGGATCGATTTAACCGAACTTTGGACGATTGCAGCCCTGTCGCTGCCTCCGGAAGCAAACGTTAACAGGATGCGCAACGATATTCGCTCCCAGTCGCGGGCATCGTCGGTGAGATTGGGCGGCCGGGTCCGGAGATGGT
Organism: Betaproteobacteria bacterium RIFCSPLOWO2_02_FULL_66_14; assembly: GCA_001770475.1. Lineage (GTDB taxonomy): Bacteria > Pseudomonadota > Gammaproteobacteria > Burkholderiales > SG8-39 > 2-02-FULL-66-14. The sequence goes on along the minus strand of MERB01000058.1, from coordinate 2,471 downwards.
CATCGAGCGCACTCGTGGCGCGTTTTATCGCCCCAAATAAACCGCGCTGATCTGCTCGCGCTCATGCCCCAGCTCCTGGCTGATCGTGAGGCGCGCCTGGCGGCCGCTCTCCCGTTGCGCCGGCGTTAGATCCTTCGAGCGCGGCCCGCCTGCGGCCGGGGCTGCCCAGCCGGTCAGCTCGCGGTAGCGCGTCTGTGCGTACTGATGGCGATGGCCGTGCACCCGATGGGTGCCCGCTGCCGAGCACTGGTACTCGAACCGCCGGAGCTGATCGATGTAGGTGTTGTCGGCCGGAACGAGGCTGCCCCTGCCGGCGAGGGCTTTCGCTTCGTCGAGCACTCGGCGCTGCTCTTCGTTCCGGATCGGGATTTCGCGGGAACGGCCGCCCTTGCTCCAAGTGTCCTTCAGGACCAGCTTGTCGCCGCGATCCGCCCATTCGGGCCGGATCTTGATCGATTCCCCGCGCCGCAATCCGAACGCAGCCTGGAGCTGCAGCGACATACGCGTGTACGGGTCGGTGATCTTCGACAGGTCGCCGACGGTCAGTTCACGGGCCTTGCTGACGTTGGTGACGTACTGCCGATTGCCGATGCCGTAATGGTCGTTGTCCTTCGCGATGACGTTCTGCTTGCCGATCTTCTCTGCCCACCAACGAAGCTCCGCCATCCGGTTCTTGACCGTGCCGATCGCCAGCCCCTCCGACTTCCACCGCTCGACCAGGCCTTCGATGTGCTTTGGCTTCAGGCTTGCCGCCCCCATGTGCCGAAAGCCCAGCTCGTGAAGCTGGTTCGCAATCCGGTCGAGCACGCGCTCGCGGTCGCGCTGCGTGGCGAAGCTGCCGTCGCGATTGCGCCGGCAGAGCTGCTTCAGCTCGTAGTTCAGGTCCCTCATTCGTGTCTCGCCAGCTTTGTCCCTTTCCTCCCTTAACTGCCCTTTGCCTCTGCCCTTTGCGCTGCTGCTGGTGTGTGAAGCCTGTCCGGTTAGTGTTTCTGTCCGTCCCGGACGCCTGAGCGTCTCGGGAACCACGAGGGACACGGGACACCACTCCCGTTTCGTGCCGTTTGCTTTGCTGCTTGCCGCCGCGGCACGCGGCATTGGCGTCGATGACGCTTCCTGCGGGAAGTCAGTTCATCGAGTTGAGCCATTGACCCAGGGATCGAGGGGCGCCTGTTCGGCGCGATGTACTTCGACGGAGCCCGCCGGAAGCGGGCATGGAGACGGACCGCGTTGCGCGGTCCAGGATGACGATGGGTCAGGGAGCCCATCACTTGGGGTAGTCACTTGCGCCGGCCACCGGTAAGTCCTTGTCGGCTGGGGCATCGTGCGCGTCGTCACTACCGGCTGCCGCCGCGTAGTGACGACGCGATTG
>MERB01000058.1:0-1059 GCA_001770475.1 Betaproteobacteria bacterium RIFCSPLOWO2_02_FULL_66_14 | reverse complement strand
ATTGGCGCAGAGATGCTGCCGCAGTTACGCGGCAAGGATTGCAGCAGTACCCGTGTTGGCTGGTGCCGCTACGATCCGCCGGCCCGAAGCTGCCACCTACATGTCACACGCAGCCGCGACTGGCGCAGAACGATCGATTGCTGACTGAAACAGATGGTGCCGCTGGGGCAGTGGAGTAGGGTTCTCACGCGCCAATACGGGCGAAGCCTGATTTTGTCCGTGCCACCTTGGACGACCGCGGCAGAATTGCGCTCGTTCCTCGGACGTTTACTGCGAGCTTACGTGGATCTCCGTGCCTTGCGGCTGCCGGTTTTCAGGAGATGAGACCGGCTTTGGCGCTCGACGTTGCGAGCAAGGGCGATGCGATTACGGGCATCAACCGGGCTGACTCAGCCAGAGTAAATCGATGCTTTGTTCCTCGATCCTGCGAACGATGGCAAGAGCATATTGCGCCTAAGACATCGATCGCGGATCTAGCGATGTGACCATCAAACCATCGCGTGAGTTCCGCACACATGGAAACGTGCGTGTCAGCAGTGCTAACGATCTCGCAAGACAAACGTTGACGCGGACAGCTTACCCACCGCCGCGCGTTCCGTGCGTAAGAGGCGCCTCCACGCGCGACCGTGGATAAGGCCTCTTCAACTGGTAATCGCGAGGCCGCTCGAGTGCTTTCGCACCTTCGGCGCCGCGGGGAAGTTAAGGGGCGGCCCGCCGGCCTTCTGCGATCAGCGCACGACGCCGGGTAATTTTCCTTGCGCAATCTGCTCGCCGCGTTGCTCAAGCGATAGGGAATGGATCTTCTGAACCGTACCGGCCAAGCCGGCGGCCAGCGCCTTGTGTCCGCCGCCCTAAAGACGGGGAAAAGAGCTGTTGCTCTTTCGCTCTATTCGTAGTACGTTGAATCGCTTGGCTTTTCCGGATTCTGACGTGCTTACGCTCCTCTGCCCATTCTGCCAACACGCGCATATCGACGAACTGGAGTGTCTTGACAGCGGGCGCTTGGACGTGCTGCACTGCGAAAACCCTCAGTGCAACAAGGACTTCGCGTTCCTGTTT
>MERB01000057.1 GCA_001770475.1 Betaproteobacteria bacterium RIFCSPLOWO2_02_FULL_66_14 | reverse complement strand
AGTGGCCATCGCGCTGGGGCGAGGGCCGTCCCGGCTGGCACATCGAGTGCTCTGCCATGGGCTGCACGCTGCTCGGCGGGCATTTCGACATCCACGGCGGTGGCCAGGACCTGCAGTTCCCGCACCACGAGAACGAAATCGCGCAGTCCGAGGGCGCGAACCGGGAACGATTCGTCAACTACTGGATGCACAACGGCTTCGTGCGCGTGGACGACGAGAAGATGTCCAAGTCGCTTGGGAACTTCTCCACCCTCCGGGAGGTTCTCGAGCGCCACGACGCGGAGGCGCTGCGCTTTCTTTACCTGCGCACGCATTACCGCAGCCCGCTCAACTTCGCCGAATCGCAACTGCTCGAGTCGCGCCAGGCGCTCGCGCGCCTGTACACGGCGCTCAAGGGCGCGCCGGCGCCAGCCGATGGCGCGATCGACTGGAGCGAGCCGTTCGCCGCGCGTTTCAAGGCGGCGATGGACGACGACTTCAATACGCCCGAGGCGGTCGCGGTGCTGTTCGACCTGGCGCGAGAAATCGGCAAGGGACGGGCCGAATTGATGCCGGCGCTGCGCGCCCTGGGCGGCGTGCTGGGGTTGCTGCAGCGGGATCCCGTTTCCTTCCTGCAGTCGGGTCCGGGAGAGACCTTGCCGGATGCGGAAATCCGGCGGCGCATCGAGGCCCGGCTCGCAGCCCGAAAACGCAAGGATTACGCGGAAGCCGATCGGATTCGCGCCGAACTGGACGCCGCCGGCATCGTGCTGGAAGACGCTGCCTCAGGGACGACGTGGCGAAGAAAGTAGCGCTAGGCGGTCGCTGCGAGCCCCGGGCATTGCTGCGATCCGATCATCCGCCGCAATTCCGCCGGCGCACCGACGACGATCCGGGCCGGTTCGAGCAGCGCGAGCCGCTCCCGGACCGTGATGTCTGCCATGGACCGGTGAACCACGAAGAGCGCCGCACCGTGGACTGCAATCGCCGCGCAAAGAACAGTCATCCGAGTCGCACGCGTCATGATCACCTCCTGGACGAGACGCCCGCAGCGTAGGCGCCACACGGCGCGCGTACAACGGGCGTGCGACGAATCGGGCAAATCAGGGACTGAATCGCCCCGCAGGCGGATCCGGCGGGATCCCGGAGGAATCACCCGTCCCGTTTGGTCGCGCGGCGCGAAGACCAGTGGATATGCACGATTCGCCATCCCTGTGCCCCGAGCCGGAGCACCATCGTCTCGGTACCTACGAGATCTCCGCCCGGAGTCGAAATGCGCGACTGCGTCGTGACCGACGCAAGCGCACCGTCCCGGGAAGCGGATTGGCGCAGTACGCTGACTTTCGCCTTGGCGAGAAAAGCGAGATCGGCGTCGAGGTGGTGTGCCGAGTAATCCGCACGCGTGGCATCCACGTCTCCGGATTCGTACACCAGCAGGTCCGGCGAAAGCAGTTCGAGCGCGGTCACGCGGTCGCCGGTTTCGAGTGCCTGCCTGAAAGCCCTCACGGCCGCGACCGGATCGGGATCATCGGAGGCTGCGGTCCAGGCGGGAATTCCGACCAGTGCGATGCCCAATGCCACCAGGATCAGTCGTTGCATGATGCACCCCTTGGATTTCAACGGATAGCATTATGCAACCCGCGTGCGGCTCGTCCTCCGGAATTGCGATCTGCCGCCCGATATCCGCAGCCTGTCGGATTGCGCTCGCCCGCTCACTCGATCGCCACTAGAGTGCCGCCATCGCAAGACGCCTTTTGCAGAGAGCCGAAGTGAATGCGAAATTCCAAGTCCTGGATCGTAATCCGAGCGCCGGCAGGCCGTAAGCTACCGGTTGGCATGAAGCGCACGACATGAGCGACCAGGCATCCGCCGCGGGTACTACGGCACCGAAGTCGGGCTGGGAGGGTTTTTCCCGGGCCGCCGCCGGGGCGTTCCGGCGGTATGCGGAATGGCTGGTCGGAATCTCGTGGAAGAAATTCTTCCTGCTCTCGCTCCTGTCGATGATCGCCGCGGGAATTCTGAGCGAATTGCCGCCGTTCAACCTGGAGATCTCCAGGACCGAGAAACCCGCCACCGCCAGTCGACCCGAATCGCAGGCCCAGCGCGCTGCGCGCGAGAAGGTCAGGGAAAGGATCCGGGAGCGGGTGGGCGACGTCGAGATCAAGATCGACCAGTCGGGGGTTCGGATCCTGCGCAACAGCAATTCATCGGCGAAAAAGACCGAACCGAAGGATGCATCGACTGGCGAGTCGAGGGAAACGCCTGGCGCCGAGCCGAAAGATGCGCCGGGCACCGGGCCGAAGAAGGCGCCGGAAGGCGAAGCGAAGAAAGGGATCGACGAGGGCGCCTCGAAATCACCGGATGCGCCGCACTCCGTTGCCGGCGGAAAGATCGTCGTCGGGCCGCTGGGCGTGCGCATCGACCTGCCGCCCGGTGAGGTGAACGACGAAATTCGCCAGGCGATCGGGGAGGCGAGCGAGAGCATTCGCGAGGCGATCGAGGAGCAGGCAGGACTCGCCCAGGATAAGCCCAAGGTTCGGACGAAGATCGTTCGGCTCGGGGATTTCCTGCCGCAGCTCGCGCTGCTGTTCATCGTCGCGTCGATGGTGATCAAGATCGCGTACGCCGGGCGCGTCAAGGCGGAGGTCAAGGCCGCGGAGGCGCAGGAGACTGCGGATGCCGAAAGCCTCAGGCGCCAGGTCGTCGAGGCGCGCATGGCGGCGATGCAGGCGCAGGTCGAGCCGCATTTCCTGTTCAACACGCTCGCGAGCATCGATCACCTGATCGAGACCGATTCGCGGCGGGCGAGCGCAATGCAGAAGAACCTGATCGCGCTGCTGCGCGCGTCGATGCCGGGAATGCGGGAATCCGAAACCAACCTCGGCCGGGAACTCGCGGTGGTGCGGCCGTATCTCGAGATCCTGCGGGTGCGGATGGGCGAACGGCTCCGGGTCGAAATCCGCGTCGGCGAGGGACTGAATTCGGCCGATTTTCCGCCCATGATGCTGCAATCGGTGGTGGAAAACGCGATCAAGCACGGCCTCGAGCCGAAACCCGAAGGCGGCAGGCTGACCGTGGAGGCGGAGGTCGTGCACGGCCGGCTCGAGGTCACGGTCGTCGACACCGGGGTCGGATTCGGGCGCGCCGCGACCACCGGCACCGGCGTCGGGCTGGCGAACATCCGGGAGCGGCTGAAACTCATCTACGGCGGCGAAGCCGAGCTTCGCATCGCCGACAACGCGCCGAATGGCACGCGGATCACCATCGTCGTACCCTATAGGACCGCGAACAACACCACCCGCGCCTGAGGGATCATCGATGCATGCACGTGCCGTGATTGCGGATGACGAAGCGCTCATGCGTGAGCAGTTGCGCGCGCGCCTCGCCGAAGTCTGGCCGGAACTGGAAATCGTCGCCGAGGCGCGCAACGGAATCGAAGCCGTGGAGCGAACTGCGGCGGCGAACCCCGATCTGGTTTTTCTCGACATCCGCATGCCGGGCAAGACCGGGGTGCAGGCGGCGCGCGAGATCGCGGCGCTCGAACCCGGCGCGCCGCCCGCGATCGTGTTCGTCACGGCCTACGATCAGTACGCGATCGAGGCCTTCGAGCAGGGCGCGATCGACTACATCCTGAAGCCCGCCGAGCGCGAGCGGCTGCAAGTGACCGTGGACCGGATCAAGGCGCGCTTGTCGCAGCGCGGCGCTCGCGGACCGGCAGAATCCGGTTCACAGGACCTGATGCGGCAGCTGCTCGACCGTCTCCAGCAGCAGTTGGGCGGCGACGGGACTGCCCCGCTGAAGTGGATCCAGGCGGCCGTTGGACAGCAGATCCAGATGATCCCGGTCGAGGAGGTGCTGTTTTTCGTCTCCGACGAGAAGTACACGCGCGTGCAGACCGCGCAGCAGGAGGCGCTGATCCGCAAGCCGATCAAGGAGCTGATCGCGGAACTCGATCCGAAACAGTTCTGGCAGATCCACCGCTCGACGCTCGTGAATGCGCGCGCCATCGCGGGCGTCAGCCGGGATTTCCGCGGCCGGCAGCTGGTGCACATCAAGGGCCGCCCGGACAAGCTCGAGGTGAGCCGCAGCTACACGCACCTGTTCAAGGGCATGTAGGCGTCCGCGGGGACGCTACTCGGCGAAGAACGCGCGCACCTTGTCGAGCCAGGACTTGCTGCGCGGATTGTGGCGCGCGGCGTCGCCCTGACTGATGGCCTCGAATTCGCGCAACAGCTCGCGCTGCCGCTCGGTCAGGCTGACCGGCGTTTCGACCACCACGTGGCAGTACAGGTCGCCGCGGTTCTGGCTGCGAACGCCGTGAATGCCCTTGTCGCGCAGCCGGAAGACCTTGCCGCTTTGCGTCTCGGGAGGCACCTTGATGCGCGCGCTGCCGTCGAGCGTGGGGATCTCGATTTCGCCGCCGAGCGCCGCGGTCGCGAACGACACCGGCATTTCGCAGTGAAGATCGTCGTGATCGCGCGTGAATACGGGGTGCGCCTTGATGTGGACCTGAACGTAGAGGTCCCCGGCCGGTCCGCCGTTCACGCCGGCCTCGCCTTCGCCCGACAGGCGCACGCGGTCGCCTTCGTCCACGCCCGCGGGAATTCGCACCTGCAGCGTCTTGTGGTGCTTGGTGCGTCCCGCGCCCGCGCATTGCGCGCACGGCTGGGCGATCACCTTGCCCGCGCCGCGGCAGCGCGGGCAGGTCTGCGCGATCGAGAACGGTCCCTGCGAAATCCGCACCTGCCCGGCGCCGTGGCAGGTCGGACAGCCCGTCGGCTGCGTGCCCGGCTTCGCGCCCGTGCCGTGGCAGGTGCTGCATTCGGCCATCGTCGGGACCCGAATCTTGGTCTCGAAACCGTGCGCCGCCTGCTCCAGGGAGATTTCGAGTTTGTAGCGCAGATCGGCGCCGCGATACACGGCGGACCGGCCGCCGCGTCCGCCGCCGAAAATTTCGCCGAAGATGTCGCCGAAGATGTCGCCGAAGCCCGCGCCACCGAATCCCGCCCCGGCGCCTCCGGCGGCCGCTGCGCTCGGGTCGACTCCGGCGTGGCCGAAACGGTCGTAGGCGCCGCGCTTCTGCGAGTCCGAGAGGATCTCGTAGGCTTCCTTGGCTTCCTTGAAGTGTTCTTCGGCCTTCGGGTTCTCGGGGTTGCGGTCCGGGTGCCATTTCATGGCGAGCCGGCGATAGGCCTTCTTGATGTCGTCGTCGGAGGCGTCGCGGTTGACCCCGAGCACTTCGTAATAGTCCCGTTTCGCCATCTAGATCCGTCCGCCCGATAGGTAAAGGCCGGGATGAACCGCGGCCGATGCCGCGGCTTCGATCCCGGCCAGCTGATCCCGCGCGCAGCGCGCGTCGGGCATCAGCCGGTTTTCTTGTCCTTCACTTCGGTGAACTCGGCGTCCACCACGTTGCCGTCGTCCTTCGCGCCGGCGCCGGACTCCTGCTTCGTCTCCGCGCCGGCCGGCTGCTGTTGCGCCTGGGATTCGGCGTACATCTTCTCGCCGAACTTTTGCGAGGCGAGCGCGAGCGCCTGCGCCTTGGTCTCGATCTCGGACTTGTCCTCGGACTTGAGCACGGCCTCCGCGTCCTTGAGCGCGGCCTCGATCTTTTCCTTCTCGCCTGCGTCGAGCTTGTCGCCGTAGTCCTTGAGCGATTTCTTCACCGTGTGCACCAGCGCCTCGCACTGATTGCGCGCGTTGACCAGCTCGAGCGCCCTGCGGTCGTCGTCGGCGTGCGCTTCGGCATCCTTCACCATGCGCTGGATTTCGTCCTCGGAGAGTCCGGTCCCGGCCTGGATCTTGATCTTGGCCTCCTTGCTGGTGGCCTTGTCTTTCGCCGTGACGTGGAGGATGCCGTTGGCGTCGATGTCGAACGTCACTTCGATCTGCGGCATGCCGCGCGCCGCCGGTGGAAGGTCGCTGAGGTTGAACTGGCCGAGCGACTTGTTGCCCCTCGCCATGTCGCGCTCGCCCTGGAGGACGTGGATGGTGACCGCGGTCTGGTTGTCGTCCGCGGTCGAGAACACCTGCGCAGCCTTGGTCGGAACGGTCGTGTTCTTCTGGATGAGCTTGGTGAAGACGCCGCCCAGGGTCTCGATGCCGAGCGACAGCGGCGTGACGTCGAGCAGGAGCACGTCCTTGACGTCGCCTTTCAGCACGCCTGCCTGGATCGCGGCGCCGACGGCGACCGCTTCGTCCGGGTTGACGTCCTTGCGCGGCTCCTTGCCGAAGAACTCGCGCACCCGGTCGACCACTTTCGGCATGCGCGTCTGGCCGCCGACCAGGATGACGTCGGAGATGTCCGAGCCCTTGACGCCCGCATCCTTGATCGCGATGCGGCACGGCTCGATCGTCTTCTCGATCAGCTCGTCGACCAGCGACTCGAACTTGGCGCGCGTCACCTTCATCGTCAGGTGCTTCGGCCCCGACGCGTCCGCGGTGATGTACGGCAGATTGATCTCGGTCTGCTGCGAGGACGACAACTCGATCTTCGCTTTCTCCGCGCCTTCCTTGAGGCGCTGCAGCGCGAGCACGTCCTTGGACAGGTCGACGCCCTGGTCCTTCTTGAATTCGGTGACGATGTAGTCGATCAGGCGCTGGTCGAAATCCTCTCCACCGAGGAAGGTGTCGCCGTTGGTCGAAAGGACCTCGAACTGCATTTCGCCTTCGACGTCGGCGATTTCGATGATCGAGATGTCGAAGGTGCCGCCGCCCAGGTCGTACACCGCGATCTTGCGGTCGCCCTTTTCCTGCTTGTCGAGGCCGAACGCGAGCGCCGCGGCCGTCGGCTCGTTGATGATCCGCTTGACTTCCAGCCCCGCGATCCGCCCCGCGTCCTTGGTCGCCTGGCGCTGCGAGTCGTTGAAGTAGGCGGGCACCGTGATCACGGCCTCCGTGACTTCCTCGCCGAGATAATCCTCGGCGGTCTTCTTCATCTTTCGCAGCACGTCGGCCGATACCTGTTGCGGCGCGATTTTCTTGCCGCGCACTTCCACCCAGGCGTCGCCGTTATCCGCCTTGACGATCTTGAAGGGCATCAGGCTGATGTCCTTCTGCACTTCCTTCTCTTCGAAGCGCCGTCCGATCAGGCGCTTGACCGCGTACAGGGTGTTCCTCGCGTTGGTGACGGCCTGGCGCTTGGCCGGTGCCCCGACGAGGATTTCGGTCTCCTCGGTGTATGCGACGACCGACGGCGTCGTGCGCGCGCCCTCCGAGTTCTCGATCACCTTGGGTTTGCCGCCCTCCATGATGGCGACGCAGGAATTCGTCGTCCCGAGGTCGATGCCGATGATCTTTGACATATCAGTTCCTTGATTGTTGGTCTAAGCCTTGGTTCGATATGGGGTTTCCGCCGCCGTTTTCAACCTGGGGGATGGGATCCGGGGCGGCCTCGGGCGCCTTGGCGACCGTCACCATCGCGGGGCGGACGATGCGATCGTTCAGGCAATAGCCTTTCTGCATCACCGCGACCACCGTATTGGGCGGAACTTCCGCCGGGACCATCGCCATCGCCTGGTGGCGGTGCGGATCGAATCGCTCGCCCGCGGACGGCGCGACCTCGGTCACGCTGGCGCGCTCGAGCGCGCCGCGCAGAAGCTTGAGCGTCAGTTCGATCCCGCTGCGAAGCGATTCCGCGTTCGCGGCCTCGGTGGCGAGCGCCGCCTCGAGACTGTCGGCGACCGGGAGCAGATCCTCGACAAAGCGCTCGACGGCGAATTTGCGCGCCTGCGCGACGTCGGCCTGGGCGCGCTTGCGCGCGTTTTCCGCGTCGGCGAGGGCGCGAAGCCAGGCTTGCCGCTGGTCCTCCAGTTTGCCCTGTGCCTCGGCAAGAATTACTTCGAGCGGGCGCGGCGTTTCGCTCTCCGCGGCCGGCGCAGCGTCCTGGGGCGCTACGGGTTGATCGATTGGCGTGTTTTCAGGCATGTGCCGCTTCCTGGGTCAACTCGTTCTAGCTGAGGGCATCCGCCCCTGTTTTCAAGGGGGCCGGCCGGGGAGGGTCGGCGGCTACGCCGGTGACGCCAATGCGACCGCATCGTCGCAGCGGCGGTCGCGGCGACTGCGCCGGCTACGCGCTGCGTCCGATCGCGGTGATTTCAGCGAGCGCTGCGATCCACTCCGGTTCTTCGTTGAGGCAGTGCAGCGCGCGGTATTGCCGGCCGCCGGCCTGGAGAAACGCGTCACGCACCTCGATGCCGACCTCTTCGAGAGTCTCGAGACAATCCGACACGAATCCGGGACAGACCACGTCGACCCGCGCGAGACCGCCGCGCGCCAGATCGACCAGCGTGTCCTGGGTATAGGGCTGCAGCCACTGCGCGGGGCCGAAGCGCGATTGAAAGGTGAGTTTCCACTGCGAGGCCCCGAGTTCGAGTACCGCAGCAAGCAGGCGCGCGGTTTCGCGACAGTGCTGCTCATACGGGTCGCCTCGCTCGACCGAGCGCTTCGGAATGCCGTGAAAACTCATCACCAGCAGGTCGCCGCGACCGTGCTCCGCCCATTGCCGGCGCACGCTTGCGGCGAGCGCCGCAATGTAGGCGGGATGATCGTGGAACTGCTCGATCATCGGGATCCCCGGTTCGAGCACGTCGCGCACGCTCTCGGCGGTGCTTTTCGCGTACTGCGGGTAGAGCGGAAGGCACACGACTCGCCGCGCGCCGGCGGCGCGCAGGCGCGCGAGTCCGTCGGCGATTCGAGGTTCCCCGTAGCGCATCGCGTACTCGATCGGAACGCGGGTTGCCGCGGCGAGCAGGCGAGCCTGCTTTGCCGTATGCACTCCGAGCGGCGATCCTTCGGGCGTCCAGATCGATGCGTATTTCTTCGCCGAGCGCTCCGGGCGGAGGTTGAGAATCACGCCGTACAGGATCGGCAGCCAGATCCAGCGCGGCAACTCGACGACGCGCGGATCGGACAGGAATTCCGCCAGATAGCGGCGCACGGCCGGCGCCTCGGGTGCTTCGGGCGTGCCGAGATTGACCAACAGGACGCCGTCGGACACGCTTGCCTGCGCTCAGTGCTGGGACAGCGCGGTGGAAAGGAGCTTGGCGGTGACGTCCACCAGGGGCACGACGCGATCATAGGCCATGCGCGTCGGCCCGATCACGCCGAGCGTGCCGACCACCTCGCCGTTGACGCGATACGGCGCGGTGACGAGGCTCACCTCGTCTGGCGTCGAGACGCCCGATTCGCCGCCAATGAAAATCTGCACGCCCTGGCCGCGCAGCGACAGATCCAGAATCCGCAGCAGCGAAGTCTTGCGCTCGAACAGCTCGAACAACTGCCGCAGGCGGCCCATGTCCTGCGACAGGTCGCTCACCGCGAGGAGGTTCTTCTCGCCCGTGATCACCAGCGGCTCGGTGCCTTCCGCCGCGGCCTGGCTGCTGGCGTCGACCGCCTCGGTCATCAGCTTCAGCATGTCCTGGCGCAGCTCGTGCAGTTCCTCGCGCAGCCGCTTGCGGATGTCCTCGAAATTCTGGCCGTTGTAATGCTGGTTGAGAAAATTGGCCGCGGCGACCAACTCCGACGGCGTGTAATCGCGATCGGTGTGCAGGATGCGGTTCTGCACGTCGCCTTCGGTCGTGATCACGATCAGCAGGACGCGCTTTTCCGACAGCCTCAGGAATTCGATCTGCCGCAGCGTCGTCGGTCGCCGGCGCGGCGTCATGACGACCCCGGCGAACTGCGTGAGCTGCGACAGCAGCTGCGATGCCGCCTGGATCATGCGCTGCGGATTGTCCGGATGGAGCTGCCCCTCGAGTTCGTGGATCGCGTCGGTGCCGAGCGTCTTCACCACCAGCAGCGTGTCGACGAACAGGCGATAACCCTGTGGCGTGGGCACGCGCCCGGCGGAGGTGTGCGGGCTGGCGATGAATCCGAGTTCCTCCAGATCCGCCATGACGTTGCGGATCGTCGCGGGCGACAGGTCGAGTCCCGAATGCCTCGAGAGCGTGCGCGAGCCGACCGGCTGGCCCTCTTCGATGTAGCGTTCGACGAGGGTCTTGAGAAGCAAGCGGGCGCGCTTGTCGAGCATGCGGCCGATTGTAATGCGGCTACAATGCCCGCGGCTCAGTCACCGCTTCGGGACCCGATGCAGCCCGCGTTCCGCCGCATCGCATTGATCGGCAAGCAGACCCCGCAGATCGCGGCGTCGCTCAAGACGCTGCGGGATTTCCTGCGCGATCGCGGCTGCGAGGTGATCGTCGAACTGGAGACCGCCCGCAGCGTCGGCGACGGCGACGCCGGAGCCGACTTCGAGCGCATCGGGCGCGAGGCGGACCTCGCGATCGTGGTGGGCGGCGACGGCACGATGCTCTCGGCGGCGCGCAACCTCGTCCGGTTCGGCGTGCCGCTCGCGGGGATCAACCAGGGCCGGGTTGGCTTCATGACCGACATCGCTTTTTCCGACATCCAGGACTCGGTCGGCGCGATCCTCGCCGGCCGCTACGCGATGGAATCCCGCTCGCTGCTCGATGCCGAAATCCGCCGCGGCGACGCGGTCCTGCTGCATACGCTGGCGTTGAACGAAGCCGTGGTCGGCAAGGGTTCCCAGGGCCGCCTGATCGAGTTCGAACTGCGCATCGACGGCGAATACGTCTACCGCCTGCGTGCCGACGGGGTGATCGTGACGACGCCGACCGGGTCCACCGCGTATTCGCTTTCGGCGCAGGGGCCGATCCTGCAGCCTACGGTGCCCGCATTCGCGCTGGTGCCGCTCAATCCCCACGTATTGTCGGCAAGGCCGGTGAGCGTAAGCGACGCCAGCCTGATCGAGATCGGTTTGCTGCGCGCGATCGACGCCCGGGCGCACTTCGACGGCTTCGCGCTCGCCGACATGCAGGAGGGCGACCGCCTGGTGCTGAAGCGCTCGGTGGATGCGATCCGCTTCGTCCACCCGCCCGGCTACAGCTATTTCATGATGCTGCGGGAGAAAATGCGCTGGAGCGAGAATCCGGCGCCGCCGCTTCCGGACGACTGATGCTGCGCGCGCTCGGCATTCGGAATTTCGTCATCGCGGAGCGCGTCGAGCTGGAGGTCGAAGGCGGCTTCACCGTGCTCACTGGAGAGACCGGGGCCGGGAAATCGATCCTGGTCGATGCGATCGAACTGCTCGTCGGCGGCCGCGGCGATGCCGCGCTGGTTCGCGAAGGCGCCGATCGCGCGGAGCTGCAGGCCGAATTCGATCTCGAGGCGGGCGGCCCGCTGGCCGCATGGCTGGTCGAATCCGGATTGGAGGGCGATCCCGGAGCGCTGCTCCTGCGCCGGACCATCGACCGGCAGGGCCGCACGCGCTGCTTCATCAACGGCCACGCCGCGACGCTCGCGCAACTCGCGCAAGCGGGCGAATCGCTCGTCGACATCCACGGCCAGCACGCGCACCAGTCGTTGCTGCGCGCTGCGGGCCAGCGCGATCTGCTCGACGCGTTTGCGGGCGCTGAGGCGCTGGCGGCGGAGACGGGCGGTGCGTATCGGGACTGGCAACGGCTGGAGCGGCTCGCCGACGACGCCGAAAAACAGTTCGCGCAGCGCGAGGCCGAACGCAGCGATCTGGCGGCGCAGGTCTCCGAACTCGCGCGCCTCGCGCCGCGCGAAGGGGAATGGGGGGACCTCGAAGCGGCGCATCGCCGCCTCGCGCACGGATCGAGCCTGCTGGCGGGGGCGCAGTCCGCGCTCGAGACCCTGTCGGAAGCCGAAGGCGCCTGCCTGCCGCAGCTCGCTGCGGTTGCGAGCCGCCTCGCGTCGCTCGCCGAGCATGACGGCGGCCTGCGCCCGATCGCGGAATTGCTGCAATCGGCGCAGGCGCAGGCGGGCGAGGCGGCGCGTGAACTGCGCGCCTACGCATCGCGCGTCGAGCTGGATCCCGAGGCCTTGCTGGAAACCGAGCGCCGCATCGAGGTGCTGCACACCGCAGCGCGCAAGCAGCGCGTTCGACCCGAGACGCTCGCGCAGCGACTGGCGCAGCTTCGCGAGCGCCTCGCCGAGCTGGAACTCGCAGCGAGCCCCGAGGCGCTGCAACGCGAAGTCGCGGCGTCGCTGGCGAGATACGATTCGCTCGCCGATCAGCTTTCGGTCAAGCGGAAAGCGGGCGCGCAGCGCCTGTCGCGTGCGGTCAGCGCGCAGATGCAGGGGCTCGCGATGAAGGGCGGCCGATTCGCGGTTGCGCTCGAATCGCTCGACGCGCCCGCGGCCGCCGGTCGCGAGCAGGCCGTGTTTCAGGTTTCGGCGCATCCCAGTCTGCCGCTGCGACCCCTCGCGAAGGTCGCCTCGGGCGGAGAACTTTCGCGCCTGAGCCTCGCGATCCAGCTGGTCGCGAGCCGCATGTCGCCGGTCGGGACCCTCGTATTCGACGAGGTGGACGCCGGAATCGGTGGCGCGGTCGCGGACGCGGTCGGCCGGGCGCTGAAGCGCATCGGAGGCGACCGGCAGGTCCTGTGCGTGACGCACCTGCCGCAGGTCGCGGCGCAGGGCGACCATCATTGGTCGGTCTCGCGCCGAACCTCCGGAGGGCAGATTGCCACTGCCGTGCAGCGCCTGGCGGCGGACTCGCGTGTAGAGGAACTCGCGCGCATGCTGGGCGGGCAGGGGATCACGGAAACGACGCGCAGACACGCAGCCGAGCTGCTGCGGGGCGGGTAGGCCGCGCTTCGCGCGGCTGTGGAATCCCGGGGAGCGCATTCAGAGATCCGCGGGAAGTCGGCGTCCTGCGCCATTCATGCGGCCTATCCGGGGTACTGGGGATCCAAGCAGTACGGTGACGCATTGATTCGATGGGCGGTTGACGCCTGCGCCGGGAAAACAGGATTAAGATGGACGGCGAAACTTCGAATGATTGAATCGTTGGGCAGCTTGGGCGAACAAAGGGAGCCATGACCAATAGCGCACTAAAGTTTTCCACGATCATTCGCGATGCGGCCTTGGTGGTGCTGAAGCTGCGAGGGCTCGGGGGTAAGCGGTGGAAGCGAAACGTCGCGAAGGGGGCTCGCATCGGTCCGTGGTTGCAGGCTGAATACGAGGTCGTCGATCAAGTGCATTGGAAAAGCAAAGGCGCATGCCTCTATCTCGTCTCGGGAAGCGACGCGAAGATTCGATACGTCGGTATCTCGCGGAATGGCCTCAAGCACAGATGGCGCACATCGCCAGCCTACGACGCAGAGACCATGCGTCGGCTCCCTGAGAATCAGCTGTTCCATAGCCAGTGTTGGAAGCACATTGAGGCAGAAACAAAATCCAACCCTCAAGCCCGGTTTGAGGTCCGTTCTTTTTCCGCCGGTTCACTCTTGAAGGTCCTCGAATCGATCGGGCCACCTCTATCTGCATTCACCGCTCTTCGCGATGACGGTGAGAGCGTCGTTGCTGCAATAGAGCGATGGATCTGCAACAACAGCAGCAATGATCTGGCGCGGTGGAATTCAGCTATGGCTGGCGGCTCAAAGGCATAGTGGTCGTGGTCGCGCGAAAGCTGCCCAACCATCCGTTCAACTCGACGTGCGCCATGAGGCCGGCGCACGCGAGTTAACGGCACGTTATACCGCCATGAACACCCTTTGCCGCTGTTTTTCCCTGCTGCTGCTTGTCGTTGCGCTATCAGGCTGCGATCGATTCAGGCCTCTTACGGGAGCTGCGCGCTCGTACGGCGACTGTCTCGCCTCCCGCCTATCGTCTGCTCATACGACCGAAGCCGGAGTGGCGATCATTGCAGCATGCAGATCAGAGTTTCCGCCGGGGATTGATTTGAGAAGGCGGCAAACGCGGCTTCCCGGCATCCATGTCAACGGTCGTGCGGGACTCGATGAGAGCTACGGACACGCGCGTACATTTAGCGGAACTCTTTGGAATGGAAGTTCGGATCACGTTGTGACCGAAGTCAAGCTGCGCATCAAATTGAAGCCGAAGCAGGATGCGAAGACTGACAAGAAATCTGAAGGAAGCTCTTGGCTATATTCAGTCCCGCTTGAACTGCTGCCTCAAACCGCTGCTCAGTTCTCCATACCTATTGTCCCAGTGAGTGATTCAGACTTCGAGTGGGGTGTGGCAGAAATCTATGGCGTTCCGGTGGTTAGTGCGCGATAAGCGAAGCCTGGCAGGTTTCTCACCACGGACGACTGGCGGTGGTCCCTTGCTTCGCGCCGGCCCTCTTCGCCGGTCGTAGGGTCTCGACGGTAGTCCGTAACCCGTATTGCCCTATCGAGCCACGAATGGCCAACTCTCCCACCATCGACGCTCTGTACCGAATCAAGCGCGGACTCGCGGGGTACGTGAGCTATTTGGCAGCCTGTGAGATGAATGAGAGCTTCAGTGAATACGTCCTGTACGAGCCAGCCCTCCGAATACTTACGGCGCGAGGGTTCACTGTGAAGTGCGAGGTGCCGTGCCCTGGCTATGTCAAGGTCGGACGAGGCGATTTCAAGAAGATCGACTACGTTGCTGAACTGCGGCGCGATGCATTCGCTGTAGAGATGAAGTGGGCTCAGAAGGCACGGATTGATGTTGCCGCCGACGTGGAGAAGCTAACGCGCTTCATTGCGTCAGGCGTGCGCCAGCGTGGTTTTCTGTGTGTATTCGGGCGTCGAAACCACATCGAGGGCCTTGTTATGCAGCCGGTACCCGGCCCTGAACAGGGGAAGGGAATTTACGCAGACTTTGGGGTCACTCGATATGGTTGTCGCGTGTTTGAGGTGCGACGAAATGCACGCCGAATTGGATCGCGTCGGCAGAGCTCGAATTCAGGTTCGCGTTGACCGGCTGGTTCATGGGAACCCGGGCTCGCACCGCAACCTGACTGATGGCGTAGCTGAGTTGAAGATAGATTACGGGCCGGGATACCGCGTTTACTACACGCAGCGGGGGACCCGACTCATCCTACTGCTCGCCGGCGGAGAGAAGTCGACGCAACAGAGCGATATTAAGATGGCCATACACTTGGCCAGGAACTTTCAGGAGTAGCAAGCTATGCCCAAGACCATCCCGAAAAAGGCAGCAAAGACCAGGACGATTCCGTATGACGTTGCCGCACAGCTGCGTACTCCTGAGGAGATGGCTGCGTACCTCGATGCCTGGCTCGAAGAAGCACCTGATGACGCGACAGGCATCGCCAGGGCACTCGGTGACATTGCTCGCGCTAAGGGCATGACAATGGTTGCGAAGGAAGCAGGTCTAAGTCGCGAGAGCCTGTATCGGGCTCTTAGCGCCGATGGGAACCCAAGCTTTGCGACTGTGCTGAAGGTCGCAAAAGCCCTTGGCGTCAAGCTGCACGCGGAGGCCGCCTAGGTGCTCAAGCCCCAACCGGTCCGTGCAACCGGGTCAACTTCAAGTCCAGTGAGCCGCTTGCCAATGACGCGGGCGCGGCTATAATCCGCGCCTTCCAGCCACCCGACTGACCGGTTAACCGATGAGCCGACAGAACCCTGTCCAGAACGATCGCCGCAGCAACGGCGGCGCGGCTCACGGCATGTGCCTTCGCAGCCGCATCGCCCTCGGCGAACGCTGATTCCGGCCGGGCCGTCCGCTCCGCCGGTTTTTGAGGCGGATGCGATGGCGCCATCGACCCAACCCCGCATCTGCCTGGCAATTCGCGCGGCGCTCGAACGCGCCCGCGACACGCAGGAGGTCCGCGCCCGCGAGGGCCGGACGAAAAGAACATGCTGACGCTGCTGCAACGACTGTTTCCCACGCCCCGGCTGACGGGGTTATGGCGCCACTCCGATTTCGTGAAGCTGTGGGGTTCGCTCACGATCACGCATTTCGGCAGCCACATCACGTTTCTCGCGCTGCCGCTTACCGCTGCGCTGATGCTCCACGCCTCGCCGCTCGAGCTGGGAATCCTGACCGCGCTCGAGGCGCTGCCGTTTCCCCTGTTCGGCCTGTTCGCCGGCGTGCTGATCGATCGCTCACGCAAACTCCCCGTCATCATCTGGGCGGACATCGGCCGGGGGCTCGCGCTCGTCGTCGTGCCGGTGTGCGCCTGGCTGGGCGTTCTCAGCATGCCGGTCCTGTACCTTGCCGGGTTCCTGGTCGCGATTGGCAGCGCGATCGGCTGGCCCGCCTACCAGGTGTTCATGACCGAACGCGTCGGGCGCGAGAACCTGCCTGAGGCGAACGCCAAGATCGGGATTTCGGATTCCGCCGCGCAATTGACCGGCCCGGGCATGGCCGGCGCGCTGATCCAGTGGCTCACGGCGCCGTTCGCGATCCTGCTTGATGCATTCGCGTTCTTCGCCTCGGCCTGGGTACTGCGCGGAATCCCGCCTGCCGCCTCCGATGCGCCGAAGGCGACCCGTACGCGAGTGCTGCACGAGATCCGCGACGGCTTGAACGCGGTGTGGACCAATCCGGTCCTGCGCACGCTCGCCTGGGCGCTCGCGCTGTGGCAGGTTCTGCGCCACATGTTCGTCGCGGTGGTGGTGCTGTTCGCCGCACGCGAGCTGAAGTTTTCCGCGGGACACGTCGGCGTCATGTTCATGGCGGCGGGCGTCGGCTCGCTCGCGGCCACCGCCGTCGCGCGGCGCTGCAATGCGCGGTTCGGCTTCGGGCCGACGATGCTCTGGGCGATCGGTGGCACGGGCGTGGCGTGGCTGATCCTCGGACTGTCCGCGGGATCGCATCTCACCGCCTCGACGATCTTCGGGGTCGGGATGTTCCTGCTCGACTTCAGCGCGATGACGTTCTTCATCAATTACCTCACGCTGCGCCAGACGGTGACGCCCGATCACCTGCTCGGGCGGGTCACCGCGACGATGATCGCGCTGTCGGTTTCGGCGGCGCCGTTCGGCGGCCTCGCCGGCGGCTGGATCGCCGAGCACTGGGGGCTTCGCGCGCCCATCCTGATCGCCGGGATCGGCGCGCTGGCGCTGGCTCCGCTGGTGGCTTGGGCTTCGCCGCTCTGGCACATGCGCGCGCTCGAACCCCGCCGCGACCCGACGCAGACCGAAAGCCTGACCGAAGAAGTCCCGGGCCCCTGAACGGGGCCGCGGTTCAGTCTTCGGCGCGCCCGCGGATCGCCTCGTCGGCGCCCCGGTGCGGGCATTTCGCCCGCGTGCAGTCGGCGTACAGCGCGAGCGAATGTCCGCGCAGCTCGAATCCGCGCTCGCGCGCGACCGTCGCCTGTCGCTTCTCGATGTCGCCATCGAAAAATTCCTCGACCCGTCCGCACTGCAGGCACACGAGGTGGTCGTGATGTCCGCCCTGGTTCAATTCGAATACCGCCTTGCCGGTCTCGAAATGCTGGCGCGCGAGCAGTCCGGCCTGCTCGAACTGCGTGAGAACGCGGTACACCGTGGCCAGCCCGACGTCGATGCCCTCCGCAATCAATGTGCGGTAGACATCTTCGGCCGACATGTGGCGCGCCTTTCCCGACTCGAACAGCTCGAGAATCTTGCGCCGCGGCAAGGTCGATTTTAGGCCGGTGGTCTTCAGGCTCTGTGTCGGGCTCATCAGTTCTCGCGCGAGGCGGGCGGGCGGGCTTCGGCTATCATATCGGCTTTCCCCTGCCTTGAGAATTTTTCGCCGTGCATTCCCTGCTTCGTGCGTCATTCATCGCGCTCCCGCTTGCGCTCACCGCCTGCGGCGTGCCACGGATCGTCACGCCCTATCGCATGGATATTCAGCAGGGCAATTACATATCGCAGGAGATGGTGGCGCAACTCAAGCCGGGCATGTCGCGCGAGCAGGTGCGCTTCGTGCTGGGTACCCCGCTCGTGACCGATGTCTTTCACGCCGGTCGCTGGGATTACGTGTACTACCAGGACCGTTTCGGCAGCCGTCGCGAGGAGCGCCGGATCGCGGTGATTTTCGAGGACGGAAAGCTTGCGCGAGTGATTGGCGATGTCGTGCCCGCGCCGTCCGCGGCCGAAACGACCGCGGCGCCGGCCGGCGGCGGGGAGCGCGCCGGCGCGGCGGAGAAAAAACCGTGAAGCTCGTCATCTCGGGAGCGGGCGGGAAAATGGGGCGCGCGCTGATCGAGGCTGCGCAGGCAGACCCGGGGTTCGAGGTCGCGGCGGCGCTCGACGCACCGGGCAGCGCGGCGGTGGGCTGCGCCGTCGGCGGCGTTCGCGTCGAAACAGACATCGCTGCAGCCGCCTCGCGCGGCGACGCCTTCGTCGATTTCACGCGCCCCGAGGGAACGCTGGCGCATGTCGCCGCATGCGTCGCGGCGCGCAAGGCCATGGTGATCGGCACCACGGGCTTTTCCGCCGCTCAGCACGGACAGATCGAGGCGGCGGCGAAACGCGTCGCGATCGTCCTGTCGCCGAACTTCGCGGTCGGCGTGAACGCCGTGTTCAAGCTCGCGGAAACCGCGGCACGCATCCTCGGGGACGATTTCGACGTCGAAATCGTCGAGGCGCATCACCGCCACAAGGTCGACGCGCCCTCGGGCACCGCGTTGAGGCTCGGCGAAATCATCGCCTCCGCCCTGCACCGCAGGCTCGACGAAGTGGCGGTGCACGGCCGCCATGGCGACACCGGCGAGCGCGCGGCAAAGGCAATCGGGTTTCACGCCATCCGCGGCGGCGACATCGTCGGCGAGCACACGGTGATCTTCGCGGGCGCCGGTGAGCGGGTCGAAGTCGCAGTGCGCTCGCAGAGCCGCGCGACCTATGCGCTCGGGGCGCTGCGCGCGGCGAAGTGGCTGCATGGGCGCGCGCCGGGACTGTACGAAATGGCGGACGTGCTCGGACTCAAGTAGCGTATAATTCTCCACTCAAGCCGAGCGGGAAGGGCGCGAAGCCCCTCCCGCTTTTCACGTCCGCTCCTGGAGTTTTGCGTTTTGGCCGCACTCGAACCTGCGTTGCTCGTCCTCGCCGACGGCACGGTGTTCCGGGGCCGCTCGGTCGGCGCGCACGGCATTTCCGCCGGCGAAGTGGTCTTCAACACGGCGATCACCGGTTATCAGGAAATCCTCACCGATCCGTCGTACTGCCGGCAGATCGTGACGCTGACGTATCCGCATATCGGAAACACCGGCATCAACGACGAGGACGAGGAATCCGGCGCGGTGTACGCCGCCGGGCTGGTGGTGCGCGATCTGCCCGCGAGGATGTCCAACTGGCGCGCACGCCGCACGCTGCCCGAGTATCTCGCGGCGAACCGCGTGGTCGCGATCGCCGACATCGACACGCGCAGGCTCACCCGCACTCTGAGGGAGAAGGGCGCGCAGAACGGTTGCCTTGCGTCGGGCGGAATCGACGAGGCGAAGGCGCTCGCCGCGGCGCGGGAATTCCCCGGACTGGCGGGAATGGATCTCGCGCAGGTGGTCACGACGGCGGCGCCTTACGAGTGGACCGAAGGCGCCTGGTCCCTCGGGCAGGGATTCCGGCGGGTCGAGAAACCGGATCTGCACGTCGTCGCTTACGACTACGGCGTGAAGCGCAACATCCTGCGCCTGCTCGCCGATCACGGCGCGCGCGTCACCGTGGTGCCGGCGAAGACGCCTGCGCGCGAAGTGCTGAAGATGAAGCCGGACGGCGTGTTCCTGTCCAATGGGCCGGGCGACCCCGAGCCCTGCGGTTACGCGATCGAGGCGATCGGCGAGGTGCTCGACTCGACCGCGATTCCGGTGTTCGGCATCTGCCTCGGTCACCAATTGATGGCGCTCGCTTCCGGCGCCCGGACGCTGAAGATGAAGTTCGGCCACCACGGCGCCAACCACCCGGTGAAGGACCTGGACACCGGGGCGGTCGTGATCACCAGCCAGAACCACGGTTTCGCGGTCGATCCGAAATCGCTGCCGCCGACGCTGAGGCCGACGCATGTCTCGCTGTTCGACGGAACGCTGCAGGGGTTCGCGCGCACCGACCGGCCGGCGTTCTGCTTCCAGGGACACCCGGAAGCGAGTCCCGGGCCGCACGACATCGGTTACCTCTTCGATCGTTTCGCAAAGCTGATGCGCGATGCCAAGGCGAACTGACCTCGAAAGCATCCTGATCATCGGCGCCGGCCCGATCGTGATCGGGCAGGCCTGTGAGTTCGATTATTCGGGCGCCCAGGCCTGCAAGGCGCTCAAGTCCGAGGGCTACCGCGTCGTGCTGGTGAATTCCAACCCGGCGACCATCATGACCGACCCCGAGATGGCCGACGCGACCTACATCGAGCCGGTCACCTGGCAGACGGTGGCGCGGGTGATCGAGAAGGAACGCCCCGACGCGCTGCTGCCGACGATGGGCGGACAGACCGCGCTCAACTGCGCGCTCGACCTGGCGCGCGAGGGCGTGCTCGAGAAATTCGGCGTCGAGATGATCGGTGCCTCGCGCGAGGCGATCGACAAGGCCGAGGACCGCGAGAAGTTCAAGCAGGCGATGAGCCGGATCGGGCTCGCGAGTCCGCGCTCTTCGCTCGCGCACTCGATGGAGGAGGCGCTCCAGGTGCAGGCGGGAATCGGCTTCCCGGTGGTGATCCGGCCCTCGTTCACGCTCGGCGGCACCGGCGGCGGGATCGCCTACAACCGCGAGGAATTCGTCGCCATCTGCGAGCGCGGGCTCGATGCCTCGCCCACCAAGGAATTGCTGATCGAGGAATCGGTCGTCGGGTGGAAGGAATTCGAGATGGAGGTGGTGCGCGACCGCAAGGACAACTGCATCATCGTCTGCTCGATCGAGAACCTCGACCCGATGGGCGTGCACACGGGCGACTCGATCACGGTGGCGCCGGCGCAGACGCTCACCGACAAGGAATACCAGATCCTGCGCGACGCCTCGATCGCGGTGCTGCGCGAGATCGGCGTCGACACCGGCGGCTCGAACGTGCAGTTCGCGATCGGCCCGGAAGACGGGCGGCTGCTGGTCATCGAGATGAATCCGCGGGTCAGCCGGTCCTCGGCGCTTGCCTCCAAGGCGACCGGGTTTCCGATCGCCAAGGTGGCGGCGAAGCTCGCGGTCGGGTACACGCTGGACGAAATCGCGAACGAAGTCACCGGCGGCGCGACGCCGGCTTCGTTCGAGCCGACCATCGATTACGTCGTGACGAAGGTGCCGCGATTCGCGTTCGAGAAATTTCCGCTGGCGAACGACCGGTTGACGACGCAGATGAAGTCGGTCGGCGAGGTGATGGCCATCGGACGCACGTTCCAGGAATCGTTCCAGAAGGCGCTGCGCGGACTGGAGGTAGGCGTCGACGGCCTGAACCAGCGCACCTCGGACCGCGAAACGATCGAGCGCGAACTCGGCCAGCCGGGACCGGAGCGCATCTGGTACGTGGGCGACGCCTTCGAATGCGGGTTCACGCTGGAGGAGGTGCAGCGCCTGACCGGAATCGACCCGTGGTTCCTCGCGCAGATCCAGGAAATCGTCGAAACCGAGATGCGGCTCGAGGGCGGCCGGCTGGAGGATCTCGAGGCGCAGGAGTTGCGCGGGCTGAAGCGCATGGGATTCTCGGACCGGCGCCTCGCGCATCTCGCTCGGACCACCGAGCAGGCGGTTCGCGAACGGCGCCGCGCGTTCGGCATCCGGCCGGTGTACAAGCGCGTCGACACCTGCGCCGCCGAGTTCGCCACGCGAACCGCGTACCTGTACTCGACCTACGAGGACGAGTGCGAGGCCGATCCCGGCGACCGCCGGAAGATCATGGTGCTGGGCGGTGGCCCCAATCGCATCGGCCAGGGGATCGAGTTCGACTATTGCTGCGTGCACGCCGCGCTCGCGCTGCGCGAGGACGGTTTCGAGACCATCATGGTCAACTGCAATCCCGAGACAGTGTCCACGGATTACGACACGAGCGACCGCCTGTACTTCGAGCCGCTGACCCTCGAGGACGTGCTCGAGATCGTCGACAAGGAGAAGCCCTTCGGGGTGATCGTGCAGTACGGCGGCCAGACCCCGTTGAAGCTCGCGCGCGACCTCGCCGCGGCGGGCGTTCCGATCATCGGCACCAGCGCCGACATGATCGACGTCGCGGAGGATCGCGAGCGCTTCCAGCAGCTGCTCGAGCGGCTGCGCCTGAAGCAGCCGCCCAACCGCACCGCGCGCTCGGCGGCCGAAGCGGTGCGGCTCGCCGAGCAGATCGGCTATCCGGTGGTGGTGCGCCCGAGTTACGTGCTCGGCGGGCGCGCAATGGAAATCGTGCACCAGCAATCGGAGCTCGAGCGCTACATGGAGCACGCGGTCAAGGTGTCGAACGATTCACCGGTGCTGCTCGACCGCTACCTGTCGGACGCGATCGAGGTGGACGTCGATGCGGTCTGCGACGGCCGGCAGGTGCTGGTGGCCGGCATCATGGAGCACATCGAACAGGCGGGCGTGCATTCGGGCGACTCGGCCTGCTGCCTGCCTCCGTATTCGCTCGCGAGCCATCTCGAGCGCGAACTGCATCACCAGACCGTGCAGCTTGCGACCGCGCTCGACGTGGTCGGCCTGATGAACGTCCAGTTCGCGATCCAGCGCGACGTGGTGTACGTGCTGGAAGTGAACCCGCGCGCTTCGCGCACGGTGCCGTTCGTCTCGAAGGCCACCGGCAGGCCCTGGGCCAAGATCGCGGCGCGCTGCATGGCAGGCCGGTCGCTCGCCGACCAGGGAATCGTCGCGGAAGTGGTGCCGCCGTACTTCTCGGTGAAGGAGGCGGTGTTTCCGTTCGTCAAGTTCCCGGGCGTGGACACGATCCTAGGACCGGAGATGAAATCCACCGGAGAAGTGATGGGCGTCGGCGAGACTTTCGGCGAAGCCTTCATCAAATCGCAGCTTGCCGCCGGGGTGCGGCTGCCGACGGACGGGCGCGCTTTCCTGAGCGTGCGGGACGGCGACAAACTGGCGACGGTGCAGATCGCGCGCGACCTGCTCGACCTCGGATTCGAGATCATCGCGACGCGCGGCACGGCGCGCGTGCTCGCGGCGCACGGGGTCGCGGTGGGGTCGGTGAACAAGGTCGCCGAGGGCCGGCCGCACATCGTCGACATGATCAAGAACGGCGAAGTCAGCCTGATCGTCAACACGGTCGAAGACAGCCGCAGCGCGGTCGTGGATTCGCGCTCGATCCGCACCACGGCGCTGGCGCAGCGCGTCACCTATTTCACGACCATCGCGGGCGCACGCGCCGCGTGCACCGGAATGCGTGCCATGTCGAATCTCGAGGTGTATCGGCTGCAGGATCTGCATGCGCGGCTGAGCGAGACCCGGCCCCGGTGATGGGAGGATCGTGACGGTTTTGCCGTTCCACGGTCTGCCGGGTTGGCGAAGTCTGCCAACCCGGCAGATGGGAAGACGACAGACCCTGGACGCGCGGCTGACCGGGTTCTCGACGCGGTGATGGGACGATGGTGACGGTTTTGCCGTTCCATGGTCTGCCGAGTTGGCGAATTTTGCCAACTCGGCAGATCGGATGACGCCAGACACTGAGCGCGCGACTGGGCGAGGCGCCAGCGCGATGATGGGGTGATCGCGATGGTTTTGACGTTCCAGTGTCTGCCGAGCTGGCGGACTTCGCCAAGTCGGCAGATCTGATAACGGCGAAAAGCGGCACGGCGGCAAAAATTCGATCGCGTCGCGAAATCGCATTGCTCTAAACTTCGCCCATGGCCAAGACCCCGATGACGCTTCACGGCGCCGAAATGCTGCGCGCGGAACTGCAACGGCTCAAGACGGTGGAGCGACCGGAGAATTCGCGCGCGATTGCCGAGGCGCGTTCGCACGGCGACCTTTCGGAGAATGCCGAGTACGAAGCCGCGCGCAATCGCCAGGGATTCATCGAGGCGCGCATCGCCGATATCGAGTCGAAGCTCTCCAACGCGCAGCTGATCGATCCGCGGCTGGTCGACGCCGACGGCCGCTGCGTCTTCGGCTCGACGGTGGATCTCGAAGACGAAGCCGATGCCAGCACGCTCTGCCTGCAGATCGTGGGCGAGGACGAGGCCGATATCAAGGCGGGCAAGATCTCGATATCGTCTCCCATCGCGCGCGCCCTGATCGGCAAGTACGCCGGGGACGCGGTGCAGGTTCAGACGCCCGGAGGCATCAAGCGCTACGAAATCCTCGACGTGCGGTACGAGTAATCCTGGTTTCGCGCTGCGAGGCATCGCGGCGGCCGGGGCGTCTGGCGCGGCCGGGCTTCCCTGGGCGGGTCGCCGGATTTCTTTCCGGACGTTTCGTCGTGGTCCGATCCGGCTCGGGTTTCTTCCGGAACAGGACCAGCACCTTGCCGATGTGCTGGACCGGCTGCGCGCCGCAGCGCGCGCAGAGTTCGGCGTACACCTGCTCGCGGGCTTCGCGATCGAGCCCCACCGTCTGCACCTTGATCAGTTCGTGCGCCGCGAGCGCCCGGCCGACCTCCGCAATCACGGTTTCGGCGAGCCTGAGCTCGACGATCCAGACCACCGGCCGAAGCCGGTGCGCGCGCCCTTTCAGCGGCTGGCGTTCCGCAGGGGTGAGCACGGATTCGACGCTCATTTCACGAACCTTTCGCGCAGCCTGACCTTCCAGAATTTTCCGGTCGATGTGCGGGGAATGGCGTCGAGGAATTCGAACCGCCCGGGCAGCTGCCATTTCGCAAAAATCCCCGAGAGATGCGCGCGCAGTTCGTCCGCCGTGGCGGTCTTTCCCGGTTTCAGCACCACGCAGGGCAGCGGGCGCTCGCCCCACTTCGGGTCCGGAATCGCGATCACCGCGGCCTCCTGCACCGCCGCGTGCGCCATGAGCAGATTTTCCATGTCGACCGAGCTGATCCATTCGCCGCCGGACTTCACCAGGTCCTTGACGCGGTCGGTGATTTTCAGATAGCCGTGCGTATCGAGCGAGGCCACGTCGCCCGTTCGCAGCCAGCCGTCCGCGGTGAATTTCTCCGGATCCTGCGGCACCTCGTGATAGCTGCCCGCGATGAACGGGCCGCGCACCTGGACTTCGCCGACGTGCTTTCCGTCCCAGGGCAGCTCGGTGCCGTCCTCGCCGACGATCCGGAGATCCATGATCGGCACCGGGACGCCCGCCATCGCGTAACGCTTCAGCCGCTCGTCGTCGCTCGCGCCCTGCAGTTCCGGCTTGAGGTAGGAGATCGTTCCGACCGGGCTCATCTCCGTCATGCCCCAGCCATGGCGAATCTCGGTGCCCAGGCGGGCGTACGCGCGGATCATCGCCTCCGGAACGGGTGCCCCGCCGACCAGCATCCGCATCCCGGGCGGCAGCCGATACCGTTCCGGCTGCGATTCGAGCAGCTGCAGCATCGCCATCCAGATCGTCGGCACGCCGAGCACGAATCTCGGCCGCTCGGCGTTCATCAGCGCGAGCAGATCCTCCGGGTGCAAGTGCGGCCCGGGAAAGATGATTTTCGCTCCGACCATGACGCAGCCGTAAGGCACGCCCCAGCAGTTGGCGTGAAACATCGGGGTCACCGGCATCACGCTGTCGCCGGCGGCGAGTCCCCAGTTGTCCGGCTGATTCGCCATCAGCGTGTGAATCACGGTCGAGCGGTGCGAGTACACCACGCCCTTGGGCCGGCCGGTCGTGCCCGAGGTGTAGCACATCGCGATCGCGTCGTCCTCGTCGTGCGGCGCGAACTCGAAGGCCTCCGGCGCACCCGCCAGGAAGGACTCGTAATCGGTGAATCCCGCAGGCACCGCAGCGCGGCTGAACGGGAACACGATGACGCGCTCGAACGGCGCCTCGGCGCGGAACCGCTCGTACAGCGGCAGCAGGATGTCGTCCACGATCAGGAAGCGGTCGCGCGCGTGGTTCGCGATCCAGGCGATTTCCTCGGGCGCGAGGCGCAGGTTGAGCGTATGCATCACGCCGCCGGCCGCGGGAATTCCGAAGTAGCACTCGAGGTGCGCATGGTGGTTCCAGCACAACGTCGCGACGCGATCGCCTTTTTTCAAACCTGCGTCGAGCAACGCGGAGCCGAGCTGCCGCGACCGGCGGTGGAAATCGGTGAAACGGTGGCGAACGAGCGATTTGTCGGGCAATCGGCTGACGATTTCGGACTGCGGATACAGGCGCCCCGCACGTTCCAGGAGGTGATTGACGGACAGCGGCACGCGCTGCATCGTGGATCGGATCATCCCCGCCCTTTCTTTGTTCTGAACGTTCATCGTACACTCCGTGCATGGAGAGAGGGCAAGCGGCGCGGCAGGCCTCGGGGAACCCGCGGGCCTGCGGGAGATGGCCTGTGGTTGAAGGGGGCGGCGGGACCTTCGCGCTCCCGTGCGAATTCCTCGGGGGTCGCTGAGCGGCTGACATGACGGCGGACGCGCGCAACGGCGACTCGCTCGACGGCGCAAGCCGCGAACTGCGGGCGATCATCGCCGCGCTGCGCGCCGAGCTCGAATCGCTGCAGGGCCGGCTCGAAAGCGTCCGCGACGAGGCGCTGGCGAGCGTCCACGACGAGCTCGCGCAGGTGCGCAGCACGGCGGCGGCGCTGCGCAGCGAGTTGGAGCGCGAGCACGCGCAGCGCGAGGAGGCCGAGCGCGAGGTTCGCCGCGCCGGCCAGGCGGAAGTTCAGCAGCTGGTCGCGACCGTGGGGACGCTGCGCGGCGCGCTCGACGAGTCGGGGGCGCGCACCGAAGATCGCTTGCGCGAGGCGAACGCCGCGGCGCACGATGAGATCACCCATCTGCGCGCCACCGTGTTCAGCCTGCGCGAGGCGCTCGAGGCAGCAGGAGTCGAGCGCGAGGAGGCGGTCGCCGCAGTGCGGGCCGAGTACCGCGCCGCGCTTGCGCAGCTGCAGGAGACGGTCATCGAACTGCGCGATCGGCTGCTTTCCGCGGACGGGGTCAAACCCGGGGGCAGGGCGGCCGGCGGGCGAGGGACCAAGAGGGCGGCGAGATCGAAGGCGACTTGAGCATGGAGACACGAAGGGCAACCCGGAATTCGAGGCGCGAGGCTCGCTCGGGCGCCGATCGGCGACGGTTGAGGATGCTCGAGTTGCTGCTCGACGTCTCCCGGCGGATGGCCGCGTTCGGCTCGCTCGACGAGGTGCTGAACGGCCTCATCGACCTGACCACGACCGAGCTCGGCGCCGAGCGCGGCTCGCTGTTTCTGAACGACGCGGCCACCGGCGAGCTGTATTCGCGCGTCGCCAAGGGCAAGCTGCGGCGGGAGTTGCGCCTGATGAACAACACCGGTGTCGCCGGCCACGTGTTCACCACCGGCCAGCCGCTGATCGTGCACGACGCCTATGCCGACCCGCGTTTCAATCGCGTCATCGACGAGCAGACCGGGTTCACCACGCGCAGCATCCTGTGCGTTCCGGTGCGCACCGTCACGGGCGAGATCATCGGCGCGGTCGAGGCGCTCAACAAGAAGAAGGGCCGCTTCACGCGGCGCGACCTCGAATTGCTGGAGGCGATGACCGCTCAGGGGGCGCTTGCGCTGCAGAGTGCGCAGGTGATCGAGCGCATGCAGCAGATCCGCAAGCAGGAGCGCGAGTTCGTAGAGGTCGTCTCCGAGGTCACCGCGGACATCAAGCTCGGGTCGCTACTGCAGCGCGTGATGGGTGAGGCGACGCGCATGCTGAACGCGGAGCGCTCGACGCTGTTCCTGAACGACGAGAAGACCTCGGAACTGTGGTCCGAGGTGAGCCAGGGGCTCGAATCGCTGCAGCAGATCCGGTTGCCGAACAACGCCGGCATCGCGGGCGCGGTGTTCACCAGCGGCAAGTCGATCAACATTCCGTACGCCTACGCGGACCTCAGGTTCAATCCCGGGTTCGACCAGAGGACCGGCTATTTCACGCGCTCGGTGCTGTGCGTGCCGATCGTCAACAAGCACGGCCGGACGATCGGCGTGACGCAGGTGCTCAACAAGCGCGGCGGGCCGTTCAGCGAGGAGGACGAGACGCGGCTGCGCGCGTTCACGGCGCAGATCTCGATCGCGCTGGAGAACGCGAAGCT
>MERB01000056.1:4709-22383 GCA_001770475.1 Betaproteobacteria bacterium RIFCSPLOWO2_02_FULL_66_14 | reverse complement strand
CGAGGTGATCCCCTACGCCATCGTGCGAAAATCACGAGTCGTCGGCTCGCCCTATTGACTCCGGCCGGCTAATGGGTGACCCCAATTTCAACTATGACGTCTTTACTCTGACCCCAGGTCAGAACTTGCGCTCGCGCTCGATTTCCGAGATACGTCCGCCGACGACGGTCACGGTAGTCGTGAAGGGATCGGCGGGAGTCGGCAGCCAGACGTAGTTTTTCATCCGCAGGCCGGCCCGCGCAGGCGCAAGCGTGTGGCGATCGACTGGCACGGTCGACGGCGCCGCTATCGCGATGCCCTGGTCGACGACCATGTCCGCCGGCCCCGTGACGCCGAGCATTTCCGCTTCGCCCATTCCGCGCTGCAGACTGACGTACTTGCGGAAATCCAGACCCTTCGGCGGCGGCGGCGTGGCGGCAGCACGTTCAGCCGCCTGGCGAGCCTCGAGCGCTTCGCGCCGCGCGAGTCGCTCCTCCAACCGCTCGCCCTGACAGCGGATCGTGTAGCAATCCCGGGAGTCCTGCGACGCTGCGCCCGGCTGAGCGTCGATCTCGACCACCCTTGCCTTCACTCCTTCGGGCGGCGCGACGTTGGTGTAGTGAACGGTGCCTTTGGCGTCGACCCAACGGTAGACCTGCGCGAACGCAGGCGCCGCGATGACCGCGACCAGCAGTGCTGCCCAGGCGCGCAATTCATTCATACCTGCCCAGACGAACCATTGTATTCCCGGGCCTGAGGTGGCGGAGCGATGGCATCACCAGTACGCAATCGTCGTACGGCGTGCGCCAGACGGTTTTTCCATCCAGCGCAATCGGTGTGCCGCGCTCGGGAACGATCTCCAGGCCGCGCCACGGCGAAGCGAAGCGGAAGTCCATCGACTTCGCGACCACGGCCTGCGTGACGCGGATGACATGCTGCGCCGCAGGCAAGGGAAGCCGCAACTGCGCGTCGATCCACGATGCTTCCACTGCGCCGGTCACGCGTAGGAAGCGCAGCGTCGTGTCCATCGCAACCTCGACCGACGAGGCCTCCCAGTGCTGGCCGCACTCGATCAACGCCGCGCATCGCGGACTCGCCGGATCGCCGAATCCGCCTCGATCGCGCATCCGCAGCCCGGCGGGATGCCCGGTGTCGAGCAACAGCTCGGATGGCATTCCGATGCGGCGCGCGAACGCTACGCCTTTTTCGATCATCCCGCAGACCATGATCGGACGGCAGGGTTCGTGCATCGAATGCAGATCGAGCAGGAAATCGGCGCGGTCGACGAATCGGCGCAGCTCTCGCGCTCGCCGCAGTTCGGCCGAGTCGCGCTCGCCGTACAACACCTCGTCGGCCCAGACGCGGTTGTAGTCCTCGTCGATGTAGCGCGAGCGGTCCGGGTCGTCGAAATCGAAGCGCTCGAACGCCGCGACATTGGCAAATACGAGCGTCAGCCTGCCGTGCGCCGGCCTCACGCGCTCTCGTAGCAACGTATCGAGCACGATCGCGCCGCAGTATTCGTTGCCGTGCGTCAGCGCCTGGACCATCACGTCCGGACCGGACTGCCCGGAATCGAACTCCTGCACGTACGAGATCCCGGTCGTGCCGTCTCGCCAGCGCCTGATGTCCGGTGGCCGAATTCCGATCGGGTGCTGTCCGCTCATGGCGCACGATACGCCAACAGCCAATAATACGTCGTTGTTTCCACGCTGACCTCGCTCGCGCCCGAAGGCAGGGCGTGTAGCAGTTCGGCCTCGTCCGGAAAATTTTTCAGCACCTCGTGCTCGCTGCCATCGTCCAGGCGCCGCCGCTGCCAAGTGTCGCCCGCGGCGTCGCGCCGCGCTATCGGCGTGCTCGAGCCTTCGGCGTACCGGTTGTCGATGAACACGCACCGTGCGCCCGGTGCGACGGCGCGCTCGGCGTCGCGCAGGAACGCGTGCAGCCGCGCGCGCTCCACGTGCGACCACCAGAAGACCGCGAGCAGCGCGTCGTGCCTGCGATGGAAGTCCGGTAGCGCATGGCAATCGCCGATGGCGAAATTGACGCGGCGCGGAGGGAAAGCCTTTTTGCGCGCGATGGCGAGCATCTCGTCGCTCGCATCGAGCGCCGTGATCTCGCTGGCGTGCGGCGCGACTGCCTCGGTCCACCAACCCGTGCCGCAGGCGAGTTCGAGCACTCGCCGCTCGGCGAGCAAATCGCGGACTCGCGTACGCAGCCCGGCAAGCTCCTCCTGTCGCTCGGGTTTGGCGTAGATCCGCTCGTACTCCTGCGCGCGGTGCGCGTAGTACGTGGCGAGGTCAGTCATTCAGATGACAGGCCGCAAGGTGCCCGGCGGCGACTTCCCTGAGCAGGGGCGCTTCGCTCCGGCAGCGCTCCATGGCGTGCGGGCAGCGCGGATGAAAATGGCACCCGGCGGGCGGGTTGATCGGGTTCGGAACGTCGCCCTGCAGCACGATGCGCTGGCGCGCGACGGTGGGATCCGGAATCGGCACCGCCGAGAGCAGCGCCTGCGTATAGGGGTGGCGCGGCGCGGCGTAAAGCTCCTGGGCCGGCGCAATCTCCACGATGCGGCCGAGGTACATGACCGCGACCCGGTCGCTGATGTGCTCGACCACCGAGAGGTCGTGGGCGATGAACAGGTACGTCAGATTGAACTGTTCCTGCAGGTCTTCGAGCAGGTTGATCACCTGAGCCTGGATCGAGACGTCGAGCGCCGAGACCGGCTCGTCGCACACGACGAGTCGCGGCGACACCGCGAGCGCGCGCGCGATGCCGATCCGCTGCCGCTGGCCGCCCGAGAACTCGTGCGGATAGCGCCGCATGTGATCTGCGTGCAGGCCCACCGTCTCGAGCAGTTGCACCACCCGGTCTTCGAAGTCGCGCCCTCGCTTGACGAGCCTGTGGATCACGAGCGACTCGCCGACGATCGCTCCCACCGTCATGCGCGGATTGAGCGAGGCGTACGGATCCTGAAAGATGATCTGCATGTTGCGGCACAACCGCCGCATCGTCTCGCCTTCGGCGTTCGTGACGTCCCGGCCGTCGAACCAGATCTCGCCCGCGGTCGGCGCGATGAGGCGCAGGATGCAGCGCCCGGTGGTCGATTTTCCGCAGCCGGACTCACCCACCAGGCCGAGCGTTTCGCCCGCAGCGATGGTGAAGCTCACGCCGTCCACCGCGTGCACGCGCGCCACCTCGCCCCCGATCAGTCCGCCCTTGATCGGGAAGTACTTGACGAGGTTGACGACCCGAAGCAGCGCCTCGTTCATGTCGTCATCCGAGCACGCAGGCGACTTTGTGCCCCGGCGCGACGACGCGCAGGGGCGGCGTCTCCGCAAGGCATTCCGCGCGCGCATGCGGGCAGCGCGGCGCGAACCGGCAACCCGGCGGCGGATCGACAAGTGGCGGCACGCTGCCGCTGATCGCCTCCAGCCGCTTCCTTCCGACGACTGCGGTGTCGATCCGCGGAATCGAGCGGATCAGCCCCTGGGTGTACGGGTGGCGCGGCGCGCCGAAGAGTTCCTTCACCGGCGCCTCTTCGACCACCTTGCCGGCGTACATCACCGCGACGCGCTGCGCCGTTTCGGCGATCACCCCCATCGCGTGCGTGATCAGCATCACCGCCATTCCCATCCGCGACTTCAGCTCCGAGAGGATGTCGAGAATCTGCGCCTGGATGGTGACGTCGAGCGCGGTGGTCGGTTCGTCGGCGATGAGCAGCCGCGGATCGCAGGCGAGTGCCATCGCGATCATGACGCGCTGGCGCATGCCGCCGGAGAACTGGTGCGGGTAATCGCGAATGCGCCGCTCCGGGTGTGGAATATGCACCAGCCGCAGCATTTCAACCGCCTTGTCCATCGCCGCGCGCCGGCTCAGCCGCTCGTGCAGGCGGATCACCTCGGCGACCTGGTCGCCGACCGTGTAGACCGGATTGAGCGAGGTCATCGGTTCCTGGAACACGATCGCGATTTCCTTGCTGCGGATGGCACGCATCTCGTCGCTGCCCAGCGGCACGAGGTCGCGTCCCTGCCAGAGAATCTCGCCCGAAACGATGCGTCCCGGCGGCATCGGAATGAGCTTCATCACCGAGAGCGCAGTCACGCTCTTGCCGCAGCCGGACTCGCCCACCACGCCGAGCGTCTCGCCGCGGTCGACGCCGAGATCGACGCCGTCGACCGCGTGCACGATGCCATCGTCGGTCGCGAACTGGACCGTCAGGCCGCGGATTTCGAGCAGGCGGGTCATCGGAACCATCGGTCGGCAGTCAAACCGCCGTGCCGCATTCGGGGTTCAATCGATCTGCCGACTTCGCGTGAATCTCGCGAAGTCGGCAGACCATGGAACGACGATTCAAGCGCAACAGGCACCGACCGTCCCGTCAGGCCGTGGATTTCGAGCAGGCGCTGGGTCATGCGGCAGTCCGGATGTCCGTCACGCGCCCGAGTGGCATTCGGGGTTCATCCGGGTCTGCCGACTTGGCGCGAGAATCACCGCGCCAAGTCGGCAGATCATGGAACGGCAAACCCCGCTCGGAGGGCGGCATTCCTTCAAGTTCACACCCCGCTTCCCGGCCGCACCTACATCACCTTGCGCGGATTCTGGGTTCATCCGGGTCTGTCGACCTAGCGCGAGAATCACCGCGCCAAGTCGGCAGACCATGGAACGGCAAAACCCGCGCGGGGGGCAGCGTTCCTTCAAGTTCACGTTCCCGCTTCCCGGCCGCACCTACATCACCTTGCGCGGATCCAGCGCGTCGCGCAGGCCGTCGCCGATGTAGCTGATCGACAGCACGACGAGGAAAATCGCCGCGCCCGGGAACAGCGCCCAATGCGGCGCGATGTCGAGGTAATCCTTGGCGTCGTAGAGCAGCCGCCCCCAGCTCGGGATGTCGGGCGGAAAGCCAAGGCCGAGGAACGACAGCGTCGATTCGGCGATGATCGCAGCGGCGACGTCGATGGTTCCGGCGACGATCACCGGGCCGAGCGAGTTGGGCAGGATGTGGCGCACGACCTGGCGCGAGGTGCTCGCGCCCAGCGCCCGCGCAGCTTCGACGAATTCCTTTTCGCGCAGCGAGAAGAACTGCGCGCGCACCAGCCGCGCCACCGGCATCCAGCGAAACATCCCGATCACCGCCACGATCAGGATGAACACGCCGATCTCCGGTCCGACCAGCGTCTTCAGCGCGCCCTGGAACAGGTAGATGATCAGCAGCAGAAACGGCAGCTGCGGCAGCGACAGGAACAGGTCCGTGAGCCACATCAGCACCGCGTCCACGCTGCCGCGCGCCATCCCCGCGACGGCGCCGATGAGCGTGCCGGCGATGATCGCGATCATCATCGCGGCGAATCCGACCGCCAGCGAGATGCGCCCGCCGTAGATCATTCGTGCGAGCACGTCCTGTCCGAGATCGTCGGTGCCGAAGGGATGCGCGAGCGAAGGCGCCTTGAGCCGGGCGGTGAAATCGATGTCGTTGATCGCCACCGGCCATAGCCAGGGGCCGACCAGCACCCCGAGCACGATCGCGCCAAGGATGACGACGCCGACCATCGCGAGGCGGTGGCGCCTGAATCGCCGCCAAGCCTCCAGGCCGAGCGAGCTCCGCGCCGGCTGGCGCGCGCCCGGCGGCCCGTCAGCGGTAGGTGATGCGGGGGTCGAGCCAGCCATAAAGCACGTCGGCGATCAGGTTGAACAGGATCACGAGGCACGACAGCACGAACGTCACCGCCATGATCACCGGCGTGTCGTTGGCGAGGATCGCGCTGATCAGCAGTGAGCCGATCCCCGGCACGCGGAAGATCTGCTCGGTGACGATGGCACCGCCGAAAATGGTGGGCATTTGCAGCGCCACCAGAGTCACCACCGGGATCAGCGCGTTGCGCACCACGTGCTTCATCACGACAGCCCGCTCGGCGAGCCCCTTGGCGCGCGCCGTGGTCACGTAATCGAGCCGGATCACGTCGAGCACCGCGGAGCGAACGAAACGGGTCCACGACGCGCCCTGGAAAAGCCCCAGCACCGCGACCGGCATCAGCGCCTGCCTGAAGTGCTCCCAGTAGAAGCGCCAGCCCTCCGCGGCAATGTCGGCGCGGTACACGAACGGCAGCCAATCGAGGTGGATGCTGAATACCAGGATGAACAGCAGCCCGGTGAAGAACGTCGGCAGCGAGAAGCCGATCAGCGCCAAAGTGCTCGCGATCTGGTCGAAGATCGAGTACGGCCGGGTCGCGGCGTAAATGCCGACCGGCAGCGCGATCGCAAGCGCGAGCAGTTGCGACATTCCGATCACGATCAGCGTGGTCGGCAGGCGCTGCAGGATGAGATGCTCGACGTCGATGCGGCTGGCGAAGGAAAAGCCCCAGTCACCCACGAGCATCGAGCCCGCCCAGCGCACGTACCGCAGCGCCACCGGGTCGTCGAGCCCGAACTTCGCCCGCAGGTTGGCGCGCACTTCCGGCGGCACGTTCGGGTTGGTCGCGAGTTCCTCGAACGGATCGCCGGGGGCGAGCGCGAGCACCGTGAACAGGACGATGCTGATCCCGATCACGCTCGGGATCACGATCATCAGGCGGCGCAGGAGGTATTTGCTCATCGCCGAGTCGGCGCGGCTGCACGCTGTGAGCCGAATTTGACGTTCCATGATCTCCCGACTTGGCGGTGATTCATCGCCAAGTCGGGAGACCCATGAAAACCAGAAACCGGCACGGTGCTTGCCCGCCCCGGCCCCAACCGCCCCCTCACGCCTCCCGATACCAGTCCCTCAACAGCCACAGATCGTTGTCCCACCCCGATAGCGGCGCGCGTATCTGGTTCGATATGGCGGCCACGCGCGGGCGGAACACCACTGGAATGATGTGGCGGCTGCCGATTACGAGGTCGTTCATGCGCACGAAGAGGGCCGCGCGCTTCATCGGATCGAGTTCGCTCTCGGCGGCCTTGAACGCCTTGTCGTACTCCTCGCTGCGCCAGCGCGAAATGTTGCGCCCCTGCCACTTGTTGTCCTTGGTCGCCACCTCGTCGGAGGTGAACTGGTTCATGAACACCTGGGGATCCGGCTGCGTCATGGTGGTCGTGTACATCTGCATGTCGCAATAGAACTTGGTGTAGGTGTCCGGGTTCGCGACGTCGGAGGAGAAGAACACCGAAGCCGTCACCGACTTCAGTTCCATGTCGATTCCCGCCTTCTGGCAGGCCTGCTTGATGATCTGCTGCGTCTTCTGGCGCGGTGCGTTGATCGAGGTCTGGAAGACGATTTTCAGCTTCTTGCCGTCCTTCGCCCGGATGCCGTCGGAGCCGCGCTTCCAGCCGGCGGCTTCCAGCACCTGGTTCGCCTTGTCGACGTTGAATTCGAACTTCATGTTCCGCGAGCGGAACCGCTCGGGGTTGTTGAGGAAGTTCGCGGTCGCGACGCCGGTGCGGCCGTAAATGTGGTCCTGCACCGACTGGCGGTCGACCAGCATGTTCATCGCTTCGCGCACCGCAGCGTCGCCGAAGAACGCGTGCCTGGTCTTGACGCTCGAGCGTTCGCCGTCGACCTCGGTCCAGGGATCGGTCGTGTTCAGCTGGATATGCTCGATGTTGCCGCCCGAAACGATATCGGCACGACCCTTGCCGCCTTTTTCCAGACGCAGCAGGATCTCATCCTCGACCTGCATGTTCCAGGCGTAGTCGAATTCCCCCGTCTGGATCACCGCGCGCGCGGCCGACACCGCGTCGCCTCCGCCCTTCATCTCGATCGTGTCGAAATACGGCCGGTTCGCCTCGTGATAGCTCGTGTTGAGCTGCCCGCGCACCATGTCGCCGGGCTTGAAATCGACGAACCTGTAGGGCCCGGTGCCGACCGGTTTCAGGTTGTTCGGCGCATCGCGCGACTTGGCGCCCTTGTACGACTCGAACAGGTGCTTCGGAATCAGCATGCCTCGGGTGCCGCAGAACGCCTCGGCCCAGAACGGCGTCGGTTTCTGGAACAGCACGCGCACCGTGTGGCTGTCGATCTTCTCGACCTTGATGTCCTTGTAGCTGCCGATCGTCACGGCGGCAGTGGCGGTGTCCGCAGCGTACTCCCAGTTGAAGAGCACATCGTCGGCGGTAAACGGCTTGCCGTCGTGCCACTGGACGCCCTTCTTGAGCTTCCACACCACCGACTTGCCGTCGGCCGCCAGCCCGCCGTTCTGCACGCTTGGCAATTCGGCGGCGAGGATAGGCACGAAATTGCCCTCGTCGTCGTACGCGAGGAGCGGTTCGTAGAAGATGCGCGAGCCTTCCTGGTCCTTGGTGCCCACCGCGAAGTGCGGATTGAGCAGCGTCGCGCCCTGCCACCACAGCAGTTTCAGTGCACCGCCACCGCCGCGCTTGGTCGGTTTGTAGACCGACTTGGCCTGTGCGTGGGCCACGCCCGACCAGGTCAGCAGCTGGGTCGCCATCGGCGCCGTGAGACCGAACATCGCGACGGTCTTGACGAAGCTGCGGCGCGACAGGCGCCCGACCTTCACTTCGTCGATCAGCTTGCGCAGTTCCTTCTCGTCCATGAATTCCCCCTCCGGGATCGAAACCTTGTCCGTGTCCAAAATGTGAGCAATGCAGGGCGGATGTTACCCGGATTCGCACAGCGAAAGCACGCAGCGCCCGGGGCTGTTCAAGGGCGGTGAAATCCGGACAATGTCTGCCCTTCATCCCGCCGAGGTCGCCATGTCGCACTCCAGGAAACGCATTGCACTTCCTTCGATGACGCCCGGGACCGGGCGCTCCTTCGCCGTGCATCGATTCGGCAAGGCGGGCGCTCGGCCGAAGGCCTACCTGCAGGCGGCGATTCACGCCAACGAGCTGCCGGGCGCGATGGCGCTGCACCACCTGCTGCCGATGCTGGTCGAGGCCGAGCGGCGCGGCCGCATCAAGGGCGAGATCGTGGTGGTGCCGGTGGTGAATCCGATCGGGTTGTCGCAACTCGTCGGCAACAACCACCTCGGGCGCTACGACTTTCTCGGCCGCGACAATTTCAACCGCAACTGGCACGACCTGTCGGACGCGGTGGCCAAGCGCGTCGGTGGGCGGCTCGGACGCAATGCCGGTGAGAACGTTGCCCTGATTCGGCAAGCGGCGCTGGCGGCGCTCACCGCGATGAAACCCTCGAACGAGCTGCAGACGTTGCGCGCCGAGGTGATGAAGCTGTCGGTGGACGCGGATGTGGTGCTCGATCTGCACTGCGACATGCACGCCGTTCTGCACCTGTTCATTTCGCGCAGGGACTGGCCCGGCGGTGCACAGGCGCTCGCCGCGGACCTCGGCGCGCAGGCGACGCTCTACAACGACCCCTACCCCGATGCGCTCACCTTTTCAGGGGTGAACGGCGCACTCTGGGCGCGGCTTGCCGAGCGCTTCCCGAAGGCGAACATCCCCCGGGCGTGCCTGTCGGCCACGGTGGAATACCGCGGGCAGCACGATGTCACGCACGCACTCGGCGAAAGTGATGCGAAAAATCTCTATCGGTTCCTGGTGCGCCGCGGGCTGATTTCAGGGCGCGCAGGAAAGCCGCCGCGGCTCAAGGCCGAAGCGACCCCCATCGGCGGCATGGACGTCGGCTACAGCCCGAAGTCCGGGATCCTCACCTACCACCTCGAACGCGGCGCTCGCGTGCGCAAGGGCGAGGCGGTTTGCGAAGTGATCGATCCGATGGATGCGCGCGGGCCGAAGGCGCGCACCCAGGTGATCGCGCGTACCGACGGGATTCTGTTCAGCCGCAAACCGAACGGGCGCCTCGCGTGGCCGGGGATGGTGCTCTTCCGCATCGCGGGCGCGAAGCGGCTCGCGCATCGCAAGGGGATGAGCGGATTGGATGATTGATGCTACGGTCGCAAAACTGCGACAATCGCCGCATGCGCGCCTCCGAAATTCTCGCCGCGAACCGCCAGAGAGTGCTGGGAATTGTCGAGGCCCACGGCGCGCGCAATGTGCGCGTCTTCGGGTCCGTGTTAAGGGGCGCGGACAAGGAGGGAAGCGACGTGGATCTGCTGGTGGACATGCCCGCGGGCACGTCACTGTTCGACATCGCGGGGCTCCAGCTGGAATTGCAGGACGCACTCGGCATCAAGGTGGATCTTTGCACCGAAGGCGAACTGCACCTCCTGCTGAAGGACGAGATCCTGGCCGAAGCACGTCCTCTATGAACGACCGGGACCGGCTCTATTTAGGCCATGTGCTGGAAGCGATCGCTGCGATCGAAGCGTTTACCCTGGATGGCAGGTCGAGCTTCATGGCGGATCTCAAGACACAGAGCGCCGTGATTCGGCAGATCGAGATCATCGGTGAGGCGGTCAAGCGACTCAGCGTTGAGCTCGTGACGCGGGAAACGGCAGTCCCCTGGCGCAAGATCGCAGGCACGCGCGATCGGCTGATTCACGCGTACTTCAAAGTCGATCTCGATACCGTGTGGTCGGTCGTTGAGAAGGAATTGCCAGCGCCCAAGGCAAATATCGGGCGTATTGTCGGCGCACCCTCGTAGCCGCCCGTCCGCCATTCCTGCAGCCTTCAGGGACTCTCCGGCATTCCCTGCCACAGCATGTCGTAACCGAGCTCCTTCGTCTCAGTGCACATCTTCGCCAGCGCCTCGAACTTGTTGGAGAAGATTTCGTCGGCGTGCGACTTTTCGTGCTCCTCGAACGAGCGCCAGTAGGTGACGATCACGTAGTGGTCGTCCGCGGGCGCGGTCTCGCCGAGCGAGCCCTCGTCCGAGACAAATCCCGAGAACTTGAACACCTGCCCGGCGAGGAAACCGCCCTTGTCGCCGCCGTAGATTTCCTTGACGACGTTGCACATCTCGCCCACCGCGAGCTCCACCTGCTCGAAAGTGACACCGGGCTTGAGCTTCACGGTGTTGAACAGCATCTTGGCGCCGAACGGAAGGGTGATCGGATCAAACATGCGCAGTCCTCCTCAGGAAAGTCTGCAGCGGCACGCTGCGCTACTCGGTTTCCTCGATCCAGGCCGCCTGGATCGCCTCCAGAATCCGTTCGCCGCCGCGCTTCGGGTCGTCGCCGAACCCCTCCAGCGCGAGCACCCACTGATGCAGGTCCACGAAGTTCACCCGCATCGGATCGACGTCCGGATGCGCCTCGGAGAGCGCAATGGCAATGTCGCGCGAATCGGTCCACTTCATTTCGTCCCCCCTTCCCTCGCGAAGTTGATCGTATAGCGCGGGATTTCGACCGTCAGGTCGGCCGCGCGCACTTTCGCCTGGCATCCGAGGCGCGAATCCGGCTCCAGACCCCAGGCCTTGTCGAGCATGTCCTCTTCCTTTTCCTCGGCCGGATCGAGCGAGTCGCCGCCCTCGCGCACGATCACGTGGCAGGTGGTGCAGGCGCAGGATTTCTCGCAGGCGTGCTCGATGTCGATGTGATTCGCAAGCAACGTGTCCAGGATCGACACACCGGTGGGCGCATCCAGCTCGGCGCCCTGCGGGCACAACTCGACGTGCGGCAGAACTTTCAGCCTCGGCATGGAAACCTCTACCCGCCCAGGCTGGCGATCTTCTGCCCCGAAAGCGCGCGCCGCACGCCCGCATCCATGCGCCGCGCGGCGAACTCTTCCGTAGCGCGATTGAGCACCTCCGACGCGCGCTTGATCGTGCGGTGATCGTCGCCCTGAAGCGCCTTTTCGAGTTCGCCGAGCCGAAGCTCGATCTCGGCGCGTTCACCGGACTCGAGAAGACTCGCGTCGGATTCGAGCGCTGCGCGCACGGCGTCGGCGAGCCGCTCGCCCTCGACGCGGCTTTCCTGCAGTGCGCGCTGCTGCATGTCCTCGCGCGCGTGCTCCACCGAATCGCGCAGCATGCGCTCGATCTCGGCGTCGGTGAGGCCATAGGACGGCTTCACGGTGACGGACGCCTCGGCGCCCGTGGTCTTCTCCCGGGCATTCACCGACAGCAGGCCGTCGGCATCCACCTGGAAAGTGACTCGCACGCGTCCCGCCCCCGCAACCATCGGCGGAATGCCGTGCAGGTCGAACCTGGCGAGCGAGCGGCACTCCGAAACCAGCTCGCGCTCGCCCTGAACGACGTGAAAGCTCATCGCCCGCTGCCCGTCCTTGAAAGTCGTGAATTCCTGCGAGCGCGCCGCCGGGATGGTCGAATTGCGCGGGATGATGCGCTCGGTGAGCCCGCCCATCGTCTCGACGCCGAGCGACAGCGGGATCACGTCGAGCAGCAGCCAGTCCTCGCCCTGCGCGCGGTTGCCCGCCAGCACGTTCGCCTGCATCGCCGCGCCGAGCGCCACGACCCGGTCGGGATCGAGATTGTTCAGCGGATCGCAGCGGAAGAATTCGCCCACCGCGCGCTGCACCTGGGGCATGCGCGTCGCGCCTCCCACCATGACCACACCCTTGATGCCGTCGGTCGTGAGGTCCGCATCGCGCAACGCGCGGCGCACCGGCCCGAGCGTCTTCTGCACCAGGGTGCGCGTCATGTCGCAGAACATTTCCGTGGTCAATGCAAGATCGACGAAGTCACCCGTCGAAAGACGTGCCGTGATCGGCGCTTCGCCGTGATTGGTCAGGGCCTCCTTCGCCTCGCGCGCCTTGACGTACAGGAGCCTCGCGTCGCGCGGCTGAAGCGGCGGCAGTTTCGCCTGCTCGAGCGCCCAGCAGAACACGCGGTGATCGAAATCGTCGCCGCCGAGAAGCGAATCGCCGTTCGTGGAAATCACTTCGAACACGCCCTTCGAAAGCTTCAGGATCGAAATGTCGAAGGTGCCTCCGCCCAGGTCGAACACGGCGTAGATCCCTTCCGCCCCGTTGTCCAGGCCATAAGCGATCGCAGCGGCGGTCGGCTCGTTCAGAAGGCGCAGCACGTTGAGCCCGGCCAGCTTTCCGGCATCCTTGGTCGCCTGCCGCTGCGCGTCGTCGAAGTAGGCAGGCACCGTGACCACCGCGCCCATCAGGTCGCCGCCGAGCGCCAGTTCGGCGCGCTGCCGAAGCACCCTGAGGATTTCCGCCGAGATTTCGACCGGGCTCTTGACCCCTGCCCGCGTGCGAATCTGAAGCATTCCGGGCGCATCGACGAAATCGTAGGGCGCGTTCTCGACGTGCGCGACATCCTTCACGCCGCGGCCCATGAACCGCTTCACCGAGACGATCGTGTTCTTCGGGTCGTTTGCCTGCTGTGCCTGCGCGGCGAAGCCGACCGCAACCTCGCCGCCCGGCGCGTAGCGCACGATCGACGGCAGGAGCGGCCGCCCCTGCGAATCCGCCAGCACGACCGCCATGCCGTTTCTCACGGTCGCCACCAGCGAGTTGGTCGTGCCGAGGTCGATCCCGACCGCGAGCCGATGCTCGTGCGGCGCGGCGGATTGCCCGGGTTCGGCGATTTGAAGGAGAGCCATCAGTCTTGGGGCAACGATTTCATACGAGGATCGGTGCGAATTCGTTTTTCCCCCGGTCTCCGCGTTTTTGCCCGATTGCGTTTACGCAATCGGGCAAAAACGCGGAGATATGGGGAAAATCAACTACGCGCAAACCTCATCGTTCCGACACGTTCATCAAGCCTCGATTGTCTCAAATGCCGCGTCGATGTCGTCATCGAATTTCTCCAGGAACATGAGGCGGCGCACCAGGTCGGCGGCGCCCTTGGCGTCATGCTCGGCGTCGATGCGCGCGCCAATGCGCGCCTCGAGATCGCCCCGCTCTCCGCGCAGTTCGGCACGCAGGCGCTGCAGCGCGTCCGCATTCTTCTCACCGCGCGCCGCTTCGAGCTGTTCGCGCCACTCCATCTGCCGCACGAGGAAATCCTGGGACATCGCGGTGTTGTCTTCGGCGCCGATGTCCACGCCCTGCAGCGAAAGCAGGTAGCGCCCCCGCTGCACCGGGTTCTTCAAGGTCCGGTAGGCCTCGTTCACGTGGGTGGTCCACTGCATCGAAGCGCGGCGCTCGGCGTCGCCGGCATGGGCGAACCGGTCGGGATGGATGCGCGCCTGGATTTCGCGGTATGCCCCGTCCAGGCGGTCCGGATCCAGAGCGAACGCCGGCGTCAGCCCGAAAAGCTCGAAATGGTTTTTCAGATGTTGAACGACTCGCCGCAACCGCACTGGTCCTTGACGTTGGGGTTCTTGAACTTGAACCCCTCGTTCAGACCCTCACGGGTGTAGTCGAGTTCAGTGCCATCCACGTAGGGCAGGCTCTTCGGGTCGACCACGACCCTGACGCCGTGGCTCTCGAACTGGAGGTCGTCGGCCGCCACGGCGTCGGCGAATTCCAGCTTGTACGCCATGCCCGAGCAACCGGAGGTGCGAACGCCGATGCGCAACCCCACGCCCTTGCCGCGCTTCGCCAGGAAGCTCTGCACGTGATCCGCGGCCTTCTCCGTCAGTGTCACCGACATGCTCTTCTCCGTGCCCTCAGGCGGCTTTCTGTTCGTCGGCCGGGGCCAGCCCGTGCTTCTTGCGATAGTCGGACACCGCCGCCTTGATCGCATCTTCCGCCAGGATCGAGCAATGGATCTTGACCGGCGGCAACGCCAGTTCCTCGGCGATCTGCGTGTTCTTGATCCCCATCGCCTGGTCGAGCGTCTTGCCCTTGACCCATTCCGTGACCAGCGAACTCGACGCGATCGCCGAGCCGCAGCCGTAGGTCTTGAAGCGCGCGTCCTCGATGACGCCCTCCTCGTTGACCCTGATCTGCAGCTTCATGACGT
This sequence comes from Betaproteobacteria bacterium RIFCSPLOWO2_02_FULL_66_14, assembly GCA_001770475.1. GTDB lineage: Bacteria > Pseudomonadota > Gammaproteobacteria > Burkholderiales > SG8-39 > 2-02-FULL-66-14. The sequence goes on along the minus strand of MERB01000056.1, from coordinate 7,730 downwards.
CGCCGCAGGCGGGGGCTCCGACCATGCCGGTGCCGACCCCGTCGTCCGACTTCTCGAACGCGCCGACGTTTCTCGGGTTTTCGTAGTGATCGATGACTTTTTCGCTATAGGCCATGAGTTGCTCCTGCTTTCAACCTTACAAATGGGACAAGTGATCTCGAATTTGACGTTACCGGTCTGCCGACCTGGAGAGATTCATTCCAGGTCGGCAGATCTGGAGAAATTCAAATTCGCACCGAACTCCGCCATACGCGCCGGCCACTCAATGCGCCGCCCACTGGACCGATTCCAGGTCGATGCCTTCCTTGTGCATCTCCCACAACGGCGACATCTCGCGCAGCTTGATCACCTTGGCCTTGATGTGCGAGACCGCGTAGTCGATTTCCTCTCCGCTCGTGAAGCGCCCGAGGGTGAAGCGGATCGACGAATGCGCCAGTTCGTCCGAACGGCCGAGTGCGCGCAGCACGTACGACGGCTCGAGCGATGTGGAGGTGCACGCCGAGCCAGAGGACACCGCGATGTCCTTGACCGCCATGATGAGCGATTCGCCCTCGACGAAGTTGAAGCTCACGTTCAGATTGTGCGGCACGCGCTGCTCGAGGTGGCCGTTGACGAAGACCTCCTCCATTTCCTGCACGCCGCGCAGCAACCGGTCGCGCAGCGAACGGATGCGCTCGTTCTCGGTCGCCATTTCCAGGCGCGCCAGCCGGTAGGCCTCGCCCATGCCGACGATCTGGTGCGTCGCGAGCGTCCCGGAACGGAATCCGCGCTCGTGCCCGCCGCCGTGGATCTGCGCCTCGAGACGCACGCGCGGCTTGCGCCGTACGTACAGCGCCCCGACGCCTTTCGGCCCGTAGGTCTTGTGCGCCGAGAACGACATCAGCTCGACCGGCAGTCGCTTCAGGTCGATCGGGCACTTGCCCGTGGCCTGCGCCGCATCGACGTGCAGCAGGGCGCCTTTCGCCTTGCACAGCGCGCCGATGGCAGCGATGTCCTGCACCACGCCGATTTCGTTGTTCACGAGCATGACCGAAACCACGATCGTGTCCTTGCGAATCGCCGCGTCCAGCTCGTTCAGGTCGATCAGGCCGTCGGGCCCGACGCCGAGATAGGTGACTTCGAAGCCGCGCCGTTCGAGCTCGCGACAGGTGTCGAGCGTCGCCTTGTGCTCCGTCTTGACGGTGATCAGGTGCCTGCCGCGGGTCTTGTAGAACTCCGCTGCGCCCTTCAGCGCCAGGTTGATCGATTCGGTGGCGCCCGATGTCCAGACCAGATCCTTGGCGTCGCAGTTCACCAGCGCGGCCACCTCGGCGCGCGCACTCTCGACCGCTTCCTCGGCCTTCCAGCCGAAGCTGTGCGAGCGGCTCGCCGGATTGCCGAAGTGCTCGGTGAGAAACGGGATCATCTTCTCGGCGACGCGTGGGTCGACCGGCGTGGTCGCCGAGTAGTCCAGGTAAATCGGAAGCTTCATGCGGCCACCGCGATCGCCGGTTTCGCCGCCGGTTGATCGGCGTCGCGCCAGCTCTGGAGCACCGCCACCGGCTTGCCGTGCTGGTGCGCAACGAGGTCCGCCAGCGTCACCGACGCCAGGTACTCGAACATCTTCTCGTTCAGGCGCTCCCACAGGTCGTGCGTCATGCAGCGCTTGTCGCCCAGACAATTTTCCTTGCCGCCGCATTGCGTCGCGTCGAGCGGCTCGTCCACGGCCACGATGATGTCGGCGACCGTGACCTTCGTTACCGGTTGCGCGAGGTTGTAGCCGCCGCCCGGCCCGCGCACGCTCGATACGATTCCGGCGCGCCGCAATTTACCGAACAGTTGCTCGAGATACGACAGCGAGATTCGCTGCCGTTCGCTGATTCCAGCCAGGGTCACCGGACCACGATTCTGGCGCATCGCCAGATCCACCATGGCAGTCACCGCAAACCGGCCTTTGGTCGTCAGTCTCATTGGGGGCCTCGTCGATACTTGATTGACGGAGTCGAGTATACAACAAAACTTGACTGTATTAGTCTACTATAGCTAATATCAATTACATTCAATCACTTAACAGCCCTGAGTTGTTCCGCCTTTGAGGCTTCGGTCAAAGACCCCTGAACCCGCGAATCGACCTGGCGCAGCTTTTCTTCGAGCGCAGCCACGGTCTGCTCGAGTTCGCGCGTGTGTTCCATGAGCGTGCGGATCGCGGCCGCGTACGGGTCATCCATATCCTTCACCACGGCGTAGGCCGCGAATCGCGCCTCGTCGCGCGTGCCGGCCTCCTCCACGATGCGACCGGGAATTCCAATGACGGTGGCGCCCGCCGGCACGTCCTTCACGACCACTGCGTTCGAACCGATTTTGGCGCCTTCGCCGACGAATATCGGTCCGAGAATCTTTGCTCCCGCGCCGACCACTACGCCCTTGCCGAGCGTCGGATGGCGCTTGCCCTTGTTCCAGCTCGTGCCCCCCAGCGTCACGCCGTGATACAGCGTGACGTCGTCCGCGACTTCCGCGGTTTCGCCGATGACCACGCCCATGCCGTGGTCGATGAACACGCGCCTGCCCATGATCGCGCCGGGGTGGATCTCGATACCCGTCAGAAACCGCCCGACGTGCGACGTGAGCCGCCCGAGCCAGCGCAGGCCGTGCATCCAGAACCAGTGTCCGAGCTTGTGGAAATAGACCGCGTGCAGACCCGGATAGCAGGTCAGCACCTCCCAGGTCGTGCGCGCCGCCGGGTCACGGTCGAAAACGCTTCGAATGTCTTCCCTGAGCTGCGTAAACATGAAGTCGATCCTAGGTTATCCGACAAATTCGGTCAACTATCAGTTCCGCGTTTTTTGACGCGTGTCCTGCATCGCTTTCAGGAGCCCGCGCAGGATGTTGACTTCCTCGCGTTCCAGCGCCGGAACCCGCGAAAGAAGCCGCCGCCAGCGCTCGCGCAGTTTCGACCCCGAACCGGGAACGAGAAACTCGCTTTCGACCGCTGCCTGCTCGAGGTGGGCATACAGCCCCTCGAGGTCCTGGACCGTGGCGAGT
>MERB01000056.1:0-4693 GCA_001770475.1 Betaproteobacteria bacterium RIFCSPLOWO2_02_FULL_66_14 | reverse complement strand
GCCCTGCCGATTCGTTGCCGAAAACGAACGCCACCGGCCCCTGCGCCGCGCGCTCAAGCGCGAGGCGCGCCGCCTCGCGCGCCGCCAGCACCTGCGGCGACCATTCGCGCGGCCGCGCGCTCAGCGCGAACACCGCGACGCAGTCCGCGATCGCTTCGTGCAGCGATGCGTGCGTGCGTGCCGCTTCGAGCACGTCGACTGCGTGCGTCGCGAGCCATTGCGCTTCCGGCGCCGGATACCGCTCCGGCGCCACCAGCCGCAGGTCCGTGATGCCCATCGCCTTCATGGCGCGCGCCGCGCTGCCGATGTTTCCCGGGTGGCTCGGACGGCACAGCACGATGCGTACGCGTTCGAGGGCCTGTTTCATCCTTGCAGGATACAATGCCGCCGCATCATGCATCCGATGTTGAATGTTGCGGTGAAGGCGGCAAGGCGCGCCGGCGCCATCATCAATCGCGCCGCCTTCGATGGCACGATCCTCAAAGTACGCGCCAAACAGGCGAACGATTTCGTCACCCAGGTCGACCAGGCCGCGGAAGCCGCGATCATCGACATCGTGCGCCAGGCCTATCCTGCCCACGCGCTGCTCGCCGAGGAATCCGGCGCGCAGGCAAGCGCGGACGCCGAGTACCGGTGGCTGATCGACCCGCTCGACGGCACGACCAATTACATCCACGGTTTTCCGCAATACTGCGTCTCGATCGGGGTGCAGCACCGCGGCATCGTCTCGCACGGCGTGGTCTACGATCCGTCGCGCAACGAGCTGTTCACCGCGTCGCGCGGTCGAGGCGCGTTTCTCAACGACCGGCGCATCCGCGTGTCGCGCTGCGAGCGCCTGTCGGAAGCGCTTCTGGGCACCGGCTTTCCGTTCAGGGAAAAGGCCCGGCTCGATCTCTACATGCGGCAGTTGCAAGCGATGATTTCGGCGACTGCGGGCGTGCGCCGCGCCGGCGCGGCCGCGCTCGATCTCGCCTACGTCGCGGCGGGCCGCCTGGATGCATTCTGGGAAATGGGTCTTTCGCCGTGGGACATGGCCGCCGGCGCGCTTCTCATCCAGGAAGCGGGCGGACTGGTCGGCGATTTCTCGGGCGAGCCGAATTACCTCGAAAGCGGCGACATCGCCGCCGGCACGCCAAAGGCGTTCGCGCAACTGCTCGCTGTATTGCGCTGAATTGCCGGCGCTCAGCCGACGAGCATCTGCGATCCGAGCAGCGCGAAGCGCAGAACGCCCCCGGCCGCGAGCGCGGCGCCGATCGACATCAGCACGGACTTCAGCGCGATCCTCCGACCGAACAGCTTGAGCGTCACGGCGAACGTCGAAACGCAGGGGACGTAGAAAGTCAGAAACACCACCAGCGTCAGCAGCTGAATCGGATCCAGGAAATCCTCGAGGTGAAAACTGCCGAAGGCCTGGTAGAGCATCAACAGCGAAAGTTCCTTGCGCAGCACGCCGAACAGAATCGGAACCCCGAGTACCGCCGGCAGCCCGAGCCAACCCAGCGTGAGCGGGCGCAGCGCCGAATTGATGATCGCGTCGGCGCCATGGTGATTCAGCAGCGCGAGCACCACGCTGCCGACGACGAGCAGCGGCATCACGATGGTGACGACGTCCTGCGTCCGTAGCCAGGTCTCGCGCAGCAGCGGCACCCAGCGAGGCAAAGTGAACGGCGGGATTTCGGGCACCACGCCGGGCTCGGCAGCCGGCATGCGCTGCTTCAGCAGCCGTCCCAGGATCGCGATCACGGCAAGCGCGAGCGCGAACACGCCGAACACTGCGAGACCGCCGAGGTACTTGCCCGCGAGCGCGAGCACCAGGGCCGATCGCGCGGAGCACGGCACGAAAGCGATGAGCACCGCCGCGGCGCCGCGCTCCTCGCCGCGCGTGGTCCGCGCCACGCTCGATAGCGCGGGCACATTGCATCCCAACCCCAACAGGAACGGCACCGCGACCGAGCCATGCAATCCGATGCGGTGAAAACCGCGATCGACGGCGAACGCGATCCGCGCCATCACCCCGCTGTGCTCGAGCGCGACGAGCAGCAGCACGAGCGGAATCATGTACGGCACGACGATCCCCACGAGCCCGATCATGCCGTCGGCCACCGCGCGAGCAACCACGCCCTCGGTCGATTGCGGCTGCCAGGTGGAGACCCATTCCGCCAGCCGTGCGGCCGTGAGCCCGTCGATCCACGCACTCAGCCCGAACACGATGAACAGCACCCCGGCGAACACGGCCGTGCTCCCGAGCAGGCTCCAGCGCGGACTGAGGAACAGTTCGTCGAGCCAATACCGCCAGTTGCGGCGATCGTCCGGGCGATCGGGCCGCGTCACGGCTTCCGCGAGCGTCAGCGCGAGATGATGGCGCTCCGCGTGCAGTTCTTCGGCCAGCGGGCGCGGCAGCATCGCGGAGGCCGCTTCGCAGGCGCGCTCGACTTTGTCCGTCAGCGCGGGAAAATGCTGTTGCAACTCCTCGCGAAAATACCGGTCGCCCTGCGCGACCTGCAACGTCAGGAAATGCGCCGGCACGCCGAACGCGGCCCGGATCTCGGAATCGCGCAGCACCGCTTCCAGCGGCTCCAGGCTTTTGCGCAGGTGCTCGCCTGCGGCCAGCGGCAGCGGCGACACGCCGGCGCGCGCGGCCTCGAGCGCTTCGCGGAACAGCTGCGCGAGTCCGTGACCCCGCGCCGCCGAAGTCCGCACGGCGCGCACGCCGAGACGCCGCGCGAGCGCTTTGCCGCTCAGGTAAAGCCCTTGCGTACGCGCCTCGTCCATCTTGTTGAGCGCGATCACGAGCGGGCGCGAGAGCTCGAGCAGCTCGAGCGTCAGTTCGAGGTGGCGCTCGAGCGCGGTCGCATCGACCACCTGCACGATCACGTCGGGCGGTCCGAAGGGCGCGGGGCTCGCGTCGCGATCGTGCCGCGAAACCGTCGCCGGGCGATCGCCCCAGAGCAGGTACTTGAGCGTCGGCCGATCCTCGTCCGCAAGATCGGTCAGCGTTCGCAGGCTCGGCAGCTTGACCAGGCGCGCCTCGTCGAGCCCCAGCTGCAGCGCGCATTCTTCGTAGGCGTGCCGCGAACCGGCGAGCGGCGCGGTCTTCACGGCAGTCGCCTGGACGTCGCGAAACAGCGTGCTCTTGCCGCCTCCGGGTGCGCCGACGAGCGCAATGCGCAGGCTACGCTCCCCTCTGAAAAGGGGGGTGCGCAACGCGACCGTCGCGACGGTGGACCGGTTCACCGAAACGATAATCGCTCCGCTGCCGGAGGGCCGATCTGATCTCGGTCAAGCTGCGTGCGATCTACAACCACTGCGATGCGGGGCGAACGGGACCGCGTGGCCCGGATGCGCGAATGTGCAAATCCGTGCGGCCGTTCAGAGCGAACGTCTTCACGCAGCAGGAAATTGCCGAGCGGCCACGATCGACGCCTCTTTAGCCGGAAATAAACTATTTGCCGATTCTCCGGTCAGACCGACAAAGCCGCGTAACATCGATTAAAACGCTCTCGAGCGACGCATTGGCGACGCCATGACTGACCCTGAAGCTGGCAAACTCGATCTCAAGGACCTGTTCGGTCCGGACAACGGAAACTCGCCGACTTATGTGTATTTCCGGGTGTCCGACGACTCGGCGACCCTGTTCGTCGATGCGGGCGGGAACGGATCGAGCAGCACCGGCAGCACGGCATTGGCGACCTTCGCGTTGACGCAGAACTTGTCCCCGACCGACGTGCTCTCCGCGCTGCTCAACGTTCCCCAGACCCTCGTCTAGCGAAGGCCGTCTTGTGGATTCCGGGCGGGGCGAGGGCCCCGCTTCTTTTTTGCCGAAGCGATTCGCGCCATCGCGCACGAGTCGCGCAAACGCCGAACGCGCGCCACGACATCGCTGCCCTGGCGCATGAATCAGGCACAATTCCAGGCGATGGAACCCGTAGCATCCCCGATGTCCGAATCGCTTTCGACCCACACGCCGATGATGCATGGGCGTAAAGCCCGCGATTTCATTGGGTTTCCGGGCGGCTGCAGCGACGACCTATACCGCGACCTACACTGAAACCCATACCGAAACGAAAACGTCTCTGCGAACCGGGCGAGCTACGTGTTATCGGCTGCGGCGGCGCTTGATTGATCGGATTGTGCCGCGGGCACTCGTCACGCAACCGGCGGCGACATCGTCGAGCCCCTTGCCCGCCTCATCGATCAACAGCAGGTGGATGCGTTCACGCGCGAGCCGACGGTAATGATCAAGTCGTTCCGCGTCGATGATTGCGACGTAAGGCTCACCGTCCCTGGTGATGATCTTTTCGGCGCCGGCTTTGACCTCTTGAACCAATTCCGAGAATCGGGCGCGAACCTGCGCGAGGGAGACGGCGTCGTGCTTCGAGATACCCATTGCCGGGGCCGCCGAGATCAACCGCCCAAGAGCCTGCGCTGGAGCAGCGCCTGCATGTCCCGCCTGCCGTCGGCGATGACGTAGATGAAGACCTGCTTGCCAATCACCCGATAGATGAGACGATACGGCTTGAAGAAGGTCTGGCGATAATCCCGGATGCCAAGTGCCTGCAGTTCCTTCGGACGCGAGCCGCGCTCGGGGAAAGCGGCTAGGTGGCCGCCGGCTTCCAGCAACCGGGTCAATACGTAATCCGCTTTGGCGGGCGAGTCCGATTCAGCGATGTAGTCGTAGATGTCCTCAAGATCT
>MERB01000055.1:2209-5343 GCA_001770475.1 Betaproteobacteria bacterium RIFCSPLOWO2_02_FULL_66_14 | reverse complement strand
ACTGGCGCGCGCGCTCTGCTGCGATCCGGACTGGGTCGGCATCGCGACCCAGGACGAGGGATTTGGCTGGCGCGAGCTGCGCTAGGCAGCAAAAAACCGGCGGGGCCTTTGCGGGCCGGCGCCGGTCTTGCGAAAACGACTGCTCGACTACTTCTTCGCCGCTTCCGTCGTGGTGGTCGTAGTGGTGGTCGTGGTCTCGACCTTTTTCTCTTCCGGTTTCGGTGCGTCAGCCGTGGTCGTGGTAGTCGTGGTGGTGGTCTCGGCCTTCTTTTCTTCGACTTTCGGTGCGGCGACCGGAGCCGGTGCAGCTGCGGGGGCCTTGGCGGCGGGTTTCTGTTCCTGGCCGCAGGCGGCCAGCGCAACCGCCATCGCGGCGGCCAGCAGGATCGATTTGTACATTTTGATTTCCTTGTGTGTGGTTGAGGAGGCCAATGCATCCCGCCCGCAGCCGCGGGCGAGCGCAAAATTATAGCAATTTCCGGTTCACAGGCCGAGCGTGGTGGCCGAAACCGCCGGATAGGACGCCGCCCAGATCTCGAGGAACCGCGCGCGCATCGCGTAGGCCTCGTTGCGATCGTTGAGGCAGATCACGCCGCGCCAGAAGGCGGCCTCGGGGCGGCGCAGGAAATGCGCGGCATCGAGGACCAGGAAGGCGTCGCGCAGTTCACGGATTTCTTCGTGCGTGCGCTGCACCTGGATGGCATGCGAGTAGCGCTTGAGAAGCGACAGCATGCGCGGGCAATACTTGCTGAGGTAATCGGTGTCGTGCACGGCGAGATACAGCCGCCGTGCGCGGCTCGCCTGGAGGAAGCGCTCGATGCGGGCGACCCGCCCGGCCGAATTGAGCCGCAGGCTGGCGAGATCCCGATCGAACAAGCGCAGTTCGCGGCCCGGCTGCTCCAGCAGCCGGTCGACGCCAGCCTGGAAGTCCGCTTCGGATTCGAACAGCTGGTAGTCGGGCGGCATCGCCGCGGCGTCGCGCGCTTCGCTCACGCCGATCGCTCCAGGTGGAGATAGCCCTGTCCATACCACGCGTAGAGCTGCGCACCCAGCCCTGCGCGCGCCAGCGCGGCGCCGGCGCCGCGCCGCCGATCGGCAAGCCGTGCGAGCGGCCGGCGTTGCGCCGCGCGCAACGCGACAGCCTCGCCGTTGAGGAAGAAAGCGCTGCCGCGGTACAGCAGCGCCGACCTGGCGTCGAGCACGACAGCGCCGCGCGCCAGCTGGCGCAGGAACGCCGCACGCGCAAGCGGCCGGCGCGGCGGCCGGAACACGACGTGCGGCTTCGGTGTCGTGAGGTGGCGCCCGAGTACGCGCTGCACGTCGCGCGCCGTCCAGCGCAGGCGGCGCAGCACGCGCCGGGCGAAGCCGACCATCGCGCCGCCGATTTGCGCGGAGCGCGCCGGCGGGCGCAGCGCAGGGTCGCGGTACTCGGCGTCCGGCAGGCCACGCTCGTGCAGGTAGTCCAGCATCGCGAGCGCGAGTTCGGCGCCGCGCGGCGCGCGGCAGCCGACGGAGTACGTGAAGCACGGCTCGAGTGCGATGCCGTCGTGGGCCCAGCCGGGCGGCAGGTACAGCAGGTCGCCGGGCTCGAGCAGGTATTCCTCGTCCGGCGCGAAATCCGCGATCAGCCTGAGCGGCGCATCGGCGAGCAGCGTGAAGGGGCGCGGTCGCTGCAGCCGCCATACGCGTCGCCCGGGACCCTGCAGCAGGAACACGTCGTAAGAGTCGTCATGCGGGCCGACACCGCCACCGGGCGCCGCGTAGCTGACCATGACGTCATCGAGCCGGGCCCGCGGCAGGAAGTCGAAGCGGCGCAGCAATCGCTCGGCGGCGGGCACCTGCAGGTTGACGCCATTGACGAGCAGCGTCCAGTTGCGTGCCGGCAGGCTTGCGAACCGGCGACGCTGGAACGGTCCGTGCTCGAGCCGCCAGCGGCCGGCGCGCTGCGTCACGAGCCGCGCTTCGACGTCGCTGCGGCAGGCGAGGGCGAGCAGCTCCGTGCGCTGCGGCAAGCCGGCTGGCGCAGTCCAGGCCGCGCGCGCGAGCAGCGGCCGCTTCTGCCAATGGCGCCGCAGGAAGTCGCGCGTCGACAATCCGCCGAGCCAGCGCTGCCGCATGGCGCGATTGTAGCCGCGCTGCGGCTGTGGCTCGCGCGCCACATACCGCTTGTCAAGCGGCGTGGCGCGTGTTTTAGAATCGCGCACGCCCGATCATGATCCAGAAGGGTCAAACCGCTCCCGCCTTCGCGCTGCATGACGCCGACATGCAGCCGGTGAAGCTCGCGTCGTTCAAAGGCAAGCGCAACGTCGTGCTGTTCTTCTATCCGCGCGACGGTACGCCCGGCTGCACGCTCGAGGCCTGCGATTTTTCCGACCACGAGGACCAGTTCGTGCGGCACGACTGCGTCATCCTGGGAGTCTCGCGCGACGATTGCCTGACGCACGCCGAGTTCCGCGACCGCAACGGGCTTTCGATCCGGCTGCTCGCCGATCCGGAGGGCGAAGTCTGCCGCCTCTACGGCGTGCTGCAGGAAAAGCAAACCGAGGGCGTGCGGCGCGAATGCCTCGTGCGCTCCACCTTCGTCATCGACAAGCGCGGCGTGGTGCGGCACGCGGCGTACGGGGTCAACCCCCGGCATCACGCGGCCGAAATCTTCGACGTCGTGCGCACGCTCGGCGCCTGAGCGCGCTGCGTGATCGCGCGCGCCCCGTCCGCGCGCGTCACGGCCGGCGTATCATTGCCGCCAGGGAGGGAAACCCGGCATGGTGATGGACATCCTGTCCTATGGCATCGGCACGCTCGCGGCGCTCGCGCTGCTGTTGTGGGTCGCGTTCATCTTCGTCCGCGACATCACGCAGAAGAAGCACGGCGTGCTGCGCAACTATCCGGTCATCGGGCACCTGCGCTATTTCTTCGAGCAGCTCGGCGAGTACTTCCGCCAGTACTTCTTCACCGGCGACCGCGACGAGATGCCGTTCAACCGCGCCACGCGTGCCTGGGCCTACCGCCTGGCGAAGAACGAGGGCGGCACGATCGGCTTCGGCTCCACCTACAACCTGCACGAGGCCGGCGCCCTGATCTTCGTCAATCATCCCTTCCCGGTGCTGGAGGAGGAGCGGCTGCCGACCCCCGCG
>MERB01000055.1:818-2194 GCA_001770475.1 Betaproteobacteria bacterium RIFCSPLOWO2_02_FULL_66_14 | reverse complement strand
TGGAAGGCGGCTGCGATGTCATCATGCAGATCGGCACCGCGAAGTACGGGCTGCGCGACGCTCAGGGCAGCCTCGATCCGGAGCGCCTGCTCGAACTGTCCAAGGTGGTGAAGGCGTTCGAGATCAAGCTCTCGCAGGGCGCCAAGCCCGGCAAGGGCGGCGTCCTGCCCGGGCGCAAGGTGACGTCGGAGATCGCGCGCATCCGCGGCATTCCGCAGGGGCGCGATTCGATCAGCCCCAACCGCCATCGCGACATCTCCAGCATGAACGAGCTGGTGGAGAGCATCGCGCGCATCCGCGATCTCACCGGCCGGCCGGTGGGCGTGAAGACGGCGATCGGCGGCTGGCGTTTCATGAACGAACTCGCCGACACGGTGCACCGCCGCGGCTTCGAGTTCGCGCCCGATTTTCTCGTCATCGACGGCGGCGAAGGCGGCTCGGGCGCGGCGCCGCAGGCGCTCGCCGATCACATGGGCCTGTCGATCGACGAGGCGCTGCCGCGCGTAGTGGACGCGCTCATCGAGTCGGGGCTGCGCCAGCGCGTGCGCGTGGTCGCCTCCGGCAAGCTGGTGACCTCGGCGCGCGCCGCCTGGGCGCTGGCGGTCGGTGCCGATTTCGTCAACACCGCGCGCGGTTTCATGTTCGCGCTCGGCTGCATCCAGGCGCTGCGCTGCCACCAGAACACCTGCCCGACCGGCGTCACCACCCACAACAAGCGCCTGCAGCGCGCGCTGGTGGTGCAGGAAAAATTCCAGCGCGTCGCCAGTTACTGCCTCAACATGAACCGCGAGATCGACATGATTGCCCATTCCTGCGGCGTGCGGCACGCGCGCGAACTGCGCCGCGAGCATGTGCGCATCGTGCAGGCGAATCACCAGTCGATCGCGCTCAACATGCTCTATCCGTACCCCGAGCCGGTGGCGCGCGTCAGGGTCGCTTGAGCGCGCTCAGCCGGCGCTCAGCCGGCAGCGGCGGCCGTCGCACCGCCGCGGCAGTTGAGGCTCAGCCGCCGGCGTGCAGCACGCCGTGTTCGCGCAGCCAGGCGTTCCAGAGCCGGCGCGCCGGCGCGATCAGCTCGCTCGCCGCGAGCCCGACGGGACCGTCACCCGCGGCCACACGCTCATCGGCCGCCGCGCCGTGCAGGTGCACGCCGAGGGCGAGCGCCGCCTCGCCCGGGCAGCCCTGCGCCAGCAGCGCGCCGAGAATTCCCGCCAGCACATCGCCCATGCCGGCGGAAGCCATGCCTGGATTGCCGGTGGTGTTGATGAACCAGTGACCGTCGCGCGCCACGATGACGCTGCCGTGGCCTTTCAGCACGGCGTGCGCGTTGAGGTTTGAGGCCAGCGTACGCGCCGCGCCGAGCCGGTCGGCCTGCA
>MERB01000055.1:574-700 GCA_001770475.1 Betaproteobacteria bacterium RIFCSPLOWO2_02_FULL_66_14 | reverse complement strand
GGCGCGCTCGCCCTGGCCGAGACCCGGGCCGACGACGAGCGCCTCGAGCTCCATGCCGAGCGCCTCGTCGGGGAGGCGCAGCATCAGCTCGGGCGCACCGGTATCGACCGCGGGAGCGCGCTGGTC
>MERB01000055.1:0-125 GCA_001770475.1 Betaproteobacteria bacterium RIFCSPLOWO2_02_FULL_66_14 | reverse complement strand
CTTGTCGCGATCGGACAATAGCTGCGCCGCCAGCTCGGCGGCGGCAGCGCCGGCGCGCTCCATCAAGGGCGGCGAAGCATCGCCCGCGGCCTGCTCGATGCGGCGGATGTCCTGCGTCAGGCAGA
>MERB01000054.1:84853-88539 GCA_001770475.1 Betaproteobacteria bacterium RIFCSPLOWO2_02_FULL_66_14 | reverse complement strand
CGGCGCGGCATCGACTGGACATTTACGCGTCAGGACGCGGATCGAAAGCTCGGTTGCCACTATGTTTCGTAATTAACGTGTCTGCATACTAGTGGCGTACCGAAAACTCGATCGTGTCTTTCGTCGGCTCGGCCGCGGAGTGCCCGAAGACGATGCTGCCCGAGCGTCGCAGCGACAGCTCTTCGCGGCGCAGCGCCACCTCGGGGTCGCCCGCGAAGGTGAGGTAGGTGCCGTTGCTGCTCTGGTCGGCGAGGTAAAACTTGTCGCGCCGCTTCTCGATCTTCGCGTGCTGGCGCGAGGCTTTCGGATCGGTGATCACGAGGTCGCAGGCGGCGTCGCGCCCGATCATCACCGCGGGACGCTCGGCGTCGACCACGATCTCGCGCCCGCCGTGGCGCAGCACCAGCTCGGCCACGGGTTGCGCGGCGTGCTGGACGCCCGCCGCCATGGTGAGGTCTTCGCTCTCTTGCCAGAGCACCTCGAATACCTGCAGGTCCTCGGCCTTGCCCTTGACCGCGACCGCGGCAATCGGCCGCGTTGACGTGCGCAGCGCCGTCGGCAGGGCGTCCACCGTCGCCCGCGTGGTCATGATCTGCATGCCCTTGGCGAGTCCTGCCATGCGCGCGGCGGTATTCACCGTGTCGCCGAACACGTCGCCCTTCTCTTCGATCACGGGGCCGGCATGGAAGCCGACGCGGATCATGCGCTTGACCCCTTTGGTGAGTACCAGCGCGTTGACCACGGTCTGCATGTCGGTGGCGGCGAGAAAGCCCCGTTCGGCGTTCGGGAACACGCACATCAACTCGTCGCCGATCGTCTTGACGACCCGGCCGCGGTGACGCTGGGTGATCACCTGCATCGCGACGAGCGCCTCGTCGATCAGCGTTTTCGCGTCGGTATCGCCGACCGCCTCGTACAGTTTGGTGCTGCCGGCGATGTCGGCGAACAGCACCGCGACCCCGCCCTCTGCGGGAGGCGGAGCCTCGTTCTGGATCGTCTTGTCGTAAGGACCGGCCATCCCTCGCTCCCTTCTCCGCCGGTTCGGCGATGCGCTACTGCCGCTGCGCCCGCGTCATGAACACCAGCCGCTCGAACAGGTGCACATCCTGCTCGTTCTTCAGCAACGCGCCGTGCAGCGGCGGAATGATCGTCTTGCGATCCTTGGAACGCAAGGCCTCCGGCGGGATGTCCTCGGCGAGCAGCAGCTTCAGCCAGTCGAGCAGCTCCGAAGTGGAGGGCTTTTTCTTCAGACCGGGCACCTCGCGCACCTCGAAGAACACCTCCATCGCCTCGCGCAGGAGCGATTTCTTCAACCCCGGGAAGTGCACGCCGACGATCTTTTCCATGGTCTCCCGGTCCGGGAACCGGATGTAGTGGAAGAAGCAGCGTCGCAGGAACGCGTCGGGCAACTCCTTCTCGTTGTTCGAGGTGATGAAAACGATCGGGCGGTGCACCGAGGTCACCAGTTCGCGCGTCTCGTAGACGTAGAACTCCATGCGGTCGAGCTCGCGCAGCAGGTCGTTCGGGAATTCGATGTCGGCCTTGTCGACCTCGTCGATCAGCAGCACCACCGGCGACGGGGCGGTGAAGGCCTGCCACAGCATGCCCTTGACGATGTAGTTGTGGATGTCATGCACGCGCGGGTCGCCGAGCTGCGAGTCGCGCAGGCGCGACACCGCGTCGTACTCGTAGAGACCCTGCTGCGCCTTGGTCGTGGACTTGATGTGCCATTCGAGCAGCGGCACGCCGAGCGCCTTCGCCACCTGAATCGCGAGCATGGTCTTGCCCGTGCCCGGCTCGCCTTTCACCAGGAGCGGCCGCTGCAGCGTGATGGCGGCATTGACCGCGAGCGTCAGGTCGTCGGTCGAGACGTATTCGGCGGAGCCCGAAAAGCGCATGGCAAAATCCCGAAGCGAAAGGCGCATTCTAACCGCGCGGTTGAGGCGCAAGGCGCATGGCTGTAGAATCGCGCGCTTTCCAAGGCAGGAATCGCCGCATGTCCCACCCGAGAGTCATCGCCATCGTCGCGGCCCTGAGCGCAGTCTGCGCCGCGGCGAACGCCCTGGCACGGCAGCCGGCGGGCGAAGCGCAGGCCGCGAAGAACAAGATCGCCGTCTGCGAAGGCTGCCACGGCATCGCGGGCTACCGGACGGCGTTTCCGGTCGTCTATCACGTTCCGAAGCTGGGCGGCCAGCAGGCCGCCTACCTCGTGAAGGCGCTCGAGGCGTACAAGTCGGGCGAGCGCAAGCATCCGTCGATGCGCGGGATCGCTGCCTCGCTGACCGAGCAGGACATGGCGGACCTCGCGGCTTACTACTCCGGGAAAACGAAATGAACCGCCTGGCGATCACGCTCGCCGCTGCGGCGGCGCTTGGCCTGGCGTCGGCGGCAAGCGCCAAAGGCAATGCAGAGAGCGGCAAGGCGAAGGCGGCGCAGCTTTGCGCAGCCTGCCACGGCGCGGACGGCGCCAAGCCTTCGGCGCCCGACCAGCCGATCCTCGCGGGACAATACTACGACTATCTCGTTCAGGTGCTCGGCGATTACAAAAGCGGCAACCGCAGCAACGCGATCATGAAGGGTTTCGCCGCCGCGCTGTCGAAGAAGGACATCGAGGATCTCGCGGCTTGGTTCGCGAGCCAGAAGTCCGCGCTCCACTTCCAGCGGTAACGCCTCCGAAGGTCCCGGTTCGAAATGCCGCGCCGCGGTTGCGTGGCGTTCAGTCTCGCGCGCGCCGCGCCAGGCAATCGAGGTAGGCCTCGCCATCCGGCGGCGCCCGGTCGAGCTGCGCCCGCCACACCATTTCGCCCAGGCATTCCAGCGCATCGTGCAAGGCGGCGTGACGGTCGTTGCGCGCCGAGAGCAGCGCGGCAAAACGCTCCGCGATTCCGCGCGGCTGGTCGACCGAGAGCTGCTCTTCCAGCGCAAGGTGCAGACTCAGGTGCAGGAAGGGATTGGCCTCGCCGGATTCGGGCAGGTAGTCCCGCTCGCGGGTCCTTTCCGGCGTCTCGAGCGCGGACTGGTATTCGGGATGCGCCAGAACCACGTCGAGCGCCATCGCTTCGAGGCCGCTGAGCGGTTCGCCGGCGCGATACTTCCGCCAGGTCGCGAAAAAGAATTCCCGGACTTGCTCGCGCGAGGGATTAAACATCGTTCGTCTTGCCGCGGTATTCGCAGAGGTCGCCGATCAGGCAGGCGGCGCACTTCGGCCGGCGAGCAAGGCAGGTATAGCGGCCGTGCAGAACGAGCCAGTGGTGCGCCTGGCGCAGGAATTCGGCGGGCGTGAACTTCAGCAGCCTCTGCTCGACGGCGAGGGGATCCTTGCCGGGCGCGAGGCCGGTTCGATTGGCCACCCGGAAAATGTGCGTGTCGACCGCCACCGTCGGTTCGCCGAACGCCGTGTTCAGCACGACGTTCGCGGTTTTGCGACCCACGCCCGGGAGGCGTTCGAGCGCGGCGCGATCCGCCGGAACCTCGCCCCCGTGCTCGAGCGTCAGCCTGCGCGCGAGTTCGGCGAGATTGCGCGCCTTGGTGCGGTACAGGCCGATCGTCCGGATGAAAGGTTCGATTCCCGCGGCGCCGAGCGCGGCCATGGCCTGCGGCGTTCCGGCGCGCGCGAAAAGCGCCGGCGTCGCGGCGTTCACCGAGCGATCGGTCGCCTGCGCGGAAAGTACGACCGCCACCAGCAA
>MERB01000054.1:75085-84828 GCA_001770475.1 Betaproteobacteria bacterium RIFCSPLOWO2_02_FULL_66_14 | reverse complement strand
CGTTGCGGATCCGCGGCTCGGGCCGCGAAGCGGCGCGAGCGCCTGAGCTTGCGCCTTCGCACCCGTTGTCCCGCGGCGCGCGCGAGCGCCGCGGTCCAGGGCTCGCGCGGCGCCGGCAGCGAGATGCAATCGACCGGGCAGGGCGGAAGGCACAGCCGGCAGCCGGTGCACCAGGGCGCAACCACGGTATGCATATGGCCGCCTGCGCCTACGATCGCATCGAACGGACAAGCCTCGATGCAGCGTGCGCAACCGATGCAGCGCGCTTCGTCGATCAGCGCAACGGCCGTGCGGCGCAATCGGTTCCCGATTCCGGCGGCTCAGCGCCCGTTGTTGGCCTGCAGCAGGATTGCGGCCTGATCCGGCGACAGGGCGCGCGAGAACAGGTATCCCTGGTACTCCTCGCAGCGCTGCGCGACCAGAAACGCGAGTTGTTCCCCGGTTTCCACGCCCTCGGCGATGACCCGCAGGTCGAGGTTTTTCGCCAGCGTGATGATCGCCTTGACGATGGCGGCGTCGTTGCGCTCCTTCGGCACGCCGCGCATGAATGCCTGGTCGATCTTCATGTAATCGAGCGGAAACTGTTTCAGGTAGCCGAGGCAGGAGTATTCCATGCCGAAATCGTCGAGCGTGATCTGGATGCCCATGCGCCGCATCTCGTTCAGCAGGAGCACCGCGCGGTCGGGGTTTTCCATCAGCGTGCTCTCGGTGATTTCCAGTTCGAGGTGCTTCGCGTCGAACCCCGTTTCGGCGAGGATCGCGGCGATGCGCTCGGCGAGATCGGCGCGGCGCAACTGCCGCGCCGACAGGTTCACCGCGATGCGAAACGGCTTCATGCCGGTGTCGAGCCAGGCCTTCATCTGCAGGCAGGCCTCGCGCAGGACCCACTCGCCGATCACGTCGATGATTCCCGCCTGCTCGGCGATCGGAATGAACCGGGCCGGAGGGACCTGGCCGAACTCCGGATGATTCCATCGCAGCAGCACTTCCATTCCGCGGATCGCGCCGGTCTTCACGTCGACCCGCGGCTGGAATCCGAGATGAAACTGGTTTCGCTCGATCGCCTGGCGCAGCGCGTTGCGCAGATTCAGCGTCTCCACGGCGATCGCGTACAGTTCGGCCGAATAGAACCGGTAGGCGTTGCCGCCCGCGGCCTGCGCGTTCCCGGTCGCCGATTCGGCGCTGCGCAACAGCGCTTCCGGATCCATGCCGTCCTGGGGAAAGCAGCTCACGCCGACGCTCACCGTGACGAAAAGCGCGCGCCCCTGGACCAGGAACGCCTGCGCGAACGCGGCGAGGATCTGCTCGGCCGTGTCTGCGATTTCGTGCGTGCTGCCCGCATCCTCCATCAGCACGCCGAAACCGTCCGCGAGCAGCCGCGCCACGCTGTGCGCAGGATCGATCTTCTCGCGCAGCCGCGCCGCAACCGCCGCGAGCAGTTCGTCGCCCTGCGCGAACCCCAGCGATTCGTTGATGGTCTGGAAGTGATCCAGGTCGATCACCAGCAGCCCGACCATGGTGTTGCGCCGCCTGGCGCGCGCGACGGCCGTGCGGCACAGTTCCTGGAAGCGGAATCGGTTGGGCAATCCGGTGACCGCGTCGTGATAGGTCAGCACGGTCGTCTTGCGCAGGCGCCGCACCATGACGTTGCAGAATTCGAGCGTCAGGTCCGGGTTCGCGCCCAGCAGCCCGAGGAGCGTGTCGCGATCGACTTCCACCACCTCCGTCTCGCCGAGCGCGATCACGGTCGCGCTGCGCACGCGGTGGTCCTGGTCGATCACCGCCATTTCGCCGACCACGCCGCCGGGATTCACGGTCTCGAACACGAGATCGCCGACCTGGATTCGAAGCGTGCCCGATCGCACCACGTACATCGACGCCCCGATGTCCCCCATTTCGAACAGGATTTCGCCGGCGCCGATGCGTCGCGCCGGGAAGGCGTCGAACAGGCTGCCGAGGGAACCGCGGGCGGCGCGATCCTGTGGGGCGGTGCTCACGGCGGGTATTCTAAGCGGGTGCAGGCGGGCGGCGGCAGTTGCCGGGTCGTCAACCCGGCAACGTCGCCAGCGCGACATGATTGCGGCGCGTGTCGCGCGCGAGGTGCGCGTGCGTCACTTCGCCTCGATGAACCTGCACGCCGTCTGCGAGTTCCGGGCGCTGCCCCACGGCCTGCTGCAGCGTGCGCTCGGCCAGCGCGAGTGCGTAGGGCAGCACGGCACGCTCCAGCGCGAGGCTCGCGGTGCGTGCGCAGGCCGCGGGCATGTTGGGAACGCAGTAGTGCACGATGCCCTCGTCGACGAAGGTCGGCTCGCTGTGGCTGGTGGCACGCGAGGTCTCGGCAATCCCGCCTTGATCGATGCCGACGTCGACGAGCACGGAACCGGGCCGCATCGCGCGAAGCATCGGCCGGCTGATGAGCTTCGGTGACAGTTGTCCCGGCGTCAGGACACCCGCGATCACGACGTCGGACTGCTTCAGCGCATCCGGCAGCGTCTCGACTCCGGCGTGATACGCGGCGCCGGGATGGCGTGCGCGAAGTGCAGCGAAACGCCGCGTCGTCTTCGCGAACACCTGGACCCTCGCGCCCAGGCCGCAGGCCACGGCGAGCGCGTTCGCGCCGACGTTTCCGGCGCCGACGATCGTGACGCATCCGGGTGCGACGCCTTCCAGTCCCGGCAGAAGGACGCCGGAGCCGCCGGCCTGCTTCTGCAGGCACCAGGCACCGATCTGCACCGCGAGCCGGCCGGCAATCGCCGACATCGGCGCAAGAATCGGAAGGCTCCCGTCCGCCTGGCCCACGGTCTCGAAAGCGACGAAGGTCGCCTCCGACGCGAGCGCCGCCGCGAGCAAGTCCGGCTCCGGCGCGAAATGCTGAAAGCCGAACACGATCTGGCCGCGGCGCGGGAGCCCGTACTCCCGCGGCTGCAGTTCCTTCACCTTGAGCAGCAGATCGCAGTCCCACGGATCGCCCAAGGCGGCACCGCTCGCCACGTACCCCGCGTCCGCGAATCCCGCGCCTGCACCCGCGCCCGGTTGCACCACCAGGACGCAGCCGCGAGCCGTCATCGCGCGCACCCCTTCCGGCGTCAGCGCGACGCGGAACTCACCGTCCTTGATTTCACGCGCCAGCCCGACGCGCATCGCGAATCGTCCGCACGCATTCCGCGATCAGCCCCGGGCCGCGGTACACGAGCCCCGTGTAGAGCTGCACCAGCGAAGCGCCCGCCGCCATTTTCTCCGCCGCATCGAGGCCGCGATCGATTCCCCCCACGCCGACGAGCGGCACTTCGCCCTTCAACTGCGCGGCGAACCCGGCGAGCACCTGCGTGGACCGTGAGCGGATGGGGGCGCCCGAAAGTCCGCCCGCCTCCTGCGCCTGCGGCCGCCACTCCACGCCCTCGCGTGAGACCGACGTGTTGGTCGCGATCACGGCGTCGATGCGATGGCGGCGCACGCTGGCTGCGATCTCGGCGACTTGCGCCGCGCTCAGGTCCGGAGACACTTTCAGGGCGAGCGGAACGCTGCGGCCGTAGCGAGCGGCGAGGCGATCGCGCAACCCGACGAGGCGTTCGAGCAGGGCGTCGAGTTCGGCTTTTTCCTGGAGCGCCCGCAGGTTCGTGGTGTTGGGCGAGGACACGTTGATGGCGACGTAGCTCGCGCGCGGATAGACGCGTTCGAGGCAGCTTGCGTAGTCATCGGCGGCGCGCTCGTTCGGCGTATCGAAATTTCGGCCGATGTTGATGCCGAGCACGCCGCGCCAGCTGCTGCGCTCGAGATTCGCCATGAACGCGTCGAGTCCGACGTTGTTGAAGCCGAAGCGGTTGACGAGCGCACGCTCGGCCGTGAGACGGAACAGGCGCGGGCGCGGATTGCCCGGCTGCGGCCGCGGCGTCACCGTGCCGACTTCGATGAACCCGAAGCCGAGCTTCGCGAGCGCGTCGACGTGCTCGGCGTTCTTGTCCAGACCCGCTGCGAGCCCGACTGGATTCGGGAAATCGAGCCCCATCACGCGCACCGGCAGCGCCGGCGCGCGGGGCGCCCTGAGCAGCCCGAAGCGCAGCGGCGCGTCCGCCAGTTCGAGCGTCAGCGAGTGTGCGGTTTCCGCGTCGAGCGCGAACAGCAGCGGCCGCGCCAGCGCATAGAGCATGCCGCTAGCCGGTCACGCCGAGATCGCGGCCGCCCAGACGCTGCCACGCGTTGTCGACGAATCCCTCGACCGGGATGAAACGCGACTTGTAGGCCATCTTCGGGCTCTCGCGGATCCAGTAGCCGAGGTACAGAAACGGCAGGCCGAGTTCGCGGCAGGCGTTGATCTGCCACAGAACGTTGTAGGTGCCGTAGCTCGCGCTGCGATGGCCCGGTTCGAAAAACGTGTACACCGACGACAGGCCGTCCGCGAGGTAATCGACGATCGAAACCATCACCAGCTGACCGTGGTCGCGAAACTCGATCAGGCGCGTGTCGACGCGACTCTGCAGCAGGAAGTGCGAGTACTGGTCGCGGCTGTCGTTGTCCATGCCGCCGCCCGCGTGCCGGCGCGACTGATAGCGCAGGTACAGCGCGTAGTGTTCGAGACGGAATTTGAGCGGCTGCGCGGCGGCCGTGAGGCCGTCGTGACGGCGCCAGGCGCGCCGCTGCGCGCGCGAGGAGTGGAACTCGGCGACGGGAATCCGGACCGGAACGCAGGACCGGCAGCTGTCGCAGTGCGGCCGGTAGGTGAAAATGCCGCTGCGGCGGAAACCGGACTTGACCAGATCGCCGTACAGCGCGGTGTTGATCAGATGACTCGGCGTAGCGACCTGCGAACGCGCCATGCGCTCGGGCAGGTAGCTGCACGGATACGGCGCCGTGACGTAAAACTGCAGCACGGCATGCGGCAGGTCATTCAGTCTGGACACGGGCCCACTTTCCGATCGGTTCGGCGTAGTTTACCAACGCGCGCAGGCGGCGCAAAAACTCGGCGCGCGGCAGCTCGCGCGCGCCCATCGACGCGAGCAGCGGCGTTCGCACCTGGCAGTCGATGAGCGGACACCCGCGCGCCTGCAGTTCGCGCACCAGCGCGACCAGTGCGATTTTCGAGGCGTCGGTGGCCTGCGAAAACATCGATTCGCCGTAGAACATGCGCCCGAGCGAAACGCCGTAGAGTCCGCCGACGAGTGCGCCGTCCTGCCAGCATTCGACCGAGTGCGCCCGGCCGGCGCGGTGCAGTCGCAGATAGGCCGCGCGCATCGGGCCGCCGAGCCAGGTTCCGCTGCCGTCGCGCCGCGGTGCGGCGCATCCGGTCAGCACGCCCGCGAAATCGGTGTCGAAGCGGATTTCGTATCCGCGGTTGCGAAGGCCCTTCGCGAGCGAGCGCGAGATCCTGAGTTCATCGCAGAACAGCACCATGCGCGGATCCGGAGACCACCAGAGAATCGGCTCGCGTCCCGAATACCACGGAAAAATGCCTTCGCGGTAGGCCGCGAGCAGGCGCTGCGGCGACAGGTCGGCGCCCGCGCACAGCAGGCCGTTGGGCTCGCGCAGTGCACGCGTGACCGGAGGAAACGGGTCGTCGCCCTCGAGCCAGGGGATCAATCGTCGGAAGCCGCGCCAAACAAACGGGGACAGACCACGTTTTCCAGGAGATCCTGGAAATCGTGGTCTGTCCCCGATTTCCGGGATGCAGGGGCGGCTAGCACTTCACCTGCTGCCTGCAGTAGCTCTCGAGCGGCACCACCGATGCGCTGCCCGAGACCACCTCGCGCGCTGCGCCTGGATTTTCCAGTGCGAGCCGGAATTCGAATTTGCGGAAGAACTGATTGAACATCTCGCCCCCGAGTGTTCCGACCGCGAACAGCTCGTCGCTCCCCGAGTCGTGTTCCAGCAGGATGGCGGCGAGCGGCTGCGGGGCGGGTCCGGCGACGACGCGAGCCCCTTCGGCCGGGTCGTACTGGCTATGCTCGGAACAGCAGTGGATCACGTTGCCGTGCGGGTTGCGCGCGCTCTTCTCCGTCCGGTAGCTGATGAAGCTGATGTCGCGCGTCGGATAGCTGAGCTGATGCGCGCAGATCGCGGAATACGCGACCACGGAACGCGCGGGACCGACGCCGCCGGTCCACTCGTAGTCGCGCTTGTCGGCGGTGCGCAGGCGACGCGAAGCCGCGGCCGGTCGTCCCAGGTTGAGCAGGAAGCACGGCGTCGTGACGTAGGGGTAAGTGAAAATCAGGTTGCGGTGGGCCGGGATCGCTGCGGCGCGCAGGGGCGCGCCTCCCGCGTCGGTCAGGCGAACCCGGTCGTACCATCGCGCCGTCGCATCGCCGTTCGCAAGCGCAGGCGCGGTGCCGGTCGCGGCGGAAGCCGCGCACAATCGGAGGAATTCGCGCCGTTGCATCGCGCCGATTGTACAAAACGCCGTTGCGTAGGGTAGGTTTTCGGGCACAATGCGCGCCCATCGGGGTTCAGCCAGGGGGAGGCGCCAGATGGAAGCGTTCAAGTCCGGTTCCGACGTGCTGTTCGTTCTGCTGGGAGCGATCCTGGTTCTCGCGATGCATTCCGGGTTCGCATTTCTCGAACTGGGAACCGTGCGCTTCAAGAACCAGGTGAACGCGCTGGTCAAAATCCTGACCGATTTCTGCGGCTCCACCGTGGCGTATTTCGTCGTCGGGTACGGAATCGCCTACGGGACGTCGTTTTTCGTGGGCGCGGAAGAACTCGCGCAGAAGAACGGCTACGAGCTGGTCAAGTTCTTCTTCCTGCTCACCTTCGCCGCCGCGGTGCCGGCGATCATCTCTGGCGGCATCGCCGAGCGCGCGCGGTTCTATCCGCAGCTCGTGGCGAGCGTCCTGATCGTCGCGCTCGTGTATCCCTTTTTCGAAGCGATGGTCTGGGGCCAGCGGTTCGGCGTGCAGGCCTGGATCAAGTCGAGCTTCGGCGAGGAGTTCCACGATTTCGCGGGCTCGATCGTGGTGCACGCGCTCGGCGGCTGGATTGCGCTGATGGCGGTGCTATTGCTGGGCGCGCGTCGCGGGCGCTATTCGGCCGACGGCCACACGGTGGGCTATCCACCCTCGTCGATCCCGTTTCTCGCGCTCGGTGCGTGGATCCTGAGCGTCGGCTGGTTCGGGTTCAACGTCATGTCGGCGCAGGCGATCGACAAGGTGAGCGGTTTGGTCGCGGTGAATTCGCTCATGGCGATGTCCGGGGGTACGATCGCCGCGCTGCTGGTCGGGCGCAACGATCCGGGGTTCGTGCACAACGGCCCGCTCGCCGGGCTGGTCGCGATCTGCGCGGGTTCCGACGTCGTGCATCCGGTGGGCGGTTTCGTGATCGGGGCGATTGCCGGGGTGATTTTCACGAAGTTGTTCACGGTGACTCAGAATCGCTGGAAGATCGACGACGTGCTCGGCGTCTGGCCGCTGCACGGGTTGTGTGGCGCCTGGGGCGGAATCGCCTGCGGAATCTTCGGCAGCAAGGCGCTCGGCGGGCTCGGGGGCGTGACCTTCATGTCGCAGCTTGCGGGCACGCTCCTCGGCATCGGCGTTGCCGTTGCCGGGGGGTTGATCGTCTACGGCTCGATCAAGGCGGTGAGCGGGATTCGCCTGAGCGAGGAAGAGGAATTCAACGGCGCCGACATTTCGATTCACCAGATCTCGGCGACGCCAGAGCGCGAGTCCGGGAGGCGGAGCGGGATGGCGTAGAGTACCGGATGTCTTTGCAATCGGTGGCTCGGTTTTGACGTTCCCAGGTCTCGGTTTTTCCGGATGAATCTCCCGGAAAAACCGAGATCATTGGGAAACCAAATCAGCGCGGAGGGCCAGCCGAGGCGCTGGTTTTGACGTTCCCAGGCCTCGGGTTTTCCGGATGAATCTCCCGGAAAAACCGAGATCATTGGGAAACCAAATCAGCGCGGAGGGCCAGCCGAGGCGCCGGTTTTGACGTTCCCAGGGCTCGGGTTTTCCGGATGAATCTCCCGGAAAACCCGAGATCATGGGAACAACAAATCGTCGCGATGCGTCATGCGTCGCACCACACGCTGAGGGCGCCGCCTACGCCGCGATGTCTTCTACGTGAAACGCGTGCCGGCCCGCGGAGCGGTCAGCGAACCAGTGGCGTAACGTCATCGCGACGGTGCGAAAGGCGATTTCCTTCCAGGGGATCTCGTTTTCTTCGAACAGCCGGATCTCCAGCGTTTCTTCGCCCGGCTTGACAGCCATATCGGCGACCCGCGAAAGAAAGAACAGGTGCACCTGGTTGACCCGCGGCACCGAGATCATCGAAAACGCCTCGCCCAGCTCGACGCGCGCGCCGGCTTCCTCCAGCGTTTCCCGCAGCGCGCCCTGGCGGGTGGTTTCGCCGTTTTCCATGAACCCGGCGGGCAACGTCCAATAGCCGTAGCGCGGCTCGATGGCGCGGCGGCAGAGCAGCAGTCTTCCATCTTGCTCCGGAATGCAGCCCACGACGAGGCGCGGGTTCTGGTAGTGGATCTCGCCGCACTGATCGCAGACATGGCGCGGAAGACTGTCCCCCGGGGGCACGCGCCGGACCACCGGTGCGGCACAGTTGGCGCAGAACTTCACGCCGCCAGCGCCTCGGGCAGATCCCCCAGCCCGCGCAACGTGCCCTCGGGCGTAAATCCCAGCCGGTCGAGCGGCGCACTGCCGCGGTTGATCCACCAGACGCTGAAGCCGAAGGATTTCGCGCCGAGCGCGTCCCAGCAGTTCGAGGAAACGAAACCGATTTCCGTGGCTCGCAGGCCGAGGCGGCTGGCCGCCAGCCCGTATACCTCGGGCGCCGGTTTGTAGACGGCGAGCGAATCGACGCTCAGCACCGCGGCGAAGCGCGCCTTCAATCCGCGGTGCGCGACCAGCGGCTCGATCATGTCGGAGGAGCCGTTGGTGAGGATCGCGAGGCGTCGGCCGTCCGCCTGCAGCCGCACCAGCGCGTCGGGCACGTCGGGATACACCGCGAGCCGAAGATATTCCTGCATCAGCGCTTCGACCTGAGCGTCGCCGCAGGGCAGGCCGAGCGATTCGCACGCGTACCCCAGCGCGTCTCGCGTCACCTGCGAGAACGGCACGTAGCGTCGCATGAGGCTGCGCTGCCAGGTCCATTCGAGTTGTTTCGTGCGCCAAAGCTGCGACAGTTGCGTGCCGTGGCCGGGCCAGAACGACTCGCAGCGCGCGACGACCGCGTGCACGTCGAACAGCGTTCCGTAGGCGTCGAATACGAGAGCGGCGGGCTTCATTGCGTCCTCGGCTGCGAAGTTCGATCGGAGGGTCGATGGTAAACTCGACCGGGCCAAAAAGGGAAACGCGACGCGGTGCCATGAGCGACCGCTACGACGAGCTCTACCGCAGCTGGCGCTGGGAGGTGCCGGACCGATTCAACATCGCGCGCGCCTGCTGCGGGCGCTGGGCCGAAGACCGCACGCGCCTCGCGCTGTACTGGGAGGACGAGTCGGGTGCGCGTGCCGCGTACTCGTTCTGGGACATCCAGCGCGAAGCCAACCGCCTGTCGAACGCGCTCGCGGCGCTCGGCGTGCGGCGCGGCGAGCGCGTCGCCATCCTCCTGCCGCAGCGGCCCGAAACGGCGATTGCCTACATGGCGATCTTCCAAATGGGCGCGATTGCGCTGCCGCTCAGCCACCTGTTCGGGCCGGAGGCGATCGAGTACCGCATGAACCATGCGGGCGCCTGCGTCGCAATCGTCGAACCGACCACGCTGCCCAATCTGCTGCAGGTGCGCGACCGCCTGCCGGGACTGCG
>MERB01000054.1:73060-75057 GCA_001770475.1 Betaproteobacteria bacterium RIFCSPLOWO2_02_FULL_66_14 | reverse complement strand
GGCCGTCGATACCGCTGCCGAGGATCCGGCGCTCATCATCTACACGAGTGGCACCACCGGGGCGCCCAAGGGCGCGCTGCACGCGCACCGGGTGATCATCGGCAATGTCCCGGGGTTCGTGTACTCGCACGATTTCTTTCCGCAGAAAGGCGATCTGTTCTGGTCGCCCGCAGACTGGGCTTGGGCGGGCGGGCTGTTCGATGCGCTCCTGCCGAGCTGGTATTTCGGCATCCCGGTCCTGGGCTATCGCGGCAAATTCGACGCCGAGCGCGCGTACGACCTGCTCGAGCGCTACGGCGTGAGAAACACGTTTCTGTTTCCCACGGCGCTCAAGTTGATGATGAAGGCGGTGCCCGAGCCCGGAAAACGGTTCGACCTCGGGTTGCGCTCGATGATGAGCGCCGGCGAATCGGTCGGCGTCACCGTGATCGAGTGGGCGCGGGCCGAACTCGGCGTGACGATCAACGAAATGTTCGGTCAGACCGAAATCAATTACGTCGTCGGCAACTGCCAGGCGGCGTGGCCGGTGAAACCGGGCGCGATCGGTCGCGCCTATCCGGGCCATCGCGTCGCGGTCATCGACTCGAGCGGAGCCGAAGCGCCGCGCGGAGAACTGGGCGAAATCGCGATCGATCGGCGCTGCCGCGGCCAGGACGATCCGGTGTTCTTCCTTGGCTACTGGAACAATCCCGAGGCGACCCGGGAAAAGTTCATCGGCGACTGGGCCTGCACGGGGGACCAGGGCCGCGCGGACGAGGACGGCACGATCTGGTATCAGGGGCGATCCGACGACGTCATCAAGAGCGCGGGCTACCGCATCGGGCCGGCGGAAATCGAGAACTGCCTCGTGCGTCATGCTGCGGTGGCGAACGCTGCGGTGATCGGCAAGGCCGACGAGACGCGCGGGCAGATCGTCAAGGCGTTCGTGGTCCTGCAGCCCGGCGAGGTGCCCTCGCAGGCGCTGATCGACGACATCCAGCGGCACGTTCGCGGTCGCCTCGCGCCCTACGAATACCCTCGCGAAATCGAATTCATCGACGCACTGCCCATGACCACGACCGGCAAGGTGCAGCGGCGGGAACTGCGAAAGCGCGAAGGCGCGGGCTGACCGCGCCTCACGCCGGGCGCGACGCGACCAGCATCTTGCCGTCGGCCTCGACCGCAAGGTCGCCGTGCTGGTTGGTGCAGGCGGCGCGCAGCGTCACGATGCCGCCGCGGTGCTTCGGCTTGTCGGCCTTCGCGGTGACGGTCCAGCGTGTCGTCAGCGTGTCGCCCGGGCGCACCGGCGCCTTGAAGCGGCAGGCGTGCTCGAGGTAGGCGATCGCAGTGCCGGCGAAAAACATTCCCGCGGGCGCCGCGACCAGCGCGCTGGTAAGCGGTCCGTGCAGTACGCGGCCCGCGAACGCCGATGCGCTCGCGAACTGCTCGTCCACGTGCAGGGGATTGAAGTCCCCGAACAACCCGGAACCGAGCACCAGGTGCGCCTCGGTGACCGTGAGGCTCGAACCGAAGGTCTCGCCGACCTCGACTTCGTCGTACCACTTGCCGTGAAACACCAGCATATCGCGCCTCCGGGACGGTTGAAGGCGCGAACTATAGCGTTAGAATGGCCGCTCCTTAGGAGGAGGAAACGATGAACCGATGGACCACCGTGATTCTTGCCGCGGCCGTCCTGCCGCTGGCGGTGCAGGCCGCATACCCGGATCGTCCCGTGAAACTGATCGTGCCCTGGGCCGCGGGCGGCGACACCGACAACATCTTCCGGCCGTTCGCTCCACTGCTGCAGAAGCACCTCGGGCAACCCGTGGTGATCGCCAACGTCGGCGGCGCCTCGGGCACCAAGGGCGCCAAGGAGGCGAAGGACTCGGCGCCCGATGGCTACACGCTGTACGCGGTGCACGACTACATCCATTCGACCTATTACACGGGCGTCGCCGACGTGCAGTACACGGACTTCGAGCCGATCTGCCTGATCGCCTCGACCCCATCGGTTCTGA
>MERB01000054.1:72230-73048 GCA_001770475.1 Betaproteobacteria bacterium RIFCSPLOWO2_02_FULL_66_14 | reverse complement strand
GGCTCGACCAGCCACTTCTTTCCGGCGCTGATCGAGAAGGCGGCCGGAATCAAGTTCAAGTACGTTTCGTACGAAGGCCTCGCGCCGCGCATGAACGCGATTCTGGGCGGTCACATCGATCTGACCGATTCGAACATGACGCAGAAGGGCAAGGTCGAGGCGGGGCAGCTCAAGTTCATCGCCATCGGGACGGAAAAGCGCAGTGCCGAGATGCCGAACGTGCCGACGCTCAAGGAACTGGGCGTCAACGTGGTCTACGACGTCAATCGCGGCCTGCTCGCCCCGAAAGGCACGCCCGCCGACGTGATCGCCAAGCTCGAGAGTTCCTGCGCGGCCGCGGCGCGTGAACCCGCGTTCGGCGAGGCGATGCATAAGCAGGCGACCGACGTACGTTATCTCGATCGCAAGGCCTACGCCGATTGGCTGAAGCAGAACGACGAGCTCAACAAGGGGCTCGCGAAGGATCTCGGGCTGCTGAAGCGCTGATGCTTCACCGCGACGGTTGGGCGGGGCTCGTCGTACTCGCGACGAGCCTTTTTCTTTTCGCCCTCACCCTTGGCCTGAAGGACAACCCGATGGTGCCGATCGGACCCGGGTTCTATCCCCGAATCGTCCTCGGACTGACTGCGGTGCTCGCCGCGATGCTCGTCCTGAGCGATTGGTTCGTGCCCCACCGTCGTGCGGCGGCGAAGGAAACGCCCAACTACGGGATGGTCGCGTTGATGTTCGCGGTGTTCGGACTGTACTGCGGCGCGCTGCCCTATCTTGGCTTCCGGATCGCGACCCTGGCTTATGTCGCGGGCACCAACGCGCTGCTC
>MERB01000054.1:69447-72209 GCA_001770475.1 Betaproteobacteria bacterium RIFCSPLOWO2_02_FULL_66_14 | reverse complement strand
GCGCCTGGCTGCGCGTCGCGCTGGTCGGCCTGATTTCGACGGCGATCGTCTACTACGCCTTCGAGCACTATCTGCTGGTGCTGCTGCCGCGCGGCCGTTGGACCGACTTCTAGCCGATGTACGAGCTGCTCGCCGGGGGCGTCGTCAACGTGCTGCAGTTCAAGTACCTGCTGCCGCTGTTCGCTGGTACGCTCGCCGGCATCGTCGGCGGCGCGCTGCCGGGCGTCACCATCACGATGACGATCATCGTGGTGCTGCCGTTCACCTTCGGCCTCGATCCGCTCCAGGGACTCGCCGCGATGACCGGCGTGTATGTCGGAGGTTCGGCGGGCGGCCTGGTGACCGCCGTCTTGCTCGGGCTGCCCGGAACGCCCTCGGCCATCGCCACGACGTTCGACGGCCATCCGATGGCAAAGAACGGCGAACCCGGACGCGCCCTTTGGCTCGGCATCTGGGCGTCGTTCTTCGGCGGCTTGCTCGGCGGGCTGTTCCTGGTCGGGGCGACGGGGCTGCTCGCGCGGATCGCGCTCCAATTCGGTCCCTGGGAGTTCTTCTCGCTGTTCATCCTCGCGTTGTCGATGGTCGCGGGCCTGGTCGAAAGTTCGCTGCTGAAGGGGCTGATTTCCGGGGCGCTCGGGCTCATCGTCACGATCATCGGAGCCGATCCGGTGCTCGGCCACGAGCGGCTCACGCTCGGAATCCCGTTCCTCGCCGGCGGGGTCGATTTCCTGCCGGTGCTGATCGGCGTGTTCGCGTTCGCGCAGATCATGACCGAGGTCGAGCGGCACGGCGGTGCGGCGACGCTCGCGGCCACGATGGAGCGCAGCGCGAAACTGGCCGTATCGCACCTGCGCGTGATCTGGGAAGTCGTCTCGCGTCCCGTGCTGCTGCTCTGGGCCTCGATCGTCGGCGTGTTCATCGGCGTGCTGCCCGCGATCGGGGGCAGCGCAGCGAGCATGATGGCCTACGACCAGGCGAAGAAGATCTCGCGGCGGCCGGAGAAGTTCGGCAGCGGCATTCCCGAGGGCATCATCGCCTCCGAGGCTTCCAACAACGCCAACGTCGGCGGATCGCTCGTCACCATCATGGCGTTCGGCATTCCCGGTGACGCCGTCACCGCAGTCATGCTGGGCGCGCTCACCATCCACGGCATCCAGTCGGGGCCGCTGTTCATCTCGCAGAACCCGACGCTCGCCTACGGCATGTTCGCCGCGTATCTGCTCGCGCACCCGATCATGGTGCTGCTGATGGGTGTGGGGGCGCGCTGGATGGTGCGCGTCACGACGGTTCCGAAAGCCGCGCTGTTCCCGATCGTGCTGGTGCTCTGCGTCGTCGGCGCGTACGCGCTCAACAACACCATGCAGAACGTCTACGTGCTGCTGGTGTTCGGCGTGCTCGGTTACGCGATGGTGAAATTCGGCTTCCCGCTCGCGCCCTTCATCCTCGGCGTGATCCTGGGCGACCAGATCGAGCTCAACCTGGTGCGCTCGATCATGACCGACGCGAATCCGTGGCTGTTCATCACCCGACCGATCTCGGGCGGGCTGCTGCTCGCCTCGGTGCTCTCGGTCCTGTTCGCGCTCTGGCAGCACCGCCGGCAGCGCAGGGCGGTGGCGGCGGCCGAGGGCGAAGCGGATTTCTGAACCGTGGCGTACGCGTGCGACAATGCTGGCGCCCCCGACACGAATCGAACGTGCGACCTGCCCCTTAGGAGGGGGCTGCTCTATCCACTGAGCTACGAGGGCGGCGCAGCGATTTTACCTGCATGAAACTTGCACACTGGTTGATGTTCGCGGCCTGCGCGGTTGCAGGCAAGGCGGGCGCGCAGAGCTGGGCCTGGGACGACGGCACCACGCCGTTCGTCGTTTCTCCGCCGGAAGTGGTGGAGCGAATGCTGCGGCTCGCTGAACCGAAGGCGGCAGAGCGACTGGTGGATCTTGGTTCCGGCGACGGCCGCATCGTGATCGAAGCCGCGCGCAGATTCGGCACGCGCGGCCTGGGCGTGGAAATCGATCCTTCGCTCGTGGCGCGCGCCAGGGAGAACGCCCGCCGCGCCGGCGTCGAAGCGCTCGCGCACTTCGAAGCGCGGGACCTGTTCGAGACCGATCTGCGCGGAGTCGATATCGTCACGATGTACCTGCTGCCGGACGTGAACCTCAAGGTGATGCCGCGGCTGCTTCAGGATCTGAAGCCCGGTGCGCGCGTCGTTTCGCACGATTACGGCATGGGCGCGTGGACGCCGGACGAACTGATCGAGCTGACGGTGCCGGAAAAACCCGTGGGACCCGCGGGACGTACGCGGATACTCCTCTGGTTGATTCCGGCGAACGCCCAGGGGGACTGGACGAGCGATCTGCCGGGCGCGGGCGGAGAGTGGACCTTCCGCATCGCGCAGCAGTATCAGAAGCTCGAAGCCGATGCACAGGTGGCCGGGCGGCAGATGATGGTGCGCGGCTCGCGGCTGCGCGGCGAGGAACTGAAGCTCGTGGTCACCGGAAACCTGGACGGCAGGGTGCGAAACCTTCTGTTTCGCGGGCTGCTGCGCGGAGACCGGATCGACGGCGACGTCACGATTTCCGACGGAGAGGACAGCACGACACGGCCATGGACAGCGACGCGAAAACGGTAGGTTCACAGCCACGAACCCTGCTCTCGGTGCCGGACGGCATTTTCCTCGTCGTCGGCATGGTGGTCGGCGTCGGTATTTTCAAACTGCCTGCGCTGGTCGCGGGCAACACCTCGGGAACGACGCAGTTCGTTCT
>MERB01000054.1:55949-69435 GCA_001770475.1 Betaproteobacteria bacterium RIFCSPLOWO2_02_FULL_66_14 | reverse complement strand
CTTTCGTCGCGACACCCCGACACCGGCGGCGAGTACGCCTTCCTCACGCGAGGCTTCGGCCGCGGCGCGGGGTTCCTGTTTGCATGGTCGCGCATGACCGTGATCCAGACCGGGGCGATCGCGGCGGTCGCTTTCGCGTTCGGCGACTACGCATCCGAAATTCACCGGATCGGCGAGAAGAGCTCGGCGTTCTACGCCGCGCTCGGCGTGATCGCACTCACGCTGCTCAACATCGCGGGCACGCTGCAGTCCAAGTCCCTGCAAAAGGGGATGCAGATCGCGCTGCTCACTGCGGTCGTCCTGCTCTCGCTGGCGGCATTGTTGCTCCCCGAAGTGCCGAAACCGGCAACCGCGGGCGGCAGCGGAACCGGTGCCTTCGGGTTGGCGATGATTTTCGTGCTCTTCACCTTCGGCGGCTGGAACGAGGCCGCCTACCTCGCGGGCGAGGTTCGCGACGCGCGGCGCAACATGCTTCGCATCCTGATCTGGGGCATCGTGGCAGTCACCGCGCTCTATCTGTTGGTCAATGCGGCCTACCTCGTCGCGTTGGGGCTCGACGGGATTCGGGGCTCGAAAGCCGTGGCGGCCGACGTGATGCGCCTCTACGCCGGAGAGCGCGGCGCCGCGCTGCTTGCGCTCGTCGTATGCATCTCGGCGCTGACGACCATGAATGCGGCGATCTTCACCGGCGCGCGAACCAATTTCGCCTTCGGGCGCGATTTTCCGCTGTTCGGGCTGCTGGGCACCTGGCGCGAGACAGGCAGCACGCCGGCGAACGCGCTCATGGTGCAGGGGCTCATTGCGCTCGCGCTGATCGGTGCCGGATCGGTGACGCCCGACGGTTTCGGCGCGATGGTGGCGTACACCGCGCCCGTGTTCTGGACCTTCTTTCTGCTCACCGGCCTCACGCTGTTCGTGTTCCGCGCGCGCGACGGCGGGTTCGGCGCCGCCGATCCCGTGTTCCGCGTTCCGCTGCACCCGTTGGTGACGCTCGCATTCATCGCGATGTGCGCGTACATGCTGTGGTCGAGCATCGACTACATTCGCAATCCGGATTTCGGGCCGAAGTTCGGCGACCTGGTGGTGGCGGGCATCGTGATCATGGCGGCAGGAATCCCGCTTTATTTCCTGAACCGGAAATGAGATTCGTGGTTGCGCCGGCGTCGGCCTGCGAATCCGTTGCGAACGCCCGATGACGCTGACCGAACTCCGCTACATCGTCGCGGTGGCGCGCGAGCGGCATTTCGGGCGCGCCGCCGAAACCTGCTTCGTGTCGCAGCCGACGCTCTCGGTCGCGATCAAGAAGCTCGAGCAGGAACTCGGCGTCGTGCTGTTCGAACGCGGCACGGGCGAGGTGTCGGTGACTCCGGTCGGGCAGAAAATCGTCGAGCAGGCGCAGCGGGTGCTCGAGGACGCTTCGCGCATTCGCGACCTCGCTGCGACCGGCCACGACCCGCTCGCTGGCACGCTGCGCCTCGGCGCGATCTACACCATCGGGCCCTACCTGCTGCCGCGCCTGGTTCCGATCCTGCGGCGCACGGTGCCCTCGATGCAGCTGCACATCCAGGAGAGCTTCACGCACCGGCTCGCCGAATCGCTGAAGCAGGGCGAGGTCGACGTGATCGTGGTCGCGCTGCCCTTCGAGGAACCCGGATGCCAGGCGTTGCCCGTGTACGACGAGCCCTTTCTCGTCGCCGTGCCGGTCGGACATCCGTGGGAAAAGCGCAGGCAGATCGCCGCCGATGAACTGAACAAGGAAAGCCTGCTCCTGCTCGGCGAGGGTCACTGCCTGCGCGACCAGGTGATCTCATTCTGCGGAACCAAAGGCCGCAGCGGGTTCGCGCGATCGCTCGAAGGCGGGTCGCTGGAGACCATTCGGCAGATGGTGGCCGGCGGCGTGGGCATCACGGTCCTTCCGTCCACTTCTACGGCGGCTGGGAGCGCGGCGGAAGACCTGATCCGCGTGCGCCCGTTCGCCAGGCCGGTGCCGCAGCGGCGAATCGCAATCGTCTGGCGCAAGAGTTTCCCTCGACCGCAGGCAATCGAGGCGATCCGGCAGGCGATCCTCGCCTGCGATCTCCCCGGCGTGACCAAACTGCGCCCAGCGGCATGAGCGACGCGCTGCAGCAGCTGAAGACCGAACTGGAGCGCTTCGGCGCGGCGAACGACGCTGCGGTCGCCGAGCGCAGTCGCCGGATGCTGAACATCACGCGAGACACGGGCGAGCTGCTCGCCGTTCTGGTGCGCGCCGCGGTTGCGCGCCGCGTGCTGGAGATCGGCACGTCGAACGGCTATTCGACGCTCTGGCTGGCAGAGGCGGCGCAGTCGATCGGCGGCGAAGTCACCACGGTCGAGCGCTCGGACCTGAAGGTCGCGATGGCGCGCGCAAATTTCGAGCGCTCGGGGCTTTCGGCGGCGATCCGCCAGGTGCACGCCGCCGCGGGCGACGTGCTTGCGCGGACTGCGCGCGAAAGCGTCGATCTGCTGTTTCTCGATTCCGAGCGATCCGAATACTGCGCGTGGTGGCCGGAGGTCGATCGCGTGCTGCGCTCGGGGGGATTGCTGGTCGCGGACAACGCCGTGTCGCACGCGGCCGAGATGGCCGAATTCGTCGCGCTGGTTCGCTCCCGGTCCGGCTGGGCGAGTTGCCTGGTCCCGATCGGCAACGGCGAGTTCCTCGCGGTGAAGAATGCACGGGAACCTTGATTCGCCTTCGTCCTGGGTAGTTCGCTGGACTCCCTGGATCGCCGGCGCGCCGGTGCTCGATGTTGCCTGCGGCTCGGGGCGTCATGCGCAGTGGCTGGCGGCACGCGGACTGGCGGTCGTCGGAGTCGACCGCGAGGCGAGGAACCTCCCCGGAATCGAGTTCGTCCAGGCAGACCTCGAGGACGGCAGCCCCTGGCCGTTTTCCGGGCGGCAATTCGGCGCCATCGTCGTCACCAATTACCTGCACCGGCCGCTGTTCGAAACGTTCGCCGCGGCACTCGCGCCGCACGGCGTCCTGATCTACGAGACCTTCATGCAAGGGAACGAACGCTACGGCCGGCCATCTAACCCGGACCACCTGCTGCGTCCGGGGGAGTTGTTCGGCGCGTTCGAGCGTTTGCGCATCATCGCGTTCGAGCAGGGCGTCCAACGCGGATCCCGGATCGCGGTGGTGCAGCGGCTTTTCGCCCTGAGGGATGGGTAGGATTAGAATACGCGGTTAATCTCGGATAAAGGCGTGCAACACATGATCACAGGCAGTCTGGTCGCGATCGTCACCCCGATGCACGAGGACGGGCGGCTCGACCTGCAGCGTTTTCGCAAGCTGATCGACTGGCACGTCGCCGAGGGCACCGACGGCATCGTGGTGGTCGGCACGACGGGCGAATCGCCCACGGTCGACTTCGACGAGCACAAGGAGTTGATCCGAATCGCCGTCGAGCACGCGCAGGGGCGGATCCCGATCATCGCCGGCACCGGCGGCAATTCGACTGCGGAAGCGATAGAGTTGACCGAATCCGCGAAGCGCGCGGGCGCGACCGCCTGCCTGTCCGTGGTGCCGTACTACAACAAGCCCACGCAGGAAGGGCTTTACCGCCATTTCCGCCGGATCGCGGAAGCGGTCGACATCCCGATGCTCCTGTACAACGTGCCGGGACGCACGGTGGCGGATCTGCAGAACGACACCGTGCTCCGCCTCGCGCAGGTTCCAGGCATCATCGGCATCAAGGATGCGACCGCGAACATCGAGCGCGGCACCGACCTGATCCGGCGCGCGCCGCGGAATTTCGCGCTCTATTCGGGCGAGGATTCGACCGCGCTCGCGCTCATGCTGCTGGGCGGGCAGGGGGTGATTTCGGTCACCGCGAACGTCGCGCCGCGCCTGATGCACGAAATGTGCGCGCGCGCCCTCTCCGGAGACGCGCGGACTTCGCGCGACCTGAACCTGCGGCTGCTGCCTCTGCACCAGCGGCTGTTCGTCGAGGCGAACCCGATCCCGGTGAAATGGGCGCTGGCGGAAATGGGATTGATCGAATACGGGCTGCGGCTGCCGCTGACGCCGCTGTCCGAACGCTGCTACGAAACGGTTCGCGAGGCGCTCGTCGAGGCGGGCATCTCGTTGCCGCTGCGGGTGGTGGAGAAACGGGCATGAGGCGCCGCGGCGCGCTCGCGCTCGCTGCCGCCCTCGCGCTCGCCGGCTGCAGCACGACCACCGACCTCCTCGAGGGCAAGAAAGTCGACTACAAGTCGGCGGGTTCTCTGCCGCCGCTCGAGATTCCGCCGGACCTCACGACGCCGGCGCGCGACAATCGCTATCTGATTCCGGATACCGGCAAGGGCGCTGCGACGTTGTCGGGTTTCCAGGCCGAACGCGCGCAGCAGGCCAAACTCGGCGGCAGCACGACCGTGCTTCCCGCGGTCGAGCGAATGCGCATCGAGCGCTCCGGCACCCAGCGCTGGCTGGTGGTCAAGGAGAACCCGGAGAAGCTCTGGCCTTTGGTGAAGGATTTCTGGCGCGAGAACGGCTTCCTGATCAACGTCGAGCGGCCCGAGGCCGGCGTGATGGAGACCGACTGGGCGGAGAATCGGGCCAAGCTGCCGCAGGATTTCATCCGCAACACGATCGGGAAAGTTCTCGAGCAGGTCTATTCGACATCGGAGCGCGACAGGTTCCGTACGCGAATGGAACGCGCCGGGGAGGATGCGACCGAAATTTACATCAGCCATCGCGGCATGATGGAAGTCTATACGCGCGAGCGCAGCGACCAGACCGTCTGGCAGCCGCGCCCGCCGGATCCGGAACTCGAAGCGGAATTCCTGCGCCGCCTGATGGTTCGGCTCGGCGCGCAGCAGGAGCAGGCGCGGCAGATGACTGCCGCGGCGACGCCGCAGGAGGCGCGCGCGGCGATCAAGAAGGGCGCCGACGGCCGGGAAATGCTCACGGTGTTCGAGCCCTTCGACCGGGCGTGGCGGCGCGTCGGCCTGGCGCTCGATCGCGTCGGCTTCACGGTGGAGGATCGCGACCGGCAGAAAGGCCTGTACTTCGTCCGCTACGCCGATCCGGATGCGGAGATGGACAAGAAGAACCAGGAAAAGGAGGGGCTCCTGGGCAAGCTCGCGTTCTGGCGTTCGACCGATCCGCAGGTCAAGGCCGAGCAGTACCGCGTCCAGGTCACGCAGGAGGTCGAGGCGAGCCAGGTTCAGATTCTCGGCAAGGACGGCGGCGCCAACCAGACGCAATCCACGCGGCGGATCCTCTCGCTGTTGCATGAACAGCTGAAGTGACGCGCCGCCTGGCGTGGGGCGCACCGGCGTGATCCGTTTCGCCTCGCTGGGAAGCGGCTCGAAGGGAAACTGCCTGGTCGTCGAGTCGGGCGCGACGCGCCTGCTGCTCGATTGCGGTCTCTCTGCGCGCGAAACCGAGCACCGGCTCGCCCGCCTCGGACTGGCGCCCGCGGACTTGAGCGCGGTTCTGCTGACGCACGAGCACGATGACCACGCCGGGCATGCGTTTGCGTTCTCGGCGGCGCACCGACTGACGGTCTGCCTGACCTACGGCACGCGCGCCGCACTCGCCGAGTCCCGCAAAACGCTTCCCGGGGTTGTCGTGCAATTGATCGATGGCCGCGCCGCGTTTTCGGTCGGAGCGTTGGAAGTGCGGCCGTTCACGGTGCCGCACGATGCGCGCGAACCCGTGCAATTCGTGTTCACCGACGGCGCGAATCGATTGGGCGTGCTGACCGACATCGGAACGCCTACGGCACACGTTCAGGCGGTCCTGTCGGGCTGCCACGCGCTGGTTCTGGAGTGCAACCACGAATCCGCAATGCTCTGGGCGGGGGCGTACCCGAAATGGTTGAAGGAACGGATCGCGGGCCCTTTCGGACACCTGGACAACGCCAGCAGCGGGCAACTGCTCGGCGCGCTGGACCGATCCCGCCTTCAGCACGTCATTGCGGCGCACCTGTCCGAACAGAACAACCGGCCCGAACTCGCGCGCGATGCGCTCGCCCGTGCGATGGGTTGCGAAGCCGACTGGATCGGGCTCGCCACGCAAGCCGAAGGATCCGGCTGGCGCGAGTTGCGCTAGAACAGAAAAAACGGCGACGGCCACCTTCGACCGCCGCCGCTTCCCGGATCGTGATGCTTACTTCTTGGCGTCGTCTTTCTTTTCCGCGTCCGTGGCATTCGCGGGTTCGCCGGCTTTCTGTGCGTCACCGGTCGGCGCGGGCGCCGGGGCTGGAGCAGCGGCGGGTGCCGGAGCCGCCTTGGGAGCCGGTTTTTGTTCCTGGCCGCAGGCGGCCAGCGCGACCGCGACGGCAGCCGCCAGCAGGAGCGATTTTTTCATTTTCAATCCTTGTATTTGAAGTTGAGGAGGGTGCTGCTCGACCGCGAACCCGCGGCGAGTGCCGAATTATAACCAACGACATCCCCTTCAGATACCGAGGGTGGTGGGCGAAACGGCGGGGTAGGACGCCGCCCAGATTTCCTCGAACCGTGAACGCATGGCGTAGGCTTCGACGCGGTCGCCGAGGCCGATCACGCCGCGCCGCGAACTGGCCTCGGGGCGGCGGACGAAATCTGCGGTATCGAGCACCAGAAAGGCGTCGCGAAGTTCCCGGATTTCCTCCTGCGTGCGCTGGACCTGGATTGCATGCGCGTATCGCTTCAGCAGGACCAGCATCCGTGGACAGAATTTCGTTACCGGTTCCGGGTCGTGCAGCGCGATGTACAGGCGCCTCGTGCGACTCGCGCCGAGGAAACGCTCGAGTTGCGCCACGCGGGCCGGCGCGTTCAGCCGCAGCGCGACCAGATCGGGATCGAAGATCCGCAGTTCACGACCTGTCTGCGCGAGCAGGCGATCGACCGCCTCGTCGAATCCCGCTTGCGTGTCGAAAAGTTCGTGGCTTGACGGCGGTCCCGCGACCGCCTCCGTGGCTTCGCTCAAGCGCTGCGCTCCAATCTCAGGTATCCGGACCGATACCAATCGTACAGCAGCGCCGCGCTGCCGGCGCGCGCGAACGCGGCGCCGCGGACCTGCCGGCGATCGGCCAACCGCGCCAGGCGCGCACGCATCGCGACCGGCACCGCCACCGTTTCGCCGTTGACAAAGAACAGCGCGCCGCGGTAGAGCAACCGGGTTCTTGCGTCGAGCGCGACGTCGCGTCGCCTCAGTTGCCGGCGGAACGACACCGCGGAGAGCGGTTGCGCGGGCGGAGCGAACACGGTTTGCGGCTTGGGTGTCGTCAGCTGCCGGCCCATTGCATGCGCGATGTCGGCGCCGGTCCAGTGGATTCGGCGCGACACCTGATGCGCGAACTTCATCAGCGAGCTGCCGATTTCCGCGGGCCGGTCGGCAGGGCGCAGGTCCGGATCGCGGAAATTTGCGTCGGGCAGGCCGCGCTCGTGAAGGTAATCGAGCAGCGCGAGCGCGAGTTCGGCGCCGCTTGGCGCGCTGCAGCCCACCGAATACGTCCAGCAACGATCGAGCGCGATTCCGTCGTGGCCCCAGCCCGGAGGAAGGTAAAGCAGGTCGCCGGGCTCGACGAGGTATTCCTCGTCCGGCGTGAATCCGGAAATCAGTTTCAACGGCGCCTCCGGCTCGAATTCGAAACGACGCGGGCGCTGCAGGCGCCAGATCCTGCGGCCGCGCGCCTGCAGCAGAAACACGTCGTAGGCGTCGCAGTGCGGCCCGACGCCTCCGCCGGGTGCCGCGTAGCTCACCATCACGTCGTCGAGCCGCGCCCGGGGAAGGAAATCGAAGCTGCGCAGCAGTTTCTCCGCAGCAGGGAAATGATGATCGCTTCCATTGAGGAGCAGGGTCCAGTTGCGGGCAGGCAGACGCTGCAACTGCGCGCGCCGGATCGGACCCCGTTCGACTCTCCAGTTCGAACCACGCCGCAGCACGAGGCGCGACTCCGCTTCGCTTCGGCGAGCGAGCGCGAGGAGTTGCGCGAGACGCGGCAAGCCGGGCGCGGGATGCCAGGCGGCGCGCACCAGCAGCGGCCGCTTCTGCCAGTGGCGCCGCAGGAACTCGCGCGGCGAAAGACCGCCGAGGAGTCGATCGGGCATTCCCCGATTCTATGCGCGCGGGCCTGTCGCACTGGCGCGACAGCCCGCTTGTCAACCGCGGCAGGTCGTGCTTTAGAATCGCTCACGGTCGTCGGCCATGATTCGTGTCGGTCAACATGCACCACTTTTTTCGCTGCCTGATGCGGACATGCAGCCGGTGGCGCTGTCGGCGTTTCGTGGCAAGAAGCACGTGGTGCTGTTCTTCTATCCCCGCGACGGCACGCCGGGCTGCACGCTCGAGGCGAGCGATTTTTCGGACCACGAGAATCAGTTCCTGGAGCACGACTGCGCCATCGTCGGCATATCGCGCGACGACTGCCTGACGCACGCCGACTTCCGCGATCGCAACGGCCTGTCGATCCAGCTGCTCTCGGATCTCGAGGGCGAGGTTTGCCGCCTCTACGGCGTTCTCAAAGACAAGCAGTTCGAGGGGACGCGCCGGGAATGTCTGTTGCGTTCGACGTTCGTGATCGACAAGAAGGGCGTCGTGAGGCACGCCGCGTACGGCGTCAGCCCGCGTCATCACGTCGCCGACATCTTCGAGGTGGTGCGCGCGCTGCGGCACTGAGGCGTTGCCCGCGGGCGCCGGGGTCCCGGCGTATGATTCGGCCACCGGGAGGCGACGCTCATGCTGATGGGAATCCTTTCTTACGGGCTCGGCACGCTCGCCGCGCTCGCGCTGCTGCTGTGGGTCGCGTACATCTTCATCCGCGACATCACGCAGAAAAAGCACGGCGTGCTTCGCAACTACCCGGTGGTCGGGCACCTGCGCTATTTCTTCGAGCAGCTCGGGGAATACTTCAGGCAATATTTCTTCACCGGAGATCGCGAGGAGATGCCGTTCAACCGGGCGACACGCGCCTGGGTCTACCGGCTGGCGAAGAACGA
The DNA here is from genome assembly GCA_001770475.1 of Betaproteobacteria bacterium RIFCSPLOWO2_02_FULL_66_14. Taxonomy (GTDB): domain Bacteria; phylum Pseudomonadota; class Gammaproteobacteria; order Burkholderiales; family SG8-39; genus 2-02-FULL-66-14. The sequence continues at coordinate 60,489 of MERB01000054.1, read as the reverse complement.
GGCGGGCGTGATCGGCTTCGGCTCGACCTACGATCTGCACGAACCCGGCGCGCTGATCTTCGTCAATCACCCGTTCCCGGTGCTCGAGGAGGAGCGCCTGCCGACGCCTTCGCTCGTGCTTGGCGAGGGCTACTGCCGCGAGCCGTTCGAAGCGCGCTCGATCGTCAACGTGAGCGGCATGAGCTTCGGCGCGATCTCGGCGCCGGCGGTGACTTCACTTTCCAGGGGCGCGGCGGTCGCAGGGTGCTGGCTCGACACCGGCGAGGGCGGGCTGTCGCCCTATCACCTCGAGGGCGGCTGCGACCTCGTCATGCAGATCGGAACCGCCAAGTACGGCCTGCGCGATGGGCAAGGCGATCTCGATCCCGAGCGGCTGGTCGAGGTCTCAAAGGTGGTGAAGGCATTCGAGATCAAGCTTTCGCAGGGCGCCAAGCCGGGCAAGGGCGGCGTGCTGCTCGGGCGCAAGGTGACGCCCGAGATCGCGCGGATCCGCGGCATTGCAGAAGGCCGCGATTCGATCAGCCCGAACCGGCATCGCGACATCTCGAACATGAACGATCTGCTCGAGCGCATCGCGAGCATCCGCGAGCTGACCGGGCGACCGGTGGGCGTGAAGACCGCGATTGGCGGTTGGCGCCTGATGAACGAGCTCTCCGAAGCGGTGCATCGCCGCGGACTCGAGTTCGCTCCGGATTTCCTCGTCATCGACGGCGGCGAAGGCGGATCGGGCGCGGCGCCGCAGGCGCTCGCGGATCACATGGGCCTGTCGGTCGACGAGGCGCTGCCGCGCGTGGTCGACGCGCTCATCGAATCGGGTCTGCGGCAGCGAATCCGCGTGGTGGCCTCGGGCAAGCTCGTCACATCGGCGCGCGCAGCCTGGGCGCTCTGCGTCGGAGCGGATTTCGTCAACACGGCGCGCGGTTTCATGTTCTCGCTGGGCTGCATCCAGGCGCTGCGATGCCACCAGAACACCTGCCCGACCGGGGTGACCACGCACAACCGCCGGCTGCAGCGGGGGCTGGTGGTGGAGGAAAAGTTCCAGCGCGTCGCCAACTACTGCATGAACATGAACCGGGAAATCGACATGATCGCGCACTCCTGTGGCGTGCGGCATGCGCGCGAACTGCGCCGCGAGCACGTTCGCATCGTGCAGGCGAACCACCAGTCGGTCGCGCTCAATATGCTGTACCCGTACCCGGAGCCCGTGGCGCGCGTGAGGGCGGCCTGAGGTCGTCGCCCGCCTGCAGCCAGCCGTTCCAGAGGCGGCGCGCGGGTCCGATCAGTTCGCCCGCGGTGAGGCCCACGGGGCCGCTGCCGGAACGAACGCATTCGTCGGCCGCGGCGCCGTGCAGATGAACGCCGAGTGCGAGCGCGCATTCGCCCGAGTAGCCTTGCGCGAGCAGCGCGCCCAGGACACCCGATAACACGTCGCCCGTCCCGGCGGACGCCATGCCGGGATTGCCGGTCGTGTTGACGAACCAGTGACCGTCGCGCGCCACGACGACGCTGCCGTTGCCCTTGAGCACCGCATGCGCGTTGAGATTGGCGGCGAGGATTCGCGCCGCGTGCAGCCGGTCGGCCTGCACGTCCTGCGTGCTGAGCGCGAGCAACCGCGCGGCTTCGCCCGGATGCGGCGTGAGCAGCGTCTCTGCGCTTCGGCGCGCGCAGGCGTGACGCAGATCGCTGCTTTCGGCGACCAGGTTGAGCGCGTCGGCATCGAGCACGCACGGAATTTCGCTGGCGAGCGCAGCGCCGAGCAGCGTCTCCGCGCGCTCGCTCTGCCCGAGCCCCGGTCCGACCACGAGGACATCGAGATCCATTCCGAGCGCATCGTCCGGATGACGCAGCATCAGTTCCGGGGCGCCGGTGTCGACGGGGAGCGCGCCCGGATCGAGCATGCCGACGTAAACCCGGCCGGCCCCGAGCATGAGCGCAGCGCGGCCGGCGAGCAGCGCGGCGCCCGCCATTCCCGCCGCGCCGCCCAGGATTCCGACGCAACCGGCCTGTCCCTTGTGGAAGTTGCGGCGCCGCGGCCTGAGCGCGCCTGCAAACAGATCCGGTGAAATCACCCATCCGGAGGCTGCGCGCGCGGCCTCCGCATCCAGGCCAAGGTCGGCGACCGTGATGCTGCCGCAGTGATCCGGTCCGTCGAGCGTGAGCAATCCCGGTTTCAGGCCGATGAACGTGATCGTGTGCGTGGCGCGGACCGCGTGCCCCATCACCCGCCCCGTGTCGGATGCGATTCCGCTCGGCACGTCGAGCGCGAGCACCGGGCAGGGCTGCGCATTCGCGAGCGACACCAGTTCGGCGAACTCGCCCTCGAGCGGGCGCGCGAGCCCGATGCCGAACAGCCCGTCGACCACCAGTCCCCAGTGCCGATCTTGGGCCACTTCACTGGGGCGCGTCGCGACTGCAACCCGGTGGAAGCGTTCGGCGAGAACGCGCGCCACGACGCGCGCATCGCCGCCGTTGTTGCCCGGACCGCAAAGCACCAGGACGTCGCGATCGCGATCCGAAAGCAGCGACGCCGCGAGATCCGCAGCTGCCGCGCCGGCGCGCTCCATCAGCGCCGGCGAGACCTCGCCCGCGGATCGCTCGATGCTGCGGATTTCCCCGGTCAGATAGATGGGCTTGGCCATGGCGCGGTATCCGATCGTGACGCTATTTGGCTCCGGTGCCGATGATCAGGTCCGGAAGCCAGGTGGCGATCCCCGGATAGACGACCACCACCGCGAGCGCCGCCAGCATCACGAGGAAAAACGGAAACGACGCCCGGGCGACGTAGTTGATGTCGCGCCCGCTCATGTTCTGCAGCACGAACAGGTTGAAACCGACCGGCGGAGTGATCTGGGCGATCTCGACCAGGATGACGATGAAGATGCCGAACCAGATCAGGTCGATTCCCGCGGCGTCGATCATCGGCAGCACGATCGAGGCCGTCAGCACGATCATCGAGATCCCGTCGATCGCCGTTCCGAGCACCAGGTAAATCACCGCGAGCACGGCGAGCAGCTCGAGGCGGCCGGCGTTGAGCGACGCGACCCATTCCGCGAGCGCCCTGGGAATGCCCGTGAACGCCATGCACGAACTGAGGAACGCGGCGCCGGCGAGGATGAACAGGATCATGCACGACAGGCGCGTCGCGCCCATCAGGCTGTCGCGGAAACTGCCCCAGCTGAGCGAGCCGCTCCACCAGGCGATGGCGAGCGCGCCCAGCACGCCGAACGCGGCCGCCTCCGTAGCGGTGGCCCACCCGGAGAACATCGAAGCCATGATGAATACGATCAGCAGGACGCAGGGAATCAGGTTGCGGGCCCGGCGCACGCGTTCCAGAAAGGGCAGGCGCTCGACCTCCTGCGGCGTTTTCGAGGGATTGAATAGCGCCCAAACCACGATGTACCCCGAAAACAGCGAAATCAGCAGTGCGCCCGGGAGCACGCCGGCGATGAACATCTTCAGGATCGAAACCTCGGCGGCCACTGCGTACACGATCATGATGATCGAGGGCGGAATCAGCAGGCCGAGCGTGCCCGCGCCGCACAGCGAGCCGAGGCAGACTTTCTCGTCATAGCCGCGCCGACGCAACTCCGGCAGCGAGACCTTGGCGATCGTCGCGCAGGTCGCGGCCGAGGACCCGGAGACCGCGGCGAAGATGCCGCAGCCGAAGATGTTGACGTGCATCAGCCTTCCCGGCAGCCAGCCGAGCCAGGGCGAGAGCCCCTCGAACATCTCTTCCGAGAGCCGCGTGCGAAACAGGATTTCGCCCATCCAGACGAACAGCGGCAGGGCCGCCAGCGTCCAGGAAGCGCTCGAACCCCAGAACGACTGGAACAGGCTGACTTCCGGGGGGCTGCTGGTAAAGACCTGCAGGCCGAACCACGCGACGACGCTCATCGCCATCGCGATCCACAGCCCGCCAGCGAGCAGCAGCAGCATGAACCCGAACAGGATCGCGGCGACCGTGATCGTGCTCATCAGAGGTTTTCGGTCAAATCCTTCTGCACGCGCCGCTGTTCCTCGGCACGCAGGTAGGCCGGCGTCTCGCCGCGCAACAGGACCACGAATTCGTCCAGCAAGGCGACGAAGAACACGATCGCACCGATCACCAGCGTCATCTGCGGGATCCAGATCGGCACCTGGAGCAGTCCCTGCGCGATCTCGCCGAACTTCCAGCTCTGATGGACGAAGCGCACGACCGCGAAGGTGATGTAGCCGACGACCACCAGCGCCGCGCCGAGCGCGACGATTTCCATGCGGTGTCGCGTCCGCGCGCCGACGTGTTCGAGCACCAACCCGACCCGCACCAGTTCGCCATGCCTGAAGGTGTAGCCGAGCGCCAGGAACGCGGAACCGGCGCAAAGCCAGGAAACGATGTCGTCGGCGCCCCGGAGAAGCAGGCCGACTTCGCGCATTCCCGCCTGCGCGAGCATCATCACCGCGATCCCGGCGAGGCAGCATGCCGCCAGCGCGCCGCTCGCGGCGTAGAGAAAATCCAGCGCCCGCCGGAACGGCGAGCGCTGCAGGGGCTGCATTGCCGGGT
>MERB01000054.1:52056-55927 GCA_001770475.1 Betaproteobacteria bacterium RIFCSPLOWO2_02_FULL_66_14 | reverse complement strand
TCCGCGCCGGCCGACTTCTCCCACTCGGCGGCCATCTGCTCGCCGACCTTCTCGAACGCAGCGTTCATCGCGGCATCCGGGTCCTGCACGGTCATGCCGTTCTTCGCGAGCGTCTCGTTGCCTTCCTGTTCGCGCGCTTTCGACATGTCCCAGCCGCGCTTCTCGGCGACGGCCGCGGCGTCCGAAAGCGCCTTCTGCTGCGCAGCCGGCAGCGCCGCGTAGGCGCGCTGGTTCACCACGACCACGTTCTTGGGATGGAAGGCGCTCGTCTTGTAGTAGTTCTTGACGAATTCCCAGGCCTTGGTCGAAGTGCCCGTGGCCGAGGAGGTGATCATCGCCTGCACCGCGCCGGTCGCGAACATCTGCGGGATTTCCGGCACCTGGATCACCGTGGGGCTCGCGCCCAGCAGTTCGGCGAGCCGGGCAGTGAGCGGGCTGTAGGTGCGGAATTTCGTCCCCTTCAAGTCGGCGACGCTTTTCAACGGTTCCTTGGTGTAGATGCCCTGTCCCGGCCAGGCAACCGAATACATCAGTTTCAGGCCGCGCTTCTGCAGGCTCTTTTCGAGCGCGGGCTTCTGCGCCTGGTAGAACTTCCACGCGTTGTCGTAGCCGGCGGCGACGAACGGCAGGTTGTCGGCGGCGAACACGGGATCCTCGTTGCCGAACTGTCCCAGCAGGAATTCCCCGATGGCGACCTGCCCGGTCGAGACCGCGCGCAGGATGTCCGGGTGCTTGATGAGCGAGCCGTTCGAATGCACGTTGATTTCGAGGCCTCCGGCCGTTTTCTTCACGTCCTCGACGAACGTGCGCACGTTGCGGGTGTGGAATTCGCCGTCGCTGTAGGGCGTCGGCATGTCCCACTTGGTCTGCGCGATGGCGTTTCCGGCGGCCACTGCGAAGCATGCTGCGGCTGCGACGGCAAGCGTGACTCTGCGGTCGATCATGGATCCTCCAGGTTCAGGGTTCAATCAGGTTCACCACATCATCGGCTAACGCGAGCGACGCTGTCAATCCGGGGGATTCGATGCCGAACAGGTTCACCAGCCCGGGAATGCCGTGTTCCTTCGGGCCCTGGATCAGGAAGTCCGCGGCGGGCTCGCCCGGGCCGGAGATTTTCGGACGAATGCCGCAGTAGGCGGGCGAAAGCGCCCCGTCGGGCAGTCCGGGCCAGTATCGGCGGATCGAGCCGTAAAAGCGCTCGGCGCGCGCCGGGTCGACCGAGTACTCGATGCGATCGATCCATTCGACGTCGGGCCCGAACCGCGCCTGGCCGGCGAGATCGAGCGTCAGATGCACGCCGAGGCCGCCCGGTTCCGGCACCGGGTACACGAGGTGTTTGAACGGCGCCCGCCCTCGAAGCGAATAATAGTTGCCCCGCGCGTACAGTTCGCGCGGCAGGAGCGCGGATGGGAAACGCTCGATGCGCCGCGCAACGCTCGGTGCGGTCAGCCCGGCACAGTTGACGAGCCGGCGTGCAAGAACGGTCACGGCGCTGGCGCCGCCGACTTCCAGCTCGAAGCGCTCGCCGGCGCGCCGCACCGCGAGCAACGGACTGCGCAGCGCCAGCATGGCACCGGCGCGCTCGGCATCGCCCAGGTAGGCGAGCATCAACGCGTGGCTGTCGATGATTCCCGTGGACGGCGAATGCAGCGCGGCCACGCAACGCAGTTCCGGCTCGAGCCCAAGCGCCGCGTCGCGCTCGAGCCAGGCGACGTCGGTCGCGCCATTGCCGTGCGCCTTCGACTGAATCGAGCGCAGTTCGTCGATCTGGCGGTCCTCGGCAGCCACGATCAGCTTGCCGCAGCGACGGTGGGGGACGCCGTGCCCCTCGCAGTACCGGTACAGCAGTTCGCGCCCGCGAACGCAGCTGCGCGCCTTGAGCGAGCCGTGAGGGTAGTAGATGCCGGCGTGGATCACTTCGGAATTGCGCGAACTGGTGTGGGTTCCGATCGCACTCTCGGCCTCCAGGATCACCACGTCGCGCCCCGCGAGCGCGAGCGCGCGCGCCACCGCCAGACCCACGACGCCGGCGCCGACGACGACGCTGTCGACGCTATCCATGCGCGTGCCCCCGGCGCAGCAGTTTCATTGCGAGCCACGCTCCCGTCGCGCTCATTGCGATCGCGGTGGCCATGGGCCTCGCGCTGCCGTCGAAAAGCCACCCCAGCGCGGCGCCCAACCCGGCGCCGATCGCAAAACTGATCGATCCCATCAACGAAGACGCACTTCCGGCGATCCGCGGAAACGGCGACAGCGCGGCGGCAGTGGCATTCGGTATCACGAGGCTCGAGGCAAAGAGATAGACCGCCATCGGCGCGACGACCGCGGCCCAGTGACGCAGCCCGAGCCAGGCCATGGCCGCCAGCGTGATTCCGGCTCCCGCGGCCAGCGTCGCGCCGCTCCGCAGCATGAAGTGGATGCCGTGCCTCGTCACCAGGCGCGCACTCGCCAATGCTCCAGTAATCTGGCCGAGCATCACGCCCGCGAACGCGAGACTGTATTCGAAAGGCGTCAGGCCAAAACCCTGGATCAGCGCGAGCGACGAATTGGTCACGAAGGCGATGATCCCGAGCTGAACGCCCAGAAGCACAAGAAATGGCGCGAGGAATTCACGCTGGCGCAGCAACGCCGCAAACGTGGAGGCAATGGCGAGCGGCGCGGGCGATGCGCGTGCGAGCGGAGCCGTTTCGGGCAGCGTCCGGATGACCGCCGCGAGCAGCGCCATGGCGACGACGGCGTGCATCCAGTACACGGCTTGCCAGCCCCATCCCGCGAGCAGCGTGCTGCCAACGATGGGCGCGCAGATCGGCACCAGACCGAAGGCGATCATCATGCTCGAAAGCAGGCGCGCCGCCTGCTCGTTGCTGTACAGATCGCGCACGATGGAGCGGCCGATCACCGGTCCGCAGGACAGGCCGAATCCCTGCGCAAACCGCAACCACGCGAGCGCCGTCGTGCCCTCGGCCCGTACGCTTGCCAGGCTCGCCGCAACGACCAGCGCGAGGCCTGCGAACAGCCCGGCCCTGCGTCCCAAGCGGTCCGAGAACGGGCCCCAGACGAGCTGCCCGCAGGCGACGCCGAAGAACAGTCCGGTGAGCGTGATCTGCGCCGCGCCCGCGTCCGTGCCGAATGCATGTGCCAGGGCCGGCAGGGTCGGCACGGTCGAATCGATTCCGAGCGCGACCAGCGCAATCAGAAATCCGAGCAGGAGCGTGAGGCGGAGTGACGCGGGTGCTTGCGACAAGGCACGCCAGTCTAGCATCGGCCTCGCCGATACCGCCTCGGCGTAGGCACAGCAGGATTTGATGCCTGCTGCTTATAATATGGCAGAGCCCCCGCTGCCATGGCCACCAATCCCAACGCGATTTTCTCAAAGACGGGCAAAGGCGTTCAGGAAGCCGCCGGAAAGACGAGTCTTCTCGGGCGAGGTGAACGGGCCGTGCTGCAGCAGATCGATGGCAAGGCCAATTTCGCCGAGCTGCAGCAGAAGTTCGAGAAGACCCCGCCTGTGAAACTGGATGCCCAGATCCAGCAACTGGAGCGGGATGGCTTCATCCGCGAAGTTCCGACGAGCGCGCCGCGGCCAGCGCCCATGCCGGCGCCAGCGCCCGCGGCCCCGATCGCCAAGCCGGCGGAGGAGCCCAAGGGCGAGGAGGAACTCGATTTCACGCGTCTTGGCACGCCCTCGCGGAAGCCGCAGACGCCACCCGCCAAACCCGTGATCGACCTTGCTGCAAAGGCGCGCGCCGAGGCGGACCGCCAGGCGAGCGAAACTGCGGAATTCGATTTCCGGAAACGCGAAGAGGCGATGGCGCGCGCGCGCGCGGAGGCCGAAGCCAAGACGCGGGCGGAATTCGAGGAGAAGATCAAG
>MERB01000054.1:49401-52044 GCA_001770475.1 Betaproteobacteria bacterium RIFCSPLOWO2_02_FULL_66_14 | reverse complement strand
CCGAGGCCGAGGCGATGGCCAAGATCGAGGCCGCAGAGAAGGCGCGACAGGAGGCCGAAGAGCTCAGGCGACAGCTCGAGGAACAGAAGGCGCGCCACGAGACCGGGCGCGAGGAAGCCGAGCGCCAGCGCGCAGCGCAGGAGCAGGCGCGCAAGGAAGCCGAGGAAAAGGCGAGGCGCGAGGCCGAGCAGCTGCGGCGCGAGCTCGAAGAGCATCGCGCACGTGCCGAAGCGGAGCGGCGGGCGCGCGAAGAAAGCGAGCGCCGTGGCAAGCAGGACGCAGAGCGCCTGGCGCGCGAGGCCGCGGAACGCGCGGTCCGCGAGGAAGCCGAGCGCCAGCGCTCGGCGCAGGAGCAGGCGCGCAAGGAAGCCGAGGAAAAGGCGCGGCTCGAGGCTGCGGCGCTGCAGCGGCAGCTCGAGGAAGAGCGCCGTGCGCGCGAAGAAACCGAGCGCCGGGCGCGGGAGGAGGCGGAGCGCCGGACCCGCGAGGAGACGGAGCGCCGTGCGCGGGAGCAAGCCGAACGGCAGTCGCGCGACGCGGCTGAACGCGAGGCGCGTGAAAAGGCCGAACGAGAGCGCGCGGCGCAGGAGCAGGCGCGCAAGGAAGCCGAGGAAAAGGCGCGGCTCGAGGCCGCGGCGCTGCAGCAGCAACTCGGGGAAGAGCGCCGTGCGCGCGAAGAAACCGAGCGCCGGGCACGCGAGGAGACCGAGCGCCGTGCGCGGGAGGAAATCGAACGACAGGCGCGCGACGCGGCGGAACGCGCGGCGCGCGAAGAGGTCGAGCGCGAGCGCGCAGCGCAGGAGCAGGCGCGCAGGGAAGCCGAGGAAAAGGCGCGGCTCGAGGCTGCGGCGTTGCAACGCCAGCTTGCGGAGGAGCGCAGCGCACGCGAGGCGAGCGAACGCCGCGCGCGCGAAGAGGCCGAACGCGCACGGATAGCGCAGGAGCAGGCGCGCAAGCAAGCCGAGGAGAAATCGCGACGCGAGGCAGCCGAGGGGGCGGCGCGCGAGGAATCGGATCGACAGCGTGCGGTGCAGGAGCAGGCGCGCAGGGAAGCCGAGGCAAAGGCCCGGCGCGAGGCAGAAGATTTGCGCCGCCAGTTGGGGGAGGAGCGGGCGCGGGCGGACGCCGAGCGGCGCACGCGCGAAGACGCCGAGCGCCAGGCGAGAGAGCGGACCGAACGCGTGCAAAGAGAATCCGAGCAGCGCGCGAAGGACGAAGCCGATCGTAAGGCCCGGGAGGACGCCGAACGCGAGGCCAGCCGCGTCGCGGACGAAGAGCGCGCGCGCGGCGGGAAGGATTCAACGCCCGGCGGCGCGGACGACGAAGAAAATCGCAAGCGCGCGGCTCGTGCGCTGGTGTCGAAGGCGAAAAGCGCGTCGTCGATCGACGAATCGCTGATGGCGGACCTGGACTCGTTTGCCAAGCAGGATGACGAGGCCCGGCAGGCGCAGGAAGCTGAGGCCCGGGCGGCAAAAGAGCGGACCGAGCGTGCCGCCAGGGAACAATCGGAACGTGCGGCGCAGGAGGCCTCGGCGCGCGCCGCAAAGGACGCCTCGGAACGGGCGGCGAAGGAATTGGCCGAACGCGCGGCGAAGGCGGTATCGGATCGAGCCGAGCGACAAGCGGCCGTAGGCGATGCGGCCGGGCGCGATTCGGCGCCGGCGCAAGGCGGGCGCGCCGCTTCCGTGGAAGACGCTCGTCGCGAAGCCGAGGAGGAACGGCGGCGGGCGCGGGAAAAGCTGGCGCGCCGATCCGTGAAGGCAGCGGGCCGGGCGGCGGAAGCCGAGAGCGATCAGGCACGTCTCGAGCAGGAGGCGGAGCGCCGCCGCAAGGCCCGAGAAGCCGTTGCCGGGACCGTGCTGGAGAAGGTGATCGACGAGGACCTGGAGATCGACGACGACGAACTCGGTTTCGAGGAAATCGAGCGCGAACGCATGCTGTTCGAGCAGGCTGCAGGCCGGCGCGAGCGCAAGTCGATGCCGATGCCGCAGGAACGCCAGCCGCCGCCCGATTCGGAGCCGGCGCAGGAGGCGCCGCAGCGTCGCGTCATATCGTCCGTCAGCTCGCGCGCGCAGGCGGATGACGTGATTGGAACGGAGTCGCACCCCGAGCGGGAGCCTGTTGCCTGGGCGAAATATGGCGTCATCGGGCTGATCGTATTGCTGGTGGCGGGAATCGGCGGCGTGCACGTGGTGCCGTTCTCGACCGCGGATTACGAGAAAGCCGCGTCCGAGGCGCTCGGTGTCCAGGTGCGCATCGGCTCGGCGCGCCTGTCGCTGATCACGGGCATCCAGATGAAATTCGAGCGCGTGACGATCGGGGACACGGTCCAGGTCGCGCTGGCGCGAGCGCACGGTGGCATCGGCGGGCTGACCGGCGACCGGAAATCGTTCGACCGCGTCGATCTCGAAGGCGCGTCCATCCCGCAGGAGATGCTCGGCGACGCGTTGTTTGGTGCCTTGAAGGGCGCGAACCTGAAGATTGCGCGGGTGACGGCGAAGCAGTTGAAGCTTCCGGGGCCTGTGACGCTTCCGGAGTTGGGCTTGGACCTGACGGTCGGCGGCAACGGTGCGCCGCAATCCATCCTTCTGACCGGCGCCGACGGGTTGCAGATTAAATTGATTCCTGGCAGCGGCGGCCTCA
>MERB01000054.1:44179-49366 GCA_001770475.1 Betaproteobacteria bacterium RIFCSPLOWO2_02_FULL_66_14 | reverse complement strand
ATCCTGCCGGGTTTGTCGTTTGCCGATTTCGCCGTCAAGGGCAGCGTCACGCGTCAGGAGCTGAGCATTTCGGAATTCGACGGACGCCTGTACGAAGGCGTGGTGTCCGGGAGCGCGCGCGTGCGGTGGGGCGCCGCATGGTCGGTCGAGGGCGAAGTGCGCGCGAAAAACCTGAATGCCGCGGTATTTGCCCCGGCGCTCCTGTCCGAAGGAAGGGGAGAGGGGCGTGCGCTGTATTCGATGGCCGCCGCCACGCCCGCGAAACTGGGCGAGGACGCAAAGCTCGAGGGCAACTTCAAGATCGACAAGGGCGTGCTCGGCAGCTTCGACCTCGGCCGCGCGATCCAGACCAACGGCGCGCAGAGCAGCGGGCGCACGCTGTTCAGCGAACTGGCGGCGCAGTTCGCCTACCAGGCTGGCGCCGCGCAATTGCGCAACATCACGATCGCGGCCGGTCCTTTGAACGCGGGCGCGAGCCTCGACATCGCCAACGGCGGTGCGCTGACGGGAAGAATCGTCGCGGACCTCAAGACGCCGGCGCAGACGATGCGTGCGACGCTTTCCATCGGCGGCAAGGCACAGGATCCCGTGCTTCGCAGGTGATGCGGCGAGCGTCGCGGGCGCCGGTATAATTCGCCTTTACCGGCACCGTCTGGATGTCATCGTTCAAGAAACTCCGCGGCGCGCGTGCGCTGTCGGAGTTCCGCATCGCCAAGCTGCTGCCGCAACTCCAGGCGGTTGATTCCGGCGTCCGCGGCCTGCGCGCGGAATACTGGCACTTCGTCGAGACCGGGGAGGCGCTTTCGCCGGATCAGGACGCACTGCTCGCGCGCCTTCTCACCTATGGATCTGCGCCCGAACCCGGCGCGACGGACGGTGCGCTCATCGTCGTCGTTCCGCGCATCGGCACCATCTCTCCCTGGTCGTCCAAGGCGACCGACATCGCGCGCAATTGCGGGCTCACCGCGGTCCGGCGGATCGAGCGCGGCACGGCCTACCGTCTCGCTGGCGGGAATGCGCCGGAATTGCGTGAGCCACTCGCAGCGCTCCTGCACGATCGCATGACCGAAACCGTGCTCGCGGATCTCGACGAGGCCGCCAGGCTGTTCCAGCACGTACCGCCGCGGCCCCTGGGCGCGGTTCCGATCGCCGAGCTCGAAACGGCCAACCGAAGGCTCGGGCTCGCGCTTTCCGCAGACGAGATCGGATATCTGCGCCGCGCCTTCGAGGCGATCGGGCGCGATCCGACCGATGCCGAACTGACCATGTTCGCCCAGGCGAACTCGGAGCACTGCCGCCACAAAATTTTCAACGCCGAGTGGATCGTGGACGGCGAACCCAGGCCGCAGTCGCTGTTCGACATGATCCGGCACACGCACGCGGTGAACCCGCAAGGGACGGTGCTCGCCTACGCCGACAATGCGGCGATCATGCAGGGCCGCGAGGCGCGGCGCTTTCACCCGGACGCCGAAGGCCGTTACGCGGCGCACTTCGGCGTGACTCACACGGTCATGAAGTGCGAAACGCACAACCATCCGACGGCGATTTCGCCGTTTCCGGGGGCCGCGACGGGCGCCGGCGGAGAAATCCGCGACGAAGGCGCGACCGGTCGCGGCGCGAAACCGAAAGCGGGCCTGGTCGGTTTCTCGGTGTCCAATCTGCGCATTCCCGGCGCCGAGCGACCGTGGGAGTCCGGGCCCGCCGAAAAGCCCGAGCGGATTGCAGGCGCGCTCGCGATCATGCTCGAGGGACCGATCGGCGCCGCCGCGTTCAACAACGAGTTCGGCCGCCCCAACCTCGCGGGATATTTCAGGACCTTCGAGCAGCGGGTCGCCGGCGTGGCGCGCGGCTACCACAAGCCGATCATGCTCGCGGGCGGAATCGGCAGCATCGTCGCGTCGCAATCGTCGAAGGCGCCGTTGCCCGAAGGCGCGCTGCTGGTGCAGCTGGGTGGCCCGGGAATGCTGATCGGCATGGGCGGCGGCGCAGCGTCCTCGATGGGCTCGGGCGCGAACGTCGCGGATCTCGACTTCGATTCGGTGCAGCGCGGCAACGCAGAGATCCAGCGCCGCGCCCAGGAGGTGATCGACCGCTGCTGGCAGCTGGGCGAGGGCAACCCGATCCTTTCGATCCACGACGTCGGCGCAGGCGGTCTTTCGAACGCGCTGCCGGAACTCGTCCACGGGGCGGGGCGGGGCGCGCGCCTCGATCTGCGCGCAGCGCCTTCCGAGGACTCGGGGATGTCGCCGCGCGAAATCTGGTGCAACGAAGCCCAGGAACGCTACGTCCTCGCGATCGATCCGGGGGCGCTCCCGAAGTTCCGGCAGCTGTGCGACCGCGAGCGCTGCCCATTCGCGGTGCTGGGCGCCGCCACTGCGGACGGACGCCTGCACGTGGACGATCCGAAACTGGGAGCCGCACCCGTGGACATGGAGCTTTCGGTGTTGCTGGGCAAGCCGCCCAGGATGCTGCGCAACGTGCGGCGCCTGGCGCGGGCGCCCGGACCGCTCGCGCTCGAAGGCATCGAACTCGAGGAGGCGGCGAAGCGCGTTCTGAGCCACCCGACGGTCGCCGACAAGACCTTCCTCATCGCGATCGGCGACCGGACGGTGGGTGGTCTGTGCTCGCGCGACCCTTTCGTCGGTCCGTGGCAGACGCCCGTGGCCGATTGCGCGGTGACGCTGCTCGATTTCACCGGATACGCCGGCGAGGCCTTCGCGATCGGCGAGCGCACGCCGCTCGCGCTGATCGACGCGCCGGCCTCCGGGCGGATGGCGGTGGCTGAGGCGATCACCAACCTCGCGGCCGCGCGCATCGCGTCGCTCGACCGCGTCAAACTTTCGGCGAACTGGATGGCGGCCGCGGGCTATCCGGGCGAGGATGCCGCGCTCTACGACACCGTGGCGGCGGTGGCGCTCGAATTCTGCCCCGCGCTCGGGGTTTCGATCCCGGTCGGCAAGGATTCGCTCTCGATGCGCACCGCCTGGAACGATCGCGAGGTGGTCGCGCCGCTCTCGCTCATCGTGTCGGCTTTCGCGCCGGTGGAGGATGCGCGGCGCACGCTCACGCCGCAACTGCGCACCGACTGCGGTGACACCGAGCTGGTTCTGGTGGACCTGGGGCGCGGTCGCAATCGCCTGGGTGGATCGATTCTGGCGCAGGTGTGGTCGCGATTCGGGGACCAGGCGCCCGACGCCGACGACCCGCGGCTCGTGAAGTCCCTGTTCGAAGCCGTGCAGGCGCTCGCTTCCGAGAATCGCCTGCTCGCCTATCACGATCGCTCGGACGGCGGTTTGTTCGCCACCGTCTGCGAGATGGCGTTCGCCGGCCGCTGTGGCGTGACGCTCAATCTCGACGCGCTGGTGTTCGACGCGGCGGCCGACGACGTGGACGCGTTCAAGCGCGACAGCGACCGCCAGCTCGCCGGCCGTGCGCGCGAGCGCGCGCTCGCCGCGCTGTTCGCGGAAGAACTCGGCGCAGTGCTTCAGATCCGCTCCGCGCACCGCCAGCGCACGATGGATGTCCTGCGCGCTGGCGGGCTGGGCGAATGCGCCCACCTGATCGGCCTGCTCAATGCGCGCGACGAAATACGCGTCACCTGCAACGCGCGCCCGCTGTTCGGCGCGAAACGCGCGGAGCTGCAACGCGCCTGGTCCGAGACGACCTGGCGAATGCAATCGCTGCGCGACCATCCGCAGTGCGCGCAGGAGGAGTACGACCGCATCCTCGATGCGCGCGATCCGGGACTGACCTTCGCGCCGAGCTACGACCCCCAGGAGGACGTTGCGGCGCCCTTCGTCGCGCGCGGCGCGCGGCCCCGCGTTGCGGTGCTGCGCGAGCAGGGCGTGAACAGCCAGGTGGAAATGGCGGCGGCATTCGACCGCGCGGGCTTCGAGGCCATCGACGTCCACATGTCGGACGTGCTCTCGGGCCGCGCCGGCCTGAGGGGCTTCAAGGGGCTCGCTGCTTGCGGCGGATTTTCCTACGGCGATGTCCTCGGTGGCGGGCAGGGATGGGCGAAGTCGATCCTGTATCACGCGGCGGCGCGCGCGGAATTCGAGCGATTCTTCCAGCGCCCCGACACCTTCGCCCTCGGCTCGTGCAACGGTTGCCAGATGATGGCGGCGCTGAAGGAGATCATTCCGGGCGCGGATCGCTGGCCGGCGTTCGTGCGCAACCGCTCCGAGCAGTTCGAGGCGCGGTTCGTCATGGTCGAAGTGTCGCCCGGCCCCTCGATCCTGTTCGCGGGCATGGCGGGCAGCCGCATGCCGATCGCGACTGCGCACGGCGAAGGACGAGCGGAATTCGCGAGTCCCGGTGACGAGCGTCTCGCCGAGGCGCTGGTGAGCCTGCGGTTCGTCGATCATCGCGGCGCGCCGGCGCGGGCCTATCCGCTCAATCCGAACGGCTCGCCCGCGGGCATCACCGGACTGACGACGTCCGACGGACGCTTCAACATCGTGATGCCGCATCCGGAGCGGGTGTTTCGCAGCGTGCAGATGTCCTGGGCCCCTGATCACGCAGGCGAGGATTCGCCCTGGATGCGGATGTTCCGCAATGCCCGCGTGTGGGTCGGATGAGCCGGGCAGGGCGGAGCGCGCGGACCGGGGCACCGCTATACTTTGTCGCCATGAAATATCCGCGCCACCGCAGCTTCATCGGTATCGCCTTCGTGCTGGCCGCGGCCGCCTGCGCACCCACGCCGGAGCGGCCTGCGGATCAGGGCGACCGGTTCACGTTCCGCACGGCGCATACGCCGTATACCGCGGCCATCTGCATTGCGCGCAACATGCGCGGTCGCTCCGGGATGAGCGCCGAGGAACGGGCGGTCGGCGGCAGTTCGACCGAGGTGATCGTGCGGGCGCGCGGCGGCGAAATCCTTGCGGTCGCCAGGGTGGACGACGACGGCACGTTCTCGAAGTCTTCGGTGCTCGTCACGCCCGCGGTGCGATCGGACCGCGCTGGCTTCGCGCGGCAGTTGATGAACGGTTGCTGAAGTCCGGCGCGCGTCGGCGCGTGATATCGTTTCGGCCCTTGGAAAGAGGAGCGGGGAATTCGTGAGGTCATGGTTCGGCCGGTGCTTGATCGCCCTCCTGGCGCTAGGCGCGGCCGCGGTGGCTTGCGCGCAGGTGCCTGCGAGCAATTCGGGTGGTGACGCGGACGAAGCCGGCGGCACGCCCAAGCCGC
>MERB01000054.1:31743-44111 GCA_001770475.1 Betaproteobacteria bacterium RIFCSPLOWO2_02_FULL_66_14 | reverse complement strand
TGCGACCCCGCGCCCGCGTCCCTACAAGGAGGTCTTGAAGGACGCCGCCGCGGTTCCCGGTCGATTCACCCTGCATCGCAAGGACGACAAGGTCTGGCTCGAACTGCGCCCGGATCAGCTCGAAAAGCCCTTCTTTTTCGCCTACGACATTGCGGGCAGCGTCGGCGAGCGCGGCCTGTACGGCAACCAGATGGGCCGTTCGCACATCGCCTTCTTTCGCCGTTCCGGCGATCGCATGCAACTGGTCGCGCGCAACGAGGAATTTTTCGCAAAACAGGGCACGCCGCAGTCGCGCTTCGTGTCCGAGTCGTTTTCCGACAGCCTGATTGCCTCGGCGGCGGTGGTGTCGCTGCCCGAGCCGCAGAGCGGCGCGCTGCTGATCGAGGCGAACGCCTTGCTTCTGGCCGACATCCCGGGCTACCTGACGCGACTCGAGACCGCGTTCCGGCTGCCGTTCGCGCTCGATTCGCGCAACAGCGCGATCACGCGGGTCGTCGGCACGCCGCAGAAGACGGTGATGTACGTGCGCGCGCACTACGCGGTGCCCAGGATTCCGGCGCCGCCGCTCAAGCCGCCGGCGGAACCGGCACCGTCGCCGCCGCGGACCCTTCCGGACCCGCGCAGCCTGTTCGTGAGCTTTCAGTACAGTTTCGCCGCTCTGCCGGAAGAACCCATGCGTCCGCGTCTGGCCGATCAGCGCGTCGGTCACTTCACCGTGTCGCGGGTGGATTACACGGAGGACACCGCAGTGAAGCCGCGCGTGCACTACGTCAAGCGCTGGCGGCTGGAGAAGAAGGAATCGGCCGCGGCGATGTCGGAACCCGTTCAACCGATCGTTTTCTGGCTCGATCGCAACGTGCCCGAGAAGTACCGCAATTCGGTCGCAGCCGGCGTTCTGGAGTGGAACCGGGCGTTCGAGCGCATCGGGTTCAAGGACGCGATCATGGTCCGGCAGCAGGTCGGCGAGGAGGACATCGATCGCGGCGAATCCCGCCGTGCGGTGGTGCGCTGGTTCAGCGGCGCGGACGTCGGGTTTGCGATCGGGCCCTCGCGCTCCGACCCGCGAAGCGGCGAGATCCTCGCGGCGGACATCGGCATGTCGGACGTCTTTGCCCGCTCGGCCCGCCGCCTCGTCACCGAAGATCTGTCGCATCCCGAGGCGCATTCGCGGTCCGCAGGATTCGACCAATGCAGCTACGCCGCCGAAGCTGCGCACGAACTGCATTTTGCCTCCGATCTGCTGGATGCGCGCGGCATTGCGATGGACGGCCCCGAGGCGGAGGCGCTCGCCCAGAGTTACGTCAAGGAAACCATGATGCACGAGGTCGGCCACGTGCTCGGCCTGCGCCACAATTTCCGCGCCTCGAATGCGTATCCGCTCGCGCGCCTTGCCGACGAGGAATTTACGCGCCGGCAAGGCACCGCGGCCTCGGTGATGGACTACATCCCGTTCAGCATCGCGTTGCGCGGCGAGCGGCAGGGCGAATACATGATGAGCACGATTGGTCCCTACGACTATTGGGCGATCGAATACGCCTACCGGACGTTCACGCCCGACGCCGAAACGCAGGGGCTCGCCGCGATTGCGGCGCGCTCGACCGCGCCCGGGCTCGCTTACGGCACCGACGAGGACGCGGGTGCGGAGCCGCGCTTCATCGGCATCGATCCGGACGTCAATCGCTTCGACCTCGGCGCCGATCCACTCGAGTATTACGAGCGGCGGATAAAACTGTCGCGGGAACTGTGGGATCGCCTGCAGACGCTGCAGCTCGCCCCCGGCGAAAGTTACGAGCGCCTGACGCGCAGTCTCACCAGCGGTTTTCGCCAGGTGGCGCGAGTCGCGCCGCTCGCGGCGAAGTACGTCGGCGGCGTGACCTACCGGCGCGAGGTGGCCGGAAGCGGACTGCCGCTGTACCAGCCGGTCCCGGCCGCGCGCCAGCGCGCAGCGCTCGAGCAGATTGCGCGCGACTTCCTGCGCAGCGACAGCTTTCGCTTCACGCCGGAATTCCTCAGCCGGATCGGCATCGACCAGTTCGATCGGCCGGCGAATCCGTTCATCTCCATCGCCGGCTCGGTGTTCTCGGTGCAGAAGGCGATCCTCGATCACCTGATGTCGGACGCGGTCGCCGCGCGGCTCGTCGAGTCGCCGGACCGTGCGCTCGCCGGCCGCCGGCCCCTGAGCCTCTCCGAGCTGCACGAAACGCTGTTTTCGGCGATCTGGAGCGAGGCGCAGGCGGGACGCGAGACCGACCTGTTGCGGCGCAATCTGCAGCGCGAGCATCTGCGGAGAATGACCGCGGCGCTCACCAAGCCCGGTGCCGGAACGCCCGCAGACGCCACGGCGCTGCTGCGGGACGATGCAGAGCGCCTGGTGGTCGTGCTGCGTGCCGCCAAGACGCGGGCGGGGCTCAGCCGGGAGACGCGCACGCATTACGCGCAGAGCCAGGACGCGCTCGAGGCTGCATTGAAGGCGCAGGTGCAGCGAAGCGGGTCCTGAAACAGCCGGGGGAGATTCGCATGAAGGTACTCAAGTGGATCGTGATCGGGGTCGCGGGTCTTGCGGTCGTGCTTACGCTGATCGGCTTCCTGCTGCCGTCGACGTTTCGCGTAGAGCGCTCGGCGGAAATCCGCGCGCCTGCGGAAAAGGTCTATGCGCTCATCGAGGATCCGCGCGCCTGGGCGCGGTGGACCGTGTGGAATCAGCGCGACCCGCAGATGAAGATGACCTACTCCGGCGCGGCGAGCGGGCCAGGTGCGAAGTGGAGCTGGGAGAGCAAGACCGAGGGCAATGGCGCGATGGAGTTCACGCGCGCCGACCCCGGAAAGATGGTCGAGTACCGGCTTTCGTTCCCGGAATTGGGCATGAGTTCGACCGGCCGGCTCACGCTCCTGGCGGGCGCGACCGGAACCCGAATCTCGTGGGCGAACGAAGGCGACATGGGCGCCAATCCCTACATGCACTACTTCGCAGTACTCATGAATCGGATGGTCGGTCCCGATTTCGAAGCCGGACTGGCGCGCCTGAAAGCGCTCGCCGAACAGTGATGGCAGGCGCGGCAAAGCTCGAATTCCATCCGCTGACGGCGGAGCGCTGGAAGGATCTCGAGTCGCTGTTCGGCCCTCGCGGCGCCTGCGCCGGCTGCTGGTGCATGTTCTGGAAGCTGCCGCGCCCGGAGTTCGCGAGGCGCCAGGGCGAGGGCAACCGCCGCGCATTCCGGAAGATCGTCCGCGAAGGCGTGGTTCCCGGGATCCTCGCCTATTCCGGCGGCAAGCCGGTCGGCTGGTGCGCGGTAGAGCCCCGGAGTGCGTACCCGGCGCTTGCGCGTTCGCGAATTCTCGCGCCCGTCGACGACGAGCCCGTGTGGTCGGTCACGTGTTTCTACGTCGCTCGCGGCCGGCGCCGGCAGGGAATCACCGTGCAGTTGCTGCGTGCGGCGCTGAAACACGTGCGTCGGAGGGGCGGGCGAATCGTCGAAGGATACCCGGTCGTGCCGCGGCCTTGTCACCAGTCCGCCACCGCGTTTGCCTGGACCGGTTTTGCGCCGGCGTTCGAGGCGGCGGGCTTCAGCGATTGCGCAGGACGCAAGCGACCGATCATGCGGCGGCGCGCCTGACCTGGCGTCTGGCGCTGCCGTGCGCGCTGCCGTAGAGTAAAGGCCCGCGTGACCGACGCGGAAGGCGGTGCAGTGGGCGATCCCGCGTCTATCACGACATTCCTGTTCACCGACGTCGAAGGCAGCACGCGCTTGTGGGAGCGTGAGCCGGAGCGGATGCGGCCCGCGCTCGCGCAGCACGACGCGATCACGCGATCGGCCGTGGAGGCGAATCGCGGCAAGGTGGTGAAGACGACCGGCGACGGCATGCATGCCGCGTTCGCCGATCCGCTCGACGCACTGGGCGCGACGCTGAGGCTGCAACTCGATCTTCGGGATGTCGAATCGACGCAGGGTCTGGCGCTGCGCGTGCGCTGCGGGCTGCACTCGGGTGCGGTAGAAGCGCGCGACGGCGATTACTTCGGGCCGGCGGTCAACCGCGCGGCGCGCATCATGGGCGCCGCGCACGGCGGGCAGGTGCTGCTGTCGCGGGCCGTCGCCGAACGCCTGCGCGACCGGCTGCCCGCCGAAGTCGCGTTGCGCGACCTCGGCGCGGTGCGCCTGCGCGATCTCGCGAGTCCCGAGCGCGTCTATCAGTTGCTGCATCCGCAGTTGCGGCAGGAATTCCCGGCGCTGCGTTCGCTCGAGGCGACGCCCAACAATCTGCCGCAGCAGGTCAGTTCATTCGTGGGGCGTGATGCCGAACTCCGGTCCGTCCGGCGCCTGCTCGGCGACGCGCGTCTGTTGACCCTGACCGGCGTCGGCGGTCTCGGCAAGACGCGACTCGCGCTGCAGCTTGCGGCCGACGCGATCGAGGAGTTCCCGGATGGCGTCTGGTTCGTCGACCTGGCGCCGGTCGTCGACGCGCCGCGAGTCGCGCAGGAGGTCGCGACCGTCCTGGGAATCCGCGAAGTGCCGGGCGGCGCAATCGCAGAGGCGCTTGCCGCTCACATGAAGGACCGGAGGCTGATGATCGTGCTCGACAACTGCGAGCACCTTCTCGCCGCCTGCGCGGCACTGGCGCGCGTCATGCTGCAGTCGGGTCCGGGAGCCAAGGTGCTGGCGACCAGTCGCGAGCCGCTGCGCGTTGCCGGTGAAGTCAGCCATGCCGTGCCGCCGCTCGGTGTGCCCGTAGAGGCGGGGGCCGGCGGCGCGGACAATCTCGAAGCATTCGAAGCCGTGCGCCTGTTCGCCGAGCGCGCCCGCGCGGTTCAGCCCGGGTTTCGCATCACGCCGCAGAATGCGCCGTCCGTTGCGGCGATTTGCCGGCAGCTCGACGGGATCCCGCTCGCGCTCGAGCTCGCGGCTGCGCGCGTGCGGGCGCTTTCCGCGGAGTCCATCGCCGCCCGGCTCGGGGATCGATTCCGGATCCTGACGAGGGGCGATCGCACGGCGCTGCCGCGGCAGCAGTCGCTGCGCGCGATGATCGACTGGAGCTACGACCTGCTCACCGCCCCGGAGCGCGCGGTGCTCCGACGGCTGTCGATCTTTGCCGGCGGCTGGTCGCTCGAATCGGCCGAAGCGGTGTGCGCGGAAGGTGAGGTCGATACCACCCAGGTGCTCGACCTGCTTTCGAATCTGGTCGACAAATCGCTCGTCATCGCCGAACCGGGCGGCGAACGCTACCGATTGCTGGAAACGGTGCGGCAGTATGCGCGCGAGCGGCTCGAGGAGGCGCGCGAAAAGAGACCGGTGCGCGAGCGGCACCTCGCCCATTACCTCGCTCTGGCCGAACAGGCGATGACGCAGCTCACGGGTCCCCGGCAGGGCGAGTGGCTCTCCCGCCTGGATGCCGAGCGCGAGAATCTGGTCGCGGCGCACCGTTGGTGCGAGCGTGCCTTCGACGGCGCGCAGGCCGGACTGCGGTTGCTCAACGCGGTGAAACTCTATTGGTTCATGCGCGGATTGCTTGGTCTCGGGCTGCGCCTCACCGTGGAGGCGCTCGCTCGTCCCGGGGCGCAACCGCGAAACGCGGCGCGCTGCCGGGGCCTGTTCACCGAGGGCCAGATCCTCGCCTACGCCGGCCGTTACGACGAGGCGGTCGAGCCGTTGCAGCATAGCCTGTCGATTGCGCGCGAACTGGCCGATGAGGGCAACGTGCTGGCGGTGCTTCAACCCCTCACGCTGGCGCTCGCGGGGAAAGGGGAAATCACGGCAGCGAAGGATTGCGCCCGGCAGGCGCTCGAACTGGCTCGCCGATCCGACAACAAGCACCAACTTCTGGGCGCCATCAATTCGGTCGCGCAACTGCACCGCGCACAGCGCGAATTCGAGGCCGCCGAGCCCCTGTACGAGGAAGTCGTGGCGCTTGCGCGCGAAATCGGGGACCGCGAGAACATCGCGATCGGGTTGCTCAATCGGGCGATGGTGGCCGTGAGCCGGGGGGCGCAGGACTTCGCGCGTGAACTTCTGGTCGAGATCGCGGCGATCGCACTGGAAATCGAGTCGATGCCCGTCGCCCTGTCGACGCTCGAAGTGTGTGCGGGATTGGCGGCGTGCCGTGCCGACTGGGCCTCCAGTGCGCGCTTCTACGGGGCCGCAGAGGCCCAGTCGTCGCTATCTGGAATCCGTCGCGATCCGACCGACGAAGCGTTTCTCGCGCCCTGGATCGATCGCTCGCGGAAGGCGCTCGGCGCGGCGGAGTTCGCCGCGTTCGAGGCCGAAGGCCGCGCGCTGCGCGTCGCCGAGGCGATCGCGCGCACGCGCGCGTGGCTGGATGCGGGAGATCGCTACTGATTGACGACCCAGGGGTCGAGCGGTTCGCAGGCCGTCGATCCCTTGACCGCATTGACCAGGTACTTGTGCGGCCCGGGACCTGCGTTGTTGTCGCAGTCGATCCGCGTGTTTCCGGGCAGCGCGCGGCACTCCCAGCCGGCCGGATTGGCGAACACGATGCCGTTGCCGCCGGCCGGGAACCGGTATCCGGCCGCGATCGAGCCCGGATCGAGTTCGAACTTGACCAGTACGGGCCGCGGGCGCTTCACGATCAGTTGATCGGGTACCGCCTTTTCCACGAAGCAGCGGAAATCGGGCGTGTCGTGCCTCGATACCGTGACCGCAACGTCGCACTGCTGGCCGTTGCATTCCGCAGAGGATTTGACGTCCGGCCATGGGTAGGCGCAACCGAGCAGAAAGGAACCGCCGATGGCGGCAGCGAGGAGGGTTCTTGGCGACATGGTCTTTGGCTCCTTGTTCGTGGTTTCTCCCGGTCCTGCCTCGCGGAAGCCGGACTTTCGTGTTGCGCCGCGTTCAGTCGAGGGCGTCGATATTGCAATGCAACCGGGGGCGGGAGTCAATGTCTACGTTTCGGCCATGGGCTTGCCGCCCGGCAGCCAGTAAGGCCGGCCGTCCTTGCGGGCGGGGTAGCGGCCATCCTCGTTCTGGCACCACTGCAGGTCGTCGTCCGGGTAGAAACCGAGATCGCCGGGCGCGCGCGTACCCACGACGAGAATGCGCGCCGGTTGATCCGAGCGATTGACGAGATGGTGGCCGTCGCGCTCGCCCGCCTTGAAGCCGACGAAGCTGCCGGCGGTCATCAGGCTCTCCCTTTCGTTGGTGCGCAGGACCAGTTCACCTTCCAGCAGGTAGACGAACTCGTCGGAGAGCGTATGCCAGTGGCGAAGCGCCGATTGGGCGCCCGGCTGCAGCGTCTCGAGGTTGACGCCGTATTGCGTCAGGCCGAATGCATCGCCGAGCGCGCGCCATTCGGCATTTCCCATCCGGCTATTGAACGGTTCCGGGTAGGAGGATCCGGACTTTGCTTTCACCTCGATGTCGCGCAACGGTTGCAGGGGTTTCATGGCGATTGGATGTGCGTCCCGCTTTCGGCAAGGGATCCGGATTCTGCATGAACCACGGCTTCGATGCGATACCCGTCCGGGTCGATGACAAAAGCCGCGTAGTAGGTCGGGCCGTACTGCGGGCGCAGGCCGGGTACGCCGTCGTCGCGGCCGCCGTGCTTCAGGGCGATCGCGTGAAAACGGTCGACCGCCGGCCGTGCGGGTGCGGCGAAGGCGAGATGAAATCCGGGACCGGGTGGGCGGACGGGGCCGGCGCAGGCTTTGATCGCGAACGCGTCGCCGCCGCCGAGCTCGCCGTAGCCGATCGCTTCGGCTGCGGTCCAGACGCGGGCGTAGCCGAGCGTCGCAAGAACGGCGTCGTAGAAGTCGGCAGCACGCTGGAGATCCGAGACGCCGATCGACAGGTGGTGAAGCATGCAAGGTCCCTTCAAGTGCCCGGGAGCGCGATCAGCAGACGCACGATTCGCGGGCTCCAATACATCAGCGCCGCCAGCAGCAGCGCTGCGCCGGCGCCGGCAAGACAGCGCATCCGGTGCCTGCCCTGGGGCCAGACGACCAGGTACGCGGAAAAAACCGCGAGCCCGGCACTCGGCACGAGCGACAGCAGCATGACGATCATCGTTACCGGACGGTGCGGCACGATGCCGAGCAGTTGCGCGATCTCGCGCGCGTTTCGGGCGCCTGCCAGGGCGAGCAGCACCATGACGCACGCGAACATCGCGAACGCGGCGAACAGGAAAAGCGGCAGCGTCATCTGCGCCTTTCCGGTCCGGTGCGGCGCATCGCTCGGTTTGGAACTCGCGCTCACAGCGCGGGTTTGAGCACCATGAGCACGAGGCCCGCGACCGGCGTGAGCAGCGCCGCGCCGCCCCAAATCTCCCAGCGCAAGGCGAGCGCGCGGTAGTCCGCGTAGTCGAACGTGCCCGATTGCGATGCAGCCCGGGCGTGGGCGCGCAACTGCCGTTGCAGCGGTGCCACGCGCGCCATGAACAGGCCACCCGAAATCGCGAACAGCAAAAGCGTCCAGAAAATCCATCCGGTTCGCAGCAGGGCGAAACCGCCGTAGGACGCGGCCGCGACGCCGGTGACGATGATTGCCGCGACTCCGGGCAGCGTGAACAGGCGGTCGCTCCGGATGATTCCGTCCATCACGTGAGCCAGCAGTTTCGCGTCGCGTGTGCGGGCGGCGTGCGCATGCCAGAACAGACCCGTCGTGATGTTGCCGAGGAAGGCGATCACGGCAACCACGTGCAGCAGTTTCATCAGGTGGTACATGCGCGAGCTTCGGAAAAAGAAAGCACGATACGCCTTTCCCGCGCGCTGCACCCGGGAGCGAAAAAAAACCGGAGGACCAGCCTCCGGTTTCTCCCTGCTGCCTCCGCGTGTACCGTCCGCGCTAAGCGGTCACCGACGGCAACCCGGCGAGCGCCATCGCCAGTTCCGACTCCTCGTAGCTCTGGTCGGTGAGTTTGCCGGCGAAGTAATCGGTATAGGCCTGCATGTCGAAGTGTCCGTGGCCGCAGAGGTTGAACAGAATCGTCTTCGACTTGCCCTCGGTCTTGCAGCGGATCGCCTCGTCGATCGCGCCCTTGACGGCGTGATTGGCTTCGGGCGCCGGTACGATCCCTTCCGCGCGCGCGAACTGCACGCCGGCGCTGAAGCATTCGATCTGGTTGTAGCTCTTGGCCTCGATCAAGCCGAGCTGCAGACAGTGCGATACCAGCGGCGCCATGCCGTGATACCGCAGGCCGCCGGCGTGGAACCCCGGCGGCGTGAAGGTCGAGCCCAGCGTGTGCATTTTCACCAGCGGGGTCAGGTGCCCGGTGTCGCCGAAGTCGTAGGCGTACTTGCCGCGCGTGAGCGAAGGGCAGGCCGTCGGTTCGATCGCGATCACCTTGACCTTCTTGCCGCCGCGCAACTGCGCGCCGATGAACGGGAATGCGATGCCCGCGAAATTCGATCCTCCGCCGGTGCAGCCGACGATGATGTCGGGGTAATCGCCCGCCATCGCAAGCTGCTCGATGGCTTCCTGCCCCACGATGGTCTGATGGGTCAGCACGTGATTCAGCACGGAGCCGAGGGCGTACTTGGTGTCGTCATTGGTGGCCGCGATCTCGACTGCTTCCGAAATTGCGATGCCGAGGCTGCCCGGATGGTCCGCGCGCTGCGCGAGGATCGCCTTGCCCGACTGGGTTTCGTTCGACGGCGAGGCGATGCATTTCGCGCCGTAGGTTTCCATCAGCGCGCGGCGGTACGGCTTCTGGTTGTACGACACCCGAACCATGAAGACCTTGATCTCGAGCCCGAACAGCGCGCCGGCGAACGCAAGCGACGAGCCCCATTGCCCGGCGCCGGTCTCGGTCGTGATCTTCTTGACTCCCGCCTCCTTGTTGTAGAACGCCTGCGCCACCGCGGTGTTCGGTTTGTGGCTGCCTGCGGGCGAAACGCCCTCGTACTTGTAGTAGATCTTGGCGGGCGTCTGCAGTGCCTTCTCCAGGCGGCGTGCGCGATACAGCGGCGACGGTCTCCACTGCTTGTAGATCTCCCGCACCGGCTCGGGAATGTCGATCTCGCGATCGGTGCTCACTTCCTGAAGAATCAGCGACATCGGAAACAGCGGCGCGAGGTCATCCGGCCCCACTGGCTGCTTGGTCCCCGGGTGCAGCACCGGCGGCGGCGGCGAGGGCAGATCCGCCATGATGTTGTACCAGCGTTTGGGGATGTGGGTCTCGTCGAGCACGTACTTCACGGTGTCGGTCATGCGGGTGTCTCCTCCTTGAGGGAGCGTCATCCTAGCCTAAAGAAACAAATTCAGCACACCGTCGAGTTGAGCATGGTCAAGGACGTGCGTGGCGTGCTCGCGCACCAGGGGTTTCGCGCGGTAGGCCACCGAAAGCCCCGCAATCGCCATCATCGGGATGTCGTTGGCGCCGTCGCCGATGGCGAGCACCTGACTCTCGGAGATGCCCAACAGCGCGATTTCGTCGCGAAGCTTCGCCGCTTTGGCGTTCCCGTCCACGATGTTGCCGAGAACGCGGCCGGTCAGCCGGCCGTCGCGAATCTCGAGCACGTTCGAGAGCACGTCGTCGATTCCGAGCCGCTGCTGCAGCCACGCGGTGAAGAAGTTGAATCCGCCGGACACGAGCAAGGTCCGGATCCCTTCCCTGCGGCAGCGCAGCACGAGCGCTTCGGCACCCGGAGAGAGCGCCATGCGCTCCTCGCAAATACGTTCGAGCGCCTGCTCCTCGAGCCCGGCAAGCAACGCGACGCGCTCGCGCAGCGACGCCGGATAATCGAGCTCTCCGCGCATCGCGCGACGCGTGATCGCGGCGATGCGATCCCGGATGCCGAGCAAATCGCCCATTTCGTCGATGCTCTCGATCGTCACCAGCGTCGAATCCATGTCCATCGCGACCAGGCGAAGATCCTGCAGACGGCGATCGTCCGGGACCCAGGCGAAATCGAGCCGGCGTTGCGCGCACCAGGGCTCGGCGGCTGCCGTTTCGGCAGCGCCGGTCAGGCGATAGGCATGCGCACCGAGGGTGACGACGTGGTTGGCCTGCACCAGCGCGACGAGTTCTCCCAGCTGGTCGGGCGTGAGCGCTTCGCCCTGGATGACGAGGTTCATCAGGCAGCCAGCTGCAGCAGCAGGTCGCGCGCGGCTCGAACGCGTTCGGGCCAGGACGGGAGCTTCGCCTCGAGGTGCAGCCGGTCGGGCCCGGCGAGGCGCAAATTGCGCTGGCGCTGCATCAGGTCGACGATCCTGCGCGGCTCGATCGGTGGGTCCTTCTGGAACTGCAGCCGCAGCAGTTCGTGCGTGACGTCGATACGCGACACGCCGACGGGTCTCGCCAGGATCCGCAGCAGGTGCGCATCGAGGAGCGCCCGCGCCGCCTCGGGTAACTCGCCGAATCGATCCACCAGCTCCTCGCGCATCGCATCCAGCGCCTCGCGGCCGTCGCAGTTCGCCAGCCGCTTGTACAGAGACAGACGCTCGTGCACGTCGCCGCAGTAACTGTCGGGCAGCAGCGCCGGGGCGTGCAGGTTGACTTCGGTGGAGAGGTCGAGCGGCTGGTCGAGGTCGATCGCGCGGCCCGACTTGAGCGCGTTTACCGCGCGCTCGAGCATCCGCGCGTACAGATCGAAGCCGATTTCCTGGATTTCCCCGGACTGCGATTCCCCCAGCACCTCGCCCGCGCCGCGGATTTCCAGATCGTGCATCGCGAGGTAGAAGCCCGAGCCGAGTTCCTCCATCATCTGGATCGCCTCGAGGCGCTTTCTCGCCGCCGGGGTGAGCGCATCCAGGGGGTCGGCCCCGGGCTCCGCGGCCTCGGGCACGAGGAGGTAGGCGTAGGCCTGGTGGTGCGAGCGCCCGACGCGCCCGCGCAACTGGTGCAGCTGGGCCAGGCCGAACTTGTCGGCGCGGTGGATCACGATCGTGTTCGCGGTAGGCACGTCGATCCCGGTCTCGATGATGGTCGAGCACAGCAGCAGGTTGGAGCGCTGCGCATAGAAATCGCGCATCACGCGCTCGAGATCGCGCTCGCGCATCTGGCCGTGCGCGACGGCGATGCGCGCCTCGGGCAGCAGCCGGGCGATGCGCTCGCGCATCGGCTCGATCGTGTCCACCTCGTTGTGCAGGAAATACGCCTGACCGCCGCGGCGCAGCTCTCGCAGCATGGCCTCGCGCACCACGCCGTCGGACCAGCGCGACACGAAGGTCTTGATCGCGAGGCGCTTTTGCGGCGCGGTGGCGATCACCGAGAAATCACGCAGCCCCTCGAGCGACAGGGCGAGCGTGCGGGGAATCGGCGTCGCGGTCAGCGTCAGCACGTCGACTTCCGCGCGCAGCGCCTTGAGCGCCTCCTTCTGGCGCACGCCGAAGCGGTGCTCCTCGTCGATGATCACCAGCCCCAGGCGCGCGAACCGGACGTCGCGGGAAAGCAGCTTGTGGGTGCCGATCGCGATGTCGATC
>MERB01000054.1:19374-31724 GCA_001770475.1 Betaproteobacteria bacterium RIFCSPLOWO2_02_FULL_66_14 | reverse complement strand
TGGAAATGCTGCTCGGCGAGCAGCGTCGTCGGGCAGAGCAGCGCGACCTGCTTGCCGTCGGCGACGGCGACGAAGGCCGCGCGCAGCGCGACCTCGGTCTTGCCGAAACCCACGTCGCCGCAGATCAGGCGGTCCATCGGTTTGCCCGAGGCGAGATCCTTGACCACGGCCTCGATTGCAACGGCCTGGTCCGCGGTTTCCTCGAAACCGAACCCGTCTGCGAACGCCTCGAGGTCGTGCTGCTGCACGCCGAAGGCGTACCCCTCGCGCGCCGCACGCCGCGCATACAGCGCGAGCAATTCCGCGGCGACGTCGCGCACCTGCTTCGCCGCCCTTGCCTTGGCCCTGTCCCACTGCCCGCTGCCGAGCCTGTGCAGGGGCGCCGCGTCGGCCTCGACGCCGGAGTAGCGCGAGATCGCCGCGAGCTGCGACACCGGGACGTACAGCTTGTCGCCGCCTTCGTAGGCGAGCTGCAGGAATTCCGTGTTGCCGTCGCCGAGATCGAGATTGAGCAGCCCTTGGTAGCGGCCGATGCCGTGCTGGACGTGCACCACCGGGTCGCCGACTTTCAGCTCGGAGAGGTCGCGCAGCAATCCTTCCACGGAGGCACGCTTCTCCGAGACCCGGCCGCGCCGGCGCACCGTGCCCGCGTAAAGCTCGGCCTCCGTGATCACGCACCAGCCTTCGGCGGGCAATGCGAAGCCGGCGGCGAGCGGCGCAACCGCCAGTTGCAGCGGCGGCGTTGCCGCGAGGAACTCCGCGAATCCCGCGCAGGGAACCGCCGTCAGGCCGTACTCGGCGAAATAGCCGTTCATCGTTTCGCGCCGTCCAGGCGATTCGGCGGCGAGCAGGACGCGCAGCGGGGTCGATTGCAGGAAGCGCTTGAGCGCCGCGAGCGGATCGGGCGCGCGTCGCTCGATTGCGACCGTGGGCAGCGTTTCGGCGGCGAAGGGCTGTGCCGGTGCGCCGTCGTCGGCTGCGCGCGCGGCGATGTCGACGCGGGCGAATTCGCGCACCCGCAGGTAGAAGTCCTCCGCGGACTGGAACAGTTCGCGCGGCGCGAGCACGGGTCGATCCGCATCGCCGCCGAGCATGCGGTAGCGCGATTCGGCATCGCGCCAGAATTCGCCGATCGCGTCGGACACGTCGTGATGCAGCACCAGCGTCGAGTCCGCCGGCAGGTAATCGAACAGCACCGCGGTGGCGTCGAAAAACAGCGGCAGGTAATACTCGATTCCCGCCGGCGCGATGCCGTTGGAGACGTCGCGGTAGACGCCTTTTTTCGACGGATCGCCTTCGAAGCGTTCGCGCCAGCGGCCGCGGAACGCGGTTCGCGCGGCCTCGTCGAGGGGGAATTCGCGTGCCGGCAGCAGCCGCACCTCGGGAACCGCGTACAGCGTTCGCTGGTTGTCGACGTCGAAACTGCGGATCGACTCCATCACCTCGTCGTCGAGATCGATGCGGTAGGGCAGGGCGCTGCCCATCGGGAATAGATCGACCAGCCCGCCGCGCACGCAGAATTCCCCGGGCGCCACGACCTGGGTCACGTGGTGGTAGCCGGCGATTGCGAGCTGCCGGCGCAGCGCATCGAGATCGAGTTTCGCGCCCTGCTCGAGGAAGAACGTGTGCCCGGCGAGGTATGCCGGAGGGCACAGGCGGTAGAGCGCAGTCTGCGCGGGCACCACCGCGACGTCGAAATCTCGCTGCTGGATCCGGTAAAGCGTCGACAGGCGCTCCGAGACCAGGTCCTGGTGCGGAGAAAAACTGTCGTAAGGAAGCGTCTCCCAATCCGGCAGCAGGCAAACGCGCAGTCCAGGCGCGAACCAGGTGATTTCCTCGGCCAGGCGCTGCGCTTCCTGCGCGCCTGCGGAAATCACCGTGACCGGCCCGCGTGCAACCGGCGCATCGCCCGGGGCCGGCGGGGCCAAGCGATCGCCCGACGCGAGCCGGGCGATGGCGAGCGCATCCGCCGAGCCCGCGAGGCTCGTAAATCGTCGCCGTTGAGGAAGCGATTCGCGCCGCATGAAATGGAAAACGCGCCAAACGATTGTTCGTTCCGGCGCGGCGTGCAATTATACGTTCTGAACAAAACTTCCCGCCTCGCTTGGCCCTCTACGCGCTCGTTCCCGCGGCTGGTTCCGGTTCCCGGATGGCGCGCGGTCGACCCAAGCAGTACCTGAGCCTCGCCGGCAGGCCGATGCTGTGGCATGCCGTGCGGGCGCTCTGCGCCGCCGACGTGGTCAACGTGTTCGTGGTCCTCGCGCCGCAGGACGGCGAGTTCAGCCGGCACGACTGGAGCGAGTTCGGCGGACGCGTGGAACCGCTGTTTTGCGGCGGCGCCACGCGCCGCGACTCCGTGTATAACGGCCTGGTCGCGGCTTCGGCCGCAGTCGACGTGGACGACTGGATGCTGGTGCACGATGCCGCGCGCCCCTGCCTGCCGCGGGCCGATCTGGAGGCGCTGATCGCGGAATGCTCCGCAGACAGCGTGGGCGGAATTCTCGCGCTGCCGGTGGCGGACACCGTGAAGCGGGCGGGAAAGGACGAAGCCGGCGTGCATCGCGTAACCACGACCGAGGACCGCGCGCAGCTGTGGCTCGCGCAGACTCCGCAGATGTTCCGCGCCGGATTGCTCGCGCAGGCGCTGCGCGACGCGACGGGCCCGATCACCGACGAGTCGAGCGCGATCGAGCGGCTCGGACTCAGGCCGCGGCTGGTCACGGGCAGTCGCGAGAATCTCAAGGTCACTTTCGCCGAAGACTTCGCCATTGCCGAGGCGATCCTGAGGAACCGATGAATCGCGCGGCCATTCGCCGTCCTGGCGCGCCAATCCCGCTCGGCTGCCCGTGCGCATAGGGCAGGGCTTCGACGTTCACCCCCTGGTCGCGGGGCGAAGGCTCGTCCTCGGAGGGGTCACCGTGCCTCACCCAAAGGGACTCGCCGGACATTCCGACGCGGACGTCCTGCTGCACGCCCTGTGCGACGCGCTGCTCGGGGCTGCGGCGCTCGGGGACATCGGCCGGCACTTTCCAGACAGCGATCCGCGGTATTTGGGCGCCGACAGCCGCGTGTTGCTGCGAGCGGTGCGCGCAATCCTCGGGACTCGCCGCATCGTCAACGTCGATGCGACGATCGTCGCCCAGGCGCCGCGCCTCGCTTCTTACCTCCCGGCGATGATCGAAAACATTTCCACCGACCTCGATGTTCCGATGAGCGCGGTCAACGTCAAGGCGACGACCACCGAAGGGTTGGGCTACGCGGGCCGCGGCGAAGGGATCGCCGCGCACGCGGTGGTTCTGATCGAGGAGTAACATCGCGCCGCGAGGAGACCCGCCATGGACCAATCGCCTGCCAGCAAAGAGCCGACCGTCGCCGAGCGCGAAGCGCAGCGCGCCGCGGAGCAGGAAGCGTTGCGCAACGTGCGCCGGCTCACCGACGAGCTCGAGCAGGAACAGCGCGAACGCCGCCGGATGTTGAAATGGGGCTGGGTGATCGTGGCGATCGCGCTTGCGGGTTTAGTCTACGTGCTGGTGTCGATCTATTCCAAGGCGAGAAGCGTGCCTCCGCCCGCGAAGATCGAAGTCCCGGGCAAGGTCGTCGTGCCGCCGAAGTAGCCCGTGTATTCGCCTCCCTACAACCGGCCCGCAGACCGCGCCGAGGAGCTCGCTTTCATGCGCGCGAACGGATTTGCGCTGCTCGTCACCGGCACCGGCGGAGAACTGCAGGCGTCGCACCTGCCGGCGGTGGTCGCCGAGCGCGGCGAGTCCGTGGTGGTCGAACTTCACATGGCGAAGTCGAACCCGCAGTGGCGCGAATTCTTCGATGACGACGTGCTGGTGGTGTTTTCGGGTCCGCACGCCTTCGTCTCCGCGCGCTGGTATGAGCAAAGCGAGCGCGTGCCGACCTGGAATTACGCGGCCGTGCACGCCTATGGACGGGTGCGGATGATCGAGGACCGGGCCGAGCGTATGGCAGCGCAGGCGCGCCTGGTCGAAACCTACGACCCCGAATGGTCCGCAGGCTTCCGGCAGCTTTCACCGGGATACCTGCGCGGCATGCTAGAGGGAATCGTGAATTTCGAAGTGAGCGTGACGCGTCTCGAGACGCGCTGGAAACTGTCGCAGAACAAAGGCCGCAGCGAGCAGCAGCGCATCGCCGCGGAGTTGGATCGATCCGCTCAGGACAGTGCGCGCGAACTCGCGGCGCTGACCCGCCGGCACCTGGTCCCGGAGTGAAGGTCGTCGTCATGGGCGCCGGCCTCGCCGGCGTGACGACCGCCTGGGAGCTTGCGCGCGACGGCCATGAGGTCGTGGTGATCGAACGCGAACGCCAGGTGGCTTCGGCGTCGAGCTTCGCCAACGGCGGCATCGTCGCCGCGAGCCGCCCGTTTCCCTGGCCGAGCCCGCAGATGCCCGGCACGCTGTTCCGTGCGCTGCTCGGAAACGAGCAGGCGATCCGCATCCGGCCGCAGCTCGATCCCGGTTTCTGGCTCTGGGGTCTGAAGTTTCTCGCCTGCTGCAACGAGCGCAGGCATGCGGAAATTCTGCGACACAAGGCGCGGCTGGTGCATTACTCGCAGGCGCGCCTCGGAGAACTCGTGGCGCAATCCGGCGTCGACTACCACCGCCTCGTCAACGGCGTGATGTACCTGTACCGCGACGCGGCGGCGCTCGAGCGTGGCTGGCAAAAGGCCGAAGCGGTTCGTGCGCTCGGCATCGTGCTCGAACGGCTCGATCCGGCGGGGGTCGCCGGCCGCGAACCGGGCGTCGATCGGTCCCGGCTGGCGGGTGCGATCTACGCCCCCGGTGACGAGGCGGGCGACTCGGCGATGTTCTGCCGCGAACTGGCGCGGCGCTGCGAGCGCCTCGGTGTCGTGTTCCGCCTGAACAGCGAAGTCCTGGGCCTGGATTCGCTCGACGTGACCGTGAAATCCGTGGTGACGCACGCCGGCCGCGTGCTCGGCGATGCCTTCGTCTGTGCGATGGGGGTGGTCGATCCGCGCATGCGCGAGAGCCTGGGTGCGAGCCTGCCGATCTACCCGGTGAAGGGCTATTCGGCGACGGTCGCGACGGCGCGGTCCGAGGCCATGCCGCGGCACGCAGGCATGGACGAATCGCGCCTCATCGCCTACTGCCCGCTCGGCGACCGGATCCGCATCACGGGCGGCGCCGAGTTCGCGGGCTACGCGAAGTCCCACCAGCCGAAGGACTTTGCGCGCCTCTACGCCGCGTTCGGCGAACTATTTCCGGAGGCGGCCGATTTCTCGGCGGCGCGCACCTGGGCCTGCCAGCGGCCGATGACCCCCGAGTCGACGCCGCGGTTCGGCACCGGCCGCTTCATCAACCTCTGCTTCAACGTCGGCCACGGCCACATGGGCTGGGCGATGGCCGCGGGTTCGGCGCGAATCACCGCCGACCTGGTTTCGGGCCGGGCGCCGGAAATCGATCTCGAGGGGTTGAGGATCAGGAACTGAAGGTTCGGACGTGATTTTCCCGGGTCTCCGGTGTTCTGCGAGATTCACGCAGGACACCGGAGACCGGGGGAAAGCAAGCTCGCGCCGCATTACGCAGATCTACGGCACGCGAGCGCCGGGGTGGTTTTGTCGTCCTCAGGTCTCCGGTTTTCGGCATGAATCTCGCCGAAAACCGGAGATCGGGGCGGCCAAAACCGGACACGTACTTCGCGATCGCGCGCGACGCTCGCTCAGTTACCGCCTTCGTACTTCCCGATGAATTGCGCCGCATCGAGCGGAAGGCCGAAGTGGCTGCCCTGCGCGTGGTCGCAGCCGAGTTCCGCGAGACGCGCCGCGACCGCCGGATCTTTCGCGCCATCCGCGACCACGACGAGTCCGAGCTGGTGCCCGAGTTCGGCGAGCGCGCGCAGGATTTTCTCCTGCCGCGGCACCGATGCAAGCTTCGGCAGTTGACCCAGCGCAATGCGCAGCTCGTCGAAAGGCACGGCCGCGAGATCGAACAGCGTGGCGTCGCCGCTGCCGAGGCTGTCCATCGAGAGCTTGACTCCGAGCTTCCTGAGCCGCTGCAGCGAATCGATCACTTCCGGTTTCGTGCCGAGCGCGGCGAGTCCGGCAAACGTGACGACGAGCTGGCCGCGCTGCACCGGCCAGGTATGCAGCGCGCGATCGACGAGGTCCGGGAACTCGGGCGCACGCAGGCAGACCGCGGGAAGCTTGAGGCTGATACGCAGGTTCAGCCCGCGATGGAGAAAATCCGCGCCGTTGCGTACCGCAGCGTGCAACAGCCACGCGGCGACCCGGTTCACGATCTCGGTGGATTCGACGGCGCCGAGCAGCTCGGACGGCGTCGCCGGCGGGCGGTTCCGATCCGGCCAGTGCAGCAGACACTCGACGCCGACCACGCGTTGCGTGAACAGCTCGATGCGGGGCTGGAACGCGACCTGCAGGGTCTCCTCCGAAAGCGCGTCGCGCAGGTGGTTTTCGAGGAATAGGCCCCTGGCGCGGGGGTCCTCCTGCTCGGCATCGAACTCGGCAATGCGCTGGTGCAGATCGCGCGCGGCACGACAGGCGACGCGCGCGTGCTTGAGCAGCAGGTCCGGCGTCTCGCCGTGCTCGGGGTACAGCGCGATTCCGATCGCGGGACGCGCATGCACCTGCGTGTCGCCAACCGGAATCGCCTCACCGAGCACTCGCATTGCTTTGCTCGCGGCGAGGCGCGCAACGCCCGCGGAGTGCATCGGAAACAGGCCGCAGGCCATCTGACCGCGCGCGACTTCGCCGAGCGCGTCCTGCGTCCTCAGGACCTGGCCGCGCATGCGATCCAGCAGGCAGCGGTGCGCGGCGCTGCCGGCCTCGAACCCGCGCGCGCCGTCCAGTCGTGCAACCACGTCGTAGTCCACGAACAGCACGGCGAGGCCAGTGGATTGCGCGGCGCACTCGTCGATCCGCTCGCGCAGCCATGCGATGAGCGTTTCGAGATCGCGTTCGGAGCGCTCCGGCGCAGGGCCCTCCGCCGGACGCGAATCGGTCACAGAAAGAACTCGCGCGGGTCGATGTGCACGCTGTCGAATTCGAGCGTGCGGCGGATGCGGTAGCGTTCTTCGCGCGTCGCCATCGGCGATTTTTCGAGATCGAGCAGTGTGTGCGGCCGGATCGGGTCGCCCTTGGCGTCCTGCACCACCATCACGCGGGGCTTGAGGCGGTGCACCGGGTTTTGCGCCACCACGATGCCGATCTCGCCCGTGTTCAGTTCGACGATGCCGCCGACCGGGAACACGCCGATGCACTGAATGAACTGCTCCACCAGTGCGGGCTCGAACAGGGTGCCTCGGGCCCGGTAGAGCACGTTGAGCGCCGCCGACGGCGGCAGCTTGTCGGCGTGCGGTCGCGCCGAGGTGGGCGCCGTGAAGGTGTCGACGATGCCCGCGATTCCGCCGTACAGGCCGATCGCGGCGGACTTCTTCAGGCCTCGCGGATATCCGCTGCCGTCGATGCGCTCGTGATGCAGCGACGCGATGCTGGGGATGTCGTCCGGCAGACCGGCCGTGGCGCTGAGGATCTCGACCGTAAGCTGGACATGCGTGCGCACGACCTCCATCTCCTGCGGCGTGAGCGGACCCTTGCGCTCGACCAGCCCCTCAGGAAGCATCGTCATGCCGACGTTCTGCAGCAGTCCGACCAGTCCCATCAGTTCGAGGCGCTCGCGCGGCAGCTGAAGGAAGCGCGCGAAAACGATCATGTAGATCGAGCCCTCGAGCGCGGTCCCGAGCGAGCCTTTTTCGCGCAGCTTGGTGAGCAGCGTCATGGCGTCCGGATTACGCACCACGCTGTCGGTGAGCTGGGACACCGCATCCCGCAGCCGCGGACCTTCGATCGCCTTGCCGCTTTGCACCGAGTCCATGGCGTTGCCGAGTGCGTGCGTGACCTGCTCGTAGGCGGACTGCGCCTGCGGCAGCTCGATTTCGACGCTCGCGAGTTCCTGGTACTCGGTGCTGCCGTGAATCACCAGCGTCGGGGAAGAAGCGCGGGGCGCGTCGGGACTTTCGTCGCGATCGGGGTCGACGAAGACGAACTGGCAGTAGCGCTTCAGCGTCTCGAGCTGTTCGTCGGTCGTGAGCACGAATCCCTGGAACACGAACGGCGTGTCGGTCCACGGCCGATCGAGTTCGGCCACGTACTTGCCGAACTGAAGGTCCTCTACCGCGACTTTTCTGTACATGGTGCAATATCCATCCGGAAATTGTCCTTCGGAGAGCAATGCACGGTCAACGTCGGCGTGGCTCCGGGCCGGAGCGCTCGGGCGCCACGATGCGCCTGTTCTTCGCCGTCTGGCCGCCGGAGGAGACCGCCGAGGCGTTGCACCGCTGGGCCCGCCGGGTCCGCGAGGCCACCGGCGGCCGCGCAGTCGACGCGTGCGCGATTCACCTGACGCTTGCGTTCCTCGGCGCATTTCCCGAATCGCATCTCGGGAAGGTACTCGCGTCCGCGCGCCGCGCGGGCGCAGCGCCGCACGCGCTGCCGCTTGATGCGGCGAGGCAGGTCGCGCGTCGCGGCCTGGTGTGGGCCGG
The DNA here is from genome assembly GCA_001770475.1 of Betaproteobacteria bacterium RIFCSPLOWO2_02_FULL_66_14. Classification (GTDB taxonomy): domain Bacteria; phylum Pseudomonadota; class Gammaproteobacteria; order Burkholderiales; family SG8-39; genus 2-02-FULL-66-14. Next base: position 23,183 of record MERB01000054.1, on the reverse strand, counting down.
CCCGGCGCAGACGCCGCCGCTGCTCGAGGCGCTTGCGACTTCCCTGCAGGCGGAACTGCGCAGCGAGGGTTTCGAGCTGGATCGCCGGGAATTCCTTGCGCACGTGACGCTGCTGCGTCAAGCGGGGACACGGGTCGAATTGCCGCAACTGCCGCCACTCGATTGGCCGGTGACGGAATTCACGCTCGTGCAATCGCGGCTCGGATCGGGTCCGGCGAACTACGAGATCCTGGCGCGGTTCCCGCTCGTCGCCGGGGAGCGGGTCAGCGGCGATCCTGCGCCTCCGAAATCCCGAGCGTCAGCCGGGCAATGAGGCCGCCGCCCGGGCGCGGCAGCAGTTCGAGCCGGCCTTCGTGAGCGAGCGCGATGCGCTCGACGATGGCGAGACCGAGCCCGGCGCCGCCGCGACCCGCCCGCGATGCGTCCAGGCGAGTAAAGGGCCGCTTGAGCCGCTCGACCTGGTCCGCTGGAATGCCCGGACCGCGGTCGCGCACTTCGACGGTCACGGCATTGCGCTCGCGCCGCGCTTCGATCTCGATTTCGCCTTCGGCATAGCGCAGCGCATTGTCGACGAGGTTCGCGAGCGCGCGTCGCACCGACAGGCGTGCAAGCGTGATCCTGCCCAGCGGCTGCGTGGGTGCAAGGCGAACGGCGTCGCCGCGCCGCGCGTAGTGCTGCGCGAGTTCCTCGAGCAGCGCGTCGAAATCGGTCGGTGTGCGCGGCTCGTTCTCGTCGCGCGCGAACTCGAGGAACTGGCCGATCACCTGGTCGATCTCGTCGACGTCGGCGCTCATCGCATCCGCGTCGCCGGGTTCGCCGCCGTTCATTTCGAGCGCGAGCTTCAGGCGCGACAGCGGCGTGCGAACGTCGTGCGAAATTCCCGCGAGCACCATGGCGCGCTCGCGCTCGGTGCGCGCGAGGTCGCGGGTCATGCGGTTGAACGCGCTGGCCAAGGTGCGCAATTCCTTCGGACCCTGTTCGGCCAGTGGCGGGGGCATTTCTCCGCGGCCTACACGTGCCGCGGCGGCTGAAAGCTGCGCCAGCGGCCCGGCGATGCGCGAGGCGATGAGCCAGGCCGCCAACAGCGACAGCACGAGCGTCAGCGCGCCCAACCCGAGCCACTGCCAGGGCGGGTTCGGCTCGACGCGCTCGCGCGGTAGCATGATCCAGAACTCGTCGTCGTCGATGAAGAAGCTGACCCAGAATCCCTCGTGGCCGTCGCGCGACCAGGCGAACCGCGTGCGGGCACCGAGCACCTCGCGGACCAGTTCCATCACGCGCTCGAGGAGCGGGTGCGCCGGCACGGGGCGCAACTGTTCCTCGGGCCAGGCGCTGAACACCCGGATGCCCTCGAGATCGGAGAGTTCGCGCAACAATCCCATCCTGCGCTGCGGATCGGCGCTGACCAGCGCCGCACGCGTCAGATTGACGATCGACACGGTCTGCCGCGAAAGCTCCTGCGCGATCGGCTCGCGCTGGTAGGTGTGCAGGATGCCGAACCATCCGGCGACCGAGGCGACGATCAGCAGCGCGATCAGCAGGAACGACCGCGCAAACAGCGTCATTTCGGCGTGCCGTCGGGCACGAACACGTAACCGAATCCCCAGACCGTCTGGATGTGGCGCGGCTTGGACGGATCTTCCTCGATGATCTTGCGCAGCCGCGAGATCTGCACGTCGATCGAGCGGTCGAAGACTTCGTACTCCCGGCCGCGCGCGAGTTCCATCAGCTTGTCCCGCGACATCGGCTGGCGCGGATGCTGCACCAGCACCTTGAGGACCGAAAATTCTCCGGTCGTGAGCTGGGTGTCCTTGCCATCCCGCGTCAGCGCGCGCGTCGCCAGATCGAAGGTGAACGCACCGAAGGCGTGGCGCTCGTCCTGGGCGGCCGGCGCGCCGGGCGGCCCGGAAGGTTGCCGGCGCCGCAGCACCGCATTGACCCGGGCGACCAGTTCGCGCGGACTGAAGGGCTTGGGAAGATAATCGTCGGCGCCCATCTCGAGGCCGACGATGCGGTCGACTTCGTCGCCCTTGGCGGTGAGCATCACGATCGCCGGACTCGAGGGCTGGGCACGCAGCCGGCGACAGATCGCGAGGCCATCCTCCCCCGGGAGCATCAGGTCGAGCACCAGCAGGTCGACGCGCTCACGGCCGAGCATCTTGTCCATCGCCGCGGAATCGGCGACCGCGCGCACCTCGAAGCCCTGACCGCCGAGGTAGCGCACGAGCAGATCGCGCAGCCGCTGGTCGTCGTCGACGACGAGAATTCTGGTTTTCAGTTCAGCCATGAGTGCAGGCGCCCAACGTTAACTGCGTGGCAGCGCAACTCCGCAACCGCGTGTTACGCGCTCCGCTCCGGGAAACGAATTGTTACAAATTTTGCCTGAGAGTGGCAGCACAGTGCGCTGCAAGCTTCGTAACATGAACGCCATGACCAACCGTTGGCTGCTCCTGCTGCTTGCCGTGATCGCTTCCTTCGCGTGGTCGCAGGAGGGTCGGCCGCGCGCGGGAGGCCCAGGACCCCGCGGTCATCCGGGGATGCAGCAGCCGATGCCTCCCGGCGGCGGCATGAGCCGGGAGGAACGCCAGCGGCTGCGCGACGATTTGAAGGACGGCCGCCGCGACGGGTGGCGCCAGGGCGGGCGCGGACCGCAGCCCGATCCGGGGCGCGCGCAGCAGGCGCCGATGCCGACCCAGGAGCGCGAGCAGTTGCGGCGGGACATCCGCGACGCCAATCGCGACCTGAAGGAGCGGCGCTAGCGTCCTGAGTCACAAGTTCGCCTACGAATATCCTGGTTTTTCTCCGATCTCGTGATTCCCCGCGCTTCTCGCCGTTGCGGGGAATCACGAGACACCGAAGCAGCCCCCGGGCACGAACATGGCGCACCGCCGTTGCTGCCGTGTCTCGGGACTTCGGCAACAACGGCCGAAGTCCCGAGATCGAAGAAGACCAATACGGATTTCGGACCCGGCACGCTAGCGCAGCAGGTGCGCGATCGAATTGGCGTAGTAAGACAGTAGCGGCAGTTCCCGTGGATTGGCGCTATACAGGCCATCCCGATCCTCGACGAGCCGGCGCAGCCGCAGCATGCGCAATCCGACGGTGAGCGCGTAATCCTGGTCCCGGCGCGGCACGTACACGTGCGCGCCTGCGGCGTCCAGCGCCTCGATCAGCGCCTCGACCGCGACCTTCAGTTCCAGCTCGGAATACTGGCGCGCGGGATCGCGAACGAAAACGCTCGCCAGGAGCGCGGCCGGCACGACCGGAACGATCCTTCCGACCACTTCCATGAGGTGAGTGCCGAGCGCATGGATGGCGGCGCGGCGCGCCTCTCCGCCGAGTTTCTGGAAATCGACGCCGTAACTGGTGCAATACTCGCGCATCGAGATCGGCGAGCCGAAATTGACGCAGGCATAGCCGAAGCGGTGCCATTCGCTCTTCAGCATCAGGCGCAGGTTTCGCATCACGAACGCAACCGTGTTCCACGCCGCGCGGGCGCGGCCGGGTCGGGGCGCATCGCCATCGGCCGCGAGCAGCAGGCTGCGGTCTTCCAGCACCCGGTCGTAGTTCACGCCGAGCGGGACGAACACCAGGTCGCGCGCCCCGTCGAGCCAGAAACCCCGCATCATGTAATCGAGCACGCCGAGCCTGGGTTCGCGCAACCGCCCGTCGCGCGTCAGCCCGCCCTCGGGAAACACCGCCTGCGGCACGCCGCCCTGCGTCGCCATCGCGATGTAGCGCTCGAGCACCCGGCGGTAGAGTTCGTCGCGCGAATTGCGGCGCACGAAGTAGGCGCCCATCGCCCGGAT
>MERB01000054.1:16001-19354 GCA_001770475.1 Betaproteobacteria bacterium RIFCSPLOWO2_02_FULL_66_14 | reverse complement strand
TCGACCTTGGCGATCCCCGCCCGGTCGACGTAGCCCAGCCTTACCCGGTAGAGCGAGCGCGCCACGGTGCGCCCGATCCAGTAGCCGATGCGAAAGTACAGGTAGGCATTGAATGCGGGGACGATTTCGCGCGCATACGCTTCCACCCGGCGCAGCGCCACCGGTTGCGGGATCGAATGCTCCTTGGCGTACTGCTCCACCGCCTGAAGCACCTTGGGATCGCCGAGCAGGCGGTGAATCAGGATCTGGCGCCGCGTGCGCTGAAACGGCCGGATATTGATGCGCAGCCGTTCGCCCACTTCATCGATCACGCGGTTGGCGCGGTTGGAGACGAACCAGCGCAGCGCGGGCATGACGAGCCTGTCGTACGCGGCCCAGGCGGCGAGCAGCCCGCCGAGCAGCGCCAGCCAGAGCGGTACGCCCACCACCTCCGTCATCGAATTCCTCCCCGCGGCAAGGGTAGGCCGCAGCGCACTCCCGGGCAAGCGCTTTTCAGCCGCGTCGACGCGTCGGGATCAGCTGCCGAGCGAGCGCAGCACCGCTCGGGTGACGGCCTTCGTGTCGTGGACGCCGCCGAGATCCGGCGTGTGCACGCCTTCGGCGGTGACCGCCTCGATCGCGCGCATCAGCCGCGACGCGGCCTTCGGTTCGCCGAGGTGCTCGAGCATCATCGACGCCGTCCAGAAGGTCGCGACCGGGTTGGCGATGCCCTGGCCCGCAATGTCGAAGGCCGAGCCGTGGATCGGCTCGAACATCGACGGAAACCGGCGTTCCGGATTCAGGTTCGCCGTCGGCGCGATGCCAAGCGATCCGGAAAGCGCCGCGGCGAGGTCCGAGAGAATGTCGGCGTGCAGGTTGGAGGCGACGATGGTGTCGAGCGTTGCCGGCTTCAGCACCATGCGCGTCGTGACTGCGTCCACCAGCACGCGATCGGTCTTCACGTCCGGATACTTCGCCGCGACCTCGTAGAAGATCTCGTCCCACAGCACCATGCCGTGGCGCTGGGCATTCGATTTCGTCACCAGGGTCAGCTGCCGGCGCGGGCGCTGCCTCGCCAGCTCGAAGGCGAAGCGGTGCACGCGTTCGACGCCCACGCGCGTGAACACCGAAGTCTCCGTTGCGATCTCCTCAGGCAGGCCGCGATGCACGCGGCCGCCCGAACCCGAGTACTCGCCTTCGGTGTTCTCGCGGATGATCACCCAGTCGATGTCCTTGCCGCTCGCGCCGAGCGGGCTGGCAATCCCCGGCAGCACGCGCGCCGGCCGCACGTTCGCGTACTGGTCGAATCCCTGGCAGATCGGCAGGCGCAGGCCCCAGAGCGAGATGTGGTCCGGGACCTCGGGGGACCCCACGGCGCCGAAGAAGATGGCGTCGAAGGTCTTCAGCTTCTCCAACCCGCCGTCGGGAATGTAGGCGCCTGTCTCGAGGTACCGCCGGGAGCTCCAGTCGAGCGTTTCGAACTCGACGCCGAAGCTTTCCTTCGTCGCGAGCGCCTGCAGGACTTCGACTCCCGCTGGAATGACCTCGTTGCCGATGCCGTCGCCCGGGATCGCGGCGATGCGGTAGCGATTCACGCGGCTTTTCTGGAGCGGCTGCGCACGCATTCGGCGACTGCAGCGCCGACCTGCTGCGTCGTGGCCTTGCCCTTCATGTCAGGCGTGTGCGGTCCTTCGACGACGACGCGCTCGATCGCGTGCACGATGTCGGCCGCGGCCGCGGGATGGCCGAGGTGCTCGAGCATCAGTGCGCCGGACCAGATGGCGCCGATCGGGTTGGCGATGTTGCGCCCGGCGATGTCGGGGGCCGATCCGTGCACCGGCTCGAAAATCGACGGCGCCGTGCGCTCGGGATTGATGTTTCCGGAGGCCGCGATGCCGATCGTCCCCGCCGTTGCCGGGCCGAGATCGGACAGGATGTCTCCGAACAGGTTCGAGGCGACGATGACGTCGAAGCGATCCGGGTTGAGCACCATCTGGATCGTGAGGCCGTCGACGTGGTACTGGTCGGTGCGCACGTCCGGATACTCCGCGCCGATCACGGCGAAGCGCTCGTCCCAGTAGGGCATCGTGATCGAGATCCCGTTCGACTTCGTGCACGAAGTCACGTGCCTGCCGCGAGTGCGCGCGAGTTCGAAGGCGTAACGCATAATGCGGTCCACGCCTTTTCGCGTGAACACCGCCTGCTGCGTCGCGAATTCGCGATCGGTCCCCTCGAAGGCGCGCCCGCCGATCCCGCCGTACTCGCCCTCGGTGTTCTCGCGCACCACGACGTAGTCGATGTCACCGGGCTTGCGGCCGGCGAGCGGACAGGGCATTCCCTCGATCAGGCGGACCGGCCGGAGATTGACGTAGAGGTCGAACCAGCGGCGGAAATCGATCAGCAGTCCCCACACCGCGATGTGATCGGGCACCAGTGCAGGATTTCCCACGGCGCCGAAATAGACGGCGTCGAAACCGCGAAGAATCCGCGGAGCCTCCTCGGGGCACATCCGGCCGTGTTCGACGTACCACTCGCAGCTCCACGGAAACTCCTTCCAGTGAAACCGGATTCCGTGCCTTGCGCCCGCGGCTTCGAGCGTGCGAATGCCCTCCGGGACGACTTCGCGGCCGATGCCGTCACCCGGAATGACGGCGATTCTGTACTCGCTCATGGGCGCCGAGTATAGCTAGAATCCGCCGATGAATCTGGCGGCGTTCGAGACCTCCACGGACTGGTGCTCGGTTGCGCTTTCGGTCGATGGCGAAATCGCTGCGCGCGAAGTGCGCGCCGGCCAGCGTCACGCGGAGTTGGCGCTGCCGATGCTGCAGCGCCTGCTCGCCGACGCCGGACTCGGAGCTGGCGCGCTCGACGCAGTGGCGTTCGGCGCCGGACCGGGATCGTTCACGGGTTTGAGAATCGCCTGCGGGCTCGCGCAGGGCATCGCGTTCGCGCGTGATCTGCCCGTGATCGGCGTCTCGACGCTCGAGGCGCTCGCCGAGGAATGCGGCGCGGAGCGCGTCGTCGCCTGCCTGGACGCACGAATGCGCGAGGTGTATTACGCCTGCCTCGAGCGCGAACGCGGGCGCTGGCGTGAAGTGATCGCGCCGCGTTGCGTGGCGCCCGAGGCGGCGCCGTTGCCACCGGGCAGGGGCTGGACCGGCTGCGGCAGCGGATTCGCGGCGTATCCCGCGGTGTTGCGCGAAGCGGCGCAGACAATCGTCGCCGAAGTGCACGCGACCGCGCTCGCGGTGGCAAGGCTCGCCGCGCCGCGCCTCGACCGGGGCGAAGGCGTGGACGCGGCGCTCGCCGCTCCGGTGTACCTGCGCAACAAGGTCGCGCTCACGACGCTCGAACGCGCTGCGGCAGTAGTGAAA
>MERB01000054.1:2787-15982 GCA_001770475.1 Betaproteobacteria bacterium RIFCSPLOWO2_02_FULL_66_14 | reverse complement strand
GCGGTGCTCAAGGAGCAGCCACGCCTCGAGCCGATGCGCGACCGGGATCTCGCAGAGGTCGTGACGCTGGAAAACGGCATTTACCCGCATCCCTGGACGCGCGGCAACTTCGCCGACTCGCTGAAGGCGGGTTACGAATGCTGGACCTGGCGCGAGGGGCGGACGCTGCTCGGCTATTTCGTGCTCACTGCCGGAGCGGGGGAAGCACACCTGTTGAATCTGTCGGTGTTCAGCGAGCGGCAGCGCCAGGGTCACGGCAGCTCGCTCCTGAGGGATGCGATGCGGATCGCGCGGGAGCGAGGCGCCGCCGAGTTGTTCCTCGAAGTCCGGCCGAGCAACGGGCGGGCGATCGCACTGTACGAGAAATTCGGCTTCGAGCGCATCGCCATCCGGCGCGACTACTACCCGTCGAGCGGCAGACGCGAGGACGCGCACGTGTACCGGTTCGCGCTGTGAATCGGCGTCGCGCAGAATTTCTTGCCGAGATGGGGTTGTCGCCCGTGTGGCGACTGCGCCGTCCCGCCGTGGCGCCCGGGCAGGCGTCTGACGGGCCCGATCCGCAGGAACGCGGCGAGGCGACCCGGGACGGGGTCATCTCGAGTCTGGGCTGGGACGCGCTGAAATCGCGCGTCGCGAATTGCACCGACTGCAAGCTGAGAGCAGGCTGCACGCAGACGGTGTTCGGCGTCGGCGGCGAGCGCGCGCAATGGATGCTCATTGGCGAGGCGCCGGGAGCCGACGAGGACCGCCTCGGCGAGCCGTTCGTCGGCCAGGCCGGAAAACTGCTCGACAACATGCTCGCGGCGATCGGCCTGCGGCGCGGCGAGAACGCCTATATCGCCAACGTCCTGAAATGCCGCCCGCCCGGCAATCGCAACCCGGAGCCCGATGAAGTTGCGGCCTGCTCGCCCTACCTGAGACGCCAGATCGCCGTGATTCAACCAAAACTCATTCTGGCCCTGGGACGATTCGCGGTACAGACCCTGCTCGAGACCGATGCGAGCATCGGCAGCCTGAGGGGGCGTACCCACAGCTATGCCGGCGTCCCGCTCGTGGTGACCTACCACCCGGCCTACCTGCTCAGGAATCCTCCGGACAAGGCCAAGGCCTGGGCGGATCTTCGATTTGCCATGCAGACGGTAGCATCGCTTGGTTGATGCCGCGCCCGCGCGAGAATGCAGGTTTCGGTCTGATTTTGAAGCTCCCTGATCCCCGGTTTTCGGAGTGAACCATTCCGAAAACCGGGGACTTGGAGAAAAGCAAATTCGCACCGCGCTCACCGAGGCGCCGGTTCATCTTTTGACGTTCCACGATCTGCGGTTTTCGGCGTGAATCCTGCCGAAAACCGCAGACCCTGAGAAAGGCAAATCCGCACGGCGTCAATGCATGCGCCGGCTCGTCCTTTGACGTTCCATGATCTCCGGTTTTCGGAGTGAATCATTCCGAAAACCGGAGACTTGGAGAAAAGCAAATTCGCACCGCGCTCACCGAGGCGCCGGTTCATCTTTTGACGTTCCACGATCTGCGGTTTTCGGAGTGAATCCTGCCGAAAACCGCAGACCCTGAGAAAGGCAAATCTGCACGGCGTCAATCCATGCGCCGGCTGGTAGTGTCTCAGTTTGAACGTAAGTCTTGATGCGGAATGGAAATGCGGCCCCTAGAATGGGGGCATGAAGCGCCCACGCGACCCCAATCAATTGGCAAAACTCATCGTCGATATTTCGACCGGTGAGGTTGAGAAACCCGCCGATCCCAATGCGCCGAAGAAGGGCAGGCTCGGGGGGCTAAAGGGCGGCGCCGCAAGGGCGCGCGCGCTAAGCAACGAACGCCGCAGAGAGATAGCTAAGAAAGCGGCAGAAAAGCGCTGGCGAAAAGCCTAGCTCGCCATTAACTTGTCCAGAAGTTCCAGCGTTTCAATGTGAATATTTGTGGGTAGGTGCGCTTTGCAGAAATAGCGCTTGGCGCTCCACGGAACCCCTAACCGGCGTTCGACTAAGAATGTGGGTACTGGGCCAGCTTCAGAACTGAAAGCGATGTGACCGAATCGGACAGGACCTTTCGTTCCCATGGAACGCTCTAAAAATTCCATGAGCGGTGTCAGCAACCCAAATTTGTCTGCTGGATCGTTAGCAAACTCGACTACCAGGTCGCTTTGATACTTCCGCACTGGCGTGGTGGTTGGGGTTCTGAACTTGAATTTGTCCTGCAATAGGGCAAATAGGCTAGTTAAGACAAGCTCGGAATCTGCCGTGTCGGTTGTCGTTACAGCAATAGCATCGTTATAGATTCCCAACTGCGAAATGTATATTTCACGATGCTCGTCGGCGTATTGGCCGTCATGGAACACAGCTCCAGAAGTTCGTGCCTCTTGGATGGTCGGAAGCTTGGTGAATTTATAACGCTCCGCAATCGAGGCTAGAAGAGCTGGCGTGTAGTAACCGCCTATTGGTCTCACTTCGTCAGGGACCAACTGAAGGCCAGCAATTGCCCCATCCTTCGCGATAACTCTCATGCTGCTTGGACAGTTATAGAAGGCTTGGGCTGCTCAACTTGGGGTGCACGGTGATATGTGCCTAGCGCATCGTTTGCAGCGTTTAGATCTGCCCAGGAAATATGCGCGAGCCCTTCTGCGTCCTGAATGTGCTTACCTTCTGCCCTAAGGTCGATCACAGAAAGATCAGGTTCGTATCCCATTCCCAATAATAGGTCGCTCAAAGTGTCAAATGTCCAATTACCAGCACTGCCAAGCCAGCGAGAGATTTGGGCTGGCTCCCGCGAAATTCGTCGCGCGAGTTTGGCGCCATTGATCTTGCCTGCCGCCTCAAGTCTTGCGAACTCGCTCAGCACAAGCGCATGGAATCGGTTCGCAAGACGGCCACGGAAGTACGCCATCTTCCCTTCCGGGATGACTTCGGCACTTAGAACGTCATTTAAGAACGTAGAAGCTTCTTGAGAGGTAGGCATGAATATCAAGCCCTCCTATGGGATCCTCTGAACCAAAGAGCCTTTGCCATTCATGACGGCACTCCCGAATAGCCAAGGCCCAATCATCATCGGTAGCCAATTCGCTTCGGTGATGGCATGTAAGAGCCACGAAAACATCCCTCTGCGCAAAGCATCCAAACGCGCGCAGTTGCGGATGGTCTTTGCTCCTAATTTCCCAAATGCGGTCAATGTGCGGCTCGTTAGTTGGCGGGTCCAAAAGCGCAAAATCCGCATGGACGTTTTTGGATGGCGGCAGCCGTACCGGGATCATCTCCCCGGACGCATACCGATCCAAATCCGAACGGAATTGCTCAAAGCGCACTTCGTGCCACGGTAGCCCCCTAATTGCGTTTGAGACGAATAACCGCCGCAGGGGAAGCGTGCCTGGCCTGCGTGGCTGAATTTCAAATAGTTCCGGGGGGTCATCGTTGACCCATTTTAGTATTTGGCCGAAGATTGACATATAAGTCAATAACAGGCCGACCGGAGGCTAATGCAAACAACAAATTGAATCTAATGCTTGACAAACACCACTTAGTCAAGCATAATGTTCACATTGATATGAACCGACTCCCCCTCGCAGACCGCGCCCGCATTCTTAGTTGCCTGACTGAGGGGATGAGTATGCGCGCTACCGCGCGCCTCTGCGACGTGTCGATCAACACGGTCACCAAGTTGCTGGTGGATGTAGGAACCGCCTGCGACATTTACCAAGACGAGAAGCTGCGGAGGCTCCCCTGCCAGCGCGTTCAGGTGGACGAAATTTGGACGTTCTGTGGGATGAAGGAAAAGAACGTCCCGCCGATGCGCCGCGGCGAGATTGGTTGCGGCGGCGTTTACACCTGGGTTGCGATTGACGCAGATACCAAGCTGGTCGCTAGCTGGCTCGTAGGGCGCAGAAACGTCGAATGCGCGCACGTCTTCATCAAGGACCTAGCCTCCCGCATGGCCAACCGCATCCAACTCACCAGCGACGGCTATGGGGCCTACCCTGACGCCGCGGATAACGCCTTTGTGGGTGGCGTCGATTACGCCATGCTGGTGAAGATCTACACCGCGAATACTGAAGGGCGGCAGGCCGAGTACAAGTACAGCCCAGGTGAGTGCTGCGGGGCCGAGGCAAAGCCGATCAACGGAAAACCCGACCCGGCGCACATCTCAACCAGCTATGTTGAGCGCCAGAATCTCACGATGCGGATGCACATGCGGCGGTTCACCCGCCTGACTAGCGGATTCAGCAAGAAGATCCAGAACCACGCTCACGCCGTCGCCATGTATTACATGTTCTACAACTTCGCTAAGATCCATAAGACGCTGCGCATCACTCCCGCGATGGCGGCGGGGATCAGCGATCACGTTTGGAGTCTGGAAGAGATAGCGAGACTCGCAGACTAGCGAGATAATTAAATTTAGGCCTGTAGCTCAGCGGATAGAGCAGCCGCCTACTAAGCGGAAGGTCGCCGGTTCGAATCCGGCCAGGATTCAGAACGCCAGCCACTGTGCTGGCGTTCGCATTTTCTAGGTGTTACGAATCAAACTGAGACACTACCCGCCGGCTCGTCCTTTGACGTCCCATGATCTCCGGTTTTCGGAGTGAACCATTCCGAAAACCGGGGACTTGGAGAAAAGCAAATTCGCACCGCGCTCACCGGGGCGCCGGTTCATCTCTTGGCGTTCCCCGATCTGCGGTTTTCGGAGTGAATCCTGCCGAAAACCGCAGACCCTGAGAAAGGCAAATCCGCACGGCGTCAATGCATGGGCCGGCTCGTCCTTTGACGTTCCATGATCTCCGGTTTTCGGAGTGAACCATTCCGAAAACCGGGGACTTGGAGAAAAGCAAATTCGCACCGCGCTCACTGGGGCGCCGGTTCATCTTTTGACGTTCCACGATCTCCGGTTTTCGGAGTGAATCTCCCCGAAAACCGGAGACAGTGAGAAGTTCAAATTCGCACGGCGTTCATTCAGGCGCAATATCGCCCGCTCAGTGGTGCCGGTCCTCGGCGCGCGCAAAGGCGAGCAGGCGCTCGACTTCCGGCCCGTGCATCTTCCGGTTGTGGTTGAACCACAGCTGCACCAGCGTCATGGTTCCCGCGACGAACAGGCCGAACAGCGCGATCACCCAGTAGATCGAAAGACCGGCTGCGATCAGCAGCGAGTAGGTCGCGATCAGGATCAGGATCGACGCGTTCTCGTTGAAGTTCTGCACCGCAATCGAGCGTCCGGCTCCGACCAGGTGATGCCCGCGATGCTGCAGGAGCGCATTCATCGGCACGACGAAGAACCCCGCCAGTGTCCCGATGAGGACGATGAGCGGCACGACGAGCCAGAGGCTGTGCGCCCAATTCATCAGGATCACGATCAATCCCATCGCGATGCCGAGCGGGATGACGCGCACCGAATGGTCCAGCCGGATCCGCGACGCGGCGAGGACCGCGCCGAGCGCGATGCCGAGCGCGCACACGCCCTGCAGCATCGAGGCGCGCGACAGGTCGTAACCGAGCGATACCCGCGACCATTCGATGACGATGAACTGCAGCGTCGCGCCGGCGCCCCAGAACAGCGTCGTCACGGCGAGCGAGATCTGGCCGAGCTTGTCTTTCCACAGGCTCACGACGCAACGGTGGAAATCGCGAAACGACTCCAGCGGATGCGCAGGCAGGGGCTTGAGCGGCACGCCGGTGCGGGGGATGAAGAGGTTGAACACCGCTGCCACGAGGTAGACGAAGGCGATGACCACGATGGCGGCCTCCGCCGGCGTGTCGATTCCGGAATCGACGTACGGGAGGTCGAAGGAAAGCAGAACGTGCGCCACGCGCTCGTGGATCAGCACGCCACCGAGCACCGTGCCGAGGATGATCGAAGTGACGGTGAGCCCCTCGATCCAGCCGTTGGCGACGACCAGCTTCGAATGCGGCAGGTACTCGGTGAGAATGCCGTATTTCGCAGGGGAGTACGCGGCGGCGCCCAGGCCGACGAGTGCGTACGCCGCGAGCGGATTGAGCTGGTACAGCATCAGCCCGCAGCCGGTGATCTTGACGGTGTTCGACAGGAACATCACCAGGCCCTTGGGCAGGCGATCCGCAAACGCCCCGACGTACGGCGCCAGCACGACGTACGAAACCACGAAGAAGAACTTGAGATAAGGCGTCATCCACGACGGCGAATCCGCCTGCATCAGCAGCGCGATCGACGCCACGAGCAGCGCATTGTCGGCGAGCGACGAGAAAAACTGCGCCGCCATGATGACGTAGAAGCCGGAATTCATCGCTGGGCCGGCGTTATAGCACGGTGCGCTGACCACGGCCTTGCAGGGGAACGCGTAGGGCGCAGATAAGGTACCGATTCAACGTGATTTATGATTGAATAAACGCACTCTACACGACGACTGATGGAACGCGTATGGCAGACAGGCGTTTGCAGGTGTTTCACGCGGTTGCCAAGCACCTGAGTTTCACCAAGGCGGCTGAAGCGCTGTTCATGACTCAGCCTGCCGTCACCTTCCAGGTCAAGCAACTCGAGGAACATTGCAACACGCGCCTGTTCGAGCGCGGGCATGGCCGAAACACGCTCACTCCGGCCGGTCTGCTGGTGCTCGAGTATGCGGAGAAGATCCTCGCACTTTCGGCCGAACTCGACCAGCGCCTGAAGGAAATGACGGGCGAGGTGGGCGGGCTGCTGCTGGTGGGCGCGAGCACCACGATCGCCGAATTCCTCCTGCCGCAGGTGCTCGGGGAATTCAAGTCGAAGTACCCCAAGGTGCAGCCGCGGCTCGCGGTGGCAAATTCCGAAACCGTGGAAAACCGCGTCGCCGAGCACACTCTCGACATCGGATTCATCGAAGCGCCTTCGCACCGCGACGCCGTCTCCTCGGACATCTGCTGCGAGGACGAATTGCAGGCGATCTGCGCGCCTTCGCATCCGCTTGCACGGCTGAAGGCCGCGGCGCCGAAGCAGCTGATGCAGTATCCCTTCATCAGCCGCGAGCCCGGGTCGGGAACGCGCGAGGTGATCGACCAGTACCTCCGGGAGGCGAAAATCCAGCCGGCCGACCTGAACGTGGTGATGGAGCTGGGGAGCCCGGAAGCGCTGAAAGGGCTGGTGGCGACGGGACTGGGGTTCACGATCCTGTCGCGCGCGGCGGTATTGAAGGAGACGCGCCTCGGGCAACTCGTCCGGGTTCCGCTTTCACCGCGGCTCATCCGCAACTTCTCCGTGGTCTATCCGAAGGAGAAGTTCCGCTCCCGGGTCGTCAACACCTTCGTGCAGTTCGCCAGGGAAAGGCTCGCGGCGTTGCAGGCGTCATGAGCGAAGCAATGCAGTCCCGGGGCGCGGGACCGGTGCCCTGATGCCGCGGCCGATCCGGGCGGCGATCAGCGCCGCGGCGATGAAGCGAAATCTCGAAGTGGCACGGCGCCATGCCGGCGGCGCCGAGCTCTGGGCCGTGATCAAGGCGAATGCCTACGGCCACGGGATCGAGCGCGCCGTGCGCGCGTTCGCCGCGGCGGATGGGTTCGCGCTGCTCGACCTGGCGGATGCATCGCGGCTGCGCCGTTCCGGCGTGCGCCTGCCGATCCTGCTCCTCGAGGGGTTCTTCCAGCCGGAAGACCTCGCGTCCGTGTGCGGACTGGAACTGACGCCGGTGGTCCACAGCCCGCAGCAGGTTGCCGTCCTTACGTCGGTCGCACTGGCGAAGCCCATCGATGTGTACCTCAAGGTGAACAGCGGCATGAACCGGCTCGGCTTGAACTCGGCGGACCTCGGCGCGGCGTTCGATGCGCTCCGCAGCCGCCCGGGCGTGCGTTCGGTCACGCTGATGACGCACTTCGCCGACGCGGACGGAGACGAGGGCGTGGCGGGGCAGCTGGAACGCTTCGAGCAGATGACCGGCGGGATCGATGCACCGCGCTGCCTCGCGAACTCCGCCGCGCTACTGCGCTATCCGCGAACGCGCGCCGACTGGGTCCGGCCCGGAATCATGCTCTACGGATGTTCGCCGTTTCCGGAGGTCGCCGCGAGCGAACTCGGCCTCGCGCCGGCGATGACGCTCGCCTCGGAGATCATATCGGTGCAGCGCCTGAATCCGGGCGATCGCGTGGGATACGGGTTCCGCCATTCGGCCAGGGCGCCGACCACGATCGGCGTCGTGGCCTGCGGTTACGGCGACGGCTATCCGCGCCACGCGCCCGATGGAACTCCGGTCCTCGTCGATGGGCAAAGGGCCGGCACGGCGGGCCGCGTGTCCATGGATCTGCTGTGCGTAGACATCGGCGCGATTCCGGGCGCCGGCGTAGGCACGCCGGTGACCTTGTGGGGCGACGGGCTGTCGGCCGACGAAGTGGCTGCCGCCGCCGGAACCGTGAGCTACCAGCTGCTGTGCGGGCTCGCGGCGCGCGTCCCGGTCGTGGAACTCGACTGATGGCGCGACCGCGAAGCGCGTTCTCCTGCACCGAGTGCGGCGCCATGGCGCTGCAGTGGTTCGGCGCCTGCCCGTCCTGCGGCGCGGCAGGCACCCTGGTCGAGACGGCCGCCGAGCGTCCGGGCGCGGGACGTTACGCGCGCATCGCGGTCTCGAGCGCTTCGGTGCCGCTTGCGCAGGTCGAGACGCGAGAGCAGCAGCGCATCGCGACCGGAATCGGTGAACTCGATCGCGTGCTGGGCGGCGGACTGGTCGCAGGGCAGGTGGTGTTGCTCGGCGGCGATCCCGGGATCGGGAAATCGACCCTCCTGCTGCAGGCGCTCGCGAACCTGGACGCGAGCGCGAGGGCGCTCTACGTCACCGGCGAGGAATCCGCTGAGCAGATCGCCTTGCGCGCGCGCCGGCTTGGCCTTTCTGCCGGGGCGCTGCACCTGCTCGCGGAAATCCAGCTCGAACGGATCTCCGAAGCGCTGGAGACGCGCAAGCCGCGGGTCGCGGTGGTGGATTCGATCCAGACCGTTTGGTCCGAGCTGCTGCAGTCGGCGCCCGGGTCGGTGGCGCAGGTGCGCGAATGCGCCGCGCAACTTGCGCGCCACGCCAAGCGTTCAGGCACGTCGGTGTTCATCATCGGCCACGTGACGAAGGAGGGCACGATCGCCGGGCCGCGGGTTCTCGAGCACCTGGTGGACACGGTGCTGTATTTCGAAGGCGATGCGCATTCCGCGTTTCGGCTCGTTCGCGCGACGAAAAACCGCTTCGGCGCGGTCAACGAGCTGGGCGTGTTCGCGATGACCGACAAGGGCCTTCGCGCGGTCGCCAATCCGTCCGCGCTGTTTCTTTCGCAGCATTCCACTGCCGTGGCCGGATCGTGCGTGCTCGCGACGCTCGAAGGCTCGCGCCCGCTGCTCGTCGAGATCCAGGCGCTCGTCGATTCGGCGCAGGCGCCGAGTCCGCGCCGTCTTTCGGTGGGCCTGGAGCAGAACCGGCTGGCGATGCTGCTCGCGGTGCTGCACCGCCACGGCGGCATCCAGACGGTGGATCAGGACGTGTTCGTGAACGCGGTGGGCGGCGTGCGCGTTGGCGAGCCGGCGGCCGATCTTGCCGTTTCGCTCGCCATCGTGTCCTCGCTCGCCGATCGCCCGATTCCCAAAAACGTCGCCGTGTTCGGCGAAATCGGCCTGGCCGGCGAAGTGCGGCCAGCGCCGCGAGGCCAGGAGCGGCTGCGCGAAGCCGCCAAACTCGGGTTCGAACGGGCGATCGTGCCGAAGGCCAATCGCCCGAAGGGAAAGATCGCGGGACTCGAGATCATCGCCGTGGAGCGAATCGGCGAGGCCGTGGCCGCGCTGGGAAACCTCTAGTGTGCCGAGTCCGAAATCCGTGATGGTTTTCTCCGATCTCGGGACTTCGGCCGTTGTTGCCGAAGTCACGGGACACGGCAACCACGGCGGTGCGCGGTGGCCCATGTTCGTGCACGAGGGCTGTTTCGGCGTCTCGTGATTCCCCGCAACGGCGAGCAGCGCGGGGAATCACCAGATCGGACAAGAACGCGGAATATACGTATCCGAACTCGTGACTCAGGACGCCAGCGCGTTCCCGAAACGCCCGGCGTTCGCGTCAACCGCGATTCACTGGAGCTGCACGCGGTGCGACACCGAGCGACTGCGCAAACGCCTCGACCTTCCGCCAGTCGGTGAAATCGACGATCGCGCTCGGATCCGTGGGACCCCTGGTCAGCAGCATGATGAAGCGGATCACCTGCCGGTCCCAGAACGTGTAGCGCGGGTAATCGAGCTTGCCCGCGAAGACGGCGAGCGTCCCCGGACGCCAGCCGATCTGCTTCAGGAATTTGCGCATGTAGGGGTTGGTTTCAGGCGCGTTCTTCTCCGGCTTGCGAGCTACGATGTTGACCGTGAAGAAGGCGCATTCCTTGCGCTCGAGAATCTCGCGGCGCGCACGCAGGAATGCGGCGACGTAGGGGCGATGCCTGCCATAGCGGATGCTCGCGCCGATCGCGACGCGGTCGAAGGGCGCGAGGTCGAGGCCGAGATTCGATTTCAGTTCCGCGAGCGTCACCGCGTGCCCGTCGCGCTCCGCGACCTGCTTGAGGCGCTCGCAGATGTGCACCGTGTGGCCGTCTACGGTGGAGTACAGGATCAGGATTCGGCTCATGACCGCTCCATCGCCCGTCGGGCTGCGCGCACGCCGCTGCGCGCCGCCGCTTCGAGCGTCGGCGGATATTCGGGGTCGGTGTAATCGCCGGCGAGGAACACCCCGGGCGTCGCCGTCTCCGGCCCGCAGCGCTCGAGTCCCGGCGTGCAGGCGATGGTCGCGCGCTTTTCCGCAACGATCTGCGTCCACTGCGGATCCGGCAGCGGGCCGAGCGCCAGCGCCAGTTCACGCCGGCATGCGGCGATGAGTTCGTCCTTCGACATCCGCTGGTGATCGCCCTGTGCGCTGATGACGCAGGCGAGACGCCCCGGCGCATCGAGTAGCGCGCCATGATCGAAGACCCAGTGCACCAGGCCCGAGGCGAGGCCGAGCATGGGCAAGGGAAGCCTGATCGGCGGCGGAAACTGCAGGTAGCAGGTGTAGATCGGCTGGTAGCCGAACGCGGGGATCGGACCGACGATTTCGGCGAGCGGCTGCAGTTGATGCGGACCGACGGCGACGACGATGGCGGAGAATGGCTCGCCGTCGACCGCGAGATCCCGCGTCGCGCTGCGAACCCGGTGGCCGGCCCGGATTTCGCCACCCCTCGAGCGCAGATATTCCGCCGCGTACTCGGGAAACAGCCGCGACAGATCGACGCGCGGCAGCAGCAGGTCGCTCGCATCCGCGGCGCCGGCGAGCGAATCGCGCAGCACCGTCGCGAAGATCGCGGCCGATGCGAACCGCGGCGGGGTATTGAGCGCGGCGACGCAAAGCGGCCGCCACAGGTAACGGCCGATGCTTCCGTCCTGCCGGTGGCGCG
This sequence comes from Betaproteobacteria bacterium RIFCSPLOWO2_02_FULL_66_14, assembly GCA_001770475.1. GTDB lineage: Bacteria > Pseudomonadota > Gammaproteobacteria > Burkholderiales > SG8-39 > 2-02-FULL-66-14. Next base: position 4,610 of record MERB01000054.1, on the reverse strand, counting down.
CGAGCAATTCGTCGACGCTGCAGTCGGGTTCGACGCGGAAACCGTCTGCGCGCAGGGCGCGGATGAAGCGCACGGCACCCCAGCGCTCCGCAAAGGCGGCGCCGCGCGCGAGCAAAAGCCCGCCCAGCAGTCCGAGCGGCGCCGGCCACCAGAGCGAGCGCAGCGCAAAGCCCTCGGCAAAGCGCAGCTCGAACGGCAGCCGCAGCACCGCGTCGGCAGGCACGCCTACACGGCGCATCAATTCGAGCAGCCGGGTGTAGGCGCCGATCAGGATGTGCTGGCCGTTGTCGAACTCGCGTCCCTGGGCGCTCACGCGGCGTGCGCGGCCGCCGAGCACCGTAGCGGATTCGAACACCGCGACCTGGACGCCGGCGGCCGCAAGCGTCACCGCCGCCGACAGACCCGCGTACCCTGCGCCGATCACCGCGACGCGTCGCGGCGCGTTCATGCTGCGACGCGCCCGGTGAGCCAGGTTTTCCAGGCGATCCACAGCTTGCGCAGCGGCGTCAACGAGGTCCGATGGGTCAGCACGCGGAAATCATCGCGCGCGATTTCCGCAAGCAGCGTTCGATAGATCGCCGCCATGATGAGCCCCGGGCGCTGCGCGCGCCGGTCGACTGCGGGAAGGGCGGCGAGCGCCTGCGCGTAGTACGTGTCGGCGCGTTGCGCCTGGAACGCCATCAGCGCCCGGAACGCCTCGCTCGGGCGCGAGCGCAGGATGTCCTCCGCGCTGACGTCGAACCGCCGCAGGTCGTCGAGCGGCAGGTAGATGCGGCCCTTGCGAGCGTCCTCGCCGACGTCGCGCACGATGTTGGTGAGCTGGAATGCGGTGCCCAGCGTGCGCGCGTAATCCAGGGTTCGGGGATCGCGGTAGCCGAAGATCCCCGCGGCGAGCAGGCCGACCGCGCCCGCCACCAGATAGCAGTAGTGCTCGAGCGCGGCGAAATCGAGGTAACGCGTCTGAGTCAGGTCCATTTCCATGCCGGAGATGATCTCGCCGAGGCGCTCCTGCGTGATGCCGAAGGGTTCGAGCGCCGGCTGCAGCGCCTGAGCCACGGGGTGCTCCGCCCGTCCCGAGAACAGGTTGCCGAGTTCGTTGCGCCACCAAGCGAGCTTCGCCGCCGACACCTGAGGCTCGTGGACCGCATCGACGGCGTCGTCGACCTCGCGACAGAACGCGTACAGTGCCGTGATCGCGCGCCGCCGCTCCGGCGGCAGGAACAGGAACGCGTAGTAGAAGCTCGAGCCGCTCGCTGCGGCCTTCTGGCGGCAATACTCGTCGGGGCTCACAGTGCCCGCCAGATTAGCAGCGCCCAGTCCGGCGCGCGCAACTCGGGCCGGAACGCAAACACGTCGTAACCCCGCTGCTCGATCTTCTCCAGGATTCGCAGTCCGCCCTGGACCGTGACCCGGATCTCGAACGCGACGCGGCCAGTCAGGCGGTCGGTCAGCGGAGCGCCCGAGAGCATCATCCGCCGCGCCCGCTCGCACTGCTCGCCGAGCAGCGCCCGCCAGCCCGGGTCGCAGTTGCCTGCGGCGAGCTGCGCCTCGGTGACGCCGGCGCGGCGCATCTCGTCCTGTGGCAGATAGATGCGTCCCTTGTCCCGGTCGAGCGCGACGTCCTGCCAGAAGTTGATCAGCTGAAGGCTGCTGCAGATCGCGTCCGACTCGCGCAGCGCCTCGGGTTCGGTGCGACCGAAGAGTTTCAGCAGGAGTCGCCCGATCGGGTTTGCCGAGCGGCGGCAGTAGTCGAGCAATTCGTCGAAGTTCGCGTAGCGCGTCTTTACCACGTCCTGGCCGAAGGCATCGAGCAGATCGCGGAA
>MERB01000054.1:0-2779 GCA_001770475.1 Betaproteobacteria bacterium RIFCSPLOWO2_02_FULL_66_14 | reverse complement strand
TCGATGCGATCGAGTTCGTCGCGGTACGCGGCGAGCGCCGCCAGGCGCTCGGCGGCACTCGCGTCGCCCTCGTCCGCCAGATCGTCAGCGCTTCGCGCGAAGCGATAGATGATCGCCACCGGCTCGCGCAGGGACTTCGGCAGCAGCCTCGAAGCAACCGGAAAGTTTTCGTAATGGCCGGTCGGCAAGCTTTGATTCCCGAGAGAAATCCGGCCTGTCGCGAACCGGGCCGGAGGAAGTTCGGCAGTATAATGTGCCGCATCCGGAGTGCCGCTCGCCTCGAGCGAAGGTGGCGGAATTGGCAGACGCACTGGATTTAGGTTCCAGCGCCGCGAGGCTTGTGGGTTCGACTCCCACCCTTCGCACCACCGGCAGACGCACGATACTCGGAAAGGACCGACGGGGCATGGCAGCAGAAGTGGAATCGCTGGGAACCCTCGAACGGCGCGTGTCGATGTCGGTGCCGGTGGCCGAGATCGAGCGCCGGGTCGACGCACGCCTGAAGGAAATCGCGCGCAACGCGAAACTGCCGGGGTTCCGTCCCGGAAAGGTGCCGCTGAAGATCGTGGCACGGCAGTATGGACCCCAGGTGCGCTCCGAAGTGCTCTCGGACGCGGTGCAGAAGGCGTTCGGCGAAGCGGTGAAGGAGGCGAACCTGAAGGTCGCCGGGTATCCGCGAATCGACAAGAAGGAGGGCGCGGCGGAGACGGACGCGTTCGAGTTCATGGCGACCTTCGAGGTCTATCCGGAAGTGAAGGTCGGAGACCTGGCCTCGGCCGAAATCGAAAAGCCGCAGGCGAGCATCGACGACGAAGCGGTCGAGAAGACGCTGCAGATCCTGCGCAGGCAACGCACCGAATGGGTCCCGGTCGAGCGCGCGGCGCAGGATGGCGACCGCCTGACCGTGGATTTCGAAGGGCGAATCGGCGGCGAGACCTTCGAAGGCGGCAAGGGGACCGATTTCGCGCTCATCCTGGGAGAAGGCCGCCTGCTGCCGGGGTTCGAGGCGGCGGCGCAAGGCCGCCTGCCGGGCGAATCGAAGACCTTCGAACTGAAATTCCCGGACGATTACGCCGGCAAGGTGGTCGCCGGCAAGACCGCGAGCTTCGATCTTTCGGTCAAGCGCATCGAGGAGCCGAAACTGCCGGAGCTGGACGCGGAATTCGCGAAGCGCCTGGGAATCGCGGATGGCGATCTGGCGAAAATGCGCGCTGAAGTGCGCGCCAACGTCGAGCGCGAGATGAAGAAACGAATCGAAGGCCGGGTGAAGTCGCAGGCGATGCAGCGCCTGCTCGATGTCACGCCGGTGGAACTGCCGAAGGCGCTCGTTCAGGCGGAAATGCAGCACCTCGTCGAGATGGCGGCGGCGGATCTCAAGGCGCGCGGACTGAAGCTGGAGAACGTGCCGCTCGATCCGCAGGCGTTCGAGGCCAACGCGAAACGCCGCGTCGCGCTCGGGCTGATCATCGGCGAGTTGGCGCGAGCGGAAAAGCTCCAGCCCAAGCCCGCCGAGGTGCGCGCGCTGATCGATGCCGAGGCGCAGTCCTACGAGAATCCGGGTGAAATGGTAAAATGGTTCTACATGCAGCCGCAGCGCTTGTCCGAGATGGAAAGCCTCGCGCTCGAGAACAACGTCGTCAACTGGGTGCTCTCGCGCGCCCGGGTGGCGGACAAGTCCGTGTCTTTCGACGAACTGATGGGCGGCGCATGAGCATGAACTGGCAGCGACCCGGCAGCGAATCCCGCAGCGCGATGGATCCCGCCCAGGGAATGATGGAACCCGGTCGCGGAGGGATTGAACCCGCCCGCGGGCTGGGCCTGATCCCGATGGTGATCGAGCAGTCGGGGCGCGGCGAACGCGCCTACGACATCTATTCGCGCCTGCTCAAGGAGCGGGTCGTGTTCCTGGTCGGACCGGTGAACGAAATCACGGCCAACCTGATCGTCGCGCAGCTTCTGTTCCTGGAATCGGAAAATCCGGACAAGGACATTTTCTTCTACATCAACTCGCCCGGCGGCTCGGTGTCGGCGGGTTTGGCGATCTACGACACCATGCAGTTCATCAAGCCCGACGTTTCGACGCTTTGCATCGGCCAGGCGGCGAGCATGGGGGCGCTGCTGCTTGCCGCGGGCGACACCGAGAAGCGCTTCGTGCTGCCGAACTCGCGTGTCATGATCCACCAGCCGATGGGCGGGTTTTCCGGGCAGGCTTCGGACGTCGAGATCCACGCCAAGGAAATCCTGTTCCTGCGCCAGCGCCTGAACGAGATCCTTTCCAAGCACACCGGGCAGCCGATGGAGGTGATCGCGCACGACACCGACCGCGATTTCTTCATGGGCGCGGAGGACGCGGTAAAGTACGGGCTGGTGGACAAGGTCCTGGTGTCACGGGAGAGCCAATAGCGATGTCGGAAAAGACGGGCTCGACCGAGAAACTGCTGTACTGCTCGTTCTGCGGCAAGAGCCAGCATGAGGTGCGCAAGCTGATTGCCGGCCCCTCGGTGTTCATCTGCGACGAGTGCATCGAGCTGTGCAACGACATCATTCGCGAGGAAACGGCGACCGACAAGGGCGGCAAGGGCGCCAAGTCCGACCTGCCGACGCCGCGCGAGATCCGGCAGATCCTCGACCAGTACGTGATCGGCCAGGATCAGGCGAAGAAGATCCTCTCGGTCGCGGTGTACAACCACTACAAGCGGCTCAAGCACCTGTCCAAGAACGACGAGGTGGAACTCGCGAAGTCGAACATCCTGCTCATCGGGCCGACGGGCTCGGGCAA
>MERB01000053.1 GCA_001770475.1 Betaproteobacteria bacterium RIFCSPLOWO2_02_FULL_66_14 | reverse complement strand
GTGGCATCGACTGGACATTTACGCGTCAGGACGCGGATCGAAAGCTCGGTTGCCACTATGTTTCGTAATTAACGTGTCTGCATACTAGGCCTGCTGCTTTGTGCCTTCGAGAAGTTTCTGCAGCTCGCCGCTTTCGTACATTTCGCGGATGATGTCCGAGCCGCCGACGAATTCGCCGTTGACGTAGAGCTGCGGGATCGTCGGCCAGCTCGCGTATTCCTTGATGCCCTGCCGGATCTCGGCATCCTCCAGCACGTTGACGCTGACGAAGCGATTCACGCCGCAGGCGCCGAGCACCTGCACCGCCAGCGAAGAAAAGCCGCACTGCGGGAACTGCGGCGTGCCCTTCATGAAGAGCACCACGGGGTTCTGCGTGACCTGCTCTTTGATGCGATCCTGAACGTTCATGGGCGGCCTCGGAATACTTGATTGATTGACTCGGATTTTACCCGGCCGGCGCTGGCGCGTGCAATGCCGGCGAGGTCCGGCCAGGTGGCGACCGCTTCGAAACCGTTCGCGTAGAGCAGTTTCCTGACGGCCACGTCCTGACCGAGTCCGTGCTCGAAGCATAGCCACCCGCCCGGCAGAAGGTACGGCGCGGCCTGCGCCGCGATTTCCCGGATCGCCTCCAGGCCCTCGCGCCCCGCGACCAACGCCGCACGCGGTTCGAAGCGCAAATCGCCCTGCACAAGATATTGGTCGCCCTCCGCGACATAGGGCGGGTTCGACACGATCAGGTCGAACCGCTTGCCGGCGACGGGATCGAGCCAATGGCCGTGGCGGAACTCGACCTCCAGGCCGTGGCGCAGCGCATTGGATCGCGCGATTTGGAGCGCCGCCGCGCTCGAGTCCACCGCGAGCACCTCCGCCTCGGGCAATGCGTGCTTGATCGCGAGCGCAATCGCCCCGCAGCCGGTACCCAGATCGAGCACGCGCCTCGGATGCCAGGCGATCGCGAGTTCGACGAGCAACTCGGTCTCCGGGCGCGGGATCAACACCGCAGGCGAGACGTTGAATTCCAGGCCGTAGAACTCGCGCATTCCGAGGAGGTAGGCGATGGGCTCGCCCCCGCGCCGCCGCGCCGCCAGCGCGGAGAACCGATCGGTCTCCTCGGCGGTCAGTTCGCGCTCGGGGTGCGCGAGAACGCTCGCGACCGGCATCCGGCAGACCGCGGCCAGCAGCAGCCGCGCCTCGCGCGGCTCGATTCCAGCCGACGCAATCGCTGCCGCAAGCTTCAAGCGGTTTCGGCGGCGAGCTGCTCCAGCAACTCGTTCTGGCGTTCGGCCGCGAGTGCGCCGATGACGTCGTCCAGCTCGCCGTCCATGATGCGTTCGATTTTGTAAAGCGTGAGGTTGATGCGGTGGTCCGTCACCCGACCCTGCGGAAAATTGTAGGTGCGGATGCGCTCGGAACGGTCGCCCGACCCGATCAGGCCCTTGCGCGTCGAGGCGGTCTTCGCGGCCTGCTCGCGCTCGCGCCGGTCCTTGAGCCGCGCGGCGAGCACCGCGAGCGCCTTGTCGCGATTGCGGTGCTGCGAACGCGAGTCCTGGCACTCGACCACCAGCCCCGAGGGCAGGTGCGTGACGCGGATCGCCGATTCGGTCTTGTTGACGTGCTGTCCGCCCGCGCCGGAGGCGCGAAACGTGTCGATGCGCAGTTCGGCTGGATTCAGCACGACGTCGTCGATCGCATCGGCCTCCGGCAGCACCGCCACGGTGCACGCCGAGGTGTGAATGCGCCCCTGCGCCTCGGTCTGGGGGACGCGCTGCACGCGGTGGCCGCCGGACTCGAAGCGCAGCGCCGAGTACGCGCCCTGACCCAGAATGCGCACGATCACTTCCTTGTAGCCGCCGAGTTCCGCGGCGCTCTCCGAGATGATCTCGACCTGCCAGCCGCGCCGCTCCGCAAATCGCGTGTACATGCGCAGCAGGTCGCCTGCGAACAACGCGGATTCGTCGCCGCCCGTGCCGGCGCGAATTTCCAGGAAGATGTTGCGCTCGTCGTTCGGGTCCTTCGGCAGCAGCTGACGCTGGAGTTCGGCTTCGAGGCGTTCCATCTCGGCGCGCGCAGCCTTGAGCTCTTCCTCGGCATAGGACTTCATCGCCGGATCGTCGGTCAGTTCGCGCGCCGCGGCCGCGTCGTGCTCGGCCTGGCAGTATCGGGCGTAGGCGCCGGCCACGCCGCTCACTTCCGAGTGCTCGCGCGAGAGCTTGCGAAACTGGTCCAGGTCGCGCGTCGCGTCTTCGGCGGCGAGCAGCCGGTTCAACTCCTCGAGCCTGTGGCGCAGGCTCTCGAGCCGCGTGCGGAGGGTGTCCTTCAACGGGAAAGCCGGAACAGGCGCGCGATCGCCTCGCCGAGTGCGCGCCGCTCGTCGTGCGAAGCTTCGTTCAGCGCCTGCGTCGGTGCGTGCATCAGCTTGTTGGCGAGGCCATGCGACAGCGCTTCGAGCACCTGCTTGGGATCCTCGCCCCGCTGCAGCAGCTTGAGCGCGCGCTCGACTTCGTGCCGGCGCGCCTGCTCGGCCTGCTCGCGCAGCTGCCGGATGAGCGGCACGCCCTCGCGCGCCGCCATCCAGTGCATGAACTGCCCGACCTGGGTTTCGATGATCGCCTCTGCCTGCTCGACCGCCGAGCGGCGCGCATCGAGACCGTCCTGAACGATGCCCTGCAGATCGTCCACCGTGTAAAGGAACACGTCGTCCAACTCGCGGACTTCGGGCTCGATGTCGCGCGGCACGGCCAGATCGACCATGAACATCGGCCGGTGGCGCCGCGTCTTCAGCGCCCGCTCCACCATGCCCTTGCCGAGAATCGGCAGCGACGACGCGGTGCAACTCACCACGATATCGTGCTCGGCAAGGTGCGCGCCGAGCTCGCGCAGTTCCATGGCGCGCCCGTTGAACCGGTGCGCAAGCGCCTGGGCTCGCTCCAGCGTGCGGTTCGCCACCGTGAGGCGCGCGGGATTCTGCGCCGCGAAATGCGTCGCGCAGAGTTCGATCATCTCGCCGGCGCCGATGCACAGCACGTTCTGCTCGTGCAGCGTCGGGAAGATCCGTGCCGCCAGTTTGACCGCGGCGGCGGCCATCGAGACGCTGTTCGCGCCGATCTGCGTCGACGATCGCACCTCCTTCGCGACCGCGAATGAATGCTGGAACAGCTTGTGCAGCACGGTCCCGAGCGTTCCGGCGGATTCGGCGACGCGCACCGCGTCCTTGAACTGGCCGAGGATCTGCGGTTCGCCGAGCACCATCGAATCCAGGCCCGAGGCCACGCGAAACGCGTGTCGCACCGCCTGTTCGCGCGGCAGCGTGTACAGGTAGGGCGCCAGTTCGCCGGGATCGATGCGGTGGAACTGCGCGAGCCACGCGGCCGTGGGTGTCGGCTGCTCGGCCGAAAAGTACAGTTCGGTCCGGTTGCAGGTGGACAGGATCGCGGCCTCGTTCGCGAGGCCGCGCTTGATCTCGCCAAGCGCGCCGCGCAGGCGATCGAGGTCGAACACGATCCGCTCGCGCACATCGAGGGGCGCGGTCTGGTGGTTCAGGCCGAGGGCGAACAGGGTCAAAACGCGGTCACAGTAAGTGTTTGTTCCACGGGGATTTTAGCCCTTCCTGTCAAGGCCGGCGGTTGACCGGGATTAAACCACCTGCGCACTGGCGATATGGCGCTTGCGCCGCAGCAACTCCGCGGCAATGATGATCGTGACCAGATTCCAGGCCACGCCATTGAGAAATGCCGCCCGGTAGGAGCCCGTCGCGTCGAAGATCGCGCCCGACAGCCAGCCCCCGAGCGCCATGCCGAACAGCGTCGCCGTCAGCACGGAACCCACTCGCCAGCCTGCTTCCCGCACCGGGAAATGCTCCCGGACAATGATCGCGTACGACGGCACGATGCCGCCCTGGAACAGCCCGAAGAGCGCAGCCACCACGTAAAGCGCGACCAGCCCGTCGAAGGGCAGGAACAGCAGCAGCGCGACCGCCTGCAGGCTTGCGCCGAGCAGCAGGGTCCGCAGTCCCCCGATCCGGTCGCAGATCCAGCCCGAGATCAGTCGGCTCACGATGCCGCTGGCGAGCATCACCGAGAGCATTTCCGCGCCGCGCGCCGCGGCGAAGCCGAGATCGCTGCAGTACGCGACGATGTGCACCTGAGGCATCGACATGGCGACGCAGCAGGACACCCCGGCGATGCACAGCAGCACGAAGAGCGAATTCGAAGACAAGCCGAGCGACTGCGGCGACGCCTGGCGAATGCTCGTCGCGGCGCCCGCGAGCCCCGGCACGGGCGCCCGCCGCCGCAGCGCCAGGGTCAGCGGCAGCGCGGCGATCGCGATGAATACGCCCGCCCCGATGTAGCTCGCGCGCCAGCCATAGCCGTCGAAGAAGTGTTGCAGTACCGGCGGCCAGAGCGAACCGGCGAGGTAGTTGCCGCTCGCGCAGATTGCGACCGCGATGCCGCGCCGGCGATTGAACCAAAGCGAAATGTCGGCAACCAGCGGCGCGAACGTCCCGGAGCTGCCGAGCAGGCCCATCGCGAGACCCTGGATCAGCGCGAACTGCCAGAGGCTTTGCGCGAATCCTGCAGCGACGAACCCGGCACCCAGGCAGAGCGACCCGGCGAGCGCCGGAACTAGGACCCCGAAACGATCGGAAAGCCGTCCCATGAGGATGCTGCCGACACCGAACCCGATCAAGGTGAGCGTGTACGGAAGCGACGCGTCGGCGCGCGAGGCGCCGAATTCGGCTTGCACCAGCGGCAGCACGACGGTCACCGCGTACATCCCGGAGCCGCCGAGCGTCATGAGCGCGAGCGCCGCCGCGAGACGACCCCAGGCGTAGCGGGATTCGGGTTCGCTCAAGCGCTGACTTCGTTACCTATGATTGGTGGCCAAGGGCGGAATCGCCATGCTCGATTTTGCTCGCTGCGCTCGCGAAATCTGGTGGCCAAGGGCGGAATCGAACCACCGACACAAGGATTTTCAGTCCTCTGCTCTACCAACTGAGCTACTTGGCCGTCTTGCGGCACGCCGCGACGCTTCCGGCGCGACTTGAGAGCGGCGGATTATATCAAGCCCCCCGCGGCAGCGCGGGGCTCGAGTGCCTGGTTTCCACCGACGGAAGAAGGCGCGCAAACACGACCGAGAAGACGCTGCCGCGCTCGGTCGCGTTCGGACTCACTTTGACTGCGGCGCGGTGCAGCGCCGCGATCGAGCGAACGATCGACAGGCCAAGCCCGGTTCCCTCGGCTTCGGTGCCGGGCACGCGATAGAAGCGCTCGAAAATCAGCTCGCGTTCCTTGTCGCCGATCCCGGTGCCGTTGTCCTCGATTTCGACGGTGACGAAGTCGCGCGCACGCACGCGCGCGGTGACGCGTCCCCCCATCGGCGTGTAACGCAGCGCATTGTCGATGAGGTTGCCGAACAACTCGCGAAGCAGCAGCGGACTGCCTTCGATCGACGCGGGCGATTCCGACTCCTCGAACCCCAGGTCGATGCGAACGTTGAGCGCCCGCGCGACGAAACTCTGCGTCACTTCCCGTACCAGCGCGTTCACGTCGACCGGTTCGAACTGTGGTGGCGTTTCGCTTTGCGAGCGCGCGAGCGAAAGCAGCTGTGAAATTGCGTGCGACGCGCGATCGACGCCCGTCCGTATGCGCTCCAGGTTCGCCCTCATTTCGGCGGGGTCGGATTGCCGCAGTGCAAGCTCCAGTTGCGTTCGCAGCCCCGCGAGCGGTGTTCGCATCTGGTGCGCGGCATCCGCGATGAACCGCTCCTGGACCTTCAGGTTCTGTGCCAGGCGGTCCATCAGGTCGTTGAACGCCGCGATGAGCGGCGCGATTTCCTCGGGCACCTCGCGCACGTCGATCGGCGACAGGTCGTAGGGCCGCCGCGACAGCAGGCGCTGCCTCAGCCGGTCGAGGGGCAGCGTGCCGCGCTGCAGCCCGAACCACACCAGCAGCGCGATGAGCGGGAACAGGAAGAACTGCGGCACGATGATGCCGGCGATGATCTCGTTCGCCAGATCCTGGCGTTTCTTGAGGGTTTCGCCGACCTGGATCACGGCGCGCCGGTGCGCCTGCTCGGGGACGTACACGAACATGAAGGCGATCCGCACGGGTTCGTGGTGCCAGTCGTCGTCGCGGAAATAAACGACGTTCTGCGTCTGATGCTCTTCCGGAAAAATTTCCTGCAGCTCGCGGTCGCCCGCAAGCACCTCGCCGCGCGTGCCGCGTACCTGGAACCAGACCGTATCGCGCTCGTCCGCGCGCAGGAAACTCGACGCCGCGCTCGGGAGCACGACCACGGCGCGCCCGCCTTCGAAGCGAACGTGCTGCGCAAGCGCGCTCACGGCGTCGCGCAGTGCGCCGTCGTAAGGAATGTTGGCGATGGTATTGGCGACCCAGAACGTGATCACGACCGACAGCGGCCAGAGCACGATGATCGGCGCGAGCAGCCAGTCGAGGATCTCGACCAGCAGCGACAGCTGCCCGGAATCACCGGGTAACGGGTTTTTCAAGGCTGTAGCCGAGTCCGCGCACCGTCACGATGCGCACGCCGCCCGGCTCGAGCTTCTTGCGCAACCGGTGCACGTAGACTTCGATCGCGTTCGCGGAGACTTCCTCGCCCCACTGGCACAGGTGCGAGACGAGCTGGTCCTTCGACACCAGGCGCCCGGCGCGCCCGAGGAACACTTCCAGCAGGCTGACTTCGCGCGCCGACAGATCCAGCGTCTCGCCGTTCAGCCGCGCGACGCGCCCGACCTGATCGTAGCTGAGCGCGCCGTGCCGCATCAGCGTCGGGCCGCCCGCCATTCCCCGGCGCGTGAGCGCCCGCACGCGCGCCTCGAGTTCGGCAAGGTCGAACGGCTTGGCGAGGTAATCATCGGCGCCCGCATCGAGTCCGCGAACGCGGTCGTTGACGCCGTCGAGCGCGGTGAGAATCAGCACGGGCAGGTGCGAGTTGCGGCCGCGCAGCCTGCGAAGCACGTCCAGGCCCGACTTCTTCGGCAGCCCGATGTCCAGGATCATGAGATCGAACGGATTCGCGTCGAGCGCGGCATCCGTTTCCAGGCCGTCTTTCACCCAGTCGACGGCGTAGCCGGACTGGCGCAGCGCGCGGATCACTCCGTCGGCGAGTATCGCGTCGTCCTCGGCCACCAGAATGCGCATGCCACCTCCCTGGACGAGTGTAGCAAAGGTGATCTCAACAAAAGAAAAGGGGCGCCGTAGCGCCCCTTCTCGGAAACACTTCCCCAAAGAGCTCGGGAGGTGCGGAGGGTTCGGCAAGGCCCCGCCGCCTTCGCGGAAGGGGCCCGAACCCTCAGCTCACATATCCATCCCGTCCATGCCGCCCATGCCACCCATCCCGCCGTGCGCGTGACCGGTGGAGGACTTCTTGTCGTCGACCTGCTCGGCCACCATGGCATCGGTGGTGAGCATGAGTCCGGCGACCGATGCCGCGTTCTGCAGCGCCGTGCGCGCGACTTTCGTCGGGTCGATGACGCCCATCGCGACCAGATCGCCGTATTCCTCGGTCTGGGCGTTGAAGCCGAAGTTGCCCTTGCCCTCGACGACCCGGTTCACCACCACCGAGGGTTCGGCACCGGTGTTGGCGACGATCTGGCGCAGCGGCTCTTCGAGCGCCTTCATCACGATCTTGATGCCGGCCTCCTGGTCGTGGTTATCGCTCTTGATCTTGCCCGAGATCGATTCGCGCGCGCGCAGGTACGCCACGCCGCCGCCGGGAACCACGCCTTCTTCGACCGCGGCGCGGGTGGCATGCAGCGCGTCCTCGACGCGCGCCTTCTTCTCCTTCATCTCGAACTCGGTCGCAGCGCCGACCTTGATCACCGCCACGCCGCCGGCGAGCTTCGCCACGCGCTCCTGCAGTTTCTCGCGGTCGTAGTCGCTGGTCGCCTCGTCGATCTGCACGCGGACCTGCTTGACGCGGCCTTCGATCTGCTTCTTGTCGCCCGCGCCGTCGATGAGGGTGGTGTTTTCCTTGCCGGCCTCCACCTTCTTCGCGCGGCCGAGGTCCTTGAGGGTCGCGTTTTCGAGTTTCAGGCCCAGTTCCTCGCTGATCACCGTGCCGCCGGTGAGGACGGCCATGTCTTCGAGCATCGCTTTTCTGCGGTCACCGAACCCCGGCGCCTTCACGGCAACGGTCTTCAGGATGCCGCGGATGTTGTTCACCACCAGCGTGGCGAGCGCCTCGCCTTCGACTTCCTCTGCGATGATCAGCAGAGGCTTGCCTGCCTTCGCCACCTGCTCGAGCAGCGGCAGGAGCTCGCGGATCGAGCTGATCTTCTTGTCGTGCAGCAGGATGAACGGATCCTCGAGCACGGCGACCTGTTTTTCCGGATTATTGATGAAGTACGGCGAGAGATAGCCCCGGTCGAACTGCATGCCTTCGACGACGTCGAGCTCGTTCTTCAGGCTCTTGCCGTCCTCGACCGTGATCACGCCTTCCTTGCCGACCTTGTCCATCGCATCGGAGATGATCTTGCCGATGTCGTTGTCGGCATTGGCCGAGATTGAGCCGACCTGCGCGATTTCCTTGGTCGTCGTGCACGGCTTGGAGATCTTCTTCAGTTCCTCGACCACGGCGTCGACCGCCTTGTCGATGCCGCGCTTCAGGTCCATCGGGTTCATGCCGGAGGCGACGTACTTCATTCCCTCCCGCACGATGGCTTGTGCCAGTACGGTCGCGGTCGTCGTGCCGTCACCGGCGACGTCCGAGGTTTTCGACGCGACTTCCTTCACCATCTGCGCGCCCATGTTCTCGAACTTGTCCTTCAGTTCGATTTCCTTCGCGACCGAAACGCCGTCCTTCGTGACGGTGGGGGCGCCGAACGAACGCTCGAGCACCACGTTGCGGCCCTTGGGCCCCAGCGTGACCTTGACTGCGTCCGACAGGATGTTCAGCCCGTGGACCATCTTGGTCCGGGCACTTTCGTGGAAACGTACTTCCTTGGCAGGCATTAGATTCTCTCCTCGTTGAGGATTCGATTCACGATCAGGCGCCTTCGATGACGCCCATGATGTCTTCCTCGCGCATCACGAGGAGTTCTTCGCCCTTGACCTTGACGGTCTGGCCCGAGTATTTCCCGAACAGCACGCGATCGCCGACCTTGACGTCGAGTGCGATCAACTTGCCGTCTTCGGCTTTCTTGCCCTTGCCAACCGCGACGATTTCGCCCTGGTCGGGCTTTTCAGCAGCCGTGTCCGGGATGACGATGCCCCCCGCCGACTTGCGCTCTTCATCGATGCGTTTCACGATCACTCGATCATGCAGTGGTCTGATTTTCATTCGAATCTCCAGTTAATCTCCAAGAAAACAAAAGGTTGCAGACCGCGCAGGAAACTAGGCGAGTCTGCTAGCACTCATCCTGTGCGAGTGCTAATAATAGCGACGGTTGGTCCCGGTTTCAAGTTCCGCGCGACCAGTGGCGGCAAATAGAGTGCGCGGCGGACGCCACAGCTGTTTGTGAGTGTGCGCTTACATCCACTCGCCATGCCCCGTCTCAATAGAATCCCAGCATGAGCGTCTCGCGCGCCGTCGGTCTCCTCGCACTGACATTCTCGATCGGCGCCTCTGCGCAAGAAGGGTGGCCGTCGTCCGTCTTCAAGGAGTTGCGCGCCGCGGGGCTGCCGGGCGCATCGGCCGCCGCCCTGGTTCAGGAGGTCGATTCACCCCGGTACACGCTCAGCGTCAACCACCGCACCGCGATGAACCCCGCCTCGGTGATGAAGCTCGTGACCGCGCTCGCCGCGCTGGAGTTGCTCGGGCCGGCGTACCGCTGGAAAACCGAGGCCTACCTGGATGGCACCCTCACCGACGGGGTCCTCGCAGGCAACCTGGTGCTCAAGGGCTACGGCGATCCCAAACTGAACCAGGAATCGCTCTGGATGCTGCTGCGCGCGCTGCGAGCGAAGGGCCTGCGCGAGATCCGCGGCGACCTGATTCTCGATCGAGGCCAGTTCGAACCAACCCAGCGCGATCCCGGCCAATTCGATGGCGAGACGTTTCGTCCCTACAACGTGCTGCCGGACGCGTTGCTCGTCAACTTCCGGTCGCTTCGGTTTTCGTTCTTCGCGGAGCCGGAGCAGGGCTCGGTGCGGATCGACGTCGATCCCAGGCCACCGGGACTCGAGTTGATCAATCGGCTGAAGGTCTCCCAAGGTCCCTGCCCCGAGGGTCGGGCCTTCCGGGATCTCCTCAAACCGGCGTTTGATTCGGGAAAGCAAAGCGCCAGTTTCTCCGGTCAATTTCCGTTATCTTGCGGCGAACGTGTCATCAACGTTGCTCTTCTTGAACCCAATGCTCACGTTTCCGGGGTCGTTCGACAGCTCTGGGGAGAGATCGGCGGAAGCTGGACCGGGTCGGTTCGGGACGGCAGCGTAACTCCGGGCGCCAGGCCCTTCCATGTCCATGAGTCGATCGCGCTCGCGGAAATCGTCCGGGACATGAACAAGTACTCGAACAACGTCATCGCCCGGCAGCTCTTCCTGACGATCGGGGCCGAAATCGGCGGACCTCCGGCCCGCGCCGACCAGGCGGCTCGCGCGATCCGCCAGTGGCTCGAGGCGCGGGGCGTGGCTGCCACAGACCTCGTGATGGAAAATGGATCTGGACTGTCGCGCCTGGAGCGCAGCAGCGCGGCCACGCTGGCGGCCATTCTTCAACTCGCGTGGCGCAGCAGCGTGATGCCTGAATTCATGGCGTCGATGCCCGTGGCGGCGGTCGACGGCACGATGCGGCGACGCTTGAAGAACGACGGCGTGGCGGGCAACGCGCACATCAAGACGGGGCTCCTTTCGGACGCGCGCGCGATGGCGGGCTACGTGCTCGACGCGCGCGGCCGGCGCCACATCGTGGTCATGCTGGTGAACCATCCGAGCGCGCACCAGTCTCAGGCGGCGTTCGATGCGCTGCTGCGCTGGGTCTACGACCCGAAACCCTAGGAGGGGGTCACGGGGGAACCTCGGTTCCCCTGTACCTAGTCTGCGAGTTTGACGCCCGTCAACGGGGGATCCGCGCAGGCGTGTAGATTGAATCCGATTCCCAGCGGAGAAATTCAGATGAACGACAACACCACCCCCGTCAGCGATCGCCTGGTTCAGGATTTGCGCGTCCTGGTTGCCGATGCCGAAGAACTGGTGAAGGCGACTGCAGCGGAAACCGGCGAGCGCATTCGCACGACGCGCGCACGACTCGAAGATCATCTGCGCCACGCGCGGGCACGGCTGGCGGAAGCCGAACAGGCGCTGATCGACAAGTCCAAGATCGCAGCCGCAGCCACCGATCGATATGCGCACGAAAACCCGTGGAAGGTCGCGGGAATTGCGGCGGGGCTCGGGCTGCTGCTCGGACTGCTGCTCGGGCGTCGCGACTAGACCGGCATCGGCTTGCCACCGAGAAGTGCGAGCCAGCCGCGTGCGACGCGGTAGACCACCCACGCGCCGACGAGGAGCAGCAAAGGCACGGCAAACACGATCCCCAGAATCGTGAGCCAGAGCAGGATCGCGATCGCGCTCCAGAGCAGCGCCCACCAGAAGCTGCGCAATTGCCAGCGCAGATGCGATTCGAGCGGCGTTCCGGCTGCCTGCGGGCGTTTCACGTAATTGATCAGCACGGCGATGATCGACGGCCATCCGGTGACGAATGCGGTGACCACGAACATGGGCGTCGCGAGACCCGCAAACACCGACACGGCGTGAAGCGCGTACATCACGTGCGTCCACGCAATGAGTCCCTCGTAGTCCGTCTGCCCGTTCAAAGCCCGAGTTCCTTCCAGAGTGCGTCCACGCGCTGCTTCACTTCGGCCGACATCGCGATCGGCCTTCCCCAGTGCCGCGCGGTTTCCGCCTGCCACTTGTGCGTCGCATCGATTCCCATTTTCGAGCCGAGTCCGGCGACGGGGCTCGCGAAATCGAGAGTGTCGATCGGCGTGTTCTCGACGATCAGCGTGTCGCGCGCCGGATCGACGCGCGTGGTGATCGCCCAGACGACCTCCTTCCAGTCGCGCACGTCGACGTCGTCGTCCACGACGACGATGAACTTTGTGTACATGAATTGCCGCAGATAGCTCCAGACGCCGAACATCACGCGCTTGGCGTGGCCGGGGTATTGCTTTTTCAGGCTCACCACGGCCATGCGGTACGAACAGCCTTCGGGCGGCAGATAGAAGTCCGCGATTTCGGGAAACTGCTTCGCGAGCAGCGGCACGAACACCTCGTTCAGCGCGACGCCGAGCATCGCCGGCTCGTCCGGCGGTTTCCCGGTGTAGGTGCTGTGGTAGATCGGTGACCGACGCGTCGTGATGCGATCGATCGTCAGCACCGGAAAGGTCTCGGTTTCGTTGTAGTAGCCCGTGTGGTCGCCGAACGGCCCTTCGAGCGCCACGTCGCCGGGATGAATCGCGCCCTCGAGCACGATCTCGGCCGTGGCGGGAACCTGCAAATCGCTGCCGATGCACTTCGCAAGGGTGGTCCGCGACCCGCGCAGCAATCCCGCAAACTGGTATTCGCCGAGCGAGTCTGGAACCGGCGTCACTGCGGCGAGGATCGTCGCGGGGTCCGCGCCGAGCGCGACCGCGACCGGAAACGGCTTTCCCGGATTCGCCAGCGTGTGGTCGCGGAAGTCGAGCGCGCCGCCCCGATGTGCGAGCCAGCGCATGATCAGGCGGTTGGGCGCGATGACCTGCTGGCGGTAGATGCCCAGGTTCTGGCGTGGCTTCAGCGGTCCGCGCGTCACGGTCAGGCCCCAGGTGATGAGCGGACCGGCATCGCCGGGCCAGCAGGTCTGGATCGGCAGCCGGCCAAGATCCACGTCCACGCCTTCGAACACGCGCTGCTGGCAGGCAGGGCCCGAGACCACCTTGGGCGCCATGTCGAGAACCTTGGACAGCAGCTGGCGCAGGTCCGGGAGCTTTTCCCAGGCATCGCGCAGGCCTTTGGGGGGCTCCGGCTCGCGCAGCGCCGCAAGCAGCCGGCCGATGTCGCGCAATGCCGCCGGATCCTCGGCGCCCATCGCGAGCGCGACGCGGCGCACCGTGCCGAACAGGTTTCCGAGCACGGGCAGGGTGTGGCCCGCGGGACGCTCGAACAGCACCGCCGGCCCGCCCGCACGGAGCAGCCGGTCGCAGATTTCGGTCATTTCGAGCCGGGGCGAGACTTCCGCCGTGACGCGCTTCAATTCGCCCAGCGCTTCGAGGCGCGCGACGAATTCGCGCAGATCGAGGTAGTTCACAGCCCCCCCCGGATCCAGTGCGCGAGCATCGGCGCCACGATGCCGGCGAACACTGCGGCACCGATCCAGTTGGCGTTCATGAAGGCCTTGAAGCAGCCTTCGCGCGTTCGATCGCGAATCAGCCACCAGTGCCGCGCGGCCAACCCCGCCGCTACGGCCAGGCCCGCGAAGTACGGCCATCGCAGACCGATCGCGATTCCCAGGCCCGCGAGAATCGCAAGCATTCCCGCGTAGCCCGCCATCACTGCGGCGACGTCCCAGCGCCCGAGCGTGATCGCGGAGGTGCGAATGCCGAGCTTGAGATCGTCGTCGCGATCCACCATCGCGTATTCGGTGTCGTAGGCGAAGGCATAGCAGACGTTGGCCGCCATCAGCGCCCAGCACTCCCAGGGCAGCCGTGCCTGGATTGCGGCATAGGCCATGGGGATGCCGAATCCGAACGCGATGCCGAGATACGCCTGCGGCATCGAGAAGAACCGCTTGCTGAACGGATAGCTCCACGCGATCGCGAGAGCGACGAACGAAAGCCCAATGGCGAGCGCATTGAGATAGAGAACGAGCGCGAAGGCGAGCGCGGCGAACACCACGCCCACCGCGATCGCCTCGCGCGGACCGATCTCGCCC
>MERB01000052.1:36060-41655 GCA_001770475.1 Betaproteobacteria bacterium RIFCSPLOWO2_02_FULL_66_14 | reverse complement strand
ACTCGAGGTGATCCCCTACGCCATCGTGCGAAAATCACGAGTCGTCGGCTCGCCCTATTGACTCCGGCCGGCTAATGGGTGACCCCGTTGTAAAGATTCGCACCCCTGCGCCGACTGAGCGGCGTGGCTGGCACATCAGTTGGGGTCATCGATCCTGCGTCGACGATCGCGCCGCTTGAGGGCGGCGATCGATTGCCGGCGCGCGTCGTGCGCGCGATCGAGCAACAGCGCGAGCAAGGCGAAATCCTCACCAGCTGGGTGCAGGCAGGAATCGTCGCGATCCTTGCCTTGCTGTACGTCGTTGCCCCGAGTACCTCGCCCGCAGACGCGGATTTCCGCCCGGTGCCCTGGGCGCTCGGCGTGTACGGGGCGTTCACGCTGTTCCGGCTGCAGCGCGCGCACGCGCGGCGCCTGACGCCTGCGCTCGGCGCGATCTCGGTGATCGTCGATTTCACGGTGCTGATGGTCACGATCTGGAGTTTTCACCTCCAGTACGGACAGCCCGCCGCGTTCTACCTGAAGGCGCCCACGTTCGCCTACGTTTTCATTTTCATCGCGCTGCGCGCGCTCTCGTTCTCGCCGGGATACGTGGTGCTGGCGGGTGCTACGGCAGCGATCGGCTGGCTTGCGCTGCTCGGCTACGCGCTCGGCACGCCCGGGGGCATGGAACTCGTGACCCGCGATTACGTGGCGTACATGACCTCCGCACGCATCCTGATCGGCGGCGAAGTCGACAAGATCATATCCATCCTGGTCGTGACCGGCCTGCTCGCGGTCGGGGCGGCGCGTGGCCGGGCGCTGCTCGAGAAGTCGGTCGCGGAGCAGGCCGCGGTGACGCAACTGGCGCGTTTCTTCTCGCCCGACGTGGCCGAAACGCTGCTCGGCGCGGACGAACTGCTGCGTCCGGGCGAGGGCAAGAGCCGGCAGGCCGCCGCGATGTTCGTCGACTTGCGCGGATTCACGCGGATCGCCGCGACGCTGGCACCGAGAAAACTCATCAAGCTCCTGGGGGAATACCAGCGCATCGTCGTGCCGGCGGTGCAGCGCCATCGCGGAACGATCGTGACGTTTCTCGGCGACGGCGTCATGGTGACTTTCGGCGCGGTGCGGCCGAACGAATCGTTCGCCGCCGACGCAATGCGCTGCGCCGACGAGGTCGTCGCCGAACTCACCGACTGGTGCGAGCGCTGCCGGGCATCTGGCGTGGAACTTCCCGGGATCGGTATCGGCATCGAGTCCGGAACCGTGACCTGCGGCGCGATCGGCGGCGAAGGTCGCCTCGAATACGCCGTGATCGGCGATCCGGTCAACCGCGCCGCCAAATTGCAGGATCACACCAAGGTGGAAGGCGTGCGTGCGCTCACGACGGAGGAGACCTACAAACGTGCGCTTGCCCAGGGTTACCCGGCGCGCGATTCGGTCGAACTGCGCCGCATGCGCGAAGTCGCCGGCATCGTGGGCCGCGTCGACGTCGCGGTCCTGGCGAACGCAGCCTAGGGCAGCGACCGCACGATCTCGCTGTCGGGATTGAAGGCGAGCCAGGCGAACGAAAAGTGCACGCCGCTCGGCATGGCGGCGAGGCGCCGGCCCTTGAGCGGACCCGCCACGGCCTCGCCGAGGACGTTCCATTCAGAGCCCGTGGCGCCGTCCGTCCAGCGGCCGTTGCGGAATGCAAACTCGAGCACGCGATCATCCAGCCGGCGCTCGAACGCGGTCGCGGCAGGGATGCTCCGTCCCGACTCGATGCGATCGGCATCGAGCGGCGAGGCCATGCCCGTGCGGACGAACACGGCGTACGCCACGCCGCCAAGGTGGCGATTGGCCACCGGGTGCCGCTCGAGCACCGAGAGCGGATAGATCCGGTGCCGGCCGCCCGCCGACACCGACAGCACGCGCTCCATCGGCGGCAGACGCCCGTCGAGCTTGCCGCTGAAAAGAAACGGATGCTGGTCGACGCGATCGTAGCCCGCGTAAGGGTTGCGCCCGTACGGCCGGACGTGACCGGTGATGCGCGACAGCACCTGCCCGCGCGTGCCGTGCGCCGCCTCGAAATCCTCGAAGGCCACGATTTCGGAGGGCAATTGCCTTAACACGGTTCCCGCGTACCGCCCGACGATGCCCTTGCCGGTGAACTGCTGCCACCACGACTCGGTCTGGCGGTCGTACATCACGAGGTCCGAAAGCCTCAGGCGTCCGGTCGTGCCGAAATCGAGCGTGCGGCCGTCGATGCGACGCTCGAACACGATCGACGCGTTGCACAGGGGACAGAAGGTCACCGAAACGGGAATGCCGTTCAGCGTGTCGTTGACGATCTCGTGGTACATCAGGATCTGGATCGGATACGCGCGCGCCTCGGATCCCAGCCGCAAGACGATCACGGGCTCTTTCGGCGTCAGCCAGGTACGCGCGACGCGCACCGTGACGAACTGGGGCCGGTCGATCGACGGAATCCCGTCCTTGGGCGGCCCGCCGGACTCGATCTCGGACAACTCGACCGTGCGCCTGGAGAAATCGGTCTTCGGCCACTCGCGCCGGTCGTGCTCGCTTTGCGCGAGCGCCGCCACCGCAGCGAGCGCCAGAACGCACGAAACCAGCCAGCGCGCAGGCGCGCCGAAGCTAGGCCAGGCAATCCACATGATCATGAGACCGCCGCTTGGGGCGGAACCTTACAGCGTGACGACCCGCCAACCCGCGGCGATTACGGGCGAGCGCGCGCGCTCAGGGCAGGGCGGCGTCGATGACGACCCGGATTCCGGTGGCGCCGACTTTCACCGGCCGGCTCAATCCCTGCAGATCGCCGCTTTGCGGCACGGCGTTCCCGGACCGGGAAATGCGCGCGCCGACGACGAGATCGCCGATCGACGCGAGCTGCGCCTGCGCCATCATCGCGCTCGAGTCGTCGAGAGTGAACGAAACCGGCAGATCTCCTGCGCGCTTGCGCAACACCGCGACGGGCATCGCCGGACCCTCGGCGGCCCGCGCGAAGATGTACACGGTATCCTCGGGCGAGGTCTTCGCCGCGAGCGATGGCGCGAGGCTCACCTGTCCGGCGAGCTTGAATTTCACGCCGGATTCTTTCGCTGGCGGAGCGGTCGCGGCCTGGGCGGTGGCCGCGGCTGCCGATTTCGCCACCGCCTTCGGCGCCGGGACCTCCGCCTTCGCGGCTGCAGCGGGCGGCGTGCCGCCGGCCTTGGTGATTTCCTCGCGCGCCGCGGCGATGCTGCGCGCCACGGTTTCGCCCTGTTCGCTCCCGGCCTCGAACTGTTTCGCGAGCCGCTCCCAGTGGCCGATCGCACCCTTGAAATCCTGCCGCTCGAACGCCTCGGCGCCGGCGAGCGCGAGCGCGTGGCCGAAATCCGGGTCGACCGCAAGTGCTCGCGCAATGAGCTGCGCGGGCTTGCCCGCGAGTTTGCCGCCGCCGACGATCGCGAGCGATTCGGACCACTCGGTCAGGCGCTGCGGGTCGGAGGCGATGTGCTTTTCCGCACGCGCGAACGCGGCGGCCGCCTTGTCGTGCTGTCCGAGCACGCGGTAGGAGCGCGCGAGCATTTCCCAGCCCTGCGGGTCATCCGGCGCTGCCTCGAGCCGCTGCGCGAGGCGCGCCACCGCCGTGTCCAGTTGCGCGGTGTCGGCGTGCTGCCCCTGCGCCTCGGCCGCGGCAAGTGCGGGGTCGAGCGCCAGCGGCGTGCCGAGACGGTAATACAGGCCGGCGGACGCCAGCGGGATCAGCAGTCCGATGATCACGACCGGGGTGAAGTACCGCCGGTCGGTGATTGCCGCCTCGGGCGCCGTGTCCTGCAGGATCCTGAGTTTGAGATTGCGCTCCGCAGCTTCGAACGCCGCAGCGTCGATGGCGCCTGATGCGCGGTCGCGCTCCAAATCCTCGAGTTGATCGCGAAGCACGGCGACGCTCGCATCGGCCTGCGTCGCGCCGCGGCGAACGACGCTCTTGCGCACCAGCGGCACGACCAGCAGGGCCAGCGTCAGGACGGTCATGAATGCGGCGGCGAGCACGAACGTGGTCACGGCTGCTCTCCCTTGAGCAGCGCGTCGGCGCGGCGCTCGTCCTCGGTGGAGAGCGCAGTGGCCTTCACGGCACGCCGGCGCCGCACGAATATCGCGGCGACCGCGAATCCGCCGACCAGGAGCGCGAACGGGCCCGCCCAGAGCAGTGCGGTCGATTCCTTCAGCGGCGGCCGATACAGCACGAAGTCGCCGTAGCGCTTGACGAGGAACTCGCGGATCTCGTCGTCGGTCTTGCCCGCCTTGATCAGTTCGCGCACTTCGCGCTTGAGGTCGAGCGCGAGATCGGCGCGCGAGGCGGCGAGCGATTCGTTCTGGCAGACCAGGCAGCGCAGTTCCTCGGCGATGCGCATCAGGCGCTGCTCGACCTGCACATCGGAGGCGACCGGGGGCGCCTCGCGTGCGGGTGCGGCGAGCGGCAGCAGCAGGGCGGCCAGAAACGCCAGGGCCAGTTTCATTTCTCGAGCTCCTCGATCAGCGGCAGGATCTTCTGCGCGATCAGTTGCGGCGTCACGGGGCCGATCTGCTTGTAGCGGATCACGCCGGCGCGATCGATGACGTAGGTTTCCGGGACGCCGTAGACGCCGTAGTCGATTCCGATCCGGCCGTTCGCGTCGACCACCGAAAAGTCGTACGGGTCGCCGTAGCGCGCCAGCCACTTGATGGCGTCGTCGCTGGGATCCTTGTAGTTCAGTCCGATGAGCGGCGTGCGCTTGGTCCGCGCGTACTCGACCAGCACGGGATGCTCGTCGCGGCAGGACACGCACCACGACGCCCAGACGTTGAACAACCACACCTTGCCGCGCATCTCGGCGGGGGAAAAACGCCCCTCGCGCGCGAGCTTGGGCAGCTCGAACGCCGGCGCCGGCCTGCCGATGAGGGGCGAGGGCACTTCGCGCGGGTTGAGCGTCAGGCCGACGGCGAGCAGCCCAACGAGCGCGAGGAAAGCGATGATCAGGCCGATGCGCATGGGGTCGGGACGACCAGAGGCTCGCGGAGGTCGGTTCGCATTTGGGGTTCCATCACGTCTGCCGACTTGGCGCAAAGAATCTCGCGCCAAGTCGGCAGATCGGGGGAGTCAAAATCATGCACGGCGTCGGATTCCAGGTCTGGCGCATCACGCCTTCGCGCCCTGCATCGCCGAAGACTGCGCCGCGGTGCGGGCGCGCTGGCGGTAGCGCCGGTCCGAGAGCGCGAGCAGGCCGCCGATCGCCATCAGGAGGCACCCCGCCCAGATCCAGTCGACGAACGGCTTGATCTGCGCGCGCACCGACCAGGCGCCGTCGTCGAGCACTTCGCCGATCGAGACGTAAATGTCGCGCGTGACGCCCGGATCGATCGCCGCCTCGGTCATCGGCATCTGCGAGGAGAAGTAGCTGCGCTTTTCGGGCCGCATGATCTTGATCACTCGGCCGTCCTGCGACAGTTCCATGTCGGCCACGACGGCGCGGTAATTCGGGCCGGACGCCTCGCGCATGCTCATCATCTTGAGCGAATAGCTGCCCAGGGTCAGCGTATCGCCCTGTTTCATGCGTACTTCCTTCTCGGATTCGTAGGCTTTGGAGACGACGA
>MERB01000052.1:30533-36039 GCA_001770475.1 Betaproteobacteria bacterium RIFCSPLOWO2_02_FULL_66_14 | reverse complement strand
GGCGACGCGCGAACGCACGTGGAGGAACACGCAGGCGATGACCCACAGCACGAGAAACATGCCGAGCGCCACCGCCGGCGAATAGCTCGGCGCCGCAAACGGCAGCGCGAGTCCGGCCACGATCGCAAACGCGAAGGCGTATCGCGTGCGGTGGAGCAGTTCGCCGAGGCTCGCGCTGCGCCAGGCCGCCTGCGGTCCGAGCGCAACCAGGAACAGCAGCGGCACCATCAGCGGCACGAACACCGAATTGAAGTAGGGCGGGCCTACGGAGAGCTTGCCGCCGCCCAAGGCGTCGATGGCCAGCGGGTAGAGCGTGCCGAGGAGCACGGTTGCGCAAGCGACCGTCAGCAGCACGTTGTTCGCGAGGAGGAAGGACTCGCGCGACACCAGATCGAACGCGCCGCCGGAGGTGACGCGCGGCGCGCGCACTGCGTACAGGACGAGCGACGATCCGATGACGATCACGAGCAGCGCCAGGATGAACACGCCGCGCCGCGGGTCGGTGGCGAAGGCGTGCACCGAGGTGAGTACGCCCGAGCGCACCAGAAAGGTTCCGAGGAGCGACAGCGAAAACGCGCTGATCGCGAGCAGCAGCGTCCAGTTCTTGAGCGCGCCGCGCTTCTCGGTCACCGCGAGCGAGTGGATCAGCGCGGTGCCTACGAGCCACGGCATGAAGGAAGCGTTTTCCACCGGATCCCAGAACCACCACCCGCCCCAGCCGAGTTCGTAGTACGCCCAGATGCTGCCCAGTCCGACGCCCAGCGTGAGCGACACCCAGGCCGCCGTGGTCCAGGGTCGCGACCAGCGCGCCCAGGCCGCATCCAGCCGCCCGGACAGGAGCGCTGCGATCGCGAGCGCGAACGCGACCGAAAACCCGACGTACCCCATGTAGAGCATCGGCGGATGAAAAATCAGACCGGGATCCTGCAACAGCGGATTGAGATCGCGGCCATCCGCGGGCGGCTGCATCAGGCGGTCGAAGGGGTTGGACGTGAACAGGATGAAGGCGAAGAATCCGACCGCGACCAGACCGAGCACGCCGATGGTGCGGCCGACCATCGCTTCGGGCAACGGACCGGAGGCGAGCGCCACGGCGAGCGTCCAGCCCGCGAGCAGCAGCGCCCACAGCAGCAGCGAGCCTTCGTGCCCGCCCCACACGGCGGCGAGCCGGTAGGCCAGCGGCAATTTCGAGTTGGAGTGCTGCGCGACGTAGGCGACCGAGAAGTCGTTCTGCGCGAACGACCAGGCGAGCGCGACGAACGCGAGTGCGACCAGCAGGAACTGCGCCCCCGCGGCGGGCCGCGCGAACGCGATCCATCTTGCGTTGCCGAGCGAGGCGCCGGCGAGCGGCAGGATCGCCTGCGCGAGCGCGACGCACAGCGCAAGAATGAGGGCGAAATGCCCGAGCTCTGGGATCATCTACGGAACCTTTACGGTTTTCTGCGCTTTTTGCGCCTGGTCGATGGCGTGCTGCGCATCGGGCGGCATGTAGTTCTCGTCGTGTTTCGCCAGCACCTCGGTGGCGCGGAACACGCCGTCGGTGCCGAGTCTACCCTGCGCCACGACCCCTTTGCCTTCGCGGAACAGGTCGGGAAGGCTTCCGGAATAGGCGACCGGGATGTCCTTGGCGGTGTCGGTGACCACGAACGTCACGATCAATCCCTGCTGGCCGCGCTTGACGCTGCCTTCCCGCACCAGGCCGCCGATGCGGAAGGCGCGGTCGCGCGGCGCTTCGCCCGCTTCGACCTGGGTCGGCGAGAAGAAGAACACCAGGTTCGACTGAAACGCGTTCAGCACCAGGGCCACGGCGATCCCGAGCAGCGCAACGCCGCTGACGATGATCGCGAGGCGCTTGTGTCTAGGCTTCATGACGCATCCTTTCCGCACGCACCGTTTGCAACGCGCGCCGGTGCCGCGCGCCGACGAGCAGCGGCTCCACGGCCAGGCAGGCCGCGGCGACCAGAAAACTGCCCCAGACATAGAAGGCGTATCCGCCCATGGCGAGGAATTCGCCCGCACTGCCCCAGATCATTGCCCAACCTCCTTCAGTTCGCGCGCCCAATCGGTGTGCGCTTCGCGCTCGAGCATGATCGCCCGCACCCGGGCGAGCACCACCGCCAGCCCGTACATCCAGAACGCAATCGCCATCAGCAGCATCCCGGTGAGCATGGTCATGGCCATGCTCGGGGCGCGCGTCAGGCTCACCGAGGCGCCCTGGTGCAGGGTGTTCCACCACTGGACCGAGAAGTAGATGATCGGCACGTTCACGACGCCCACCAGCGCGAGCACGGCAGCGGCCCGGTCGGCACGCCGCGGGTCGTCGATCGCGGCGTTCAGCGCCATGTAACCTAAGTACAGAAAAAACAGAACAAGTTCCGAAGTCAGGCGCGCATCCCACACCCAGTAGGCGCCCCAGGTCGGGCGTCCCCAGAGCGCGCCGGACCACAACGCGAGAAACGTGAACATCGCGCCGGTCGGTGCGATCGCGTGCGCCATCATCGCCGAAAGGCGCGTGTTGAACGCGAGGCCCACCCCGGCCCAGAAGGCCATGATCACGTACAGGAACATCGACATCCAGGCCGCCGGCACGTGCACGAAGATGATGCGGTAGGCCTCGCCCTGCTGGGCGTCGGTGGGCGCTACGAAAAATCCGACCCACAGGCCGGCGGCTCCCGTGAGAACCGCGATCGCCGTGAACCAGGGCACCAGGCGGCCCGCGAGCGGGTAGAAACTCTGCGGCGAACCGAACCGGAACCAGTTGATCAGGCGGCTGGGCACTTGGCTACTCCAGCGCAATGCGAACGCCGGCCGCGATCGCCGGCGGCGCGAACAGCGCGGCGAGCGCGAGGCAGGCGCCAAGCAGCGAGAGGTTCGCGCCGGGATCGAGGCCCGCGAGCCGTGCATCCACCGCGCCCGCCCCGAAAATCAGCGTCGGCACGTAAAGCGGCAGCACCAGCAACGCCACCAGCACGCCGCCGCCGCGCACCCCCAGCGTGAGCGCGGCGCCGATCGCGCCGACGAGCGAGAGCACGGGCGTGCCGATCAGGAGCGAAATCATCAGCATCGCGATGACGTCCGCCGGCAGGCCGTATTGCAGCGCGAGCAGCGGCGAGACGACGACCAGTGGAAACCCCGACACCAGCCAGTGTGCGGCGACCTTGCCGAGCACCGCCGCGACCAGCGGCACCGGGGCGAGCGCGATGCTCTCCAGCGTGCCGTCGTCGTAATCCGCGGCGAACATCCGCCCCAGGGAAAGCATCGCCGCGAGCAGCGCGGCGACCCACAGCACGCCCGGCGCGACCCGCCTCAGCAGTTCGGGCTCGGGCCCGATGCTGAGCGGAAACAGGCTTGCGACCAAAACGAAGAATCCCAGCGTGAAAAGCGGCTCGGACTTGCGCCGCGCCGCGAGCAGCAGGTCGCGGCGAATCACGCCCGCAATGGCCGAGACGACCGAAGGTTCGTTCATGCGAACGCGAAAATGCGCGCTTCGACGCGCAATTCGATCGGCTGGTGGCTGGTGAGCACGGCGATGCCGCCGCGCCCGAGGTGCGCATCGACCAGCCCGGCGAGCGTCGCCGCCGCGCCCACGTCGAGCGAGGTGAGCGGTTCGTCCAGGATCCACAGGCGGCGCTCGGTGAGCGCGAGCCGCGCCAGCGCCACGCGCCGTTTCTGTCCCGCGGAGAGCGCGCGTACCGGCAGCGCATCCAGTTGTTCGACGCCGAGCGCAGCGAGCGCGCTGCGTGCCCGCCCGCGTTGCATCGGCTCGCCGGCGAGCGCCGCCGCGGCCAGCAGGTTCTCGGCCGGCGTGAGATCGTCCTTGAGCGCATTGGCATGGCCGCAGTAGGCAAGCGCCGCCCGGTACTGCTCCCCGACCGCGCGGATCGGTTCCGCGTTCCAATGCACTTCGCCGCGCTCGGGTCGCGCCAGTCCGCACAGGATCCGCAGCAGGCTCGTCTTGCCGCAGCCGTTGGGGCCCTGGACGAAAAGGCATTCGCCGGGTTCGAGCGCGAACGACACGCCGTCAAAAAGCCTACGGGTGCCGCGAATGCATTCGAGATCGATCGCACGGAGCATCGGGTTGGTTGGGCCGGTCGCATTCTCGCCTGTGGGGGAGCCACGAAGTTGACCTCGATCAACCCTGCGGACGGGCCGGCGCTAACAATCACCCGTCGCAAATAGAATTTTCCCTTTTTCCGGCATGAATTGCCAAATGGAACTGGTTTGCCCGGCAGGGAGCCTGCCGGCGCTGAAGGCGGCGATTGACCATGGTGCGGACTGGGTCTACCTCGGTTTGCGCGATGACACCAACGCGCGCAATTTCGCCGGCCTCAACTTCGATCGGGCGGCGCTCGCGGAAGGCCTCGCCTACGCGCACGCCCGCGGAAAAAAGGTCCTGCTGGCGCTCAACACCTACCCGCAGGCGGCGACCATGCCGCGCTGGACGGGCGCGGTGGATCTGGCGGCGCAGGCAGGGGTCGATGCGGTCATCATCGCCGATCTCGCGCTCTTCGAATATGCGCACCGCGTGCATCCCGGGCTCGAACTGCACCTTTCGGTCCAGGGTTCGGCGACCAATTACGAAGCGATCAATTTCTATCACGAGCGTTTCGGGATCCGTCGCGCGGTCCTGCCGCGCGTGCTCTCGCTGCAGCAGGTGGAGCTGGTGGCGCGCCACACCCCGGTCGAAATCGAAGTGTTCGGCTTCGGCGGCCTGTGCGTGATGGTCGAAGGCCGTTGCGCGCTTTCGGCGTACGCCTGCGGCGATTCGCCGAATACTTTCGGCGCCTGTTCGCCCGGGCATGCGGTGCGCTGGGTGGAGACCGCGAAAGGACTCGAATCGCGCCTGAACGGCGTGCTCATCGACCGCTACGGCGCGGGGGAGAACGCGGCCTATCCGACGCTCTGCAAGGGACGCTTCGAAGTCGATGGCGCCACCTACTATTCGATCGAGGAACCGGCGAGCCTCAACACGATCGAGTTGCTTCCGGAGTTCTTGCGCGCCGGCGTGCGCGCGGTGAAGATCGAAGGCCGCCAGCGCAGCCCCGCGTACGTCGCGCAGGTGACCCAGGTCTGGCGGCAGGCGATCGATGCGCTCGCCGCTGCGCCCGAGCGCTTCGCGCCGCGCGCGCCGTGGATCGCCGCGCTCGACCGCCATTCGGAGGGCAGCCAGCACACGCTTGGCGCGTTCTCGAGGCCGTGGAAATGAAACTCGAACGAGAGAACGGCAATCCGAAGCTTGCCGTGGGCCCGTTGCTTTATTACTGGCCGCGAACCGCGGTGCTGGAGTTCTACGCGGCGATCGCCGATTCACCCGCGGAGGTCGTCTATCTGGGCGAAGTCGTGTGCTCCAGGCGCCGCGAAATGGCTTTCGAGGACTGGATGGACATTGCGGCGCTGCTCGAAGAGCATGGCAAGCAGGTGGTGTTCTCCACTCAGCCGGTGACCGAGGGCGAGGGCGACCTGAAGCTGGTGCGGCGCGTGGTGAGGAACGGACGCTGGCGCGTCG
>MERB01000052.1:16717-30522 GCA_001770475.1 Betaproteobacteria bacterium RIFCSPLOWO2_02_FULL_66_14 | reverse complement strand
CGCCGCGCGCTGGGTGGCGCCGATCGAGTCCTCCCGCGCCATCGTGCAGGGCGTGCTCGGCGAGCGGCCCGAAGGCATGGAAGCCGAAGTCTTCGCCCACGGCCGGCTGCCGCTCGCGTACTCGGCGCGCTGTTTTACCGCGCGTCGCTACAACCTGCAGAAGGAGTCCTGCGCCTGGCGCTGCCTCGAGCATCCGGATGGGCTGCTGCTGAGGACGCGCGAAGGCCAGCCCTTCCTCGTGCTGAACGGCGTGCAGACGCAGTCGGCGAAGGTCTACAGCCTCGCTCGCGACCTGGCCACACTGCGCGAGGCCGGAGTCGACCTCCTGCGCGTCAGTCCGCAGTCGAGCGGCACCGTGGAAGTCCTGCGGTCGTTGCGCGCGGCGCTCGATGGCGCGGCGCCACCCGCAGAGGACGCGGCACAGACCTGCGACGGTTTCTGGCACGGCCGGCCGGGGCTGGAGCTTGCGGCATGACGCTTCCCGGACTGAAACTCATCGGCCTGCTTCCGGAGTGGCCGCCAGCGCAGGCACTTTCGCTGGCGCTCAACGCGGCGATTTTCGGTGGGTTGATAGCGCGCGATTCGCTCGAGCCGCTACGCGGCAAGACGGTGGCGCTGGAGGCGAGCGATCTGGGCGCGTGCATCCGCCTGGCGTACGGCGCGCGCGGATTTCGTCCTGCCGCACGCCACTGCAGGATCGATCTCACGATCAAGGCGTCGGCCGCCGCGTTCCTCGCGCTCGCGCTGCGGCGCGAAGACCCCGACACGCTGTTCTTCAAGCGGCGCCTCGTGATGACCGGGGACACCGACCTCGGGCTCGTGGTGAAGAACGCGCTCGATGCGATCGACTGGTCGCGGCTGCCGCGGGCGCTGCGCGGGCTGTAACGGCGGCAAGGTCGGCGGCCGGCAGCTCCGCTGCAAGAAACCCCGGCGCCCTGCGTGCTTGCCGGGGCCTCCACCGGCGTATATACTGCACGTATCAACAATTCGGGAACCTGCGATGAGAACCGCCGCGGTATTCAAGTCAGGCAATTCGCAGGCCGTGCGCCTGCCCAAGGATTTCCAGTTCGACGTCGATGAGGTGGAAATTCTGCGCCGCGGCGACGAGGTGGTGCTCAGGCGCGTGGCGGGTAATCTGGCGCCGGCGTTCCGGCTGCTCGCGTCGCTGCCGGAGGACTTCATGGCGCCGGGCCGTGTCGATGCGCCACCGCAGCCGCGCAAGGACTGGTGATGGCGCTGCGCTATCTGCTCGACACCAATATCTGCATCTATATCGCGCGGCAGCGTCCGCCTGAAGTCGAGAAACGATTGACGCGCCTCGCCCCGGGGATGGTCGGCATGTCGCTGATCACGTTCGGCGAGTTGCGTTTTGGTGCCGAGAAGAGCGCGCAGCGGACAAGGGCGCTGGCGACGCTCGACCGGCTGATCGAGCTGATTCCGGCGCTGGCGCCTGAAGCGGCAGTCGGCGAACGATACGGCGCCTTGCGCGCGCGCCTCGAGCGCGCCGGCACGCCGATCGGCAACAACGACCTGTGGATCGCCGCGCACGCGCTCTCACTCGGTGTCACTCTGGTGACGAATAACACGCGGGAATTCGGGCGCGTGCCGAAGCTCAAGCTGGAAAACTGGGCCGCGTAACCATTCAAGCATTGCGCCGGCATTCATGTTCAGGCGCAAGAACAGGGGAGGTATTCCGTGAGGCGCCCGGCAGCACGGTGGATGCAAGTTTCACGGGTCGGCGCGCTTTTTCTGAGCGCGGGCCTCGTCTGGGCCACGACTTCGGTCGCGCAGACTGCGCCGCAGTCCGCGCACGAGCGGGGCACGGCGCTCTACGAACGCACCTGCGCCTTTTGCCACGGCAGCGATGGCCAGGGAGATACGCCCGCGGGCCGGTAGCTCAAGCCGCGCCCGCGCAACTTCGCCGATCCCATCGAGATGGCGCGTGTGACGGTGGACCGGATGTACCGCGCCATCAAGGGCAGCGCGTAAAAAAGGCAGCGAAATCAATTCGGCGAATTGGCGCAGGCGAAGAAGCCCGTTTCCGATGCACTCGCGCTCAAGATGCGGTCAAGAACGCGCTCGACGCGATCGACTGGTCGCGCCTGCCGCGGGCGCTGCGCGGAAGCTAGGCGCGGCGCTCAGCCGACGTTCACCTGGATGCGGCGCGGCTTCGCCTGCTCGACCTTCTGGATGTGGATCCTGAGCACACCCTGCTTCATTTCGGCCGAGAGTTTCTGCGTGTCCAGTTCCTTCGACAGCGTGAACACGCGGCGGTAGCGCGGCATCCCGACTTCCGCATGGGTCGCGATCATGTCTTTCGGCATGTCGAGACCCATCTCGCCTTCGATGGTCAGCGTGTCCGACTCCAGGTGCAGGTTCAGGCGCTCCTTCGGCACGCCCGGAAGGTCTGCGAACAGCGTGATGCCGGTCGAGTCCTCGATCACGTCCACCGGCGGCAGCAGAGCGGGTTGCTCGCGCTCGGGCGGCGCGTCGCGGGTGATGGCGGAATGTTCGGTCATGGGGGTCTCCTGGTTCATTGGATGCTGATGCGGCGCGGCTGCGTGGTTTCCTGGCGCCCGATGCTGATGTGCAGCACGCCGTCGCGATAGGTCGCCTGCACCGCGTTGGAATCGAGATCATCGCTCAGCGTCACGACGCGCCGGAAGCGGCCGGTGAAGCGTTCGTCGATGTGCACGATCGTCTTGTCGTTCGACTCAGGCAGCTCGCCTGCGCGCTCCCCGGCGATCGTCAGGACGCCACGCTCGAGATTCACTTCGAGCGTTGCCGGATCGAGGCCGGGAACGAAGGCGAAGATCTCCACCGAGCGCTCGGTGTGCCCCACGTTGAGCGCCGGGAATCCGCGGCGCGGAAAGCCCCGGATGCTCGGGGAGTATTCGAACGCCTGCTGCATCTGGCGTTGCAGGCGGTCCAGTTCCGCGAACAGGTCGCGGGGGAATAGCGACAGATCCATGAACGCTTCCTCCATTGTGATTGGCGACGGGCACACCCTTTCGCGGGCATCCCCATGCCGCTCAAAATGGGATCACCTGGCCGGACTTCAAGCCCTTGAAAAATCCGCCGAACGCCTAAGATATGAACTCTCGGGACATCGTCTCGGAGTGAACGCTCCCGGAAAGGCGGCAGCCGTTGGAATTCAAGGACTACTACCGGACGCTGGGCGTTTCGCGGGGCGCTCTGCAGGAGCAGGTCAAGAAGGCCTACCGCAAGCTCGCTCGCAAGTACCACCCTGACGTCTCAAAGGAAGCGGACGCCGAACGGCGCATGAAGGAGGTGAACGAGGCGTACGCCGTGCTCTCGGATCCCGAAAAGCGCGCCGCCTACGACCGGCTCGGCCAGGACTTCCGGCCCGGGCAGGAGTTCCGTCCGCCGCCCGACTGGGACGCCGGGTTCGAGTTTTCGGGACACGATTTCTCGCGCTCGGAGGCGGCGGACTTCAGCGAGTTCTTCTCCGAGTTGTTCGGACGCGCGGGCCGGTGGGGCGACGCCGCCGGGCGGGCCGCGGGACGCAACGACCATCACGCCAAGATCCTGCTCGACGTCGAGGACGCGCTGCTCGGTGCGACGCGCCAGATTTCGCTGCGCGTCCCGAAACTCGACGCGAGCGGCCGCGTGATGCTCGATACGCGCACGCTCAACGTGAAGATTCCCCGCGGCATCCAGGAGCGGCAGGTCATCCGGCTGGCCGGGCAGGGAGCGCCCGGCCATGCGGGAAGCGCGTCGGGCGATCTGCTGCTCGAAGTGCATTTCAGGCCACATCCCCGGATTCGCGTCGATGGCCGGGACTTGCACCTTGCGCTTCCGGTCGCGCCCTGGGAGGCGGCGCTTGGCGCGATCTTGAACGTGGAAATGCCCGGCGGTGCGCTGAGGGTGAGAATTCCCGAGGGTGCTCAGGGTGGCCGGGCGTTGCGCGTGCGTGGCCAGGGGCTCGCCGGGGACCCTCCCGGAGACCTGTATCTGGACCTGCGCATCGTCGTTCCGCCTGCGGACTCGCCGAGGGCGCGTGAACTGTACGAAACCATGGCGCGGGAACTCGCTTTCGATCCGCGCCGGAAGCGGGAGGATTGAATCATGCGTGAAGATGACGTTCTCGTCGGCGAGATGGTCGACGGTGCCTGCCTGGGCATCGAGGAACTCTGCGCGGCCTGCGATCTCGAGCGCGAGTGGCTGATCCGCCGCGTCGATGAAGGACTGCTCCCCGTGTACGGCACCGTGACCGCGGAATGGCGTTTCACGGGCGCGGAAGCCGAGCGGGCGAGGCGCATGCGCGCGCTCGAGCGCGACTTCGATGCCGAGCCGGAACTCGCGGCGCTGGTGGCGGACATGATCGAGGAAATCCAGGCGCTGCGCGCGCAACTGCTGCGAGCCGGTTCGCCCTAGCGCGCGGGCGGTTCGCGGCTCGCGCGCTCCGCTCGCTAGAATGCGCGTATGGCAACGCTCTGGATTTTCCGTCACGGCGAGACTTTGTGGAACGCCGAGGGTCGCGTGCAGGGTCAGACCGACATTCCGCTCTCCGAGGTCGGCCACGCGCAGGCTCGCGCGGTCGCCGCGCTGCTCAATGGTCACCGTTTCGCCGCGCTGTATTCAAGCGATCTCGTGCGCGTGACGCAGACTGCGCAACCGGCGGCGAATGCGCTCGACCTGGCGGTGCGCCTCGATCCGATGCTGCGCGAGCGCCACTACGGCATGTTCGAGACGCTGACCTACGCCGAGGTCAAGGTTCGGTTCCCCGAGGAGTACGCGCGCTTCCGTGCGCACGACCTGGAGTTCGATTTCAACGGCGGCGAGGCGCTGCGCGCGTTCAACGAGCGGTCGCTCGCCTGCCTCGCCGCGATCGCCTCGCGCCACGCCGGAGAGGACGTGCTCGTGTTCACGCACGGCGGCGTGCTCGACATGGCCTACCGCCACGCCAACCGCCTCGGCCTGGCGGCGAAGCGCGATTTCGAGATCCCGAATGCGGCGTTCAATCGGATCGAGGTTTCCGACGAGGGCTGGACGGTGCGCGAATGGGCCGAGCGCGCGCACCTCGAGACCGCGATCGACGACCTGCCGGACTAGAGGATGTCCCGCGGCACCCGAACCGGCATGCCGAGCACGATCTGCGCCATGCCTTTGCCCAGCGGGTCGCTGCGCAACGAGGCCATGCCGCCGCCGCCGAGTGAATTTTCCAGCACGAAATTGAGCGCGCCGATTCCCGGCAGCGCGTAGCGGGTGACGCGCCCCTTGACGAGGTGGCGCAGATGATCGGCAACTGCGGTCGCGGTCACCTGGCTCGCGATCCATGGCAGGTATTCGGGGCGGCGCGCGATGAGGCCGACGTTGCAACTGTCGCCCTTGTCGCCGCTGCGGCCGTACGCCAGACGGATCAGCGGCAGCGTGACGGCGTCTTCGGGCAATGGCGGGCATTCGAGTTGCGCATCCGCCCCTGCGATCAGCGGCGCCGCGCTGCCTGCGGGCACTGCCATGGTTTCGCTGTGCCCGTCGATCGAAACTCGCGGCTGGGCTTCGGACTTGGGAAGCAGGAACGCGAACTGCTTGATCTGCGGCGACACGTTCGGTCGTCCGGCGTTCAGGCTCCCGGTGGTTCCGGGCGACCAGGAGGTTCCCGCGGGCGCGATTTCACGCGCGAAAATTTCGAGCGCGGTCTTCTGCGGATGCGCGACGGCGAGGCGCATCACCGCTTCGTGCAGGTCGTGCGCCCGGGCGTGCGGACCGTAGGCGCCCTCCGTGCCGAGCACCGAGAGGTCGGTCGCCGTGTAATCCGGAAGTCCCAGGCGCCGGAAAATCTCCCGCGTGCGCTCGAGGATCGCCTCGCCGGAGCGACGCGCCTTCGCGGCGGCCTCGAAACCGGTGATCGTCAGCGTACCGGTACAGCGATGACCGTCCAGGTAGGTGGCGCTCACCTTGTAGCGGTCGGTCGGCGGCTTGCCGCGCGCGCCAGTGACGCGCACGCGCTGCGATCCCGCGCACTCCATGCGCACCTGCGTGAAGTCGCAGACCACGTCCGGGAGAACGTAATTCGCCGGGTCGCCGATTTCGTAGAGCATCTGCTCGGCGACCGAGGCGACCGATACGAGACCGCCGGTGTTCTGCGGCTTCGTGACGACGAAGCCGCCGTCGGCGTCGCACTCGATCACGGGGTAGCCCATGCCGGCCCAGTCGGGCACGTCGCGCCAGTCGGTGAACAGGCCTCCCGTCGCCTGGCAGCCGCATTCGATCAGGTGGCCGGCGAGCGATCCGGCGGCAAGGCGGTCGTAATCTTCGGCGCTCCAGCGGAATTCGTGGATCAGGGCGCCGAGCGTGACCGCGCTGTCGACGACTCGGCCGGTGATCACGACCTCTGCCCCAAGGTCGAGCGCGCGTGCAACCGGCAACGCGCCGAAATAGGCGTTGGCGCTCGCCACGCGCTGCGGCAGCGGCACGCCGGTGGCGACGTCGCTCACGCCGCGTTCACGCAGCGCAGCCAGCTTTGGCATCAGGTCATCGCCGCCGACCACGGCGATCTTCGTCTCGACGCCGAGTTCGGCGGCGAGCGAGCGCAGCGCTTTCGCGCAGGCCTCGGGATTGACGCCCCCCGCGTTCGCGATCAGGCGGATGCCTCGTTCTCGGCAGGTCTTCAGGATCTGTCGTGCCGTGATCTCTACGAAGTCGGTTGCGTAGCCGAGTTCGGCATTTCGGGCGCGTGCGGCGGCGAGAATCGACATCGTCAGTTCGGCGAGGTAGTCGAACACGATGTAGCGGATGCCCGGCACCTCGGCGAGTTGCGGCGCTCCCACCGACGAGTCGCCCCAGAACCCCGATGCGCCGCCGATCCTGACCACGGTCCCGCTCATCGACGGCGCCCGGGGTCCAGGTACAGGTGCCAGTTCGCGAGGCGCTCGAGCGTCGCGGCGCTCGAGCGATGGGCGGGCGATTCGCGCATCCGCGCCAGTTCCCGTCCAAGGACGAGGCGCGCTTCGGGTGCCCGCGGCCGGAAACCGAACTTGTAGTAGAACCACCAGGCGCCCGATTCGATCGCTTCGTGGTTGTTCCGGCCCAGTTGGTAGGGCTCGATGCTGAAGCGGCGTGCGCCCAGCACGTGCCAGCCGAGCGCGAGCGCGCGCGCGAAGATCCGCGCTGCCTCGCCGTTGCGGAAGGTCGGGAAGGTGTTGAACGAAATTTCCGCGTGCCTGCCGGCCATGTCCAGCTGGCTGTAGCCGAGCGGCACGCCGTTGCGAAGCGTCAGCGCGCCGTAAGGCGCGGCGTGCGCGAGCTGGCGCTCGGCAATCACCCCGTTGAGCGAGAAGGCGAGGCCCCCGCCGTCCTCGACGATGCGAACCGCGCGCGGGTCGCCGTAGGCAAAGGCGTCGAGGTCGCGGCTGCGCGTCGCCATCGCGGCGCGCGCGAGATCGAGCAGCCGCTCGCCCTCGCGCGCGGTGACGCGTCGCACGCGACGCGGCGGACGGCGAAGTTCGGCGGCGAGATCGGGGCGGGCGCGATCGAGCGGCTTTCGCTGCCAGGACGTCGGGCCGTCGCCGTGCGCGGCGAGCGTGCGGTTCGGCGTTCCGCGCCCGGAGTGCAGTTCGATCACCGGTTCGATCGCGTCGTAGAACGCTTCCTTCGCCCTTGCGTTTCCCGGCATCGCCTCGACGAGGCGAATGAACTGGACGGCATCGGTGATTCCGCGCCGCCGGATGCGATCGAGCGCGCCGAACCCGCCCAGGCGGCGTTCCGCGCCGAGAAGCTTCGCGATGGCGCGATCGGCTGCCCGATCGAGGCGATCGAGCGCGATCCGGCCCGGCCAACGGCGCGACAGCCAGCGCGCGCCGGGCCAGAAGAACGGAAAGCGGATCGCGGTGCCCGCGATGCCCGTGTTTTCCAGCGCATCGCGCTGCGCGCGCAGATCGGGCCGCCGCGCAAATCGCATCAACAGGCGGCGCACCCGAGCGAGCACCCGCGAATCGTCGGGATAGGCGCGCAGGAACAGGAGTTGCTCGTGCAGCCTCTCGAGTTCGCGCGCGCTGCCCAGGCGCGCGTGCTCGAGCCGCCGCAGCAGCGCCAGCTTCTCGCGCCCGCAATCCCGGCCGTACGCGTTCCTCAGGTCTTCCAGCCTACGGAGCGCGGCAGCCGTCATGAGCGGTCGAATCCTAGCAGGCGAGGGGTGGATCCTGCATTGCCGAGATCTGTTCGCGCAATTCCTGGATCCGGTCCTCCCAGTAGCGCTGGGTGCCGAACCACGGGAATGCCGCCGGGAACGCCGGATCGTCCCAGCGGCGCGCGATCCAGTAGGCGTAGTGCAGCAGGCGCAGCGTGCGCAGCGCTTCGACGAGGCAGAGTTCGCCGCGATCGAACTCGAAGAATCGTTCATAGCCGCGCAGCAGCGCGGCGAGCGATTTTTCCGCGACCGCGCGCTCACCCGGCAGCAGCATCCACAGATCCTGCACCGCGGGTCCGGATCTCGCGTCGTCCAGATCGACGAAGTGCGGTCCGCCGGAGGCCCCGCGGCGCGCATCAGGTTCGGTCCAGAGGATGTTTCCCACGTGGCAATCGCCGTGCAGCCGGATCGTGGCCACCCTGCCGGCCCGCTCCCAGGCAACGCGCACGCCATCGAGCGCCTGATCGGCGACGCTTCGCCACACCTCCTTCAGCTCGGCGGGCAGGTTCGCGTTTGCCAGCAACCAGTCGCGCGGCAGCTTGCCGAAACCCTCGAGGTCGAGCGCCGGCCGCTCCCGGAACGGCGCCGCAGCGCCCAGCGAGTGAATCCGGCCGATGAAGCGCCCGATCCACTCGAGCACGTTCGGGTCTTCGAGTTCCGGCGGGCGGCCGCCACAGCGCGGGTAGACCGCGAAACGGAATCCCGCGAATTCGTGAAGCGTGCGGCCGGAGAGCATCTGCGGCGCGACCACCGGAATCTCGAGTTCCGCGAGCGAACGCGCGAACGCGTGTTCCTCCCCGATCTGCGCATCGCTCCAGCGTGCGGGCCGATAGAACTTGGCAACGACGCTGCGCGCCGCGAAGCCCTCGTCCGGAGCCGCGCCTTCGAGGTTCGCCAGATAGACGCGATTCTCGAAACTGTTCAGCGCGAGCAGCCGCCCGTCGCCGCGCAATCCCGTGCTCTCCAGGGCATCGAGGACGACTTCGGGCGTGAGACCTGCATACGGTCGGGTGGTCTCGTCGGACACGGTGGGATTCTAGAGCGGTGCGGATTTTGACGCTTCCCGATCTCCGGTGTTCGGCATGAATCACGCCGAACACCGGAGACCTGACGAGGGGCGAAATAGGTCCTGCGCTAAACTTCCGCCCGACGATGAATGCCGAAACGACGCCGCTGGTCGAGGTTTCCGAGCTGCATTTCGCCTATTCCGGACGCCCGGTGTTCCGCGGGCTTTCGCTTTCGATTCCTCGCGGCAAGGTGGTCGCGATTCTCGGGGGCAGCGGCAGCGGCAAGTCGACGTTGCTGCGCCTGATCGGCGGGCAGTTGCGGCCTGCGCGCGGCTCGGTCCGCGTCGACGGCAAAGTGGTTCACGAACTCGACACCGACGCGCTCTACGAAATGCGGCGGGGCATGGGCATGATGTTCCAGTCGAGCGGGCTGTTCACCGACCTCTCGGTGTTCGAGAACATCGCGTTTCCGCTGCGCGAGCATTTCGACCTGCCCGAGGAACTGATTCGCGCGCTGGTGCTGATGAAGCTGGACGCGGTCGGGCTGCGGGGCGCGCGCGACGTGATGCCGGCCGATCTTTCGGGGGGCATGTCGCGGCGCGTGGCGCTGGCTCGCGCCATCGCGGCGGATCCGGCACTGGTGGTGTACGACGAGCCGTTCGCCGGTCTCGATCCGATCACGCTCAACGTCATCGCGACCCTGATCCGGAAACTGAACGACGCGCTCGGCGCGACTTCCATCGTGGTCACCTACGACGTGTCCGAAGCCCTCGACGTGGTGGATTACCTGTACGTGATTGCCGACGGCGTGCTGGTGGGCGAGGGCTCGCCCGAGGACGTGCTCGCCTCCGAGGACCCGTATCTCAAGCAGTTTCTGCACGCGCTCCCGGACGGGCCGGTGCGCTTCCACTTTCCCGGGCGGCCGCTCGCCGAGGACCTTCGACTGGCGAAATAGCCCCGAGACTCCGGGGCGCGCGGACTCAGGCCTTGGCGGCCTTGGGAATGAACTTCAGCGCCACGCCGTTGTTGCAGTAGCGCAGCCCGGTCGGAGGCGGGCCATCGTCGAACAGGTGGCCCTGGTGACCGCCGCAGCGCGCGCAGTGATACTCGGTGCGCGGGAAAATCAGTTTGAAATCGCGGCTGGTTCCTACGTTGCCCTTGATCACGGTGAAGAAACTCGGCCAGCCCGTGCCGCTGTCGAATTTCATCGCCGAGGTGAACAGCGGCAGGCTGCAACCCGCGCAGACGAACACGCCTTCACGCTTTTCGCGATCGAGCGGACTGCTTCCGGCGGGTTCCGTGCCCTCATCGCGAAGGACGCTGTAGGCGCGCGGCTCGAGCCGTCTGCGCCATTCGTCCTTGCTCAGTTTGAGCGGTTCGGTCGGCGAAGGGACCTGTGTCCCCTCCGCCAGGAACGCCTTCCAGTTCTGCTGCAGCGCTTCGACTTCTTTCATGGTGACGGGGGGCGCGGCGAAACTACGGCCGGCGAGCAGGGCAAAGGGGAACGCTGCCACCGCCTGCAGCAGGCTGCGCCGTCGGTTCCTGTGAAGGGTTGTGGGCACTTTGCTCATGATACCCGTTGGTCGCAGCCGTGCCGAATTCCTTACGTCAGTAACCGCTCGCGATCTCGTGGCCGATCACCGCGCCCAGCACGGTGCCGATCGCGACCGCCGGGAACCGCTGCTCGCCGGTGGCGAAACTGCCACCGATGATCGCACCCGCGACGGCTCCGGCGAACGCCCCGCCCGCGGCGCGATCCGGGTAGACGCGGTAGGCCGGTGGGGGAAGCGAGTAGCGAACCGGCGCGCGGTACACGGCAACCGGTGCACGGTACAGGGCAACGGGTACGCGGTACACGGCGACCGGCGCGCGGTACACGGCGATCGGTCCGGTCCGGTACCCGTAAGCGGGGGCAGGAACCACGTTGTACACATGGGAACCGTGGAGCTGCTGGCGGTGTCCATGCGCGGGAGCCCATCCGGGCGGCGAGGCGAAGGCCGGGATCGAACTGCCGAGCGCCGCGGCGGCGACTGCGAGAATCGCGAAGTTCTTGGCATGCATGACACCCTCCTGCGTTGGTTTGCCTGCCCAGTATGACGCGTGGACCCCGGATCTGTTGACGGTTAGAGTGCAACCTTGTGTAACAGTTGTAATCCGGGACTACCAAATGGAGCCGAGACCATGATTCGACGCATCGTTGGCGCAGCGCTGCTGGTTGCGACCTCGCTCGCTTTCGCGCAGGAGAACTATCCGACCAAGCCGGTGACCATGATCGTTCCGTTCCCGCCGGGAGGTGTGGCCGACATCGTCGGACGTCCGCTCGCCGCAGCCATGGAAAGAACGCTCAAACAGCCGGTCGTGGTCGTCAATCGCACCGGCGCCGGCGGCGCCGTCGGGATGGCGGTGGTCGCCAAATCCGCTCCCGATGGCTACACCGTCCTCATGGGGCTGTCGTCGATCTCGATCTTTCCCGTTTCCGACCGCATCAACGGCAAGGCGCCGGCTTACGAGATGAAGGATTTCGCGCCGATCGCGCTGGTGACCGCGGATCCCACGGTCCTGGTGGTGCGCGGCGACAGCGCGTATCACACGCTCAAGGAGTTCGTCGCTGCCGCGAAGGCGAACCCCGGCAAGATCAACTACTCGTCCTCGGGCGTCTACGGCACGCTGCACGTCGCGATGGAAATCTTTGCGAACGCGGCCGGGATCCATCTGTTCCACGTTCCCTACCAGGGCGGCGGTCCGGCGGTGACCGCGCTGCTTGGCGGCCAGGTCGAAGCGCTCGCTTCGGGTCCGGCGGCCGCGATCGGCCAGATCAAGGCAGGCAAGATGCGCGCGCTGGCGTCCTGGAGCGACAAGCGGCTCGCGCTGCTGCCGGAGGTGCCGACGTTCAAGGAATTGGGTTACGACGCCGAGTTCTACATCTGGTCAGGCGTGTTCGCGCCGGTGGCGACGCCGGCGCCCGTGATACAGCGTCTGCGCGAAGCGGTGCGCAACGCGGCGGCCGACCCCGATTTCCGCAACGCGATGGAAAAGGTCGCGACGCCGGTTTCGTATCTGGACGCCCCGGAATTCCAGAAATACTGGGATCAGGACGCGCGGCGGCTTGCCGTGGCGCTGGAGAAAATCGGCAAGGTCGAGCAGAAATAGGCGTCAACGCTTCTTGCGCCGGCCCCGCGCGCTCGAATTTCGCGGCGCGGGATACTGCAGCCGGCTGGTCGCGCGACGCTCGAAGGGATCGCGGCGCGTGAGCGCTCGCGCCTGCGCCGGCGAGACCAGGCGATAGTGGTGCGTCGCATCGAGCGCGTCGGCGAGCTTCCAGTTGCCGTCCTTTGACGCAGCCCAGTCAGCCGGGTCGAGGCGGCGCAGGTCGAACGGCCGCGAATACCTGCGCAGCGTCTTCTGGTGGAGCCTGTTGCAGTACTCGTGGAAATACGACATCGCCAGTTCGCGCAGCGTGCGGTACACCGGATCGCGAAAGCGCAGCACCGCGCCATTGGTCTTCGAAATCGCGCCCCAGCGGCCGTTGCGCCGAAAAAGCGCCACTACGTGGTCGTAGTCGTGCACCGCCTGCAGATCGAGCAGCAAAGGCCGCTCGCCGTGGATCCAGAGCGCGCAGGCGGCGAGCGTTGCGCCTTCGATGCAGTGCGCGCGCCGCAGCCGCAGTACCGCGCGCACCGAGCGGCAGGTGTCGCCGTCGGGTTCGAAATTCTGCTTCAGCCCGAACAGGAACGCCTGGATCTTCTCAGGCGTGTCGAGCCGGCGCAGAACCGCGAACTCCGACGGGCCGAGGCCGAGCATGCTGCGGGTGGCTTTGCGGACACGCATTTTTTCGCCAGTGTAGCTTGGCACCCCGCAGCGCGCCGCAGTCGATCACCGACCGCCGCTAGAATGACCGCTTGAATCACCGGGATCGCGGCGACGCCGATCGGGGAGAATGCCCGCGAGTCCGCGCCCCGTAGCCTGGAGACCGGGAACATGAGTTATCCACCGTATTCGACGCTCGCGCTGCAACCGGCCGGAGAGCAGGTGCTGGCGGTTCGCCTCGATCGCCCCGAGGTCCTGAACGCGCTCGACACGCAGATGGCGCGCGAAATTTGCGATCTGTGGGCACGGTTTGCGGCGGAGCCCGGAGAGATTCGCTGCGTGGTGCTCACGGGAACGGGCGATCGCGCCTTTTGCGCCGGCGGCGACCTGAAGGAGCGCGATGCAATGAGCGACGCGGCGTGGCGCGCGCAGCACGAGATTTTCGAACGCGCCTTTGTTGCGCTCGCGGAATGCCCCTTGCCCGTGATCGCGGCGGTGAATGGCGATGCCTTCGGCGGCGGGCTGGAGATCGCGCTGTGCTGCGACTTCGTTTACTCGGTGCCCGAAGCCCGCTTCGCGCAGTCGGAGCTGCGCCTGGGCATCATGCCTGGCGGCATGGGCACCCAGAACCTGCCGCGCGCGGTCGGGGAGCGGCGCGCCAAGGAACTGATCCTCACGGCGCGCGCTTTCGGTGCCGCCGAAGCGGCGAGCTGGGGGTTGGTGAACCGGATTTGCGAACGCGCGGCGCTGCTCGAGGAGGCGCTCGGCTGCGCCCGCGCGATCGCGGCGAACGCGCCGCTCGCCGTGCGCCAGGCGAAGAAGTCGATCCACTATGGCCT
>MERB01000052.1:11801-16693 GCA_001770475.1 Betaproteobacteria bacterium RIFCSPLOWO2_02_FULL_66_14 | reverse complement strand
GCGTGCGCGCGTTCAACGAAAAACGCAAACCCGTCTTTCGCGGGCGCTAGCGGTCGTTTTTTGCCTCCGCCGGCCACTCGCGCTAGAGTGCGGGCGGCAGACGCCCCACATGACCAACATCCGAAAAGTCCACGTCAGTTCGGGGATCACCTGGGTCGAGGTTCGCCAGGCCGACGTGCGCATCCTGTGCGGTTGCCCGGAGGATGTGGTCAAGCACCTGCTGCGCACCGGCCTGATCGTGCCGGTGGAAATGGACGGCGTGGCCTGCGAGACCGGGCCGAACACGATCCTGCTTTCGGATCTGGCGATCCAGAACGGGCAGGTGTGCAGTCGATCGGAATTTCCCGTCCTCCAGATGCTCTACAACCAGGGCATGATCGTGCCCGGTCATCCGCGCAACACCGGAATTCGGCCGATGCTGGTCGGCTCGCGCCGCCAGGTGGACGCGCAGATGGCCTACATCTTCCGCGGCAACTACGGTCTCGCCTCGTTCGAGGAATTGCAGGAGACCGGGATGAGCGAGGAACTCGCCCGGGAAATGATGCGCATGAAACTCGGCTTCGCGTTCGGCAGCATCCGGCAGAGCGAGGAGCTGGTGCAGCCGGTGTACGTGGAGCGCGACGCAGTCGGGATCCGCAACGGCGTGGCGATCCGCAGGCTGCGCACGAACGTCTTCGAGATCTCCTACGAGGGCGAAACCGTCGAAGTCGACCTGAACCTCGCCCCCGGCGTGACCTACGAGTGCCCGTATTCCCTGGGCTATCACCTGCTGCAGCGGGACTACTTCACGGTCGTGCACAGCGGCGACGGCGACGGCTGGGACATGAACCGTCCCGCGATGGGCAGCATCGTGCTGTTCCAGGGCCGCGTCTACCTCGTCGATGCCGGGCCGAACATCGACCACACGCTGACTGCGCTCGGCATCGGCATCAACGAGATCGACGGCATTTTCCACACCCACTGTCACGACGACCACCTCGTCGGTCTGACGGCGCTGATCCGCGGCGACCGGCGCATCGCCTACTACGCCGTGCCGATGGTGCGCGCCTCGGTGATTCGCAAGCTCGAGACGGTGATGCAGCTCTCGGAACAGGAGTTCGGCGCGCTGTTCGAGGTGCACGACCTGCACCTGGACACCTGGAACGAAATCGAGGGGCTGGAGGTGCGGCCGGTGCTTTCGCCGCACCCGGTGGAGACGACGATTTTCTATTTTCGCGCCCTCTGGGAAGGCGGTTACCGCAGCTACGCCCACCTCGGCGACATCGCCTCGGTCGAGGTGATGCGCAAGATGATTTCGCCGCGCGATGCGCCGGCTGGCATCAGCCAGGAGCGCTTCGACCGGACCGTGAGCGAGTACCGCCAGAAAGCCGACGTCAAGAAAATCGACATCGGAGGCGGGTTGATCCACGGCG
The DNA here is from genome assembly GCA_001770475.1 of Betaproteobacteria bacterium RIFCSPLOWO2_02_FULL_66_14. Lineage (GTDB taxonomy): Bacteria > Pseudomonadota > Gammaproteobacteria > Burkholderiales > SG8-39 > 2-02-FULL-66-14. The sequence goes on along the minus strand of MERB01000052.1, from coordinate 15,281 downwards.
CGGCGGCGGATTTCGCGGGCGACGCCTCGGGCAAGCTGATTCTCGCGCACACCTCGCGGCGGCTGACCGAGGACGAGCGCGCGATCGGCTCGGGTGCGCCGTTCGGCACGGTCGACGTGCTGATCGAGGGCGTATCCGACGAGCTGCGGCGGCGCGCGTTCCGGTACCTGGAGGGTTACTTTCCCGAAGTCCCGATTCACCGCATCCGGCACCTGATGAACAACAGCATCATGGTGTTCAATCCCGAGGTCATCCTGGTTCGCGAGGGCCAGCCGGTGTCGGACGTCTACATCATCCTGAGCGGCACCGTCGAGATGCTGCGGACGGGCGTTCCGGGGAGCCACAGGCTTTCGGCCGGATCGATCATCGGCGAGACGACGTCGCTGCTCGGAATGGCGGCGAACGAGACCTACCGCGCGCTCAGCTTCGTGCAGGCGATGCGCCTGCCGCAGGACCTGTACCTCGATTTCGTGACGCGCAACGCCCTTTACCGTGAGATCGTGGAGTCACGGGAAGAACTCGAATTCCTGCGCGGCACCTGGCTTTTTGCCGACGGCGTGTCGTGCATGACGCTCAACCGCCTGGTGCGCGAAACGCAGCCGGCGGCGTTCGAAGCGCGTGCCGTGATGGCGCCTCCGGACAAGGAACTGATCGTGCTGCGTTCCGGCGAGGCGATGCTCACCACGCCGGCCGGCTACGAGGAGCGGCTCGGAACGGGCGCGCACTTCGGCGCGAGCGCTTTTTCAGACGGTGCGCAACGCGGCACGCAGATCCGGATGCTCGAGCCGGTGCAGAGTTTCCGCGTGCCGCTGCACTGCATCGAAAAACTGCCGGTCGTTCGTTGGAAGATGATGGAGACGCACCGCCGCCGCTACGCGGAGCTCTGAGCGGCGCTGCGGAGCCGTCAGGAATCGGGGCGCCGCATTCTTCGCAGGCTCGCCGCGCGCGTCCGCATTTCGAGCGCGTCTCAATCGACGCCCGGCAACGACGCGGTCGCGGTTTCGAGGCCCAGACCGGCCGCGGCCCAGGCGTCGATCCCTCCGGCCAACGGGCGCACGCCGCGTATCCCGCGATCCCGCAGCAGCAGCGCGACTTTGACCGCGCTTGCCTCGTTCGGGCAGGCGCAATACACGACTACGCTCATGTCGCGCGGAATTCCGACGAGCGTGCGCTCAAGGTCATCGAGATCTACCGCTTGCGCACCCGGAATCCTCCGGCCGTCCAGCGCGCGATGGGTGCGCGTGCGCACGTCGAGGACGAGTGGCGCCTCGCCGCGACTCATCATCGCGTAGAGGTCCTCGACGCTGATTCGCGCGGTGCGCAGGGACCTGCCGAAGCGCCAGCGGTCCCAGGCGCGGTACGCGACGTAAAGCGCCACCAGCGCGACGACCAGCAGCAGCGCCTGGCCGCCGAGTTCTGCGAGCCGGTCGAGCAGCCAGTCGATCTGGCTGTGAAACACGATCCCGAGGATCAGCCCCGTTCCCGACCACAGCAGCGCGCCGGCGCCGTTGTAGACCAGGAAAGACGACAGACTGAGTCCGAGCGCGCCGGCGACCGGCGGCGCCACGGTCGCGAGCCCCGGCACGAACTTGGCGATCACGAGCGTGGCGACGCCGCGGCGTTCGTAATTGGCTTCCGTCTGGCGCACGCAGGAATCGGGCGACAGCGAGATCCGGCACAGTAGCTTGAGCACGCGGTAACCATAACGGCGTCCCGCCCAGAACCATGCCAGGTCGGCAAGGCTGCAGGCGAGCACCGCCAGGGCGAGTGCATGGACACCGAAGACAGGATCGTCGACCGCACGCGCGCCGGCGAGCAGCACGACCGGCATTGCCGGAATCGGGGCGCCCAGCTGCTCGAGCAGGACGAAGCCGAAAACAGCCAGCAGTCCGTACTCTGTGAAGAACCGGGTAATGACCGTCTCCGATGGCGGATGTCAGCTGGATTTCGTCTCGCCGCTTCGCAGGCGGTCAATGCTGAGAAGCGGCGCGCCCGCCTGCGCGAGAAGCAGCAAGCCGCCGGCCAGCGCGAAGTTCTTCATCAGGTTGATCGTCTGTCCCTGGTCGCCGAGGTCCCAGTGGAACAGGAGCCCCGACACGACACAGAAGAGCGCCAGCGCGAGCGCCGTCCAGCGCGTCATGAACCCTGCGATGATCGCCATGCCGCCGCCAAGCTCCAGCAGGATTGCGAGCGGCAGCAGCTCTCCCGGCACGCCCTTCGAGACCATGTACGCCTGGGTGCCGGCATAACCGGCGATCTTGCCGTAGCCGCTGATGACGAAGATGTGTGCGAGCAGGATGCGGCCCGCGAGATTCAGGAATTTGTCCATGATTTGTCCTTTGCTGTGAACTGAGTCGGCTGGATCCGGGCGGAATCGAAGCAGTAGGCATCCATCGCCAGCGCGCCGCTTTCGATGCCGTCGTGCAGGCGCTCGGCGCGATAGTCGGTACCTGCCGCGCCGAGCGCGAAGAACAGCGGCAGGAAGTGCTCTTCCGTAGGATGCGCGCGTGCGCCGTGCGGCGCTCGGCTGCGATAGTCGGCCAGTCTCTCGAGGTCGCGGTCGCGAATGCGCGCGTCGGTCCATTCCTGGAACTCGCGCGCGTAGGCAAGCGGCGCCGCGCCCTCGGGGCGCCGGTCGCGCAGGTTGTGCGTCATATGGCCGGAGCCGACGAGCAGCACGTCCTCGGAAGCAAGCGGTGCGAGCGCCCGACCCAGCGCCAGGTGATGTCTCGGTCCGAGCTGGGTCTGAATCGAGACTTGCACCACCGGCACGTCAGCCTCGGGGTACATGTGCAGCAGCGGCGACCACGCGCCATGGTCGAGGCCGCGGCAGCCGTCGATGGCAGCGGTAAAGCCAGCCTCCTTCAGCGCGGCGAGCGCGCGCGCCGCCAGTCGCGGTTCGCCGGGCGCGGCGTAACGAATGCGGTACAGGGGCTCCGGAAAGCCGAAGAAATCGTGAATCGTCTCGGGTCCGGGGTTGCCCGTGAACATCGGCAAATTGGTCTCCCAGTGCGCCGAGGCGATCAGCAGCGCCCGCGGGCGCGGCAGGGTCTGCCCGAGCCGGGCCCAGGCTTTTCCCGCCGCGCCCGCATCGAGCGCGTGCATGGGCGAGCCGTGCGACAGGAACAGGATCGGCAACGGCTTCTTGGGCTTCATGCGTAGGCTCGACCTGGGCCGCGGTTGAACGACACGTTCGCGAGGGCGAATCGACCATCGCCGAGCAGTGCCTGGGCGAGCGCAGCCGCGGCGAGAAACGCAGGGTACTCCCAGCCGCCGTTCGGCGCGCTGAACAGCCAGCCGTTGCCGGCATGCGCCCAGGTCGCGCCGATCAGGAACGGAATCAGCGCGGCAGCCGCATACCGCGTGCCCAGCCCCAGCAGGATCAGGACACCGCCGATCAGCTCAGCGCCGAACGTCAGATAGGCGAGCGGACCGGGAAGCCCCAGCGATTCGAAGAACTTCACCGTGCCGGGCAGGGTG
>MERB01000052.1:9529-11793 GCA_001770475.1 Betaproteobacteria bacterium RIFCSPLOWO2_02_FULL_66_14 | reverse complement strand
GTACTTCAGCAATGCGTGTGCAATGAACATCACGCCCAGCGAGAGGCGCAGTACGAGAGCGGCGTAGGGCGTAGTCCGTGGATCGGACATTGGTGTCTCCAGTCGGTGAGATTGATGGCGCTCATCATGAGACTTGCAAAGGTCGGGATAAAGATCAGAATTGGCAATTGATTAGCCCGAAAATCAGGATAATGCAATGGACCGCTTCAACGCCATGAGCGTGTTCGCCAAGGTCGTCGAGCAGGGCAGCTTCGCGCGTGCCGCAGAGCGCCTCGGCATCTCGACTTCGGCCTGCTCGCGCCAGGTCGCGGACCTCGAGGCGCATCTCGATACGCGCCTGCTCCAGCGCACCACCCGGCGTCTCTCGCTCACGGAAAGCGGGCAGGCGTTCTACGAGCGCTGCGTGCAGTTGCTGGCCGATCTGGACGAGGCCGAGAGCGCGGCGGCCGCCAGCAGCGTTCGGCCACGCGGCACGATCAAGCTGACCTGTTCGATCAATTTCGGCGTCCGGCACGTGGCGCCGGCGATCGGCGCCTTCCAGGCCCGGCACGGCGAAGTGCGCTTCGAAGTCACGCTCGCAGACCGCATCGTCGATCTGGTGGACGAGGGCTACGATCTGGCGATCCGGATCGGCAGCACGGGCGGCGAGAACGTGGTTGCGCGCCAATTGGGCGAAACTCGGCTCGTGTGCTGCGCGGCGCGCAGCTACCTCGAACGGCACGGCACGCCGCGCGCACCCGAGGATCTGGCGAAGCATCGCTGCCTCACCTACGAGTACCTCCCGCTGCGCGGCCAGTGGGTATTTCGCGACGGCGCCGGACGCGAGCGGCCGGTCCGCGTGTCCGGGCCGATGCATTCCAACAGTGGCGACCTGCTAGCGGCAGCGGCGGTGCAGGGAATGGGCATTGCGCTCGAGCCCGACTTCATGGTCGGCGAGGACCTGAAACACGGCCGCCTGGTGCGGGTCCTGGAATCGTTCGCGGCGCCGGTGTCGGCGATCTACGCCGTGTATCCGAGCCGGCGCTATCTCTCGGCGAAGGTGCGCGCTTTCGTCGATTTCCTCGCCGGCCGCTTCGCCTCGCGTCAGAACTGGTAGCGGCGCAGTCCGCCGTGCACCGGGATCACCGCGCCCGTGATGTCGATGATGCGGCCCCGGCGGTTCGCGACCATCGGATCGAGCAGGCGATCGGTGAGCTGGCGGTGGCGCGTGAATTTCAGCGTCAGCGCCTCCTCCCAATGCTCCTCGCTCGCGTGCAGTTTGAAGGCGCGCGAGCCGCCCGCGTTGTTGACCAGGATCTCGATCTTGCCGAACGCGGCGATCGCCTGTTCCGCGATGCGCTGCGCAGCGTCGCTCGACATGAGGTCCTGCTCGATCACGATCGGGCGGAGCGCTCCGGCGCCCTCGATCTCGGAGGCCAATTCGTCGAGCCGCTGCCGCCGCCGGGCGGTCACCGCAAGGCGCACGCCTTCGGCGGCGAGCGCCACTGCGATCGCACGCCCGATGCCGGCGCTCGCCCGGCGACGAGCCCGAACCGTCCGGCGAGTTGCAGGTCCTTCGCGCAGCTAGGCCCAGTGTTGCGGCGGTTGCCAGGCGAGGTTCGCCGGCAGCGGCGGTCTGAGCACGCGAACCATGCGCAGCGCGCTTTCGGTGCCGCCGTAATACCGCGGCACGAGAATCGTCTCGCCGAACCCCTGGACGCGGTAGAAGCGCCGCGCGGCGTCGTTTCCCGCGCGCAATTCGAGGTGCACGCTCTCGATGCCGGCGACCCGCGCGGACTCGAGGAGCCAATCGAGCATGTGCCGCCCGATGCCGCGCCGGCGGTGCCCGGGGAGCACCGCCATCAGCACGAGGTGCGCGCGCTCGTCGGCGAATTCCATCGCCGCGAAACCGACCAGCGCGCTGCGGTCGCAGGCCGCGACCAGCGAGACGTCGCGGCGAACCAGCAGGCGGCGGACGCGCGCCGCGTCGTAGCGCCACGCAAGGCCATACTCGATGTAGTCGCGCGACATCGCGGCGATGCCAAGACTGTCGCTCGCGAGGGCGGGGCGCAGCGTGATCGCGGCGTGGCTCATGCAAGCAATTTACCACGGCCCAAATGCGCACCTCGGCGTCGAATTCGTGGAAAATCACCGGCTGATCCCGATCCGGAGCGAGCGCAATGCGACGGCCCAATTTCCTCATCATCCTGATCGACGACCTGCGGTTCGACGAGTTCGGCGCCGGCGGCCATCCGTACATGAAGACGCCGCACATCGACCGCATT
>MERB01000052.1:0-9513 GCA_001770475.1 Betaproteobacteria bacterium RIFCSPLOWO2_02_FULL_66_14 | reverse complement strand
CGCGAGCCGCCACGGCGTGATCGACAACGTGGCGCGCGACGCTCTGAGTCACCGCCTGCCGAACTACCACCTGGCGCTGCAGGCTCGCGGATACGAGACCGCGCACATCGGCAAGTGGCACATGGGCAACGACGGCAAGCCACGTCCGGGCTACGACCACTGGGTGAGTTTCGACGGCCATGGCCGGCTCCACGATCCGAAGCTGAACGAAAACGGCCGCACCGTGCAGCACTCGGGGTACATCACCGACATCCTGAACCGCAAGGCAGCGCAATTCGTTTCGCGACCACGCCGCCGGCCGTGGTCGCTGTTCTTCGCGCACAAGGCCGTGCATCCCGACGCTGAACAGGCTTCCGATGGCACGCTCACGCTCACCCGGGACGGAGGCTACAAACCGGCGGAGCGTCACCGGGACCTCTACCGGGGTTGCGTGTTTCCGGCGAAACCGAACATGCTCGCGCCGGAGCAAGTCGTGAAGCGCAAGCCGGCGTGGTCGGAGGCATTCGAGCTGAAGCGCTCGAAGCGTTCGCGGGCCGCGCTCGCCGCGATCCAGGCCGGCACGCAGGAGGAAATCCGGTTGCGCGCCGCGATGATGGCGGCGGTCGACGAAGGCGTCGGCAGGCTGTTCGAGGCGCTCGAGTCGAGCGGCCAGCTCGACGACACGGTGATGCTCTTTTTCGGCGACAACGGGTATTTCTTCGGCGAACATGCGCTCGGCCCCGAGCGTCGCTTTGCCTACGAAGAGGGAATCCGCTCGCCCTTCACGCTGCGTTATCCGAGGCGCGTGAAGGCCGGAACGCGAATCCGCGACCTCGTCATTTGCCAGGACATCGCGCCTACGCTGATCCAGCTCGCGGGCGGCCGGCCAGCGCGGCACATCCAGGGCCGGTCCCTGCTGCCGCTGCTCGCGGGCAAGCGCGCCGGCTGGCGCCGATCCTTCCTGATCGAATACTGGGCGGAAAACGCGCTGCCCTGGCTCGTCGGCATGAGCTACAAGGCGATCCGCACCGACCGCTACAAGTACATCCACTGGGTCAACCGCGGGCGCAACGGCGAGCTCGACGAACTCTACGATCTCGACCTCGACCCCTTCGAGCTGGCGAACCGCAGCCGCAGTCCGCGCTACGCCGGCATTCGCGAACGGCTGCACCGCGAGCTGCGGCGTCAGGTTGCAGATGCACATGGTCTTTGAATTGCGATAAATCAACAAAGGCAAGGCGCGACCGGGTCTAGACTGTCGTTCAGGAGGGCGCGCCATGCTGACACTCGAAGACTGCATCGGACTCTGCGGATTGAGCGAGGACGAAATCCTGGCGATTGCCGGCCACGAGCACATTCCGGAGATCGCCGCGGTCGAACTGGGGAATTACCTGGTGACCACGCCCGACGGTGAAGTGTGCATTCGTGGCATGATCCGTGACGACATCACCGACGCGACGGCTCGGGGCAACCGCGAGCGCGCGCTTGCGCTGAAGCTCGTGTTGCGCAGCTACATCCTGAACCACCCGGGTTGCGACGAGCGCTGCCGCGGCGAAATGCGCCTGCCGGAGCGCCGGCAGTTCTAGGAACAGGCAAGCGCGGGTTTCCCGTGACCTGATCCTTGCGCGGCGCGGTGCCGGAGTTGCAGCCCTTTTTGCGCCCTCCGGTTTGGTCTAGTATCCGGACAAACGAAGCCAGAGAGGAGACCGTCGCATGCAAGTCAAGGAAATCCTTCGCGTCAAGGGCAACCGGCTGCTCACGATCGAGCCCTCAGGGCGAGCCGCCGATGCGGTCGCGACCCTGTCTTCGCAGAATCTCGGCTCTCTGGTCGTCGTGGAGGGTGGGCAGATGACCGGCCTGCTGACCTTTCACGAGGTGCTGCAGGCGCTCGCCAAGGGCGGTGGCTCGCTCGGCGATCTGCGCGTGGCCGACATCATGGTGCGCGACCCGGTCACGGCGGCGCCGGAAATGGAAGTCAACGACCTGCGGCGCACGATGCTGGAAACCGGAGCGCGCTATCTGCCCGTCGTCCAGGAGGGGAAGTTGATCGGCGTAATTTCGTTCCGTGACGTCGCAAAGGCGGTTCTCGAGGAGCAGGATTTCGAGAACAAGATGCTCAAGGGCTACATCAAGAACTGGCCCGCATAGTTGCCGAGTCGGCGCGGCTTCCTCGCCGCCGCGGCGGGCGGGGCGCTTTCAGGTTGCGGCATTTCGCTCGAGCAGGGCCTGTGGAACCCCTGCCGCTCGCAGTTGCCGCAACGCCTCGCATCGCATGCGCTGGTGCAGGCGGCCTGGCAGGGAATCGATGCGCGCCAGATGTGGGACGCGCACGCGCATCTTCTCGGCACCGGCGATTCGGGCAGCGGCATCGTCATCCATTCCGCGATGCAGAGCCTGCTCAGCCCGGCGCAGTTCGCCCGGCGCCTGTTCTTCCTCAACGCCGGCTGCGTGCACGAGGCGCCGGGCAACGTCGATCGTTCGTACCTCGAACGCATCCATAACCTGGTCGATGGGCTGCGGCCCGGCGTCAAGCTGCTGCTGTTCGCCTTCGATCGCGCGTACCGGGAGGATGGCCGCCCGGACCCCGAGAGCGCCCTCTACGTGCCGGACCGTTACGCGAGGGACGTGGCGCGCGCGCATCCGGATTACTTCGAATGGGCGGCTTCGATTCACCCGTATCGCGCGGATTGCGTCGAGGCGCTGGAGTGGGCGGCGGCGAACGGTGCGCGCGCAGTGAAGTGGCTGCCCGCCGCGATGGGAATGGACCCCGCATCGCCGCGCTGCGAGCGCTTCTACGCCGCGCTCGCGCGGCTCTCGCTGCCGCTCATCTGTCACGCGGGCGAGGAGCGCGCCGTGCTCGGGCGCGACGCGCAGGCTTTCGGCAATCCGCTGCGGCTGCGTCGCGCCCTCTCGCAGGGCGTGCGCGTGGTCGTCGCCCACTGCGCTTCGATGGGACAGGACCGGGATCTGGACCGCGGTCCCGAAGGCCCGGTAGCGGAGAGTTTCGAACTGTTCGCCCGCATGATGGACGAGCCGCGGTACGCGGGGCTGTTGTTCGGGGACATCGCCGCGATGACGCAGAAGAACCGGGCAGTCCCGGCGCTGGCGCGCGTGATCGGGCGCGAGGACTGGCATCCGCGCCTGCTCAACGGTTCCGACTATCCGCTTCCCGGCGTGATGCCGATCTTTTCCGTCGACGAACTCGTGTCGATCGGCCTGCTCCAGGCGGCGGCGGCGCCGGTGCTGAAGGAGATCCGCAGCTACAACGTGCTGCTGTTCGACTTCGTGCTGAAGCGCACGCTGCGCTCGGGCGGGAAGGCGTTCGCGCCACGCGTTTTCGAGACGCGCGGGTTTTTCGAACGGCTCAAAGGCTGAGGCCGAGCGTCGCGGCGACGCCAGCCGGCGAGTGGAACCGGTGTGCGCGCAGACCCGCGCGCCGCGCGCCGGCGACATTGTCCTCGAGATCGTCGAAGAACGCGATGCGCTCCGGTGCCACCCCGATTCGCCGCGCGACCAGCGCAAACGCCTCGGTCTGGGGCTTGCGCATCCCGATCTCGCAGGACAGATACCGGCCGCTGATCGGTCGCAGCAGATCCCCGAAGCGCGGCATCCAGTGCGCGCGGTGCGATTCGCAGGTATTGGAAAACAGGTACAGCGCGTGGCGTGGCGCCGCCGCAGCCAGCAGTTCGCGCATCCCGGTGATTTCGCCGGTGAAGATCGCGTTCCAGCCGGCGAGGAACTGTTCGTCGGACAGCCCGATGCCGAGCGAGCGGCGCAGCGACGCGAAGTACTCCGGCGCGCCGATTTCGCCGCGCTCGTGCGCGGCGTAGTGCTCGTCGATGCGAAAGCGCCCGGCGATCGATTGCGCCGGTATGCCGGCGGCCGTTCCCCAGGCCGCAAAGGCGCGCTGAAAGTCGATCTCGATCAGGACCCCGCCGAGGTCGAAGAGCAGCGCGTCGATGCCGGAGTCCGGTGCATTTCGCATGGCGCGCTATGCTAAGCTTTTCCGCATGAGCGGCAACTCCTTCGGCACGCTTTACTGCGTCACCTCGTTCGGCGAATCGCACGGCGCGGCGTACGGCGGCGTGGCGGACGGCTGCCCGCCGGGAATGGAGCTGTCCGAGGCGGACCTGCAGAAGGAACTCGATCGCCGCAAACCCGGCAGTTCACGGCACGTGACGCAAAGGCGCGAGTCCGACAGCGTGGAAATCCTCTCGGGCGTCTACGAAGGACGGACCACGGGCACCGCGATCGGATTCGTCATCCGCAACGAGGACCAGCGCCCGAAGGATTACGCCGCCATCGCCGAGCGATTCCGGCCGGGCCACGCCGATTACACCTACTGGCAGAAGTACGGCCGGCGCGATCCGCGCGGGGGCGGGCGCGCCTCGGCGCGGGAAACCATGGTGCGAGTTGCCGCGGGCGCGATCGCGAGAAAATGGCTCGCGGAGCGCCATGGAGTTCTGATCCGCGGCTACCTCGCGCAGCTCGGACCGAGGAAAATCGCGCTGCGCGACTGGGGGGCAGTCGAGGCCAATCCATTCTTCGCGCCCGACCTGGAGATCGTTCCGGAGCTGGAAGCGTTCATGGATGCGCTGCGCGCAAGCGGCGATTCGTGCGGCGCGCGCGTCAACGCGGTGGCGAGCGGCGTGCCGGTCGGCTGGGGCGAGCCGGTGTACGGGCGGCTCGACGCGGACCTCGCCTCGGCGCTGATGTCGATCAACGCCGTCAAGGGCGTGGAGATCGGCGCCGGGTTCGGCGCGGTCGAGCAGCGCGGCAGCGAGCACGGCGACGAGATGACCCCGCAGGGGTTCCTGTCGAACAACAACGGCGGCGTGCTCGGCGGCATTTCGACCGGGCAGGACATCACGGTGTCGGTGGCGCTCAAGCCCACTTCGAGCATCCGGCTGCCGCGACGGACGATCGACATTCGTGGTGCGCAGACGGTGGTCGAAACCTCCGGGCGCCACGATCCCTGCGTCGGCATCCGGGCCACGCCGATCGTCGAAGCGATGCTCGCTTGCGTGCTGATGGATCACGCGCTTCGCCATCGCGCGCAGTGCGGCGACGTGAGCCCGCCGACGACGCCGATCGCGGGCCGGGCGCGCTAGGAAAACCCAGCAAAATCAATTAGAGTACGGTTTCGGCGAGGCGCCGCGAGAGGGCAAGACATGAGCACGAAGGGGCAGCTGCTACAAGACCCGTTTCTGAACACGCTGCGCCGGGAACACATCCCGGTGTCCATCTACCTCGTCAACGGCATCAAGCTGCAGGGCCAGATCGAGTCGTTCGACCAGTACGTCGTGCTGCTCAAGAATTCCGTCACCCAGATGGTGTACAAGCACGCCATCTCCACCGTGGTTCCATCACGCGCCGTCACTCTCGAGCAAGGCGCGGAGAGTTGACCTCATCCACTTGCTAGAGCGCGCTGCCGCGGTCGCGGCGAACCCGAGCGCAGCGGTCCTCGTGTGCCTCGATTTCGGCGATGAGGGCTTCGCCGACTCGGTCGAGGAGTTCGTGCAGCTCGCCGAGAGCGCCGGCGCGACGCGGCATGCGTTGGTGAAAGGCGGGCGCAACCACCCGGATGCACGCCTGTTCGCCGGGCGTGGCAAGGTCGAGGAAGTGGCGCAGGCGGCCGTAGCGCTGAACGCCGCCTGCGTGATGTTCAACCACGAACTCAGCGGCGCGCAGCAGAGGAACCTGGAAAAGGAACTCGGCCGGCGCGTGCTCGACCGCACCGCGCTGATCCTCGAAATCTTCGGCCAGCGCGCCCGCACCAGCGAGGGCAAGCTCCAGGTGGAACTGGCGCAATTGGAACACCTTTCGACGCGCCTGGTTCGCGGCTGGACGCACCTGGAGCGACAGCGCGGCGGCCTCGGCAAGACCGGCGGCCCCGGCGAGACCCAGCTCGAACTGGACCGGCGCTACATCTCGCAGCGCGTGCGTGTGCTGCGCGGAAAACTGGACCAGCTGCGCCACCGGCGAGAGGTGCAGCGACGCGCGCGGGCACGCGGCGAGGTGTTCTCGGTATCGCTCGTGGGCTACACCAACGCCGGCAAATCGACCCTGTTCAACGCGCTCGCCCACGCCAAGGCCTACGAGGCCGACAAGCTGTTCGCGACGCTCGATACGACCACGCGGCGGATCTACGTACCCGAGGCGGGCGAGGTGGTGGTGTCGGACACGGTGGGTTTCATCCGCGAACTGCCGCATTCGCTGGTGGCTGCATTCCGCGCCACGCTGGAGGAAACGGTCCGGGCCGACCTCCTGCTGCACGTCGTCGACAGCGCGTCGCCTTCCCGCGAGCGGCAGATCGCAGATGTCAATGGTGTGCTCGCCGAAATCGGGGCCGAGCGCGTTCCGCAGCTCCAGGTCTGGAACAAGTGCGACCTTTCCGGGCTCTCGCCGGCCATCGAGCGCGACGAGTGTGGTAGGATTTCCAGAGTAATCTTGAGCGCGCGAACGGGCGCGGGGCTGGGCGGGTTGCGCGAGGCGCTTTGCGAGGCGGCTCGCGAGCGTGCATCGGCCCGGCGGGCCGCGCGTCCACAAGCGATTCCTATCTGACAGAATCCATATGTCGTTGAACGACCCGAACTGGGGGCGTGGGTCCCCGCGCGGCGGAGGCAACCAGGGTCCGCCCGATCTCGAGGAACTCTGGCGCACCTTCAACCGGCGCCTGGGTGAGCTGCTGGGCCGCAGACGCGGCGGCGGAGGCGGCGGCGAAGGCGGGCCGCGCCCGCCTTCGGCTGCGAGCATCGGCGGCGGCGCCGGACTGATCGCCGGCATCGTGCTCGCGATCTGGCTCGCGAGCGGGATCTACATCATCGACTCCGGCTCGCGCGGCGTGGTGCTCGCGTTCGGCAAGTACAAGGAGCAGACCAATCCCGGCTTGAACTGGCGGCTGCCGTGGCCGATCCAGACGCACGAGGCGGTCAACGTGTCGCAGGTGCGCACGCTCGAGGTCGGTTACCGCAACAACGTCAAGACGCGGGTGCTGAAAGAATCGCTCATGCTCACCGACGACGAGAACATCGTCGACCTGCAGTTTGCGGTGCAGTACATCGTCAAGGACGCGAAGGATTGGCTGTTCGAAACCAAGCGCCCGGACGAGACCGCGATGCAGGCTGCGGAGACGGCGATGCGCGAGGTGATCGGCAAGAGCCGGATGGACCAGATCCTGTATGAATCGCGCGAGGAGATCCAGATCAAGGCGCTGCAGATCATGCAGCAGATCCTCGATCGTTACAAAACCGGCATCCAGGTGAGCCGCGTGACGATCCAGAGTGCACAGCCGCCCGAGCAGGTCCAGGCGGCGTTCGACGACGCGGTCAAGGCAGGCCAGGACCGCGAGCGCCAGAAGAACGAGGGGCAGGCCTACGCCAACGACGTCATCCCCAAGGCGCGCGGCGCCGCCGCCCGCCTGCAGCAGGAGTCCGAGGGCTACAAGCAGCGCGTCATCGCCAACGCGGAAGGCGAGGCGTCGCGGTTCAAGCAGGTGCTCGCCGAGTATTCCAAGGCGCCGGTCGTGACCCGCGAGCGCATCTACATCGATACGCTGCAGCAGATTCTGTCTTCGACCTCCAAGGTGATGATGGATTACAAGGGCGGCGGCAATCTCCTGTATCTGCCGCTCGACAAGCTGCTGCAGGGCGGCGCGGCGCTGCCGGAGGCGCTCAACTCGGCGCGTCCGGCGCCGCCGACCGAGGCGGCTCCGGCGGCCGACGGGGCGCCGCGTTCGCGTGAATCGCTGCGCAGCCGCGAGCGAGGAGAACGGCCATGAAGGCACTCGGCCCGGTCCTCGGCGTCGTCATCCTTGCGCTGCTGCTCGCCTACGGGTCGCTGTTCACGGTGGACCCGCGGCAGAACGCGATCGTGTTCCAGTTCAGCGAAATCAAGGCGGTGGTGGCCGAACCCGGCCTGCACGTCAAGCTGCCGGTGCTGCAGAAGGTCGCCAAGTTCGACATGCGGATCCTGACTTTCGACGACCCCGAGCCGCTGCGCTTCATCACCTCGGAAAAGAAACCCGTGCTGGTCGATTCGTTCGTCAAGTGGCGCATCGCGGACGCGAGGCTGTACTTCATCTCGACCGACGGCGGCAGCGAATCGCGCGCGGCGACGCGGATCAAGCAGACGATTTCGGGCGGCCTGCAGAATGAATTCAACAAGCGCACGGTGCACGAGGTGGTTTCCGGCGAGCGCGACAAGATCATGGAGGAGGTGCGCGACAAGGCCGACCAGGAACTGCGGCGCGACCTCGGTGTCGAGATCGTCGACGTGCGGCTGAAGCGCGTCGATCTGCCGCAGGAGGTCAGCGAATCCGTCTACCGCCGGATGGAGGCCGAGCGCAAGCGCATCGCCAACGAACTGCGTTCAACCGGTTCCGCAGAGGCCGAGAAGATCCGTGCCGACGCCGACCGCCAGCGCGAAGTGACCCTGGCCGAGGCGTATCGGGAGGCGCAGCGAGTCAAGGGAGACGGCGATGCGAAAGCCTCGGCGATCTATGCCCAGGCGTTCTCGCAGAATCCCGAGTTCTATTCGTTCTACCGCTCGATGGAAGCCTACCGTTCCACGTTCCGGGGCAAGTCGGACCTGTTGCTGCTCGAGCCGAGTTCGGAATTCTTCCGCTACCTGAAGGACGCCACCGGCAAGTCCGGCGGCAAGAAATGATGTCCGCCACCGGCACTGCCGGTGGCCGGCGTTGACCTCCGATGGGCAAGACGTTCCTCATGGCGTTCGCGCTCATGCTGATCGTCGAAGGACTGCTGCCCTTCATTGCGCCGGTTGCCTGGCGCGAAACCTTTCGCCGCATCATGCTGCTGAAGGACGGCCAGATCCGGTTCTTCGGTCTGACTTCGATGCTGGTCGGCGTGCTGCTGCTTCTCCTGGCGCACGGTTAGGGCGATGCGCTGGCTGCTTCCCGAGCACATCGAGGACATCCTGCCCGAAGAGGCGGCCCGGATCGAGGCGCTGCGGCGCGCGATCCTCGACCGGTTCGCGGCGCACGGTTACGAACTCGTCATGCCGCCGCTGCTCGAATACGTGGAGTCGCTGCTCACGGGGACCGGCCACGACCTCGATCTGCGCACTTTCAAACTCGTCGACCAGCTTTCCGGTCGCATGATGGGCGTGCGCGCCGACATCACGCCGCAGGTGGCGCGGATCGACGCGCACCTGCTCAACCGTCCCGGGCTGACGCGCCTGTGTTACTGCGGCAGCGTGCTGCACACGCGGCCCGAGAGCATGGCGGCGACGCGTGAGCCGATCCAGATCGGCGCTGAGGTCTACGGCGGGGCCGGCGTGGCGAGCGATCTCGAAATCCTCAAGCTGCTGTGCGGGACGCTGAAACTCGCGCGCGTGCGCGGGGCACGCGTCGGCATCGGTCACGTCGCCGTGTTCCGCTCGCTCGTTCGGGACGCGCGGCTCGGCCCGGAACCGGAGGCGGAACTGTTCGAGGCCTTGCAGAAGAAGGACGTGCCGGCGCTCGAAATTCTGACGCGGCGACTGGCGCGCGGGACGCGTGAGGCGCTGCTCGCG
>MERB01000051.1:54271-74614 GCA_001770475.1 Betaproteobacteria bacterium RIFCSPLOWO2_02_FULL_66_14 | reverse complement strand
ATCGCCATGGAACAGGGCCTGCGCTTTGCCATCCGCGAGGGCGGCAAGACCGTGGGCGCCGGCGTCGTCGCCAAAGTGATCGAGTAAGGGATAAAGGGGCATAGCTCAACTGGCAGAGCGTCGGTCTCCAAAACCGAAGGTTGGGGGTTCGATTCCCTCTGCCCCTGCCAAACGCTGAACCAACTATGGCCGACAAGATCAAATTGGCGCTCGCAGTTCTCCTGGTGGCCGCTGGCCTCGGGGGTTACTACGTGCTGCGCGATCACGCGACCGTGCTGCGCATTCTCGCCGTAGTGGCGGGAATCGCGGCGGGCGCTGCGGTGGCCTGGCTGAGCGAGCCCGGCAAGACGTTCGCCACGTTCGCGCGCGAGGCGGTCGTCGAAGTGAAGAAAGTGGTGTGGCCGACCCGCAAGGAGACGATGCAGACCACCGCCGCGGTCTTTGCGTTCGTGGTGGTGATGGCGGTGTTTCTCTGGATGAGCGACAAGACCCTCGAGTGGGTGCTCTACGACCTGATCCTCGGCTGGAAGAAAACATGACCAAACGCTGGTATGTGGTTCACGCCTATTCGGGCTACGAGAAATCGGTGCTTCGCGCGCTCGAGGACCGGATCAATCGCGCCGGCATGCAGGACAGTTTCGGCAAGATCCTGGTGCCGGTCGAAGAGGTCGTCGAGATGAAGGGCGGCCAGAAGCACATGTCGGAGCGCAAGTTTTTCCCCGGCTACGTGCTGGTGGAGATGGAGATGAACGATGACACCTGGCACCTGGTGAAGAACACCAACAAGGTGACGGGATTCGTCGGCGGCACGGCTACCAAGCCCGCGCCGATCGCGCAAAAAGAAGTCGACGCGATCATGCAGCAGATGCGCGAGGGCGTCGAAAAACCCAAGCCCAAGGTCCTGTTCGAGAACGGCGAGATGGTGCGGGTGAAGGAAGGTCCGTTCACCGACTTCCAGGGCACGGTGGAAGACGTGAATTACGAGAAAAGCCGACTGCGCGTGGCGGTGACGATTTTCGGCCGCTCGACGCCGGTCGAGCTGGAGTTTGGTCAGGTCGAGAAAGCGTAGCAAAACCGGGGTCAGGTCTTGGACCTGACCCGAGCAATTTGACGGGGAGGGCGCTGGAGCGCCCGTTTGGACCCGATAGGAGCCAACCATGGCAAAGAAGATCGTCGGTTTCGTGAAACTGCAGGTGCCGGCGGGGAAGGCAAATCCTTCGCCCCCCATCGGGCCGGCGCTCGGCCAACGCGGCCTGAACATCATGGAGTTCTGCAAGGCGTTCAACGCCCAGACGCAGAAGGTGGAACCGGGTCTGCCGCTGCCGGTCGTGATCACCGCGTACGCGGACAAGAGTTTCACGTTCATCATCAAGACGCCGCCGACCACCGTGCTGATCAAGAAGGCCGCAGGCATTGAGTCGGGGAGCCCCCGGCCGCACACCGACAAGGTGGGCAAGATCACGCGCAAGCAGGTGGAAGAGATTGCGAAGGTCAAGTTGCCCGATCTGAACGCCGCGAGCCTCGAGGCGGCGATGCGCACCGTGGCGGGAAGCGCCCGCTCCATGGGCATCCTCGTGGAGGGCATGTAAATGACCGCGATTTCGAAACGCAGGAAGGCGCTTGCGAACAAGGTCGACCGCGCCAAGGTCTACGCGGTGATCGAGGCGATGAAACTGGTGAAGGAAACGGCGACGGCTAAATTCGACGAAGCGGTGGATGTCGCGGTAAACCTCGGCATCGACGCGAAGAAGTCCGACCAGACCGTCCGTGGGTCGGTGGTGCTGCCGGCAGGAACCGGAAAGACGGTGCGGGTGGCGGTGTTTGCACCGGGTGACAAGGCTGCCGCTGCGAAGAGCGCGGGCGCAGACATCGTCGGCATGGAGGACCTCGCCGAGCAGGTGAAGGCGGGAAAACTCGATTTCGACGTCGTGATCGCCGCCCCCGAAGCGATGCGCGTGGTCGGTCAGTTGGGCCAGATACTCGGTCCGCGCGGACTGATGCCCAACCCTAAGGTCGGCACAGTGACACCGGACGTGGCGGGTGCGGTGAAGAATGCCAAGGCGGGCCAGGTGCAGTTTCGCGCCGACAAGTCCGGCGTCGTGCAATGCACGATCGGGCGCGCTTCCTTCACGCCGGAGCAGTTGCGCGACAACCTCTCGGCACTCGTCGAGGCGCTCAACCGCTCCAAACCGGCGAGCACCAAGGGGATTTTCCTGCGCAAGGTTTCGGTGTCGAGCACGATGGGTCTGGGGGTCAAGGTGGACCTCGTGACGCTGTCGGCGCAGCAGTAGGAACGGAAATTTTGGGAACTTTGGGCCGCCGCGCGGGTAGCACCGGGCGGAAGCTGTCAAAGACCGTAGGGGCCGGAGGCGGGCAAGGACTGCGCGCCGAAGGCTTAATCCCGGCAACGCCCTACGCAGACGGCGCACCCGAAGCAGGAATGCAGCAGGGGTTCCTGATTCAAGGTCGCCACGGGTCGGACGGAGCAGCAACCGTCCGTGTGACTAACGCAATAGGAGGTAGACCTTGAGTCTCAGTCTCGAGCAGAAACAAGCAATCGTGGCGGAAGTCGCGGCCTTGCTCGCCAATGCGAAGGCGGTGATCGTCGCGGAAAACCGCGGCCTCGACGTCGGCGCAGTGACGCGTCTGCGCAGCAGGGCCCGGCAGTCGGGTCTGTATCTGCGGGTGCTGAAGAATACGCTCGTGCGGCGTGCGGTGAAAGGCACGCCGTTCGAGTCGCTGTCCGGCCAACTCTCCGGACCGCTGATGTACGGCATTGCGCAAGACCCGGTCGCCGGCGCGAAGGTGCTGGCGGAGTTTGCCAGGGAGCAGGAACGTTTCGTCCTCAGGGGCGGGGCGATGCCCAACAGCGTGATGTCCGCTGCGGACGTCAAGGCACTCGCGACGCTGCCCAGCCGAAACGAGTTGTTGGCGAAGCTGCTTGGCACGATGCAGGCGCCGATCGCAACGCTGGTGCGCACGATGAACGAGGTGCCGGGCAAGTTCGTCCGCACGCTCGCCGCGGTGCGCGATGCGCGCGAAAAGGCTGCGGCCTGACCGTCATTTTCAGGAACCCATACTAGATTTTGGAGCGAATCATGGAACGCACACAGATACTGGAAGCCATTTCGGGTTTGACCGTCCTCGAGCTCTCGCAGCTCATCAAGGACATGGAAGAGAAGTTCGGCGTTTCCGCGGCGGCTGCAGTCGCCGTCGCGGCGCCGGCAGCGGGCGGCGGAGCCGCTGCGGCAGCCGCCGAGGAGCAGACCGAGTTCACCGTCGTCCTTGCGTCCTTCGGCGAGAACAAGGTCAACGTGATCAAGGCGGTGCGTGAACTCACGGGACTGGGCCTGAAGGAGGCGAAGGATCTCGTCGACGGCGCGCCGAAACCCGTGAAAGAGGGGATTTCGAAGGCCGATGCGGAGGCCGTCGCGAAGAAGCTCACCGACGCCGGAGCCAAGGCCGAGATCAAGTAACGGCGCGTGACGGTGCTCGCCTCCGTGGAGGGGCTGCGGCCCCTCCACACCGTCTGCCCGCAGCGTGATGCTGCAGGGTGTGCAGAGCGCAATGCCGAACCGCCGGTGAAGGCGGCTCGGCATTGCCCTTTGTTCGTTTCCATCGTTGTTTGACTCCAGCCAGGAGCCTTCATGACCTATTCCCTGACGGAACGTAAACGCATCCGCAAGAGTTTTGCCAAGCGTTCCATCGTTCAGAAAGTTCCGTTCCTGATCGCGACGCAGATCGAGTCCTACGCCGCGTTCCTTCAGGCGGAAGTCGCGCCCGAGACGCGTAAGAACGAAGGACTGCAGGCCGCGTTCACGTCCATCTTTCCGATCAGCTCGCATTCGGGGAACGCGCGACTCGAGTTCGTCAGCTACCAGCTCGGCGAGCCGCCGTTCGACGTCAAGGAGTGCCAGCAGCGGGGATTGACCTACGCGAGCCCGTTGCGCGCCAAGGTGCGCCTGGTGATCATGGACCGCGAGGCGCAGCGCCCGACGCCGAAAGAGGTGAAGGAGCAGGAGGTCTACATGGGGGAAATTCCGCTCATGACGACCAACGGCTCGTTCGTCATCAACGGCACCGAACGCGTCATCGTGAGCCAGCTGCACCGCTCGCCCGGGGTGTTCTTCGAGCACGACCGCGGCAAGACCCATTCCAGCGGGAAGCTCCTTTTTTCGGCGCGAGTGATTCCCTATCGCGGTTCGTGGCTCGATTTCGAATTCGACGCCAATGACATCGTGTTCTTCCGCGTCGACCGCCGCCGCAAAATGCCGGTGACGATCCTGCTGAAGGCGCTCGGCTTCACGCCCGAGCAGATCCTGAAGGAGTTCTTTGCGTTCGACGCCTTCCACATCGAACCCAGCCACGTCCGTTTCGAGGTCGTTCCCGAACGCCTGCGCGGTGAAGTGGCGCGCTTCGACATCAACGACAAGTCGGGCAAGACGATTGTCGGCAAGGACAAGCGCATCACCGTGAAGCACATCCGCGACATGGAAGCTGCCGGCATCAAGCGCATCAATGCGCCGGACGAGTTCCTGCTCGGACGCACGCTCGCGCACAACGTGGTGAGCCCGGATACCGGCGAGATCCTTGCCAACGCCAACGACGAAATCACCGAGACGCTGATCGCGAAGCTGCGCGAAGCGCGCATCAGCAAGGTGCAGGTGCTCTTCACCAACGACCTCGACCAGGGCCCGTACATTTCGCAGACGCTGAGGGCCGACGAAACCGCCGACCGCACCCAGGCGCGGGTGGCCATCTACCGCATGATGCGCCCCGGCGAGCCGCCCACCGAGGACGCGGTCGAAGCGCTGTTCAACGGCCTGTTCTTCGCCGAGGAGCGCTACGACCTTTCGGCCGTCGGCCGGATGAAATTCAATCGCCGCGTCGGCATCCGGAGCGAGACCAGCTGGCAGCTGCGGCTTCGAAACCTCGCGCTCACGCGCGATTCGGAGCAGGAACTGCGCACCTATTTCCGCAACGCGCCGGAACTTTCGTTGAGCAAGGTGAGCCTGGAAGGCGCGAGCATCGCCGCGGACGCCGAGGCGATGGTCGAGAAGATGTTCCAGGATCTCAAGTCGAAGGCGATCGACCGCCAGAAACTGGAAACCAAGGTCGAGCAGCGCTTCACGCTCAGCCCGCGGGATATCGTGGAGGTGATCCGGATCCTGGTCGAGCTGCGCAACGGTCGCGGCGAGATCGACGACATCGACCACCTGGGCAATCGCCGGGTGCGATCGGTGGGCGAGTTGGCCGAGAACCAGTTCCGCGCGGGACTGGTGCGCGTCGAGCGGGCGGTGAAGGAGCGCCTGTCGCAGGCGGAATCGGAAAACCTGATGCCGCACGACCTGATCAACGCGAAGCCGATTTCCGCGGCGATCAAGGAGTTCTTCGGCTCGAGCCAGCTCTCGCAGTTCATGGACCAGACCAACCCGCTGTCGGAAATCACGCACAAGCGCCGCGTCTCTGCGCTTGGACCGGGCGGCCTGACGCGGGAGCGCGCCGGGTTCGAGGTGCGCGACGTGCACCCGACGCATTACGGACGCGTCTGCCCGATCGAGACGCCGGAAGGTCCGAACATCGGCCTGATCAACTCGCTTGCGCTCTTTGCGCGCACCAACCGCTACGGCTTCCTCGAGACGCCGTACCGCAAGGTGAAGGACAGCAAGGTCACCAACGAGATCGAATTCCTGTCGGCCATCGAGGAAGGCCACTTCGTGATCGCGCAGGCGAATGCCGCCGTCGACAAGGCGGGGCGCCTCACCGACTCGCTGGTGTCATGCCGATTCAAGAACGAGTTCGAATTGAAGTCGCCCGAGGAAGCGCAGTACATGGACGTGGCGCCTTCGCAGATCGTTTCGGTGGCCGCTTCGCTCATCCCGTTCCTCGAGCACGACGACGCAAACCGCGCGCTCATGGGATCGAACATGCAGCGGCAGGCGGTACCGTGCCTCAGGCCCGAAAAGCCGCTCGTCGGCACGGGCGTCGAGCGCACCTCGGCGGTTGATTCGGGCACCTGCGTGATTGCGCTTCGCGGCGGGGTCGTCGACTACGTCGACGCGAACCGCATCGTGGTCCGGGTGAACGACGACGAAACGCTTGCCGGCGACGTCGGCGTGGACATCTACAAGCTGACCAAGTACACGCGCTCCAACCAGAACACCAACATCAACCAGCGCCCGATCGTGAAGCAGGGCGAGCGCATCGCAAAGGGCGATGTCATCGCCGACGGCGCTTCGACCGATCTCGGGGAACTGGCGCTCGGCCAGAACATGCTGGTCGCGTTCATGCCCTGGAACGGCTTCAACTTCGAGGATTCGATCCTGATCTCGGAGCGGGTGGTGTCGGACGATCGTTTCACCTCGATTCACATCGAGGAGCTGACGGTGGTGGCGCGCGACACAAAGCTCGGCGCGGAGGAAATCACGCGCGACATCTCCAATCTGTCCGAGGCGCAGCTGTCGCGACTGGATGAATCGGGCATCGTGTACATCGGGGCGGAGGTCGAGGCGGGCGACGTGCTCGTAGGCAAGGTGACGCCGAAGGGCGAGACCCAGCTCACCCCGGAAGAAAAGCTCCTGCGGGCGATCTTCGGCGAGAAGGCCTCCGACGTGAAGGACACGAGCCTTCGCGTGCCTTCGGGCATTTCCGGCTGCGTGATCGACGTGCAGGTGTTCACGCGCGAGGGCATCGACCGCGACAAGCGCAGCGAGTCGATCATCGAGGAAGAGTTGAAGCACTACAAGACCGACCTTGCCGATCAGATGCGCATCGTCGAGGGAGACACCTTCGCGCGGCTCGAGCGCCTGCTCGCGGGAAAAGTCGCGAACGGAGGCCCGAAGCGCCTGGCGAAGGGCACCAAGATCGCGAAGAGCTATCTCGAATCGGTCGAGCGGTATGACTGGTTCGACATCCGCCTGGCGAACGAGGACGCCGCGGTGCAGCTCGAGGGACTCAAGGATTCGCTTGCGCAGACGCGCAAGGAATTCGACGTCATGTTCGAGGCGAAGAAGAAGAAACTCACGCAGGGCGACGAGTTGCCGCCCGGCGTACTCAAGATGGTCAAGGTGTACGTCGCGGTGAAGCGGCGCTTGCAGCCCGGGGACAAGATGGCCGGGCGCCACGGCAACAAGGGCGTGATCTCCAAGATCGTGCCGGTCGAAGACATGCCCTACATGGCCGACGGCACGGCGGTGGACATCGTGCTCAACCCGCTGGGCGTGCCCTCGCGGATGAACGTCGGGCAGATCCTCGAGACGCACCTGGGCTGGGCGGCGAAGGGCCTCGGTCTCAAGATCGGGCAGCTCGTCAAGGCGCAGGCGAAGGCGGGCGAAGTCCGGAAATTGCTGGAGCGTATCTACAACTCCAGCGGCAAGCCCGAATCGTTCGAGGATTTCTCGGACGAGGACATCCTGCAGCTGGCGGGCGGCCTGAAGGAAGGCGTGCCGTTCGCGACGCCGGTGTTCGACGGCGCCTCGGAAGCCGAGATCAACGGCATGCTCGAACTCGCCGGGCTGCCGATTTCCGGACAGGTGACGCTGCACGACGGCCGCACGGGCGAATCGTTCGACCGCCAGGTGACCGTCGGTTACATGCACGTCCTGAAACTGCATCACCTGGTCGACGACAAGATGCACGCGCGCTCCACCGGACCGTATTCGCTCGTCACGCAGCAGCCGCTCGGCGGCAAGGCGCAGTTCGGCGGGCAGCGCTTCGGAGAGATGGAAGTGTGGGCGCTCGAAGCCTATGGCGCGGCGTACACGCTGCAGGAAATGCTCACGGTGAAGTCCGACGACATCAACGGGCGAACCAAGGTTTACGAAAACATCGTCAAGGGCGACCACAAGATCGACGCAGGCATGCCTGAGTCGTTCAACGTGCTGGTGAAGGAAATCCGGTCGCTCGGGATCGACATCGACCTGGAGAGGTACTGATGAAAGCGCTGCTCGAGCTGTTCAAGCAAGTCCAGCAGAACGAAGAGTTCGATGCCATCAAGATCGGCCTCGCTTCGCCCGAGAAGATCCGGTCGTGGTCCTACGGCGAGGTGAAGAAGCCGGAGACGATCAACTACCGGACCTTCAAACCCGAACGCGACGGCCTGTTCTGCGCCAAGATTTTCGGGCCGATCAAGGACTACGAGTGCCTCTGCGGCAAGTACAAGCGGCTGAAGCACCGCGGCGTGATCTGCGAGAAATGCGGGGTCGAGGTGACTCTGGCCAAGGTCCGCCGCGAGCGCATGGGCCACATCGAGCTCGCGAGTCCGGTCGCGCACATCTGGTTCCTGAAGTCGCTGCCTTCGCGCCTGGGGCTCGTGCTCGACATGACGCTGCGCGACATCGAGCGCGTGCTGTATTTCGAGGCCTACGTCGTCACGGATCCGGGCCTGACGCCGCTCAAGCGCTGCCAGCTGCTGACCGAGGACGACTACCTCGCCAAGGTGGAGGAGTTCGGCGACGACTTCTCCGCTTCGATGGGCGCGGAAGGCATCCGTTCGCTGCTGCGCTCGCTCGACCTGAATCGTGAACTCGACGGGCTCCGCAAGGACCTCGAAGCCACCAGCTCGGACGCGAAGATCAAGAAGATCGCCAAGCGCCTGAAAGTGCTCGAAGGCTTCAAGAGCTCGAACATCAAGCCCGACTGGATGGTGATGGAAGTGCTGCCGGTGCTGCCGCCCGAGTTGCGGCCGCTGGTGCCGCTCGATGGCGGGCGCTTCGCCACCTCGGACCTGAACGACCTGTACCGGCGCGTGATCAACCGCAACAACCGCCTGAAGCGTCTGCTGGAGCTGAAAGCGCCGGAAATCATCGTGCGCAACGAAAAGCGCATGCTCCAGGAGGCGGTGGATTCGCTCCTCGACAACGGGCGCCGCGGCAAGGCGATGACCGGGGCCAACAAGCGGCCGCTGAAGTCGCTTGCCGACATGATCAAGGGCAAGGGCGGGCGCTTCCGCCAGAACCTGCTCGGCAAGCGAGTCGATTATTCGGGCCGCTCGGTGATCGTGGTCGGGCCGCAGCTGAAACTGCACCAGTGCGGGCTGCCGAAGAAGATGGCCCTGGAGCTGTTCAAGCCGTTCATCTTCAACAAACTCGAACTGCTGGGGCTCGCCACGACCATCAAGGCGGCCAAGCGCCTGGTCGAGCAGGAAGTCCCCGAAGTCTGGGACATCCTGGAAGAAGTGATCCGGGAGCATCCGGTGATGCTGAACCGAGCGCCGACCCTGCACCGTCTGGGCATCCAGGCGTTCGAGCCGCAGCTCGTGGAAGGCAAGGCGATCCAGCTGCATCCGCTGGTGTGCGCGGCGTTCAACGCGGACTTCGACGGCGACCAGATGGCGGTCCACGTGCCGCTGTCGCTGGAAGCCCAGATGGAGGCGAGGACGCTCATGCTCGCTTCGAACAACGTGCTATCGCCCGCCAACGGCGAGCCGATCATCGTGCCCTCGCACGACATCGTGCTCGGGCTTTACTATGCGACGCGCGAGCGGATCAACGCCAAGGGCGAGGGCGCGGTCTTTGCGAACCTCTCTGAAGTCTCGCGTGCCTACGAGACGCGCGCGGTCGAATTGCACGCGCGGGTCCTGGTTCGGATCAAGGAAGTCGAAGTGAGCGAAGACGGCGAGCGGAGCGAAAAAGTCACCCGCTACGAAACCACCATTGGCCGTGCGCTGCTTTCCGAGATCCTGCCGCCCGGGCTGCCGTTCTCGTTGCTCAACCGGCCGCTGAAGAAACGCGAGATCTCGCGCCTGATCAACGGCGCGTTCCGCCGCTGCGGGCTTCGCGAAACCGTGATCTTCGCCGACAAGCTGATGCAGGCGGGGTTCACGTACGCGACGCGCGCCGGCATCTCGTTCGGCGTGCACGACATGCACATTCCGGAAGCCAAGCGCGAACTGATCCGCGTCGCCGAGGAGGAGGTGAAGGGCATCGAAAGCCAGTACACCTCGGGCCTGGTCACGGTGGGCGAGCGCTACAACAAGGTCGTCGACATCTGGTCACGCTGCGGCGAGCAGGTGGGCAAGGTGATGATGGACCAGCTGAGCACCGAGCCGACCATCGACCGCCATGGCAAGGAAGTCCGGCAGGAGGCGTTCAACTCGATTTACATGATGGCCGACTCGGGTGCGCGCGGTTCGGCAGCGCAGATTCGGCAGCTCGCGGGCATGCGAGGCCTCATGGCGAAGCCCGACGGCTCGATCATCGAGACCCCGATCACGGCGAACTTCCGCGAAGGGCTGAACGTCCTGCAGTACTTCATTTCCACGCACGGCGCGCGCAAAGGCCTCGCGGACACGGCGCTGAAGACCGCGAATTCCGGATACCTCACGCGGCGCCTGGTCGATGTCACCCAGGATCTGGTGGTGACGGAGGACGACTGCGGCACCGCGAACGGGGTTTCGATGAAGGCGCTGGTCGAAGGCGGCGAGGTGGTCGAGGCGCTCAAGGAGCGCATTCTCGGCCGCGCGCTGGCCGTCGACCTGCTGCATCCCGAGACCCAGGACGTGTTGTACGCGGCCGGATCGCTTCTCGACGAGGAATCGGTCGACATGATCGACAATCTGGGAATCGACGAGGTCAAGGTGCGAACGCCGCTTACCTGCGACACGCGGTGGGGTGTGTGCGCGAAGTGCTACGGTCGCGACCTTGGCCGCGGCAGCCTGGTGAACGTCGGCGAAGCGATCGGCGTGATCGCCGCGCAGTCGATCGGCGAGCCGGGCACGCAGTTGACGATGCGCACGTTCCACATCGGTGGCGCGGCATCGCGAACCGCGGTTCAGAGCCACGTCGAAGCAAAATCGAGCGGCACGGTGGGTTTCACTCCGACCATGCGCTA
The DNA here is from genome assembly GCA_001770475.1 of Betaproteobacteria bacterium RIFCSPLOWO2_02_FULL_66_14. Taxonomy (GTDB): domain Bacteria; phylum Pseudomonadota; class Gammaproteobacteria; order Burkholderiales; family SG8-39; genus 2-02-FULL-66-14. The sequence goes on along the minus strand of MERB01000051.1, from coordinate 63,784 downwards.
CGTCAGCAACGCGAAGGGCGACAAGGTCGTGATTTCGCGCTCGGGCGAGCTGATCATCACGGACGACAACCATCGTGAGCGCGAACGGCACAAGGTTCCCTATGGCGCGCAGCTTGCGGCCAGCGACGGCAAGCAGGTCAAGGCCGGCGCGATGCTCGCGGCCTGGGATCCGCACCATCGTCCGATCATCACGGAGTATCCGGGCACCATCAAGTTCGAACACGTCGAGGACGGCAACACGGTCGCCAAGCAGATCGACGAGGTGACGGGACTCTCGACGCTCGTCGTCATCGACCCCAAGCGCCGGGGATCGGCCACGGCCAAGGGCGCGCGGCCCTCGGTCAAGCTGATCAACGACGCAGGCGAGGAGGTGCGCATCGCAGGCACCGACCACGCCGTGAACATCAGCTTCCCGGTGGGCGCGGTGATCGCCGTGCGCGACGGTCAGCAGGTGGCGGTGGGCGAAGTGCTCGCGCGGATCCCGCAGGAGACCTCGAAGACCCGCGACATCACGGGCGGCCTGCCGCGCGTGGCGGAACTGTTCGAGGCGCGCGCGCCCAAGGACGCAGGAATGCTGGCCGAGGTCACGGGAACGGTGTCCTTCGGCAAGGACACCAAGGGCAAACAGCGACTCGTGATCACCGATCTGGACGGAGCGCAGCACGAGTACCTGATCCCGAAAGACAAGCACGTGCTGGTTCACGACGGCCAGGTGGTCAACAAAGGCGAAATGATCGTCGACGGCCCGGTCGATCCGCACGACCTGCTGCGCCTGCTCGGGGTGGAAGCGCTCGCGCGCTACATCATCGACGAGGTGCAGGACGTCTACCGCCTGCAGGGCGTGAAGATCAACGACAAGCACATCGAGGTGATCGTGCGGCAGATGCTGCGCCGGGTGCAGATCGAGGATCCGGGCGACACGACGTTCATCACCGGCGAGCAGGTCGAGCGTGCCGAGGTGCTCGAGGATAACGAGAAGGCGGAAAAAGACGGCAAGAAGACCGCGGTGTACTCGTACTTGCTGCTCGGAATCACCAAGGCGTCGCTGTCGACCGATTCGTTCATTTCGGCGGCTTCGTTCCAGGAAACGACCCGGGTGCTGACCGAAGCCGCGATCCTGGGCAAGCGGGACCCGCTGCGCGGCCTGAAGGAGAACGTCATCGTCGGGCGCCTCATCCCGGCGGGTACCGGGCTTGCGTATCACAACATCCGCAAGGCGCAGGCTGCCGAGCCGGTGCTCACCGAGCTGCCGGTCGAGGAAGCACCGGCCGTGGAGGCCACTGCCGGCGGAAGCTGATCGCGCCGCGCGCCTTGAATCAAGAGGCCGCCTCCGGGCGGCCTTTTTTTGAGCGCGGGTCCCGTGGCACGCATTGCCCGGTGCTTCGCCCCGGATGCTTTCCACGGCGTTCGCGCGTACCATCGCACCACGCGCTCGGGACGAGGGGACCAGGGTGGGCGGAGAGCCGGCGAAGTACTGGGCTTTCATCAGCTACAGCCATCGCGATACGCGGGCGGCGATTGCGCTGCAGCGCGGCCTCGAGACCTATCGCCTGCCGAGCCGGCTCGTCGGCAAGCGCACCGCGATGGGCGAGGTGCCTGCCTACGTCAAGCCCGTATTCCGCGACCGGGACGAACTTGAGGCCGGTACCGATCTGAGGGCCACCGTGCGCGAAGCATTGGCGCACAGCCGATGGCTCGTCGTCCTGTGCTCGCCCGACTCGGCGCGTTCGCCCTGGGTCAACCGGGAAATCGTCGAGTTCAAGAAGCTGCACGGCGAAGCTAGCGTGCTCGCCTGCATCGCATCCGGCGAGCCATTCGCCAGCCGGATCCCGGGACGCGAAACCGAGGAATGCTTCCCGCAAGCGCTGCGCTACACGCTCGCGGCTGATGGCGAGCCAACGGGCGAGGAGACCGAACCGGTGGCGGCCGACTTGAGACCGCAAGGCGACGGACGGCGCCGTGCGCTGCTCAAGTTGGTCGCCGGCATGGTCGGCATCGGCGTCGACGAACTGATCAACCGCGACGCGCACCGGCGTGCGCGTCGCATGGCGATGCTCGCCACCGCGTCTCTGGCGGGAATGGCGGTCATGGCGGTGCTCACGGTCATGGCGGTGCAGTCGCGGATCGAGGCGCAAAGCCAGCGCGCACAGGCCGAAGACCTGATCGAGTTCATGCTGGGCGACCTGCGCAAGAAGCTCGACGCGGTCGGGCGACTCGACGCGCTCGACTCGGTCGGCGCGAAGGCGCTCGCCTACTACGCCAAGCAGGATGCCGGGCGCCTGGATGCCGACGCGCTCGGACGCCGCTCGCGCGCGATGCACCTGATCGGCGAGCTGCGGGAAAAGCGCGGCCATTTGGTCGAGGCGCTGGCTGCGTTCCAGAGCGCAGCGGAGACCACGGCCCAGCTTCTGGCGCGCTCGCCCAATGACGGCAACCGGATCTTCGACCACGCGCAGAGCGTGTTCTGGGTGGGTTACATCGCGTGGCTGCGCGGCCAGGCCAAGGAGGCCGAAGAGGCTTTCCTGCAGTACCGCGGGTTCGCTCTGCGGCTGGTGCAGATCGGTCCGCAGAACATCGACTGGCAGCTCGAGCCCGCATACGCGAGCCAGAATCTCGGGGTCGTGCTGCTCGACCAGCTGCGTCCGGCCGAGGCGCTCAAGGCCTTCGTCGAGGCGAAGGACGTGAAGGCGCGCCTCGTCGCCGCACGACCGCATCTTCTCAACGATGTCGCAGATTCATTCGGCTGGTTCGCAAAGGCGCACGAAGCCGCGGGCGACTATGCGAGCGCCGTCTCTGCGCAAGGTGAGCGGATTGCATTGCTGCAAGCGAAGGTCGACCTGGCGAAAGACCGCGGGGCGCAGCAGCATCTCGCGAACGCGAATTTCGAACTGGGCCGGCTGCACCTGAATCTCGGGGATCTCGCCGCGGCCGAGCGGCATGCACGCATCGCGCTGGAGCAGGCTGACGCGCTCTCGGCATCGGATCCGGCGAACATGTTCTGGCTGTCGCAGTCCAGCTTTCACCGCCTGAGCATTGCGGAGGTGCAGCTCGCCCTTGGAAGGCGCGACGAAGCGCGCCATGCAGTCGAGCGCGTGATGCGCGAGATCGCGCGCCTCGTGACCAGCGATGCGAGCAAGGTTGCGTGGCAACTGAAGCTCCAGGGCCGCGCGCTTGCGCTGGGTGCGCGCCTCGCGCTCGCCGACGGTCACGAGCCATCGACGCGCGAACTCGAGAACTACCTCGCGGTCGCGCACGGATTCGAATCCCCGGAGAAGCGCCTGAAGCCGGACGAGGCGAGTGCCGTGGCAGTGGTCGAGTTGCTGCTCGGCGATGCCCTTCTGCGCCGTGGAATGCCCGATGCGGCGCGCGGTCACTGGCAGTCGGCGGCGCGGCGCCTGGACGCGTTCGCGGGCCAGGCAGATTATCGAGCGCAGACGCAGCTGGCTCGACTGCAGCTGCGGCTCGGTCAGCGCACGGCCAGCGAAGCTATCGCCACACGCATCAGGAGTTCGGTTTATCGGCACCCCGCGTACGCCGAGCTCGCAAACGAACTCAGATCGGAAGCGGGAGTCCGACTGGTTCAACTTAACCGCAGGGAGGGAAGTCATGCCATCCGCAACGGTCAGCGTTGAAGTCCGTGGCCAAGACGTGCTCGTTTCAGTTTGCCCGGAGCCAATCCATCTCAACGGAAATGGGTCTGCGGCAGTCCCGATTCTTTGGAATATTGATCAGGCGTCGCCGGGTTGGACGTTCAGCACGGATTCGACGAATCCCGGAATTGTTGTTGCCGGTAGCAAGTTCGATGGAACGTCGCCGGGGAACGGTCCGTCGAACAACAATCGAAAGTTTCAGGTCACGAGGATCGCGAACGGTGCGGATCGGCAGAGTTACAAGTACACCATCAACGTGGTCAACAGCGCGTTGAATAGGACCGGGCAACTGGACCCTACGATCAACAACCAGCCATGAGAGCTTGAAGTCGTCCCGGGTGCGCAGTCGCGCTCTTGGTTCAAATGAAATGTGCCTGGGGCATTAGCCTTGTCGTTCGCGCGCATCCGGGACGCGCTTCACGCCGGCCTCAACACCGAAGCGCTCGACCTCGCGCGCGAAGCTATCTTCGAGTCTCCGGAAGCAGCCGAGCCCCGGTACGTCGCTGCGCTCGCAAGCATCCGCATGGGCGCGATCACGCAGGCGGAGCGCTGGCTCGCGCCGATCGATCGCGACCGGGTGGGCAGCCGCGAACTTGCGGCCGACATCTGGAGCCTCTCGGGACGCATTGCCAAGGAGCGGTACGCCGGTGTTGAGGCCGCAGCGTGCAAGCCTTGCCATGCGCTGACTTCGATCGCGTCGTACCGCCGCGCATTCGAGATCAGCAGCGCCGCATATCCGGCAGTCAACGCGGCGACGATGGCGATGCTGGCTGGGGACGAGTTGCTGGCGCGCGATCTCGCGCGTCAAGCGCTGTCCGCGCTCGCGGGCGATCCCGACCATTGGTATCACGCCACTGCAGGCGAGGCGAAGCTGCTCCTTGGCGAGATCGACGCGGCGCGCCGGCATTATGTCGAGGCCCACCGTCTCGCGGGAACGCGCTTTGGCGACATCGCATCGATGCGGCGCCAGCTGCTGCTGATCGGAACGGACGCGGCCCGCAGCCTGCTCGACGCCATACCGGCGCCTCGCATCGTGGCCTTCTCGGGCCACATGATCGACCACCCGTCGCGCGCAACGCCACGGTTTCCGGCCGCCCTCGAACCGAAGGTCGCTTCCGCGATTTGCGAAAAGCTCGCGAGCCTCGGGCCCTCGATCGGGTACGCGCAAGCGGCCTGCGGCGGCGATATCCTGTTCCTGGAGGCGATGCAGGCGGCAGGCATGCAGACGAACATCGTGCTGCCCTGCGCGCAGGGGGATTTCGTCGAGGCGAGCGTGAGTTTCGCGGGCGATGAGTGGCGCGCCCGCTTCGAGCGCGTGCTGCGCGGCGCGACGCGGGTAGTCCTTGCCACCGAGGAGGCCTACCTGGGAGACGAGGTCCTGTTCGAGCATGCGGCCAACCTGATCCAGGGCATGGCCTTCCTGAGGGCGAGGGAACTGTCGACCCAGCCCCTCCTGCTTACCGTATCGGAACCCCAGTCGGCTGAGCGCACCGGCGGGACCGCCGCAACGGCCAGGGAATGGCGGAGCAAGGGCGGAGCGGTCGAGAACATCGATCTCGCCGCGTTGCGCGGCGAAAACTACGCGCCGCGCGTCTCGGAGCATGACCAGGTAGCGCCTGCGATCGCCGCGCGCGCGGCAACGCCGCGAAGTCTGAAGAGCCTGGTGTTTGCCGACATTCGCGGATTTTCGAAGTTGGCGGAGCGGCATACGCCGGAATTTGCCTCGATGTTCCTGCACACTTGCAAGCTGGTGCTCGACTCGCTCGATGATTCGGCTGTCGATGCCAATACCCGCGGCGACGCGCTGTTCATCGTCTTCGAGCGTCCGCACCATGCCGCGGAATTTGCCGTGCGCCTTCTGACAGCGCTCAACGCGCTCGACTGGCCGGCCTTTGGATTGCCCGCGGACACCAGCGTCCGGGTCGGGCTGCACGCCGGACCCGTGTACGTCGTCTTCGACCCGGTGATGTCGAAGACGACGTTCTACGGGACTCACGTCAATCTTGCGGCCCGGCTCGAGCCGGTCGTGCAACCGGGACACATTTTCGCGACCGAAGCGTTCGCGGCCTCGCTCGTTGCCGAAGGAGAAGGCCGGTTCCAATGCGACTATATCGGTGCGATGCCGCTCGCGAAACGCTTCGGCCAAGCTCGCCTTTACCGCGTGCATACCTGAGCAGCGATTGGTCGGCGAATCCCGGCTGCGCGCGTTCCGATTTCGATCGACGGGAATCGGGTTGCCAGCCGCGAACCTATAATCGGCCCATGGTTCTGCGCCTCGCCAACCCGCAAGACGTCTCCGCGATCCAGTCGATCTACGCGCACCACGTGCTCCATGGTCTGGCCACCTTCGAGGAAGTGCCGCCGACCGCCGAAGAAATTCGGCTGCGCCTGCTCGATGTTTCCGATCGCGATCTGCCGTACCTGGTGGCCGATGATGGAGGCAGGGTAGTCGGTTTCGGCTACTGCGCCCCGTACCGGGCCCGCTCGGCGTACCGGTTTGCGCTCGAAGATTCCGTCTATATCCGGGACGGGCACCATCGCAAGGGGATCGGGCGGGCGATCCTCGCGGAGCTCGTCCGGCGCTGCGAGGCGCTCAACTACCGTCAACTGGTCGCGGTGATCGGCGACAGCGCGAATATCCCGTCGATCGGTCTTCATGCGAGCCTCGGGTTCGTGCGGGCCGGGACACTGCGCTCGGTGGGCTACAAGTTCGGCCGCTGGGTCGACACCGTGATCATGCAGCGGCCGCTGGGCACGGGGGACGCCACGCCGCCGTAATCCTCGCGCAACGAACTGACCTCGGTCCCCGGGGACACGAACGGCTTCAGGGAACGATGACGACCTTTCCCTTGGCGCGACGCGACGCCAGTTCGTTCAGCGCGGCCGGCGTTTCGGCCAGCGGATATTTGGAGGAGACGTGCGGCCTGAGCTTGCCCTGCGCGTACCACTCGCCCAGTTCGCGCACTGCGGCAGCGAATTCCGCCGGCGTCCGCCGCGACCACTCGCCCCAGTACACGCCGATGATCGTTCGCTCCATGAGCAGCGGCAGATTGAGCGGCAGTTTCGGGATTTCGCCGGAGGCGAAGCCGATGACCAGAAAGCGCGCCCGCCAGTTGGAGGAGCGCAGCGCGGCCTCGGCATAGGCGCCGCCGACCGCGTCGTAAATGACGTCCACGCCCTTGCCGCCGGTCGCGCGCTTGATTCCATCGCGCAGGTCTTCCGACGTGTAATTGATCACCTCGTCGGCGCCGTGTTCGCGGCACACGGCGAGCTTTTCGTCGCTCGATGCGCAGGCGATGACGCGCAACCCCAGCACCTTGCCGATTTCGAGCGCGGCGATGCCGACGCCTCCGGCGGCACCCAGCACGAGGAGCGTCTCGCCGGGCGTGGTCGAGACGCGATTGCGAAGCGCGTGGTAGGAGGTTCCATAGGTGAGCAGGAACGAAGCTGCCGTGACGAAATCCATGCCCTCGGGAATCGGCAGAACCCGGCCCGCGGGCACGAGGCACTCCTCGGCGAACGCGCCGTAGGTCGCGAACGCGATCACGCGGTCGCCGGGCTTCGCATTGCGCACGCCTTCGCCGACCTCTTTCACGATGCCGGCGAGTTCGCTTCCCGGAGAAAACGGCAGCGGCGGCTTCACCTGGTACTTGTTCTGGATGATGAGCACGTCGGGAAAGTTCACGCTCGCCGCCTTCACCGTCACGACCACTTCACCCGCGCCGGGCCGCGGCGATGGCAGATCCTCGAGCACCAGGGATTCGGGGGGGCCGAATTGCTTGCACAGCACAGCTTTCACGGACAGCTCCTCGTCGAAATCGCGTCGGCTAGAATGCTCGCATGAACGAGCCCATTCTGCATCATTACCCGGTTTCGCCGTTCGCGGAAAAGATCCGCGCGATGCTCGGCTACAAGGGACTTGCCTGGAAATCGGTGATCATTCCGATGATGATGCCCAAGCCCGACGTGATCGCGCTGACGGGCGGATACCGGCGTACGCCGATCCTGCAGATCGGAGCCGACATCTATTGCGACACCGCGCTCATCGCGCGCGTCCTTGACCGGATCGCGCCCGCGCCGACGATCTTTCCCTACGGCGAGAATTTCGCCAACCGGGCGATGGCGTATTTCGCCGACGGCGTGATGTTCAATCTGTCGGTGCCGATCGGTTTTCAGCCCGGCGGCATGATGAAGCTGTTCCTGCCGGACGCGACGCCGGAATTTCTCGCCGATTTCGGGAAGGACCGCGCGGCGATGCGCCAGGGCGGCACGATCCGCCGCGGGCCGCTCGCGGAATCGAAGGCCAATCTCGCGAGCCTGCTCCCTCGGATCGAGACGCAGCTGGGCGACCGGCCGTTTCTGCTCGGGGCGAGCGCGAGCGAGTGCGATTTTTCCCTTTACCACGTGCTCTGGCCGGTGTGGATGGTGCCGGCGACGCGCCCGATGCTCGAGGTCTTTCCAAAGACGCTCGCCTTCATGGAGCGCATGACGGCGTTCGGGCACGGCAAACCGTCCGAGATGACCAGCGCAAGAGCACTGGACTTTGCCAAGAAGTCACGACCTGTGGCGATCGAGCGGCCGCAGGCGCTCGAGACCGACGGCATCGCGCTCGGTGACATGGTCCAGGTGATGCCGGTCGACTATGCGCTCGACCCGGTGCAGGGCGAGCTGTTGCAGTGTTCTGCAGACGAGATCGCGGTGCGGCGCAGCGGCCCGCGTGCCGCAACCGTGGTGGTTCATTTCCCCCGGTTCGGGTATCAGCTGCAGCGGGCGAGCTGAGTCAGCGGTTCGCCGCGCCGCCATCGATGGTGACGATGCAGCCCGAGGTGTAGGACGAGCGTTCGGAAGCAAGGAACGCCGCCATCCATGCGATTTCCTCGGCGCGCGCGGGACGCCCGAACGACATTCCCTTGAACAGTTCCGGGTAGCGTTCTGCGTCACCCAGTTGCGCGAGCGCCATCTGCCGGTACAGGCTCAGCAGCCGGTCGGTCGCGACCGGCCCCGGGTTGATGCCGACGACGCGAATACCGTCGGCGTGCGAGGCCCCGCCGAGTGCCCGCGTAAATGCCATGAGACTGGCGTTTCCGGCACTTCCCGTGATGTAGGCGGCGTTCATCTTCTCTCCGGCGCTGCCGATGATATTGACGATCGCGCCGCGACCCCTGGCTTTCATCTGCGCGTAGACACAGCGAGTCAGGTTGATGTAGCCAAATACCTTGAGGTCCCAGGCCCTGCGCCAGGTCTCCTCATCCACCCGGAGCAGATCCCCGCCCGGAATCGCACCGGCGTTGTTGACGAGGATGTCGAGATCGCCCGCCCACGCCGCAAGCTCTTCGGCGGCGCCCCGCTGCGACAGGTCGAGCGCCCTGGCGTTCGTAGAGGCCGCGGGGTTGCGCGCCGCAATCAGCACCTCGCAACCCTCCGCGGCGAGCGCCTCGGCGCACGCGCGACCGATGCCCTTGGAGCCCCCGGTCACCAGCGCGCGCTTGCCCTTCAGTTCCAGATCCATGCCGTCGTTCTCCCGTAGCGTCGAATTTTTCGATAGTCTAACTGCGTGCCCGCGCCGACGACCGGGGAGGGCATCCGGGCGGGCCACCGGTCCGTCTTGGGGTCGGGCGGCGAGCCTGGAAGGGGACACGAACATGAAGGATTCGAAGCTCACGATTCGCGACATCCGCGTTCGCACGGTCGCAGCGCCGATGAAGCGGACGCTCGTAACGAGCACGGGCGCGCTGACCCAGGCGGTACTGGTGCTGCTCGACCTGCGCACCGAGGCCGGAATCACGGGGCGCAGCTACCTGTTTCCGCTCGGAGCGCACAACGCGGCGCCCATTGTGAAACTGGTCGAGGCGATGGCCGGGAT
>MERB01000051.1:28391-54260 GCA_001770475.1 Betaproteobacteria bacterium RIFCSPLOWO2_02_FULL_66_14 | reverse complement strand
CGCTCGTGCGGCTGCTGGGCGGCGCGCCGCGGCCGATACCCGCGTACAACTCCAACGGGCTCGGAATCATGGCGATCAAGCCGCTCGTGAAGGAGGCGCAGGAACTGGTTGCCGAAGGATTCAGCGCGGTGAAGTTACGGCTGGGTCGACCGAGCGCGAAAGCGGATCTCGCCGCGCTGCGAGCCGTCGGGAACGCGATTGGAGACGGTGTCACGCTGATGGTGGATTTCAACCAGGGGCTCAGTGTCGCCGAGGCGATTCGCCGCGGCCGCATGATCGACGACGAGGGTGGTGTCCTCTGGATCGAAGAACCCGTGCGCGCCGACGATTTCGCGGGCTGCGCCAAGGTCGCGCGCGAGGTTGCGACGCCGATCCAGGTGGGCGAGAATTTCATGGGGCCCGAGCAGATGGCGCAGGCGCTCGCCGCGCGGGCCTGCGATTACGTCATGCCGGACGCGCAGCGCATGGGAGGCGTGACCGGATGGATGCGCGCTGCGGCGCTGGCGCAGGCCGCCGGTGTCGAAATGTCGAGCCACCTGTTTCCCGAGGTGAGCGCGCAGCTGCTCGCGGTGACTCCGGGCGCACACTATCTCGAATACGTCGACTGGGCGAACCCGATTCTCGCCGAGCCGCTTGCGCTACGCGACGGTTGCGCGCAGATGACGGAAATCCCGGGCCTCGGGCTTGAATGGGACGAGGCTGCGGTCAAGCGTTATGCCATTTGATCTACTGGGCAAAGCCGCATTGCGGCGGGAAAGGAATGGTCATCGTGAAATCGTGGGCGTTATTCTTGTTTGCCGTGCTGCTTCCATCGGCGGCAATTGCGCAGGTGACGGTCGAGAAGCCGTGGGCTCGCGCGACGGCGCCCGGCGCCACGGTCGGCGGCGGCTACCTGACGATTCGTAATGGGCAGGCGTCGGGCGACCGCCTGGTAGGCGCGTCTTCGCCGGCGGCGGCGCGTGTCGAGCTTCATGTGCACCTGCGCGAAGGCGAGGTGATGAAGATGCGCCAGGTACCGGCGCTGGAGGTTCCCGCCGGCGGTGTGCTGGAACTCAAGCCGGGCGGTGCGCACCTCATGTTCATGGCAATCGGCAAGCCTTTCAAGGAAGGCGAACGGATTCCGGTGAAACTGAAATTCGAGAAGGCGGGCGAAGTGGACGCCGAATTTCACGTCGGTCGTCTTGGCGAATCGGCCGCGCCCGCGCACGGCAAAAATTAACCGGTTCCGGGCCGGCGGCCGCAATTCAGCCGGCGGCTCAATGCGCCGGGGCGAACAGCATCCGGCCGAAATACCAGGCGACGGCGGCGACGAACGCCGAGCAGGGAATCGTCAGGACCCAGGCCCAGACGATGGTTCCGGCGACGCCCCAACGCACGGCTGAAACGTTTTGGGCCGTTCCCACGCCAACGATGGCGCCGGTGATGGTATGCGTCGTCGATACGGGAATCCCCATGGCGGTCGCCATGAACAGCATCATCGCGCCCCCGGTTTCGGCGCAGAAGCCACCCACCGGCTTGAGCTTGGTGATGCGCTGGCCCATCGTTTTGACGATTCTCCAGCCGCCGAACGCCGTGCCAAGCGCGATCACGATGTAGCAGGACGCGACGATCCAAAAGGGCAGAGGATCGTCGGTCCCCAGGTATCCGGCGGCGATCAGCAGCATCCAGATGATTCCGGCGGTTTTCTGCGCATCGTTGCCGCCATGTCCGAGCGAGTACATCGATGCGGAAATGATCTGCAGTCGTCGGAACCATCGATCCACGCGCGATGGCGTTGATCGCACGAAAAGCCATGACACCGCGATCATGAGGATCGCGCCGAAAACCATGCCGACCAGCGGCGAGATGAAAATGAATGCGACGACCTTGAGGATTCCCGAGGGGATCAGCGCCCAGGTGCCGGCCTTGGCGACCGCTGCGCCGACCAGCCCGCCGACCAGCGCGTGCGACGACGACGACGGAATGCCATACCACCACGTGACCAGGTTCCAGGTGATCGCGCCGATCAGCGCACCGAAAATGACGTAGTGATCGACGATGCCCTGGTCGACGATGCCACGGCCGATGGTGGTGGCGACCTTGAGCTGAAACACGAACAGGGCGACGAAATTGAACGTCGCGGCAAGCATCACGGCCTGGTAGGGGGTCAGCACGCGGGTCGATACCACCGTCGCGATGGAGTTGGCGGCATCGTGGAATCCGTTCATGAAATCGAACGCGAACGCCACCAGGATCAGGGTCGCTACGATCCAGAAGGCAATGGGCGATGCGTCCAAGGGCGGTTCTTTTTCCGGTGTTGAGCGGTCGGGGAGCCCGTCGAGCCCCGCTACCGCGCGCGCAACGTCAGGAATTCTCCAGCACGATGCCTTCGATGATGTTGGCGACGTCCTCGCAGCGGTCCGTGATCAGCTCGAGCAATTCGTAGATCGAACGCAGTTTGATCAGTTGCTTGACGTCCGGTTCGTCGCGAAACAGCTTCGACATCGCAGCGCGCATGACGCGGTCGGCGTCGGACTCGAGCCGGTCGATCTCCTCGCAGGTCTTCAGGATGGCCTCGGCCTGCTTGACGTTGGTGAGCAGCGACACGGCGGTCTTGACGCGCGCGCAGCACATCTGGCAGATCTCGGCGAGTTGCTTGGCCTCGGGGGTGACTCTGCGGATGTCGTACAGCACCACGGACTCGGCGACGTCCTGCATCAGGTCGAGAATGTCGTCCATCCGCGTGATCAGGCTGTGGATCTGCTCCCGGTCGAAAGGCGTGATGAACGTGCGGTGCAGCAGCGTGATCGTCTCGTGGGTGATCTTGTCGGCTGCGCGCTCGGCGCCGTCGATGCGCTGGGCGCGCGTCTCGAGATCGTCGAACGTGGCGAACAGGCCTTCCAGTTCGCGCGCGCCCTCGACGATGCGCTCTGCGTGGGCGTTGAACAACTGGAAGAAATTGCCCTCGCGGGGCATCAGTCGGCTGAGCATGGCGCGATTCTATATTGCTCGGCCGTCGGACAGCGCGCGGCGTCGCTCTTTCGGCGATCCGGGTCAATCGCCAGATAGCACGCTGCGCTCCCTGGACGCGGGGAGAGCAAGCCCTTCGCCGCTAACCGTGAAAGCGCGGCTTGCGCTTTTCGATGAACGCCGAAAATCCCTCCGCGCCTTCCGCGCCGTACATGCCGTCGGCAAAGCTTTCGCGTTCGCGATCCAACTGCCGCGCGAGATCCTGGCTGACCGCTTCCCAGAGCAGCCGTTTGGTCCGCCCGATCGCCTGCGTCGCACCCTCGGCGATCGTGGCGGCCCAGGCGAGCGCCTCGGCGCGAGCCTGTCCGGGCGCGACGACGCGGTTCACGACGCCATGAGCGGCCAGGCGGCTCGCGGACACCGGCGCCGCCGAGAGCGCGAGTTCGCTGGCCAGATGCGGCGGCACGGCGCGCGCGAGGAACCAAGTGCCGCCGCCATCCGGATTCACGCCAATTTTCACGTACGCCATCGTGAAAACGGCGTCTTCTGCGGCAACGATCAGGTCGCAGCCCAGGGCAATCGAAAATCCCGCACCGGCGGCGTGACCCTCGACCGCAGCGATGACCGGCTTCGCCGTGCCGCGCAGCGCGCGTGCAAGTTCGTTCACTGCGTTGATGCGTTCGAACAGGGCCTGCCGAGGCTCATTGGCGCGCATTTCCGCCAGCGATTTGACGTTGCCGCCCGAGCAGAAGTGCTCGCCGTGGCCACGCAGCACGATCGAGCCGATTCCTTCGTCGTCGTTCGCGAGGCGCAGCGCCCGGGTCAGCAGGCGCGACGTGTCGGGCGTCAGTGCGTTGCGCGTCGCCGGGTTCGACATTTCCAGCTCGAGCACGCGGCCATGACGCGTCTGGTTCACGCCCGGAGCGGACATGGCGATCAATGGATCCCGAGCCCGGCCTCGATATTGCGCACCATCGATACGAGGCGCGGCCCGATATCGTCTTCCAGCTGGTCCTTCTTCAGCATGAAGGCGGGAACGCCGCAGTTGAACGACACCATTTCCCCGTCGATGCTCCGCCGCATCGGCACGCCTACCGCGTGCACCTCGCGCCGCAGCTCGCCGATCGAGGTGCAGAACCCGCGGCTGCGCACGTCCTCGATCCCGCGATCGATCTGGGGTTTGTACTTGCGCAGCAGCTCGGGCTGCTTCACCTTCATCTGGTTCAGGAGCCCCTCGCGCTCGGCGGGCACGCAGGCCGCGAGGTAGGCGCGCCCGATCGCGGCCTGGGCGATCGGCACCGCGGTTCCGATGTCGGGCAGCGTCGTGATCGCGTTGCCGCTGCGACACGATTCGACGTACACCATGTTGAGCCGGTCGCGGATCCCCATCGAGACCGACCCGTTGCAGTAATCCGCGAGTTCCTTCATGTGCGGCCGCGCGATCTGCCGCACGCTCATCGAGGCGAGCAGCGGGTAGCCGATCGAGAGGACCGCCGAGCCGAGCTGGTACTTCCCGAGGCGCATGTTGTGCCGCAGGTAGCCCAGCTTGGTCAGCGTGTAGGTCAGTCGGGATACGGTTGGCTTGGGCAGCCCTGTGCGCACCGAAATTTCCTTGTTGCCGAGCATCGGTTCGAGCGGGGTGAAGCAGCGCAGCACTTCGAGCCCGCGCGCAAGCGTCGTGGCAAACTGGCGGTCGCCGTCGTGCTCGTAGCTGAACGCCGTGCCGGGCGCAGCCGGCGGCACATTGGGTTCGGATGCACCCATGGATCGAATCTCCTTGGTCAGATTTGAATTCGGGGTGTGGCAGGGTGTTTCGCATTTCGATATTCCATCCGGCGCCGGGACCTGTCAACTTAGTCGTATCGAATTTTGCATGGTGGAATCATGGCCCTCGACTCGCTGTTCGACCTGAGCGGAAAAGTCGCGCTCGTCACCGGGTCCACCAAGGGCATCGGCAAGTCGGCCGCCGAGGAGATGGCGCGCGCCGGCGCGAGGGTGGTCGTGTCCTCGCGCAAGGGCGACGCCTGCGAGGCCGTGCGTCGTGAGTTCGAAGCGCAGGGCTGGCCGGTGATCGCCCGCCCCTGCAATATCTCCCGCAAGGAGGATTTGCAGTCGCTCGTCGAGTTGACGCTAGAAACCTGGGGCCGGATCGACGTCGTGGTTGCAAATGCGGCGGCGAATCCGTATTACGGGCCGCTGCAGGCGCTTCCCGACGAGACCTTCGACAAGGTGATGCTGAACAACGTCAAAAGCACGCTCTGGCTCGCCAACCTGACCCTGCCGGGCATGGCGGCGCGTGGGGGCGGCAGTTTCATTGTGGTCGCTTCGATCGCCGGGATGCTGGCCAACACCGTGATCGGCATCTACGGCATCTCCAAGGCCGCAGATCTGCAGTTGGTGAGGAATCTCGCTGCCGAATGGGGGCCGAAGAACGTGCGTGTCAACGCCATTGCGCCCGGGTTGATCAAGACGGATTTTGCGCGCGCGCTCTGGGAAGACGAAAAACGCCGCACCGAGCGAGAAGCGCTGACGCCGATGCGCCGGCTCGGCGAAGCCCGGGAAATCGGCGGCGTTGCAGCGTTTCTCGCCTCGGACGCCGCCTCCTTCATCACCGGGCAGACGATCGTGGTCGATGGTGGCGTGACGATCGTTTGACCGTGAGGCCCGAAGGCGCCGCCCATGAGATCTCCGACAATGTACCTGCTAAACTCCGCGCGGTTTTGCCAGCCGATAGATTGATTTCGCCCGCTTCAGGAGCGCAGAAATGACACTACGATCCGCGTTGGTTCTTGCTGCAGCCGCTAACGTCCTTCTGACCGGTTGCATCACGATCGGCGAAGATCCAAGCCCTGGAGGGCAGTCCGCGTCGGCGCCGGTTTACCGCACTGGAAGCCGCCTGCCCTCGTCTGCAAGTGCGGGCACGGGTGCACCGGTTGGCCAAGTCAGTCCAGAGGACTGGAGGAACAGTAGACGCGAAGGCACACCTTCCTCGGGCGACATCACGCGCTGACGAGCGCGCCCGGACTGTGGCGCGGCGCGCCGCTATTTTCCGAGCATATAGAGTTGCCAGAGGTCCTTGTGGCTCATGTGCAGCATGGGCTGGATCGCCAGCCGACCCGTGCGCCCGATGCTGTCCTCGAGGTAGCGCAGTTCCGCGAACCGCTCGCGCGTCGCCTCGTCGACCGGCACTTCGAAACCGCTTTCGCGCATCATCAGAATTCCTTTGGCGCGCAGCGCAAGCTCCGTGTGGAGACGGAGATAGCACAGCAGGTCCGCGACCACGGGTCCCTTGAACTTGTCCTTCAGAGTGTGCAGATAGCGACCCACCGGTGAACCCGAAAGCCGCCCGGAGTTGATCAGGGCGAGCATTTCGGCATCGGCGTCGAAGCCCTTCCCGAGCCAGTCGCCCACGGTTCGCTCGCTGCGCTCGAACACGGCGTACAGCAGCGGCGGCAGGACCACGATGATGCCAAGCGTGGAGATGAGCGGTGAGAGGAAGAAGTGGTTGAACGCGGAGTGCACCACCGCGGCGACCGCGAGGCCGGGAACGAACGCGCGCAAAGCGGCTCGCTTGGAACGTTCGTGAAGCGCGAGCCCCATCACCGCGAATACGGCGGTGGCGCCGCCGTGCATGATCGCAGTGCCGAATCCCCGCAGGATCCAGGTCCCCATTCCCGCGTTCGGAAAGAGGTGCAGGTAATAGAGGTTCTCCACCATGGCGAAACCCGTACCCACGCCGAAACCGAGAATCGCGGCATCGACCAGAAATCCGATCCGGTGGGCGCGGATCAGTGCGAGGATCAGCAGGCCCTTGAGCAGTTCCTCGCTGACCGGCGCGACGTAGCGGCTGAAGACCCTGAATTCGATCTCGACCAGGTTGAGCGCCTGCCCGTTCATGGCGTAGCTGAGACCTGCGATGAACGCGCCGCACGCCACCACCGCGACGACGTCGCGCAGCTTCACCAGTTTGTAGCTGTCGAGGTAGAGCAGGGCGCCCAGAAAACTCAGCACCGGCAGCAGGCCGACCAGCGCGGGGACGAGCATCTGAGCCGTCATCGTGACCTGCGCGGTCTCAGCTCACATGATCTTGAGCGAGATCATCCACTCGTTGCCCGAGCGCTGGCCGTCGCGGTAACCGACTGCGTAACCGAGCGACAGCGTCATTTCGTACCAGTGCAGCACGCTGAACCGGAAATCGACCTGTGCGCCGAGATTGCCGTAGCGGCGGCGCTGGGCGGAATTGCCCGGTTCGGTCCACAGCGCCGAGGCGAAGGCGGCGGGCCGCATCCAGTTGAGGTAAAACGCCGGCGTGCCCGCGGACTCGAAGACATACGGCGGCAGATTCCACTCCAGCAGGTGGCGGGTGTAGCTGCGCCCGCCGATCTGGTTGATCTTGAATCCCGGAAACGCGTCGTGATCCCGGTACCGTTTTTCGGACCCGCTATCGACATAGTTGTTGCCGAATCCGCCGAGGAAGAAATTGGCGTAGGGATCGGTGCGAGCGCCGTCCGCGACGCCGGCCGAGTTCCGCAGCCACACGGAGGAATGCGCGAGCGGCAGCGCGAATCCGGCATCCAGGCCGGCGCGCAACTGCGGGATCGTCTGGCCATTGACGTGGTTTGCCGAGAGCACGACGTTCCACGCGAGCCCCTTTTCATCGTCCACGGCACCGAGTGACCGGCGAACGTCGGTGAAATGTAGTCCAGCCCCGCCCGTTCGCAGCCGGCTTGCGGTTGCCGCGACGTTCTGGGATTGAGGCAGCGTGTCGAGGCGGTCGTAGAACGCGAGGTCGGTCTTCAATTCGAGCCTTCGGGGTTCGTCGTAGATCAGCAGGACGTCGTGACCGACGTTGGCCGCGAAACCCTTGCGACTGCGAAGCGTGGGGCCGAACAGGTCGTAGAAATCCGACCGGTTCCAGGACAGTCCCGCCCGCCAGCCGAGGTAGCGGTACCTGACCTCCAGGTGCGCGCGCTCGTTGCCCGCGAGTTTGCCGCTGGGCGTGTACGCAGCGGTGATACCCAGAGACGCGAAGCCGAGCGGATCCTCGATGTTGACCTGGTAGCCCAGACCCGCCGCGCTCTTATAACCCTGAAGGACCGGGTAGGCGTGAACCAGTGACAGTTTGGCCGGTGGGTCGTAGGCGCCCTTTCCGGTCATCGCCACGTACTCGACCGTGTTCGGCGGGGGCACCTGCCATTGCGTCACGATCGGATGCTTGGCGGCCAGCTCGGCGCCCAGAAACCTGATCGCGCTGACGTCCTTGAGCGGGTGCGCATCGATGATCGCGGGCACAAAACCCTCCGCGGTATAACTCAGGACCACGAGCCTGCCGTCGGCGATCGGCACGGGACGAAAGAATCCCGATTCGGCATTCGATACCGCCTCGACCGCGCCCGTTGCGACTTCGTAGCGGAAGATGTTGGACACGCCGGTGTAATAGCTGCTGCCGTAGAGGTATCGACCGTCGCGCGAAAACACGAAGCTCTCGGGAACCGACTGGCCGAACCGGTACTCGCTCAACGGTTTGACGTCTCCGGCGAGGATCTTCGGCAGTTCCCAGACGCGCAGGAACTGGTCTCCCGTGGCCTCGCTCATCGATGCCGAAAGCAGGCGCCCGTCGGGTGAAATGTCGAGGTCGAAGGGCACTTGTTCGTAGGGAAAGGTGTGGACGGCCACCCATTCCACGTAGGGATGCGGAATGCGCACGAGCGTCGCAATGCCGTTTTGGTGCCGCACGCCCATGAGCGAGCGATCGGCGGGATTGAAGACGATTTCACCGATTCGGGCGTCCTCGAGCAGCATGCGAGCCTCACCGGTCTTCACGTCGACCGCCATCAGGTCCCGCAGCGCGAGGTTGTCGTTCGTATAGAAGGCCGTTCCGCTCGCCGGATCGTAGGCGAACGATGCAACTCGGTAGAGCATGGCGCGCTTGATGTCGGCAAGCTGGCGGAAGGTGCCATCGCGCGTATTCAGCGCGCCGACGTGTTCGACTACGCCCGGGTAGCGAAACGCCGCATACAGAATTCCGCTCGACTCGTCGAAGTACATCCGGGAAATCGATCCGACTGCGCCTGCGGCGAGCTTGCGATGCGGGGTGATCGCGAACTTTCCAACCTCTGCGAGATTGCGTTGCTGAAACTCGCGTTCGAACGCAATCCACCGTTGCCAGGCATCATCGAGCGAGCTGCCAAAGACATGCTGGAACTGGTCGGCGTAATAACGCCGGCTGCCCTCGTCGCGCCTGATCCAGGAGACGACTTTTTCCGGTGAGTACGCGTAGGCGAGCCAAGTGAAGAACCGGGTGCCGTACAGGTAGGCATTGGCACCGACCTGGAAATCGACCCGTGTGCCGCGCGAAGCCAGTCCCAGCGGATCGTAGAAGTGGGCGCCATCCCGCACCATCGCCCGGAACACCATTTCGTCATAGCCCCCCTGGGCGCGGCCGAGCCCGCCGCCCATCCAGGTTTCCATGAACGTCGCGCTGCCCTCGAGGTACCAGCGCGGCACCATCCATCGGGGAATCGTCAGGTAGCTGTACCAGAGCGATTCAGGGTTCTGCGCGCGCGGATTGACCTTGCCGAAGAACAGGCCGCGCCACCTGCGTTCCTCGCCGCCGGAGACGTCCCCGGTCGCGATATGGACCATCTCGTGGTTCATCAGCGAATACATTCGCTCGCTTGCGGGGTAGGTTTCGAACGCGCGGGATTGCGGCGCGATGTCGAATACGAGCCTGCTATGCGGCGCGACCCCCGCCGCTGCACCGCCGTAATCGGAGAGGTCCTTGAGAAGGATCGTGGTGGGTTCGGAGGGCGTCCAGTCGAAGGTCCGGCGCTGCCAGGCGAGCGAGTTCGTGAAGGTGCGGACGGCGTGCGGCGCAAGAAATCCGAGCGGATCGAAATAAATGAGCCTGAGGTTCGCGGTTTCCACGAACGACATGCCGAGAGGATTTTCGTCGGCTGCGGCCGCGGCCGGCGCCAACGCAATCAACAGGCACAACAGGCCGGTACGCAAAGGACGAATCCTTGAGACCGCAGAAGGGCCGCAGGATACCCAGTCGAGGCCCAAAAGCAAACCGCCGGCACTGGGCCGGCGGTTCTAAGATTGCAAGAAGCGTCTGTCTACTTGGAATTACCGGCCGCATTGCCGGCCGCATTACCCGCGGCATTTCCAGCGGCGTTGCCCGCAGCATTGCCAGCGGCATTACCCGCAGCGTTGCCGGCCGCATTCCCTGCAGCATTTCCGGCGGCGTTGCCCGCGGCATTGCCTGCGGCGTTGCCAGCGGCATTACCCGCAGCGTTACCGGCCGCATTCCCTGCAGCATTTCCGGCGGCGTTGCCTGCAGCGTTGCCAGCGGCATTTCCAGCGGCGTTACCCGCGGCATTGCCAGCCGCATTACCGGCTGCGTTTCCAGCGGCGTTGCCAGCAGCGTTTCCGGCGGCATTACCCGCGGCGTTGCCGGCCGCGTTACCGGCCGCATTCCCCGCAGCATTGCCCGCGGCGTTGCCGGCAGCGTTGCCCGCGGCGTTGCCAGCAGCATTACCTGCAGCGTTACCCGCCGCATTTCCGGCTGCATTGCCGGATGCGTTACCGGCGGCGGTCGCCGACGCGTTCCCGGCGGCTCCAGACTGGCCTTGCTGCGTCCCCGCCTGCGAACCTGCGCCAACGTCGGCCGCCGATCCCTGCGGCGCGCGATAGCGCTGCGCCGGAACGATCGTTCCCGAAAGCCCATCCCCGCTCGTCGGGGTGTCCCAAGCATAGATACCGGCAACAGCAACTGCCACAGCCGCCAATCCCGTCCCAATCCAAACTTTGCGTTGCTTCGAGGATCCCGTATTCGTCTTTTCCATCGTTATCTCCTTCTCAGTATCGGCCATGGATTACTTCCGCGATTGGCCCCGCCGCTCCGGCCGAACTTCGCCAACGCGGACTCTACCAGTGAAATGAGAACAACTGCACACCGCAAAAGCTGCGGTTTCGTGAAAAAGTGCCGGAATTCCGTGAAATACCAGTTGACGCCGCAGCGAGCCCATCCCGGCGGGACCATTGCTGCTCTGCGTCACGGACGCTAGGCGGCGGGCACGATCTCGAAGATCTGGTCGAATCCCGAATACTGGAAGACGTCCTGCAGGTGCCGGTTGACGCCCACCAGGCGTAGTTTTCCCCCGGAACCGAGCAGTCGTTTCTGGGTTTTCAGCAGCACTCCCAGCCCGGCACTCGAGATGTATTCGAGGCGGCTGCAGTCCACGGTCACCAGACCCTGAACCTTGTCGAGGAATCCCTGCGCCGCGGACGACTGCGCGGCGTCTAGCCTCCCGACGACGACCACCGTGCCATCGACGCCATACTCAATCGTCAACATTGGCGTCTCCTTTGCGAAGCGTGCCGGCCGCCGCAGCTGCCGTCTCCGCCGTCTTTCTGAAGGTGATCTGGCTCCGGCGCGTTTCTTCGAAGTAATGGTACTCGATCGAGTCGACCAGCCGTCGAATCAGGTGCAGCCCCAGGCCGCCGGGAGTGCGCTCCCCAATCGGAAGGTTGACGTTTGCATCGGGTGCCCGAGTCACGTCGAACGGCTCGACGTCGTAATCCGTCAGGATCGCCTCGAACCCGTTCGCAATCCGCTTCAGTTCGAGTTGCACAGCAGCAGTGCTCATCCGGCTGTACTTGACCATGTTCGTGAACAGTTCCTCGACCGTGAAATCGACCACCTGCAGCAACTGGGGGTCGATCCCGAGCCGCTTGAACGCGGCGGCGGTGAACGTGAAGATATCCTGAAGCGAGTCCACTTTGCGCGCGAAAGACTGGCGTACCGGTTCAATCGACGAATCGCGCTTGACCAGCACCACCGTGATGTCGTCTTCCTGCGGCGCGCCCTTGGCGAACGCCTTTACGGCCTCGAGGAGCTGCGCCGACAGTGCGCGCATCGGTACGTCGCGCTGGGCGCGGATCAGCGCCTCGACGCGTTGCTCGCCGAACTGCTCCTGCCCGGCGTCGTGGAATTCGTAGATTCCGTCGGAGAGCAGCACCAGCAGGTCGCCGGGTTCGAATTCCACCGTCGTTGCCGGGCGAAGGGACTGCAGCGGCATCGCGGCGAGCGGAAAGCTGGTAGGACGATGGCGTTCGAAGGTATCCGAAGCGGCGCGATACACGAGGATGGGCCCCTGTCCGCCGCTGTGAAAACGCATCAGGTGCGTTGCCGGGTCGAGCAGGCCGATGAATGCGGTGATGAAGCGATCCGCAGGCATCGTCTCGGCCAACTGATTGTTGACCGCCATGAACGCCGTCTGCAGATTGGCGCCGAGCCGGAAGGCCGTTCGCAACATCGCCTGCATTTGCGTGACCGAGAGTGCCGGCGCGATCCCGTGCCCCGTGGCGTCGCCCAGGACCACCAGCAACTCCTGCCCGAGCAGCGACAGGTCGAAGGTATCGCCGCCGGTCGCGCTCGCCGGCTGGAAGGTCCCGAATGTGTCGTAGCCGGGGATGCTGGGCATCGCTGCCGGCAGCGTGCTCATCTGCACGACGCGCGCCATTTCCATCTCCTGGCGCAGTTTCTCTCCCTCGATCAGCGCCTCCGTCAGGCGTACCCGCTGCAGCGCGACCGCGCACTGTGCCGCGAGCGCGGTCGCGAGCGATTCGTCGTCGGCGTCGAACACGCCGTTGACCTTGTTCAGAACCTGCATCACGCCCACGAGGACGTCCTTGTGATCGATCAGCGGGAGCGTCAGCATGCAGCGCGTGCGGTAGCCCGAGCGCTTGTCGACGTCCGGGTTGAACCGCGGGTCGGCATAGCAGTCGGGCACGTTGATGATCTGGCGCGTGCGGGCGCAGCTTCCGGCAATGCCCACCCCGGCCGGGACGCGAACCGGCGCAATGCCGGTCGCCACCTCGAGCACGAGTTCGTCGGTCGCCACGTCGTACAGCCAGACCGTGCCCCGCTCGGCATCGAGCACGAGCTTCGCGGCGTTCACGACCTCGATCAGCATGGACTCCAGGTCGAAAGGCGCCGCGAGCTTGCTCGCGACGGCGAGTATCGGCTCGACGTCGCGTGCCTTCAGCGTACGGTGCTTCGCCGGTACGGTCATGGCGCCGGAATTTAGCAGAGCGCTGCTGGCGCCGTCGCGCGCACTGCGCGACCTTCAGGCGCCGAAGCGTCCGACGATCGTGACCGAGGAGACGTTCTGGCTCGGAAATCCGCCCAGGTTGTGCGTCATCCCGAGGACGGGGTCGGGCCGCTGCCGCTCGCCGGCGCGCCCGCCGAGCTGCAGGTACATTTCGTACAGCATCCGCAGTCCGGACGCGCCGATCGGGTGGCCGAAACATTTCAGTCCGCCGTCGATCTGGCAGGGAACCTTTCCGGAGGCGTCGTAAAAACCGTCGAGCACGTCGCCAATCGCCTTGCCCTCGGGCGAGACGCCGAGATCCTCTACGGTCACGAGTTCGGTCACCGAGAAGCAATCGTGCACTTCGAACATCGAAATGCGCTTGCGCGGGTCGTCGAGGTCCGCTTCGCGGTAGGCGCGCGCGGCCGCTGCGCGCGTGGTCGCGAAATACGAGCCGTCCCACGTGCCGTATTGCGCTTCCTGGCCGTTCGACACCGCCAGCTGCAGCGCCTTGACCGCGACCAGGTCGGTTTTGCCCAGTCCGCGCGCGATGTCCGGCGTCGTCACGATCGCGCAGGCAGAGCCGTCGGACACGCCGCAACAGTCGTACAAGCCGAGCGGATCGGCGACCATCGGTGCCTTGAGCACGTCGTCTTCGGTGATCGGGTTGCGCAGGTGCGCTTTCGGGTTCTTCGCGCCGTTGGCGTGGCTCTTGACGGAGATGTGCGCCATCGCGCGCTTCAGATCCTGCGGGTTCACGCGGTGCCTTTCGCGGTAGGCAGCCGCCAGTTGCGCGAACGATCCGGGCGCGGAGATGTTCGCCCAATAAAGGTCGGCGAGCGTGCCGCGGGAGCGCTGGGGAAGTCCGCCGTACCCCGTGTCCTTGAGCTTTTCCACGCCGAGCGCGAGCGCGATGTCCACGGCGCCGGAGGCGACCGCGTAAACCGCGCCGCGAAACGCCTCGGTGCCGGTGGCGCAGTAGTTCTCGACGCGCGTCACCGGGATGTAGGGCAGGCGAAGCGCCGTTGCGAGCGGCACCCCGGATTTGCCGACGTGCTGCTCCTCGATCGCGGTTCCGAACCATGCCGCCTCGATCTGGCGCCGCTCGACGCGCGCATCCGCCAGCGCCTCCTCGAACGCCTCGACCATCAGGTCTTCGGCGTTGCGGTCCCAGCGCTCGCCGAATTTCGAGCAGCCCATCCCGAGGATCACCACCTTGTCTCGAATGCCGGTTGCCATTTCGGTTCTCCCAGGAAACGCCCCTCGCGGCACTCAGGCCGGCGCCGCCTTCCAGAAGTAGCGCACGAATCCGCGCGCCAGGTCGGCGTCCTTGATGCGAAAGACCATGCGCATGGGCATTCCGACGTCGACGCGACCATCGTCGATATCGGTGAAATCCGCCATCATACGCCCGCCCCCGGCAAACTGGACCATGCCATAGTACGCCGGCGGATCGGGCGAGTAGGTGAGCGCATCCGCGGTGTACGACAGCACGCTTCCGTCGAGATCGGCGAACGGCTGGTCGTCCTGCGAGTCGAGCGCGTTGCAATCGGGGTTCACGCAGTATCGCCCCCTGGGGTATTGGATCGTTCCGCACTGCCGGCAACACCCGCCGACCAATCCCTCGATCATGTTTCGATTGCGGTAGAGCACCGAAAGCGGTGTCGCCTTGTCCACTTCGGCGCGCATTCCGCGCTCGATTGCGAGCAATCCGTTGAACGCGAGGTATTTCTCGTACCGGGTCTCTTCCTTGCGCCGGGCGAGCGACGTCTTGACGCCGCGGCGGGGGGAAAATCCGGCGAGCGCCCCGGTGGCCTCGAAAACGAGCGCGTCGCAGCCCTCGCCGAACGCCGCGAGCAGGATCCGGTCGCCGGGTCTGGCCTGCTCGAGCGCGGAGACGAGCATCACGAGCGGATGCGCGGCGCCCGTATCGCCGCACACCGCGGACAGGTTGTCGCGCACCGCGGCCTCCGGTATTCCGGCACGCTTCGCGATCGCGGGCGTCACGCGCGGCAGCGTGCAAGGGAGGCAGAAATGCGCGATCGTCGCCGCTCCCACGCCGGCGGCCTTCAATGCGCCGACGATCGCGGTGGGCACGATCTTCAGGTAACCCTCGTCGCGCACCCAGCGTTCCTCCCAGACGTAGTCGTGCGAGCGGTCGCGGGCCCGGAACTGGTGCACGAAGTCTACGGTTTCGCTGTGCGCGCCGAGCAGCCGGGCGACCGGCTCTCCACTCCCGACGAGGAGCGCCGCGGCCCCGTCACCGTAATGCATCTCCTGCGCGCTTGCCGCGCGGGCGTTGCGCCGTTCCCCGGCAACGACGAGCGAAGTTCGGACTGCGGCGGCATCGAATGCGGCCATGAGCGCGGAGGTGCCGGCACGAAGGCTCCCGCCTACATCCGTTGAACGAAGCGCCGAACCGAAGTTCAGTGCCGTGGCCATGACGCCAGCGTTCTGCCGTTCGTCGAAGGGATGCGTCGTCGATGCAAGGCACAGCGCGCCGATCGAGCGTCGGTCGAAGCCTGCGAGGCAATCACGCGCCGCTTCGACGCCCATCGTGATCGCGTCTTCGTCCCAATTCGCCATGGCGCGCTCGCCGCGCGCCAGCGCCTTCAGCGCAGGATTGAACCAGGCATTCGCGGCGGCGACGCTCTTGCGTTGCAGCCGCAGGCGGGGGAGGTATGCCCCAAAACTCAGGATTCCGGATTCACCAGGCATGCGAGTTTGGTTTTTCCTGCGATGTGTTGAACGATTCTAGCGGCCTGAGTCACAAGTTCGCAGACGAATAGTCCGCGTTTTTGTCCGATCTCGTGATTCCCCGCGCTTCTCGCCGTTGCGGGGAATCATGAGACACCGAAGCAGCCCTCGGGCACGAACAGGGTCCTACGCGCACCGCCGTGGTTGCCGTGTCTCGGGACTTCGGCAAAAACGACCGAAGTCCCGAGATCGATGAAAACCATCACGGATTTGGACTCAGCTCGCTAGCGGCCGGCGCGAATCAGGTCGGCCGCCTTTTCCCCGATCACCATCGCGGGGGCGTTGGTGTTGCCGCCGATCAACGTCGGCATGATCGACGCGTCGGCGATGCGCAGCCGGCCGACGCCGTGGACCCTCAGTTTCGCGTCCACGACGCCCATTCCCTCCTGGCCCATCCGGCACGTGCCGACCGGGTGATAGACGGTATCGGCTCGCCTGCGAATGAGCGCCATCAACTCTTCGTCGGAGGTCCCGGGCTCGCCGAAGACGTTCGCGCTGCGGAAAGCGTCGAGCGCGCGCTGGCCGAGGATGTCGAGCGTCATGCGGACGCCGCGCAGCAGGTCGCGCGCGTCCTCCGGGTGAGTGAGAAACGCGGGATCGATGCTCGGCGCCGCGCGCGGGTCGGCGGAAGCAAGGCTGACGCGACCGATGCTCTTCGGGCGGAGGACGCAGACGTGGCAGCTGAATCCGTAACGCGGCCTGGGATCCCGTCCATGGTCTGCGACCAGTCCGATCGTGAAGTGCAGTTGCAGGTCCGGCCGGTCGAGTCCGGGGCGGGAGCTCATGAAACCTCCGGCCTCCGCGATGTTGGAGGAAAGCAAACCCCTGCCTTCGCTGCGGAACCTGCCGTAGCCGCGAGCGATGTTCAGCAGCCCGCGCGGGGTGAGACCGAGCAGGCCCGGCGCCTCCGAGAGAAAGCCGATGACGTAATCCGGGTGGTCCTGAAGGTTCGCCCCGACGCCCGGCAATTCGTGTCGCAGCGCGATGCCTTGGCGCGCGAGTTCCTCCTGCGGGCCAATCCCCGAAAGGAGCAGCAGCTGCGGCGAGCCGAAGGCGCCCGCGCAAAGAATCGTTTCGCGGCGCGCGCCAAGCGCCCCGCGCGTGGTTTCAACCCCAGCGCAGTCATCTCCGTCGAACCGAAGGCGCAGCGCCTGCGTGTCGGTGATGACCGTGAGATTGCTTCGCTGCGCCGCCGGATCGAGGTAGGCGCGAGCCGCGCTCCAGCGCCGGCCGTTCTTCTGCGTGACCTGGTACAGGCCGACGCCGTCCTGACGTGCGGCGTTGAAATCGTGGTTGCGTGCGTGCCCCGCCTGAACGCCCGCCTCGACGAACGCAAGCGATGCCGCGTTTGGAGAACGGATGTCGGCCACGTTGAGCGGCCCGCCGACGGCGTGATAGGCGTCTGCGCCGCGCTCGTTGTGCTCGTTGCGCATGAATAGCGGCAGCAGGTCTTCCCAGCCCCATCCCGGATTGCCGGCTGCGGCCCAGTCGTCGTAATCGCCCGGATGGCCGCGCATGTAGATCATGGCGTTGATGACGCTCGAACCCCCGAGCCCCTTGCCGCGCGGCTGATAGCCCCGGCGGCCGCCGAGGCCCGATTGGGGCGCGGTCGCAAAGGCCCAGTTGTGAATCCGGCGCGGCACCGTGACCGCCAGCATGAGCGGGGTATCGATCAGGAACGAGCGCCCTTGGCCTCCCGCCTCTACGAGTGCGACGGTGGCCGCCGCATCTTCGGACAACCGTGCGGCGAGCGCGCAACCGGCCGAACCGGCGCCGATCACGACGTAGTCGAACACGCGGCCCGGAGGTTGATTCATGGCGCCATGATACGAGTTTCAAACATTCACGCGTCAGGCGGAGCGGGCGGTTCAGCCCCGGATTGTGGCGGCGTGTGCGAACTCCAGCCGTCAATTCGCCGCAGCCTCTCCCCCAAGCGCCGGGGACGGGGTATTCTCGGCGTTCCCGCTGGAGTCCGGAGTCGCCATGGATCTCAACTATTCCCAGGAGGAGCTTGCGTTTCGCGACGAGGTGCGCGCGTGGCTCAACGCCAACCTGCCCCAGGACCTGCGCGACAAGGTCGCGAATTACGGAGAACTGGGACGCGAGGACCTGCTTCGCTGGCATCGCATTCTCGCGAAGAAGGGCTGGGTCGCGCCGGCGTGGCCGAAGGAGTGGGGCGGAACCGACTGGAACCTGGTCCAGCGCTACATTTTCGAGGAAGAACTGGGGTTCGTCGGTTCGCCCCCGCTGATCCCGTTCGGGCTTTCGATGTGCGGCCCCGTGCTGCTGCGCTTCGGCAGTGAAGCGCAGAAGAGGCGTTTTCTGCCGCGCATCTACGACGGAGAGGATTTCTGGTGCCAGGGCTACTCGGAACCGGGTTCCGGATCGGATCTGGCCTCGCTCAAGACCAAGGCGACTCGCGACGGCAACGAGTATGTCGTCAACGGCCAGAAAATCTGGACCACGCTCGGGCACTGCGCCGACTGGATTTTCTGCCTGGTGCGCACCGATTCGAACATGGCGAAAAAGCAGGAGGGCATTTCGTTTTTGCTCATCGACATGAAGAGCCCGGGAATCACGGTGCGCCCGCTCGTCCTGATGGACCTGGGCCGCGAGGTGAACGAAGTCTTTTTCGAAGACGTCCGCGTGCCCGCCGGGAACCTGGTGTACGAGGAGAACAAGGGCTGGACCGTGGCGAAGTACCTGCTCGGACACGAGCGCATGAATACCGGCCGCGTCGGCGCGTCCAAGCGAGAGCTCGCCAAGCTCAAGGCGTTCGCGTCTGCGCAGCCGGGAAACGACGGCGAGCCGCTCATCCGCGACCCGCGCTTCCGCGACAAGCTCACGCGCGTCGAGGTCGAACTGATGGCGCTCGAGATCACCAACCTGAGGTTTCTCGACCAGATGCGGCGTACCGGGCAGCCCCCGGGCGCCGACGTCTCGATGCTCAAGATCAAGGGCACCGAGATCCAGCAGGCGATTACCGAGTTGGCGATGCAGGCGGTGGGGCCGCTCGCACAGCCGTTCGTGCCGGTGGGCTCGGACGCCGAATTCGATGCGTTCACCGCAGGCCTCGCGCCTCGCTACTGCAATTACCGCAAGACCACGATCTACGCGGGATCGAACGAGATCCAACGCAACATCATCTCCAAGATGACCCTGGGACTGTGAGGTCGCCATGAATTTCGACTACAGCGAAGAGCAGCAGCTCCTGGCCGATTCGGTAAGACGCTTTCTCGCGAAGGACTACGACTTCGAGACGCGCAAGAAGATCGTCGCCTCGGACGAGGGCTGCAGCGCCGAAGCCTGGGCGACGCTCGCCGAGATGGGCGTCACCGGTCTGCCGCTGCCGGCGGAGTTCGGCGGATTCGGCGGCGGCGCCGTCGATCTGATGGGAGTGATGGAGGCGTTCGGCGATGCGCTCGTCGTGGAGCCGTATCTCGCCACGGTCATGGCGGCGCGCCTCGTCGCGCGCGCTGGCAACGAGGCGCAGCGTGGCTCGGTCCTGCCGCGGGTGGTCGAAGGCAGGATGCGGCTCGCGTTGGCGCATACCGAACGCGGCGCGCGTTACAACCTCGCGCAGGTGAAGACGGCGGCGAAACCCGTCGCCGGCGGCTGGCAGCTCGAGGGCGAGAAAGTGGTCGTGCTTGGTGCGCCCCTGGCGGAGAAAGTCGTCGTCTCGGCGCGCACTGCGAAGGGCATCAGCCTCTTCCTGGTCGATCACGGTGCGCTTCGCCTTCGCGCCTACCGCACGCTCGACGAGATGCGCGCGGCTGACATTTCGCTTCAGGCGGTCAAGGTGGGCGCCGATGCGCTCCTAGGCGAGGAGGGTGGGGCGCTGCCCTTGCTCGAGGAGGTGACGGACTTCGCTACCGCGCTCGTCTGTGCCGAAGCGGTGGGGGCGATCAAGTTCGCCTGCGACACGACGCTCGAATACCTCAAGACGCGCAAGCAGTTCGGCGTGCCGATCGGGACCTTCCAGGCGCTGCAGCACCGAATCGTCGACATGTACATCGCGCACGAGCAGGCGCGGTCGATGGCTTGCGTCGCGGCCTCTCGCGCGGACAGTGCGCAGAGCGTGCGCGAACGGCAGCTGGCGGTCTCCGCGGCCAAGATCAAGATCGCGGATGCTTGCCGCCACGTCAGCCAGGAATCGGTGCAGCTTCACGGCGGCATGGGCATGAGCGAGGAACTCAAGGTTTCGCACACCTTCCGACGCCTGACCGTGATCGCGCAGCAATTCGGCGATGCCGAACACCATCTCGGGCGCTTCGCGGCGCTCGACACCGAGGGAACCTGAAATGCCGACCAACAAATCCTGGACGCTTGCGAAGTATCCCGAAGGCTGGGTGCGCGAGGACGACTTCAAATTGGTGGAAGCGCCCGTGCCGCAGCCGAAGGACGGCGAAGTGCTGATCCGGAACCTGTGGCTTTCGCTCGATCCCTACATGCGCGGCCGGCTCAGCCAGCAAAAGAGCTACGTCAAGGGCGTCGAGATCGGCGAGGTCATGACGGGGGAGACCGCGGGCGAGGTCGTCGAATCGAAACACCCGAAATTCGTGCCCGGCGACACGGTTACGACGCCCACCGGCTGGCAGCTTTACGGCTGTGCGAAGGGCGAACTGCTTACCAAGGTGGACGCCACGCGCGCGCCGCTTTCGTATTTCCTCGGCTGCCTCGGTATGCCCGGCCGCACCGCGTATTTCGGCCTGAAGGACATTGGTGCGCCCAAGCCCGGCGAGACGGTCGTGGTGTCCGCCGCATCCGGCGCGGTGGGCAGCGTCGTCGGGCAGCTCGCAAAGGTCTGGGGCGGCCGCGCCGTCGGCATCGCAGGCGGGGCGCAGAAATGCGCCTACGTCGTGAACGAACTCGGGTTCGACGCCTGCATCGACTACAAGGCAGGGAACCTGTACCGCGACCTGAAGGAAGTCTGCCCCAAGGGCGTCGACGTGTACTTCGAAAACGTCGGCGGCGAGACGCTCGACACGGTGCTGAAGCTGATGAATTTTCGCGGTCGCGTCGTGGTCTGCGGGCTGATTTCCGAATACAACGCGACCGACCCGTACGGCGTGAAGATGTTTCGCGCGATCCTCGTCAACCGGCTCAAGGTGCAGGGAATGATCGTGTTCGACTGGCTGGAGCGTTATCCGGAGGCGAACCGGGCGCTGCTCGATCTCGTCGCCGCCGGCAAGCTCAAGTACCGCGAGTCGGTGCTGCAGGGAATCGAGAGCGCGCCGCGCGGCCTGATCGGACTCCTCAAGGGCGAGAACTTTGGAAAGCAGCTCGTCAAGCTCGCCTGAAGCGCCCGTCGCGCGCCGCGTCGCCTACGTCGGCTTCTGGAAACGTGCGATCGCGGTGGTGATCGACGTGCTGATTCTGCTCGTGATCAGCGTGCCGCTGCTGATCGCGATCTACGGCCGCGAATACCTGGCCCGTGCGCAGGACGGCGGCATGGCCGGGTTCTGGGATTTCGTCATCCAGGTCGTGATGCCTGCGGTCGCAACGATCCTGTTCTGGAAGTACCGCGGCGCCACCCCGGGGAAAATGGCGATCTCGGCGCGCGTCGTCGACGCCGAGACCGGCGGCACACCGAGCACGGCTCGGCTGGTCGGGCGGTATTTCGCCTACATCGTTTCCATGCTTCCACTCGGGCTCGGTTTCCTCTGGGTCGCTTTCGACCGCAGGAAGCAGGGATTTCACGACAAACTCGCAGGCACCGTGGTGATCGAAGACGATGATTGAACTGCATACCTGGCCGACGCCGAACGGACACAAGATCCACATCATGCTCGAGGAAACGGAGTTGCCGTATCGCGTGCACCCGGTGGATATCGGCGCGGGGGACCAGTTCAAACCGGAGTTCCTCGATATCTCGCCCAACAACAAGATGCCGGCAATGGTCGATACCGACGGCCCTGGGGGCAGACCCTTCGCGCTCGCCGAATCGGGGGCGATGCTCTTCTACCTCGCCTCGAAAACCGGGCGTTTTCTGCCCGAGGACCTGCGCGAACGCTGGCAGGTGATGCAGTGGGTGATGTTCCAGATGGGCCACGTCGGTCCGATGCTCGGACAGGCGCACCACTTCCTGGGCTATGCGCCGGAAAAAATTCCCTACGCGATGAACCGCTACAAGAACGAGGCGAACCGGCTCTACGGCGTGCTCGAGCGGCGCCTGAACGAGTCCGCGCACGTGGCTTGTGCCGAGTACACCATCGCCGACATGGCGATCATGCCGTGGTTGCGGTTTCCCGAGCGCCAGGGCGTGGAGATCGCCGAATATCCGGCGGTCGGACGCTGGCGCGACGCGATTGCCGCGCGTCCTGCGGTCCAAAGGGCGTTGCAGGTGCTCGCCGACCGCAGGCGCCCCGCCGGCTTTACCAAGGAACAGATGGAGAATCTCTTCGGGACGAGCCAGTATGCCAGGCGCTGAACTTCGGGGCCGGGTGGCCTGGGTCACGGGCGGGGGAAGCGGCATCGGTCTCGCCGGCGCAATGGAACTCGCCAAGTCCGGGGCGCGCGTCGTGATTTCCGGGCGCACCGCGCGCAGCAACGAAGAGGGGCTCGCGCAACTGAAAAAGCTCGGCGAGGCCGAGGCGCTGCGGCTAGACGTCGCGGACCGCAAGGCGGTGATGGCTGCGGCGGCAGACATCGAAAAGCGCTACGGGCGCATCGACATCCTGGTCAACAGCGCGGGCACCAACATTGGCGGGGGCAAGCGCAATTTCGCGACCATGACCACCGAGGGCTGGGACGAGGTCGTTGCGATCAATCTCAACGGCCTGTTCTACTGCTGCTACGCGGTCCTTCCAGGGATGCGCGCGCGCCGCGATGGCCTCATCATCAACATCGCGTCGTGGGCTGGCCGTTATGCGAGCCAACTCACCGGGCCCGCGTACAACGCGACCAAGCGCGCAGTCATCGCGGTGAGCGAGTCGATCAACATGGAAGAATGCAAGCACGGCATACGCGCCACCTCGATCCTGCCCGGCGAGGTGGCCACGCCCATCCTCGAGAAACGCCCGGTGCCGCCGTCGGCCGAGGAGCGCGCGCGAATGGCACAGGCGGAAGATCTCGGCGCGGCGATTCTGTTCGTCGCCTCGCTCCCGGCGCGAGCCTGCGTGAACGAACTCATCCTCACGCCGACCTGGAACCGCTTCTACACCGGCGGCCTGGAAAAATAGGGACAGACCACGTTTTCCCGTGACGGCTGGAAATCGTGGTCGGTCCCTAATTTGGCGCGTCACGCTGCCGTTTCTCGCCGGGTATTTCCTGTCGTATGCGTATCGCGCGGTCAACGCGCTGCTCGGCCCGTTGCTGGCGCGGGAGTTCGGGATCTCGGCTGCGGAGCTCGGGTTTCTCACCAGCGTCTATTTTCTCGCCTTCGGCGTATTCCAGATTCCCCTCGGCGTGCTGCTCGATCGCTTCGGCCCGCGGCGCGTCAACGCCTTTCTTCTGCTGATCGCCGCCTGCGGCGCAGTGATCTTTTGCACGGCGCAGTCCTACGCGGCCCTCGTTGCCGGCCGTGCACTCATTGGGTTCGGCGTATCCGGCTGCCTCATGTCGTCGTTCCAGGCCTGGGTGCTGTGGCATCCGCCGGAGCGAATCGCATTCATGAACGCGATTGCCTTCGCCACCGGGGTGCTCGGTGCGATCGCCACTTCGGTGCCGCTCGATCTCCTGCTGAGGGTGCTCGATTGGCGCCAGGCGTTCCTGTTGCTCATCGGGTTCAATGTCGTGGTCGTGTGCGTGCTGGTGTTCGTCGTGCCCGAGGGTTCGCAGACGTCTCGCGGCGAGTCACTGCGCCAGAGCCTCTCCGGCGTCGGCCGCGTGCTCTCGGATCCGGCGTTTTGGCGGATCGGGATTGCGCTACTCGGTCTGCAGTCCGCGACCGTGGCGCTGCTGACGCTCTGGATGGCGACCTGGCTGCGCGACGTCGCCGGCTACTCGCGGGCCGAAGTGGCGCAGGTGCTGCTGCTCGTGAACGTCGCGCTCATCGCGGGTTTTCTCGGTTACGGCCGCGCGGCGGACGCGCGGGCCGCCAGCGGCCGTTCGGTTTTTCCGCTGTTTGCGGGCGGCATCGCGGGTGCGGCGTTCTGCCTGTTACTGCTCACGCTGGGTGTGACGACCGCGGCGCCGCTCCTCTGGATGCTGTTCATCGGCAGTGGCTCGGTCGGTTCGCTCGCGTATTCGATTCTGACGCGGCGCTATCCGCGAGAAATGACCGGGCGCGTGAACGCCACGCTCAACATCTTCACGTTTAGCGGTGGCTTTCTGGGGCAGTGGGGCGTGGGGCTCGTGATCGACCGCTGGCCGCAGAGCGCGGCGGGCTATGACCCACAGGCCTACAGCTACGCCTTTGGCATATTGCTCTGCGTGATGCTGGCGGGGCTCACGTGGCTTTGGCGCGGCCGGCGGCTGTTGGCGGCAGCCTGAAACGACGGTTCAGCGCTTTTCCGGCGGTCTCGCGCGCACGGTGCCGATCGCCTTCGCCACCAGCGCCTTCGACATCAGAGCACGATCGCTCCGCCGTCGACCACGATCGCCTGGCCGGTGATGTGACGCGAGGCTTCGGACGCCAGCAGCACGGCGATCCCCTTCAGGTCCTCGGGGCCGCCGAGCCGTCCCGTCGGAGTGACCTTGCGCACCAGTTCGCCCGTCGTATCGAGCGTTGCGCGCGTCATCTTCGAAGGGAAGAACCCGGGGCAGATGGCGTTGACCGTGATGCCGTGCTCGCCCCATTCGGCGGCGAGCTGCTTCGCCATGCCGACGATGGCGTGCTTGGTCGCGTTGTACGACACCGTGCGCACGACCGCAGGGTCGCTCGCGGTCAGTCCGGCGACCGATGCGACGAAGATGATGCGTCCCCACTTCGCCGGAATCATCGATTTCTTCGCCGCCTGCTGCGCCATGATGAAGCCGCCGAGGAGGTTGAGGTTGATGAGCTTGTCCCACGCCTCCAGCGGATGGTCTTCTGCAGGCGCGCCCCAGACCGCGCCCGCGTTGTTCACCAGGATGTCGATTCGCCCGAGCCTGGCGAGCATCTGGTCGAACACGCCGGGCAGTTGTTCGCGCCGGCCGATGTCGCACACCCAGGCGCTCGCCTCGATGCCGAGCTTGGCGAGGTGCGCGACGGCGGCGTCGAGTTCGTCTTTCTTCCTCGCGGTGAGCGCGACACGCGCACCCATTTCTCCGAGCGCTTCCGCGATCTGAAGTCCAAGGCCGCGCGAACCCCCGGTGACGATGGCGTTGCGCCCGCCCAGATCCAGCAGTTGTTTCACCGACATGCAAGTCTCCCAGAAAATCCCGATGCTAGTATAGCCGGGGCATGTCCTTGCCGACGCCAGCACTGAGCGACCCGGAAGCGCCGTGAGCCGGCGCGACGTCTACACCCGTTCCGATCTTGCGCGGCTGGTCGAGCCGCGCTCGATCGCGGTGGTCGGTGCATCGCCGCGCTCGGGTGCGTTCGGCGCGCGCGTGCTCGAGAACCTCGCGCATTACGCAGGCGAAATCCATCCGGTCAACGACCGCTACGAGCGCATCGGGCTGCTCGATTGCCATGCCTCGCTCAAGGTGCTTCCCGGGCGCCCGGACTGCGTGGTGGTCGCGGTGCCGCGCGAAGGCGTCGAACCGGTGTTGAAGGAAGCCGCCGCGCTCGGCGTCGGTGGCGCAGTGGTGTTTTCCTCCGGGTTCGGCGAAGTTCGCTCGCCGCAATGGCACGAGGCGCAGGACCGGATCGGACGGCTTGCGCGCGACTCGGCGCTGCGGATCCTCGGCCCGAACTGCATGGGCCTGATCAACCACGCGATCCATGCGGGACTCACCTTCATCCCGGATTACTTCCGCATGCCGCGACGCGTCGGACCGGTGGGCATCGTGAGCCAGTCGGGCGCGCTCGGCTACGCGGTCGCGCAGGCCGCCGAGCGGGGCGCCGGCTTCGGCCATTTCTTTTCCACGGGAAACTCTGCGGATGTCGATGTCGCGGACCTCGTCAGCTACCTCGCCGACGTGCCGGAGTGCCGCGCGGTGGCACTTGTTCTCGAGGGGATCCCGGACGCGCGTCGCCTCG
>MERB01000051.1:26568-28382 GCA_001770475.1 Betaproteobacteria bacterium RIFCSPLOWO2_02_FULL_66_14 | reverse complement strand
GCAAGCCGGTCGTGGTCTACAAAATCGCGGGGAGCGAAGACGGCGCGGCCGCGGCGCGCTCGCACACGGGCTCGATCGCCGGTTCGCGTGTGGCGAACCGGGCGCTTTTCGAGCGCTGCGGCTTCGTCGCGGTGGAGAATCTGGAAGCGCTCTTCGAGACCGCGCAGTTCCTCGCGCGTGCCGAGCCGCCGCTCGCGCCCGGGGTCGCGGTGGTCTCGGGATCGGGTGGCGCGGGCGTGATCGCCGCCGACATGGCAGAGCGCCACGGCGTGCCGATGCCGCAACCGCACGCCGAAACCCTCGCCAGGCTCGAAAAAGTCGTGCCCGAGTTCGGCGCGGCGCGCAACCCGTGCGATCCGACCGGGCAGGTGCTCAACAATCCGGATTCGTTCAAGCAATGCTGCGAGGCGCTGCTCGATGACGAGCAGTACGGCGCACTGGTCGTTCCGCTCGGCGTGGCGCTCGCGGACGCGGGTGCGGAGCGCGTTCTGCAGATCCGGGAACTGGCGGCGCGTTACGCAAAGCCGATCTCGGTGGTGTGGCTCTCGGAGTGGCTGCAGGGTCCGGGCGCGGCCGAGTACGAAGTCGAGGCGCGTGCGGCGCTGTTTCGCTCGATGGACCGGTGCTTCGCCGCGATTGCCGGTTGGCA
Source organism: Betaproteobacteria bacterium RIFCSPLOWO2_02_FULL_66_14 (assembly GCA_001770475.1). GTDB lineage: Bacteria > Pseudomonadota > Gammaproteobacteria > Burkholderiales > SG8-39 > 2-02-FULL-66-14. The sequence continues at coordinate 27,733 of MERB01000051.1, read as the reverse complement.
GGCGCGCGCCCGATTTCGCGTCGGCGCGGTGCGCGGGCGTCGCGCACCTTCGGATGCGGGCGAACGTGCCGGGAAGTTGTTGCGCGACTTTCGCGAATCGCTGCCGGAACGCGAGTCGAAGCAGGTGCTGGCCGCCTACGGCATCCCGGTGATTGCGGATCGCACCGCGCGGGACGCAGACGAAGCCGTGGCGGCGGCACGCGCCATCGGATACCCGGTCGCGCTCAAGGTCGATTCACCCGGGATCCTGCACAAGACCGAGGCGGGCGGGGTGCGGCTTGCGCTTTTCGATGAAGCGGCAGTGCGCGAGGCGTTCGGGGCGATCATCATCTCCGCGAATCGCCATGCACCCGGCGCGGCGATCCGCGGGGTCCTCGTGCAGCCGATGGCCGAGCGCGGCGTCGAGGCGATCGTCGGCGCACGGGTCGACGCGCTGGCGGGTCCTCTGGTCGTCGTGGGACTGGGCGGCGTGCTGGTGGAACTCCTCGGCGACACGGCGACGGCGATTGCGCCGGTCTCGGTCGAAGAAGCGCGTGACATGATCCTGGGGTTGCGCGGAGCGAAGCTCCTTGCGGGTTATCGTGGTGCGCCGCCTGCGGATCTGGCGGGGCTCGCGGACGTCGTGGCGCGGGTCTCGGAACTGATCACGGACTGTGCCGAGGACGTAGCCGAAGTGGACGTCAATCCGCTCATTTGCCGCCCCGACGGCGTGCTCGCGCTCGATGCGCTGATCGTGAGGAAAAGGGACTGAGGACTGCCGATGGTTCTCGGGGATTTCGCAGTCGGACAGGAGATCGGGACGCCGGAGCGCACGGCCACGGCGACGCGGGTCATGTCAAAGGAGAACGCAGCATGATGACCGGAACGCACCATTGGCCGGCGCAGGAGCGTGTGATCTATGGAATTGCCGCGACCGACGCGCTCGCCGAAGAGATCCGGCGCGCCGGGGCCGAGCGCATATTCGTCACCACGACGCGGTCGATCACGAACGGCGCATTCGTGGGGAAAATCATCGGGCACCTCGGTGCGCGATTCGCGGGCAAATTCGATGCCATCGCGGCGCACAGCCCGCGCGAGGCGGTGATCGCGGGCGCCGAGGCGGTTCGCGCGGCGCAGGCCGATCTGGTCGTCGCGGTCGGCGGCGGTTCGGTGATCGATGCGAGCA
>MERB01000051.1:15858-26559 GCA_001770475.1 Betaproteobacteria bacterium RIFCSPLOWO2_02_FULL_66_14 | reverse complement strand
GTCGCGCGCGGCGCGCCCGGCCTCGAATCGAGCGCCTGGAACGCGGATCCGCAGCGCCTGCGCATGGTCGCGATCCCGACGACGCTTTCGGCGGCAGAGTTTGCACCAGGTGCGGGCGCGACCGACGTACAGCGGCGCGTCAAGCAGATGTACCTGCATCCGCTCGCGGTACCGAAAGCGGTGATCCTCGACCCGGCGGCGACGCTCGAGACGCCGATGGAACTGCTGCTTTCCACGGGTCTGCGCGCGGTAGATCACGCCGTCGAAGGCTGGTGCTCGGTGAAGACGGCACCGCTTGCCGATGCCGCCAATCGCGAGTCGATGCGGCTACTGGCCGAATCGTTGCCGATGATCAAGCGCGAACCCGGGAACATGGAGGCGCGCGCGGCCGCGCAGCACGGCCTGTGGCTCTCGCGGATCGCGTCCATGGCCGGCGTTCCGCACGGCGCAAGCCACGGCATCGGCTACCTGCTCGGCGGCGGTCGCGGCGTTCCGCATGGGATCACGTCCTGCGTGACGCTGCCTGCGGTCATGACGTGGAACGAGCCGGCCAATGCGGCACGGCAGGCCGAGGTGAGCGCAGCCTTCGGCATGCCCGGAGAAAGCGCGGGGAATGCGCTGCGGAGCTTCATCTCGGAGCTGCGATTGCCGACGCGTTTACGCGAAGTCGGCATCGCTCGCGAGGAACTGCCCGCGATTGCCGCAAGCTGGGACGGCAGCGGGCCGATCGCGTCCAACCCGCGCAAGCTGCGCGGCAAGGAGGATCTGCTCGAAATCCTCGAGCAGGCGTGGTGATCAACCCTTCAACTGCAGGCTCTTGTACTCGAGGAACTCTTCCAGCCCGTAGACGCCGGCTTCGCGGCCGTGCCCGGACTGCTTGAAGCCGCCGAAAGGCGCGTTCATGTTGAACGCGCCGCCGTTGACGTCGATCTGGCCGGCGCGGATTCGCCGCGCCACGCGTTGCGCGCGCGCTTCGTCCTTCGACCAGACCGCGCCGGCGAGACCGTAGGGCGTGTCGTTCGCGATCCGGATCGCGTCCTCCTCGTCCCTGTAGGTGACGATGGACAGCACCGGGCCGAAGACCTCTTCCTGCTCGAGCGTCGATCCCGGCTTCACCTTGCCGAACACGGTCGGCTTCACGTAATAGCCTCCGGCGGGCACGCCCTCGGGCGCGTCCGCGCCGCCGGCGAGCAGTTCCGCACCTTCCTGCTGGCCCTTCCTGATGTAGCCACGGACGCGTTCCAGCTGCGCCGCTGAGGAGAGCGGTCCGAGCTTCGTCGTTTCTGCGAGCGGGTCGCCGACGGTGAAGCCCCCGGCGACCTCGGCGGCGATTTTCGCAGCCTCGGCGTATTTCGATTCCGGCACCAGCATGCGCGTGAGCGCGGTGCAGGTCTGCCCGGAATTGAGGTAGCAGTTTCCCACCGTGGATTTCACCGCCGCGGCGAGATCGGAGTCTTCCAGAATGACCGAGGCGGACTTGCCACCCAGCTCCAGCGCAAGCCGCTTGACCGTGTTCGCGGCGACTTCGGAGATGCGCTTGCCGGCGCGCGTCGATCCGGTGAAGGAAATCATGTCGACCTGCGGGTGGCCGACGAGCGCTTCGCCGACCGTCTGCCCAAGACCCGTGACGAGATTGAACACGCCTTTCGGAAGGCCCGCGGCCGCGATCACCTCGGCGAGGATGAAACTGTTGAACGGCGCGACTTCGGAAGGCTTGAGGACCACCGTGCAGCCCGCGGCGAGCGCCGGCGCGACCTTGAGCGCGATCTGGTGCAGCGGATAGTTCCACGGCGTGATGGCGCCGACGACGCCCACCGGTTCGCGCACCACCAGCGAATTGCCGACGCGCTCCTCGAACTTGAACTCGCCCGCGATGCGCGCGTAGTTGGCGAAATTGGCGATCGGCAGACCCGCCTGGATCCGCGCCGCCATCCTGATCGGCATGCCGACTTCCTGCGCGATCGTCTTCGCGAGTTCCTCCGCGCGGGCCTTCAGCCCGTCGGAAATCTTCTGCAGGAACGCAGCGCGCTCGGCGACCGGCAGCGCACTCCAGGCTTCGAGCGCCGCGCGAGCGGCGCGTACCGCGGCGTCGATGTCCTTCGCGGTGCCCGCCGGCACCCTGCCCATGACCGCGCCGTCGCCCGCGCGATGTACCTCGATGGTTTCGGAACCGCCCGGTGCGACCCATTGGCCGCCGATGTAGAACTGCTCGCGCACGATCATGGGAATTTCCTTGCGAATCAGGGGATATCCGATTTTACGCTGCCGTTGCGGCAGCGCAATATCGCGCTCCCACAATCGTGGGTCTTGACAAGCGGCATGAAGATATGTCGAAATAGTTAAACATATAGGCATATGAGCGGCTATGAAACGCAACTACATGCGCAGCATCCCGAAGGAATGGCGAGCGATGGCCAAGGTGTTCGTCGCGCTCGGCGACGAGCACCGGCAGCGCATCCTGCTGACCTTCGACGCGGGAGAGCGGCTCACGGTCGGGCAGATCGCCGAAGTCGCGACGCTGTCGCGACCGGCTGTATCTCATCACCTGAAGATCCTCCGCCAGGCCGGCGTTCTCGTCGCCGAGCGCTCCGGGCGCGAAGTGTTCTTGCAAGTGAACCGCAAGCTGCTCGAGGACGCCCTCGGCACGGTTCTGGATTACATTCGCGCGGAGGCTTGAGCGATGGCCGAGCACAGCCAATTCCGGCTCCTGACCGAACGCCGATTCGGACCGTTCTTCGGCGTGCAATTCCTCGGCGCGATGAACGACAACGTGTTCAAGCAGGCGCTGGTCATCCTGCTTGCATACCAGACGGCCAACTTCACGACCTTGTCATCGGATACCCTGCAGAATCTCGCGCAGGCGCTGTTCGTTCTGCCGTTCTTCCTGTTCTCGGCCACTGCCGGGCAGATCGCCGACAAGTACGAGAAGTCCCGCCTCATCACGGTCACCGTGGCCATCGAGCTCGCATGCATGGCGCTCGGAGCGGTCGGATTGCTCACGCAAAACCTGTCGCTGTTGCTGTCGGCTTTGTTCCTGGGCGGCGTTCAGTCGGCGCTGTTCGGGCCCGTGAAGTACGCGATACTTCCGCAGCAACTGAAGGACACGGAAATCGTTGGCGGCAACGGCCTGGTGGAGATGGGCACGTCGATCGCAATCCTCATCGGCATGGTCTACGGCGGCTGGATGGTGACGCAGGCGGATTGGGGTGTGGCGGGCGTTGCGGTCTCGGCGATGGCGTTCTCGGCAGCCGGGATCGCGCTTTCGTTATGGATCCCGCGGGCGCCGGCCGCCGACCCCGGCTTGAAGATAAATTGGAACCCGATCACCGAGACGTGGCGCAACCTGAGCTTTGCACGGCAGAACCGAACCGTGTTTCTTTCCATCCTGGGAATCTCCTGGTTCTGGTTTTACGGTTCCCTGTTCGTGACGCAGTTTCCCAACCTGTCGAAGAACGTCCTGCAGGCGGACGAGCGCGTCGTGACGCTGCTGCTGGTGGTGTTCTCGATCGGCATCGGCACCGGATCGCTGCTGTGTGAGCGCCTTTCCGGGCACAAGGTCGAAATCGGTTTGGTGCCCTTCGGCTCGATCGGACTAACGCTCTTCGGCATCGATCTCTGGTACGCGGCGGCGGGCCATCTCGATCACGGCCCGGTTGGCCTCGGCGAGTTCGTGCGCGATCCCGGACACTGGCGGCTTCTCGCAGACCTGGCGCTAATCGGTGTGTTCGGCGGTTTCTACATCGTTCCGCTGTACGCGCTGATCCAGACGCGCAGCGAGGCCAGCCACCGCTCCCGCATCATCGCCGGAAACAACATTCTCAATGCTTTGTTCATGGTTGCCGCCGCAGCGCTTGCGATCGGCCTGTTTGCCGCCGGGGTGACGATCCCGCAGCTGATCCTCGTCACCGCCTTGATGAACGCTGCGGTGGCGGTCTACATCTACAGCCTGGTGCCGGAATTCCTGATGCGCTTCATCGTCTGGATATTGGTCCATTCCGTGTACCGGCTGGATAAGAAGGGACTCGAGAACGTTCCCGAGGAAGGGCCCGCATTGCTCGTGTGCAACCACGTGAGCTTCGTCGATGCGCTGGTGATTGCGGCAGCCTGCCGCCGTCCGATCCGCTTCGTAATGGATCATCAGATTTTCAGGCTGCCATTGCTGTCGTTCGTGTTTCGTACCGGCCGGGCGATCCCGATTGCCTCCGCCAAACAGGATCCCGCGATGATGGAGCGCGCGTTCGACGAGGTGTCCGAGGCGCTGCGTGCGGGAGACCTCGTCGCGATCTTTCCCGAGGGGCGCATCACCGATTCGGGAGAACCCCATCCGTTTCGCCCCGGAGTTGCGCGCATTCTGGACAGAGATCCAGTACCCGTCGTGCCGATGGCGCTGCGAGGACTGTGGGGTTCGTTTTTCTCCCGCAAGGATGGTGCGGCGATGAGCAGGCCGTGGCGCCTGCGTCCGTTCGCGAGAATCGGACTTTCGATCGGTGCGCCCGTGGGCCCCGCCGCGGCCGCGCCCGATGCACTGCTGGCGCAGGTGCTCGCCTTGCGTGGCGACTGGAGGTGATCGGTGTCGCTTCGTTTCCGTATCAAACTCACCGAGACGACGGCGGAGCGCGAACAAATTCATTTGCTCAACTACGCGGCGTTCGTCGATGAAATTCCCCAGCACGCGCCAAATGCAACGCGGCGGCTGGTGGATCGCTTCGATGCCGAGAACGAATATGTCATCGGCGTCGACGATCTGGGGCGGTTGCTCGGCATGCTCGCGTTGCGCGCTAGGCGGCCTTTTTCGCTCGATCAGAAGATTTTGGACCTCGACGATTGCCTGCCGCCGTGTAACTCGCCCTGCGAACTCCGGCTGCTCGCCGTGCGGCCGGAGTTCCGGCGCACGCGGTTGCTGCGCGAGTTGCTAGCGTTCGCAGCCCGACGCGCCACGGATGCGGGCCACGACCTCGCATTGATCTCCGGAACAACGCGCCAACTCGATCTTTATCGGCACCTCGGATTCGTTCCGTTTGGACCGCTGGTGGGCGCCGAGGGCGCGACGTTCCAGCCAATGTATATGACGCTGGAGACGTTCGTGGCGCGCGGCGGAAAGGCGCTCGGCGTGGCGCCCCGCGTCGAATTAGCCCTGAAGCCCGCGTGCTTCCTTCCCGGGCCGGTCGAACAGCACGCGGTGGTCAATGAAGCATTTCACCGTACGGCTATTTCCCATCGTGCGCCGGAATTCATCGGCCTAGCAGATCGCGTGCGGACGCGGCTGCGCGAATTGACCGGGGCCGATGACGCCGCGCTTCTGCTTGGCTCGGGCACGCTGGCAAACGATGTCGTTGCGTTCGCGTTGCGCGGTCTCGGGAAACGGGGTGTCGTCCTGGTGAATGGCGAATTTGGCGAACGGCTCATTGATCACGCGCAGCGTGCCGGCTTGCGCTTTGTGACCGTGACGCGGCCCTGGGGTGAGCCGCTCGAGGAGGCAGACATCCGCGCAGCGCTGCGGGGCGGCGCCGCTGATTGGATGTGGGCCGCTCACTGCGAGACCTCCACGGGCGTCATGAACGATCTGGCGATGCTTAAGCGGGTTGCCGCATCCGCGAGTTGCGCGCTGTGTCTTGATTGCATGAGCACGATCGGAAATCTCCCACTCGACCTTGCCGGCGTGCGTCTCGCATCGGGCTCGAGTGGCAAGGGCATCGCGGCCTATGCAGGAATCGCGTTCGTGCTCCTCGGAGGGCCGCCGCCGCAGCCCTCTGGGCCGACGCCACGTTACCTGGATCTTTCGGTCTGGCTGTCGCATCGCAGCGTGCCATACACGCATTCGTCGAACCTGCTCGCGGCGTTGTGCGCGGCGCTTGAGCGCTGCGATGTGGCGGCGCGACATCGGCAGATCGTGCGCGACGCGCGCTGGCTGCGCGAGGCGCTGCGTGCGAAAGGAATTGGTGTTCTTGCGCCTGAATACTGCGCCAACCCTGCGGTTGCGACGATCCCCGTACCGCACGCTCTTTCCTCGATTGCGCTGGCCGAGTCGCTGGAAACTGCGGGCTATCGCTTGAGCGCGCGCAGCACATACCTGATCCAGCGAAACTGGATTCAGGCCGCCCTGATGGGGAATTACAACCGGAGGGCGTTGCGCGAACTACCGGATGCGATCGGCCGCGCGCTGACGACTGTCGCCCAGTCGCACGACAAGGCCGCCTGATCTTGCCACGTCGCTGAGAGGAGGATGTCGGTATGGCTTGGATACTGGGAATTCTCGGGCTGTTAGTCGGTGCGGGGATAGGCGAATTCTGGGGCGCCGTCGCCGGCTGCATCGCTGGCGCATGGCTGGGACACCGGCTTCGCCGACCGACTGAGCCAGCGTTGGGATCATCGACAGAACCACGCCGCGCACGCATCGGGACGGACCCCGATTCGGCTGACTTGCGCGATCCCGAAGGCCTGCGGCGGCATGTCGCCTGGCTGACGCATCGTGTCTCGCAGCTCGAAGATCAACTCTCGCGCATCCTGGTTTCCCCTTCCGCGGCGCCGGCGAGCGCACCGGCCGAAGCGGTGGCGGCCCAGGACGCAACTGCGCCCGTAAAGGAATCTGCCGAACAGCCGGCGCCGGCGGAGGCTCTGGAACCTGAGCCGCAATCCGTCGATGCAATCACCGCCCCGTCGGAGCCTGCGCCCTCGGTCGCATCCAGCGAAGAGCAGCGCACTGTCGAATTGCCGAAACCCAGTCCGATCTGGAATTGGTTTTTCGGCGGCAATGCGCTCGTGCGCATCGGCGTGCTGGTGCTGTTCTTTGGGGTCGCGTTCCTCGTGCGCTACGCGGCCGAGCATGTTGACCTGCCGATCGAGTTCCGGCTCACCGGCGTGGCGATCGGCGCCATCGCGATGCTGATCGTCGGCTGGCGCCTACGGGATCGGCCCGGAGGTTACGGGCTGGTATTGCAGGGCGGTGGTGTCGGCGTGCTCTACCTCGTCGTATTCGGTGCGTTTCGCCTGTGGAAGCTGATGCCGCCCGAGGCGGCGTTCGTGCTGCTCGTTGTGATTGCGCTCGCGTCGGCGCTGCTCGCGGTCGCGCAGGACTCCCGCTCGCTCGCTAGCTTCGGCGTCACGGGCGGCTTCCTCGCGCCGCTCCTCGCATCCACCGGTGAAGGCAACCACGTCGCGCTGTTCAGCTACTACGTTGTGCTCGATGTCGGGGTGCTCGTGATCGCCTGGTACAAGGCGTGGCGTGCGTTGAACCTGCTCGGATTCGTCTTCACGTTCGGCATCGGCACGATCTGGGGCGGTGCGTATTATCGTCCCGAGCATTACGCGACGACGCAGCCCTTTCTCGCCGTCTTTTTCCTGCTGTACGTCGCGATCGCCGTGCTCTACGCATTGCGCCGCGCAACGAAACTGCGCGACACCGTCGACTCGGTGCTCGTGTTCGGCACCCCACTCGTCGCGGCGGCGCTGCAGCTCGCGCTCGTTCGCGAGATCGAATACGGCGCTGCCTGGAGCGCAGTGGCGCTGGGCGCTTTCTACTGCACGGCCGCGCATCAGCTGTGGCGGCTGCACCGCGAAACGCTTCAGCTGCTCGTCGAATGCTTCGTCGCGCTGGGCATCGCGTTCGCGACGCTTGCCATTCCTTACGCGTTCGACGGACGCTGGACCGCGGCGAGCTGGGCCCTGGAGGGGGCGGCGGCGCTCTGGGTGGGTACGCGGCAACGCCGAATGCTGGCGCAGTACTTCGGTCTGCTGCTGCAGCCCGCGGCCGGCGTTGCGTTCCTGCTGGGCGGCGGCACGGCAGCGGCCACGCCCGTTCTAAATAGCGGATTCGTGGGCGGCATGACGATTGCGCTGTCGGCCCTGTTCTGCGCGTGGTATCTATCGATCCGGCAAAGACCACGGTCCGAATTCATCGAGATCGTGGCGGCGGGATTGCTCGCTTGGGGAACGCTTTGGTGGCTCGGAACGGGCTGGGAGGAGGCGCGACGGTTCGCGCCGACCAGCACGATGCACGCTCTCCAGTTGGGCCATGCGACGGTCACTGCACTCGCGTTCGTTGCGCTGCGCCGCGGCTTGGATTGGGTGCCCGCCGCGTTCGGCGCGCTGTCGCTGCTGCCCGTGATCGCGGTCTGGGGATCGTACTGGTTGGATCGCCACGCGCATCCATTTGCCGCGTACGGTTACCTAGCGTGGCCGGCGGCGTTTGCAACGCTTTACGGTGTGCTCGCGCGAATTGAAAACGATCTGCCCAAGACCTTGGCCGGCGCGAGCCATTGCGCTTCGCTCTGGCTTCTGGCGCTCCTAGGGGGCTGGGAATGCGCCTGGCAGGTCGATCTGGCCGTCGGCGAAGGGCGCATCTGGTCCGATATCGCGCGGCCGCTCGTGCCTGTTCTGCTCGCGGCATGGATCGCGACGCGAAACGAAGACAGTCGCTGGCCCGTGGGTCCGCATAGGGCGCTCTATCTCTCGTATGCGTTGCTTCCATTGGTGGCGGCGCTGTGGCTGTGGATCGTCTACATCAATGTCAGGAGCAGCGGCAATCCGCGGCCGCTCGGCTATCTGCCACTGCTCAATCCGCTCGACGTCTCGGTTGCGCTGATCGTCGTCGTCTCGCTGCTCTGGTGGCGCGCGTTGCGTGAAATCGATCTGAATCCAGCGCTGCAGAGCGCGATTGCGGGTGCGCCGGTGCTCCTCGGGGCGACCGGTTTCCTATGGGCGAACGGCATTCTGCTGCGCACCTTGCATCACTGGGCGGATGTCCCGTTCCGCTGGGAGGCCATGTGGCGCTCGACCCTGGTGCAGACCGCGTTCTCGGTGTTCTGGGCGGCGCTGGCGCTGGTGGTGATGGTGGCGGCGAACCGCCGCGGTACGCGAGTGCTCTGGATGTGCGGCGCTGCGCTGCTGGGCGTGGTCGTGGTGAAACTGTTTCTGCTCGACCTGTCGAAGATCGGCGGCATCGAGCGAATCGTGTCGTTTCTCGGCGTGGGCATACTGCTTCTGGTAGTTGGATATCTCGCGCCTGTGCCACCGCGTACGGCGAAGGAGGAGTGATGAACCGATCCTGGGTGGCCTTGCTGCTTGTGGCGTCCGCGGGCGCGCTCGCTGCGCCGGAGCGCATTCCGCAGTTTCGTCATGCGGCGGAAATCGTACTCGAGGGCGAGGGCGCGATCTACGCGATCGAGCTGCCGGAAGCGTTCTACCGGGGAGTGGCGCGTAGTGACCTTGGAGATCTGCGCGTGCTTAACGGGGCGGACGAGGTCGTGCCACACGCGCTGCTCCACGCGGCTGCGAGCGAGCACCAGCCGACCGCACCCTTCGCCATGCCCCTGTTTCCCGTCTACGGGCCCCCAGGCGGGGTAGGCTCGAACGTCGACCTGCGCGTCGAGCGCAGGCGCGACGGCACGCTGAGTGCGCTGGTTTTCTCGGGACCGCGCGGCACCTTGCACCGGCAGCTGCTTGGCTATGTGATCGACGCCAGTGCCGGGACGCGCGCGCTTCGCGAGTTGCGGTTCGAATGGCCCGCGGGACCGGAGGGCACGTCGCTCGACGTGCGCGTCGAAGCGGGAGACGATCTGCAGTCTTGGCGCGGCGTCGGTTCGGGCAGGCTGATCGTGCTGCGTCAAGGGGAGTTGCTCCTCGAGCGGCGCGCAGTTGAATTCCCGCCGACCCGAGCGAAGTATTTCCGCGTCACCTGGCGCTCCGCGCCGGAGGACTTCAAGTTCACCGGCGCGACAGGGCTGCAGGTCGATGACATAACAGAGGTCGCACGTGCCTGGTTCCGCTCTATGGGGGCGCCGGGCGCGCAGCCGGGGGAGTTCGTCTTCGAGTTACCGCCTGCCCTACCGGTTGACCGGTTGCGTTTCCAGCTGCCGCAGGAGAACGCCATTGCCGGCGCTTCCATTCTGCTGCAGGACCGGCCTGGAAGTCCGGCGCGCGTGCTCGCCACCACGGTGCTGTACCGCATGCAACACCAGGGACAAGCGCTGGTCAGTCCGGACCTCGTGGTGTCGCCGGCGACGGCGCGACGCTGGATACTTCGCGTCGATACGCGGGGCGGCGGTTTGGGCGAGGGAAACCCGACGATGCAGGCGGGCTACCTGCCACATCGCCTAGTAATCGTCGCGCGGGGCAAAGGCCCGTTCAGAGCGCAATTCGGCGATGCCGAAGCGCAATCGACGGGGCTCACCGTGCAGGCGTTGGTTCCGGGCTACGCTCCCGACAAACCGCTTCCCGCGCTGCCTGCTCGATTTGGCGAGGTGACGACACGCGAGCCGTCAGTTGCCAGCGCTCCCGAGGTGCTTCGCGCCTACTTCCAGCGCATGGACGCGAAGAAGCTCTGGCTCTGGGGCGCGCTGTTGCTCGCCGTGGTGTTGATCGTGGGCATGGGTTGGCACCTGATGCGTCAACTTCCGCGCGAGGAAATGCGACCTGGGTCAAAGGCTCCGCACGAATCGCCCTGAGCGCAGGGTCGCCGCGATTGGTGCCGCTATACTCCAGCGCGTCGAATCATCCCTGGAGAATTGCATGGCCCGCACCGCCAAGGCAGTCGTCTGCCGCGAACTGAACAAGCCCGTCGTCGTAGAGGACATTAGCGTCGATTCGCCCAAGCGCGGCGAAGTGATGGTGAAGATCGCCGCCTGCGGCGTTTGCCACTCGGATCTCTCCGCGACCAACGGAACGATCGCGCTGCCACCGCCGCTGGTGCTCGGTCACGAGGCG
>MERB01000051.1:4952-15850 GCA_001770475.1 Betaproteobacteria bacterium RIFCSPLOWO2_02_FULL_66_14 | reverse complement strand
TGCGGCAAGTGCCGCTTCTGCGCCTCTGGCCGTCCGGTGCTGTGCCTCGAGCAGCACAAGGCGCTCACCACGCCGCTCGAAGGCACGCCGCGCACGCGCGACAAGGCGGGCCAGCCCCTCGGCATCTTTTCGGGCTGTGGAGTGATGGCAGAGTACGCCACGATGTCGGTCGAGAACGTGGTGAAAATCGACCCGAAAATTCCGCTCGACCGCGCCGCGCTCGTTGGCTGCGCGGTCACCACCGGCGTCGGCGCGGTATTCAACACTGCGCGCGTTGAGCCGGGAAGCTCGGTGGCGGTGTTCGGCTGCGGCGGTGTCGGCCTGAACGTGATCCAGGGCGCGGCGATTGCCGGCGCCGAGCGCATCATTGCGATCGACACGCTGCAGTCGAAGCTCGACCTGGCGAAACAGTTCGGCGCCACGGAGACGCTGCTTGCGAAGCCCGGCGAGGACGTCGCCAAGGCATTGAAGAAGATGACCGGCATCGGCCCCGATTACGCCTTCGAATGCGTCGGCGTCGGCGCGCTTGCCGAGTCGGCCTATCGTGCGATCCGGCGCGGCGGCAGGGCGGTGGTGGTGGGCGTCGCGCGGCCGACCGATGCGACTTCGTTCAAGCCGATGAGCATGGTGTTCGAGGAAAAGACCCTGCAGGGAAGTTATTTCGGGTCGTGCGTGCCGCGCATTGACTTCCCGAAGATGCTGCAGCTGTACATGGCGGGCCGGCTCAAGCTCGACGAGCTCATCACCCGCCGCTATGCGATCGCAGAAGCCGCGCAGGCCTTCGCCGATCTCGAGTCTGGCAAGAACGCCCGCGGCGTGATCGTTTTCTAGTGTGCTGAGCCACGAGTTCGCATACGAATATTCCGCCTTCTCAGTCCGATCTCGTGATTCCCCGCGCTTCTCGCCGTTGCGGGGGAATCACGAGACACCGAAGCAGCCCTCGGGCACGAACAGGGCCCTACGCGCACCGCCGTTGTTGCCGTGTCTCGGGACTTCGGCAACAACGGCCGAAGTCCCGAGATCGGAGAAAACCATCACGGATTTCGGAATCAGCACACTCGCGCGCCGACGATCAGCCCGGCAGCCAGGGCTTCGCCCAGCCGAGTCCCTGGGTCGTTCCCGAGCGCGGCCGGTACTCGCAACCGATCCAGCCGTCGTATCCCGACTCGTCGATCAGTTTGAAGAGGTACGGGTAGTTGATCTCGCCGACGTCGGGCTCGTGACGTTCGGGCACGCCCGCGACCTGGATGTGACCGACCTCGCCCGCGTGCTGCCTGAATTTCATCGCAAGGTCGCCCTCGACGATCTGGCAGTGATAGAAGTCCATCTGCACCTTGACCTTTCCCGGGCCGGCGATCGCGGCGGCGTCCCGGCAGATGGCCTGCGCTTCGTCCTGCCGATTGAGGAAAAATCCCGGAATGTCGCGCGTGTTGATCGGCTCGATCACCAGAACCAGGTCGCGAGTGCCGAGCTGCCCGGCAGCCCAGGCGAGGTTCTTCACGTAGGTCGCGCGGTGTTCCTCGCGTGAGCGCCCGGGCTGCACGAGGCCCGCCATCACGTGCAGCCGCCGGTTGCCGAGTGCGTCGGCATATTCGAGCGCCCGGCCGAAAGTCCGCCTGAATTCGTCCTCGCGCCCGGGCAGCGACCCGAGTCCGCGTTCGCCCTTCGCCCAGTCCCCCGGTGGGCAATTGAACAGCGCCTGCGTCAGTCCGTTCGCATCGAGGCGCGAGCGGATCTCCGCCGCCGGGAAATCGAAGGGAAAGAGGAACTCGACGCCCTTGAAACCATCGCGCGCCGCGGCGGCGAAACGATCGAGGAATTCGTACTCCTGGTACATCATCGAAAGATTGGCGGCGAGTCTGGGCATGGCGTTTCCGTTTCGGGAAGTTCAGGGTTTGGGGCGGGCGCGCAGCGTCCGGATCTGCTCCCCGGTCAGTACGCGCAATCGCCGGCCTTGCAGCAGCAGGAACAGTTTCGCGGTTTCTTCCAGCTCCTCGATGGCATCGGCGGCGGACTGAAGCGATGCCCCGGCGACTACCGGGCCGTGATTCGCGAGCAGCACGGCGTGATGCCGGCCTGCGAAGCGGCGCACGGCGTTCGCCAGTTCGAGGTCGCCGGGCGCGTAATAGGGTACGAGCGGCAGCGACCCGATCCGCATCACGTAATACGCCGTGATCGGCGGCAGCACGTCCTCGGCGTCTATGTCCTCGAGGACGGACACGGCGACCGAATGCGTCGAATGCAGGTGCACGACAGCCCCAGCCACGGCGTTCGCTTTGGCGCGCTCTTCGTACATCGCGAGGTGCAGGAAGTTCTCTTTCGACGGCGGATCCCCGGAAACCAGCCGGCCATTCCAGTCCAGTTTGGAAAGCCGCGACGGATCGAGGCTGCCGAGCGTGGATCCCGTGGGCGTCAGAAGCCAGCCGTCTTCGAGTCGGGCGCTCAGGTTTCCGGTCGAGCCGTGCGTCAGGCCGCGATCGAACATCGACTTCGCGGTCCGGCAAATCTCGTCCCGGATCTTCGCCTCCGCGCTCATCCGATCTGCTCCAGCGCCTTGGCGAAGAAATTCGTGGCGCCGAAATTTCCCGACTTGAGCGCCAATGCGATCGGCGGTTTGCCATCGGCGAGCGTCCACGGCACGCCGGGATCGATCTGCGGACCGATGCGCAGTGCGCGTACGCCGAGCGCCTGCACCACCGCTCCCGAAGTCTCGCCGCCCGCGACGACGAGTTTTCGCACGCCCAGATCGACGAGTCCGCGGGCGATCTGCGCAAACGCGCCTTCGATCAAGTTTCCCGCGGCCTCCGACCCGAGCTTCACCTGGATCGCTTTCACTTCCTCGGGCGGGCTGGTCGCGTAAACGAGCACCGCTCCCGCCGAGATGCGCTCTGCGGTCCAGGCGAGCGCGTCGGCGACCACTGGCCGCCCGGCAGCGAGCGACAACGGATCGATTTGATAGGCTGGCCGCGATCGAAGCCATTCCGCGACCTGGGCGTTGGTCGCAACCGAGCACGAACCCGAGAGCACCGCGGCGCGTCCTTCGATCGGAGGCAGTGCCGATGCAGATGCCGCGTGGGAGAGACGTCCCTTGGCGCGCGCGTTGAGCGCAAGTCCAAGCCCGACTCCGGAACCCGCAGTGACGAGCGGCAGGTCCTCGCAGGCTTCCCCGATCGCAGCGAGATCCGCATCCGACACGGCGTCGACGATGGCGATGGCGATGCCTTCGCGTTTCAGTTCGGCGATGCGCGCGCGGATCGCCTCGGCGCCTCGCGCCACGACGTCGAACTTCACCTGGCCCACTTTGCGGGAAGATTGCGCCTGCAGTACCCGCACGAGGTTCGCGTCGGTCATCGGCGTGAGCGGGTGGTCCTTCATCCCGGACTCCGAGAGCAGGACGTCACCGACGAAAAGGTAGCCGCGATAGATCGTTCGGCCGTTCTCCGGATACGCGGAGCAGGCGATGGTGAAGTCGGTCTGCAGCCCGTCCATCAGAGCATCGATCACCGGGCCGATGTTGCCGCGCGGCGTCGAGTCGAAGGTCGAGCTGTACTTGAGGTAGATCTGCGGTGCACCGTTCGTTCTGAGCCAGGAGAGCGCGGCGCGCGACTGCGCGACCGCCTCGGCAGGCTCGATGGTGCGCGTCTTGAGGGCGACGACGATGGCGTCGACGTCCCGCGGCGCGGCTTCGGCCACCCCGATCGTCTGGAGCGTGCGCATTCCGCCCTGCACCAGCATGTTGGCGAGGTCCGTCGCCCCCGTGAAGTCGTCTGCGATGCAGCCTATGAGCATCGTGCTTCGGCCTCAGTCGGGTTTCTTGCCGGGCAATCGGATCCCCGGGAAGATCTTGATCACCGCGGCGTCGTCTTCCTTCGCGTATCCGGCGGTCGACGCCAGCATGAACATCTGATGCGCCGCGGCGGTGAGCGGCAGGGGAAATTTGCTTGCGCGCGCCGTATCGAGAACAAGGCCGAGATCCTTGACGAAAATGTCGACCGCGGAGAGCGGCGAATAGTCGCCCGCGAGGACGTGCGGCATGCGGTTTTCGAACATCCACGAGTTGCCGGCGCTGTGCGTGATGACCTCGTAGAGCGCCTGCGGCGACACGCCCTCGCGGATCCCGAGCGCCATCGCTTCGGCGGCGGCCGCGATGTGCACGCCGGCAAGAAGCTGATTGATGATCTTGACCTTCGAGCCGTTACCCGGAGCGTCGCCGAGCCGGAAGACTCGCGCGGCGATCACTGGAAGCATCGCTTCGCACTTCGCGTAAGCCTCGGAACTTCCCGCAGTCATCATCGTCAGCTGACCGGCGGCCGCGCGCACCGGACCACCTGAGATCGGCGCGTCGAGAAACAGCAGTTTCATGGCGGCGAGGCGTTCCGCGATTGCCGCGGCAAACGCCGGCGGCACGGTGCTGCACACGACGAAGAGGCTGCCCGGTGCCATCGCGGCGGCGGCGCCGTCGCGGCCGAACAGCACGGATTCAGTCTGCTCGGCGTTCACCACCACCGAAAATACGACTTCGCAGGCCGACGCGACTGCGGCCGGCGAGGCGCAGGCGATACCGCCGTTCGATGCAAATTCGACCGCGATCTCGCGCCGCAGATCGCACACTTGCACCTCGAACCCACCGCGCCGCAGCGACTGGGCAATTCCTAGCCCCATCGCGCCCAGGCCAATGACTCCAACGTGGCTCGACATGCCGGAATTCCCTTCTCAAACCCCGGGATATCGCGACGCGCTCACCGTGCCGCCATGCGCTTCTCCACCAGGCGGGCGAAAAAGCTCGCGCCGTAGGCGAGGGCCGCATCGTTGAAGTCGTACGAAGGGTTGTGCACTTCGCAGGCGCCCTCGCCGTCGCCGTTGCCGATGTTGACGTAGCATCCGCGAACCTCGTTCAGCATGAAGGAGAAGTCCTCCGAGGCCATGTTGAGCGCGGGATCGCGCCGCACGTTTTCCGTGCCGACGACCTCGGCGCAGATCGACGCGGCGAACTCGGCTTCCTGCGGGTCGTTGACGAGCGGCGCGAAGATCGGGCGGTAATCGGTTTTCGCCCGGGCGCCGAACCCCGCGGCGACGCCCTCGGCGATTCGCGCCATGCTGCGGCCGATCAGTTCCATCACCTCGCTGGAGAAGGCGCGCACCGTGCCCGAGAGCCGCGCGGTCTGCGGGATCACGTTGTAGGCCTCGCCGCCGTGGATCTGCGTCACCGAGACCACCGCGGTGTCCACCGGCCGGACGTTGCGCGCGACGATCGACTGGAGCGCCGCGGTGAGGTGCGCCGCGACGAGCACCGGATCGACGCTTGCCTCGGGACGCGCGCCGTGCGCGCCGCGGCCCTCGATGTCGATGTCGAAGAACGCGCCGCCCGCCATCATCGGGCCGGCACGCACCGCGAACTTCCCGACCGGCATGCCGGGGCGGTTGTGCATGCCGAACACGGCCTCGCAGGGAAAGCGCTTGAACAGGCCGTCGTCGATCATCGCCTTCGCGCCGCCGAGGCCTTCTTCCGCCGGCTGGAAAATGAAATGCACCGTGCCGTCGAACGCTCGCGTCTCGGCGAGGTATTGCGCCGCGCCGAGCAGCATCGTGGTGTGGCCGTCGTGGCCGCAGGCGTGCATCCGGCCGGCATGGGTGGAACGGTGCGCGAAGGCGTTGGCCTCCCTGATCGGAAGCGCGTCCATGTCGGCGCGCAGGCCGACGCGGCGATCGGCGGTTCCGGCGCGCAGCACGCCGACCACGCCGGTTCTGCCGATGCCGCGATGCACTTCGATGCCGAACTCCGCGAGCTTCGCAGCGACGAGGTCCGCGGTGCGGGCTTCCTCGAAGCCGAGCTCGGGATGGGCGTGGATGTCGCGCCGCCAGGCGGTCATCTGCTCGTGCAGGGCGGCGATTCGGTCGAGGACAGGCATGGGCGATCTCTCATGCGGTCGCAGAGGCCGGAAATCTAGCACGGCGAGACGGATGCCGGCTTTCCCCGTCGAGTGGCGCTAGGTCAACTTGAGTTGAACCATGGACCAGACTATCAACGCCAGGGAACTGCGCGCCAGGCTGCCGGAACCGGTGCGGCGCGTTCGGCGCGGCGAACGGTTCACCGTGCTCTACCGCAGCCGGCCGGCATTTCGCATCGTGCCGGTCCAGGGGGCGCGGACGACGTCACCCTGCCTTTGACCGAGGACCCGATCTACCGGGCCCCGGCCGTCGGACATTCGGCTGACGGCTCGCCCTCTCGCGAGCACGACCGCATCCTTTACGGCAGCCGCGCGAAGCGCAGGCGGTGAAGGCGCTGTTGGTCGACACGGCTGGCTGGATGATGCTGGCGGACGCCGGCGATCCCCTGCACGACAGCGCGCGCAAGTGCCGCGACGAATGGCTCACTGCAGGGGACGCTCTGGTCTAGAGCGAATTCGTCATGGACGAAACCCTGACGCTGATTCGCATGCGCCTCGGTCTCGAAGCTGCGGAGCGCTGGTGGGGGCAAGTCGAAGGCAGCCCCAGGGTCCACTGGGCAAGGACTTCTCGTTCACCGACTGTTCCAGCTTCGTGGTCATGAAAGAACGCCGGATCAAGGCGGCGTTGACCAACGACCGGCACGTCAGCCAGGCCGGTTTTCAAGTCAGGCCGCAGCGCTAGCGCATCGGGGGCGGCGCCGCGGCAGCCGTTCTCGGGGTTTTTGCCAGGACGCGAAAATAACGGCATGAATTTTTGCTTGTAGGCAAAAAAATTTGTAACGTTCGGGCATGCCCCGCCGTCCCCGCTACCTTGCCGCGGCCGTGCGCCGGGACCTGGCGCGCAAGATGGTTTTCGTCGCCGGGCCGCGGCAGGTCGGCAAGACCACGCTCGCGCTCGCGCTGCCGGGCGCGCGCGCCGGCTATCTCAGCTGGGACGTTGCCGCGCATCGTGCGCGCATCCTGACCAGCGAGCTGCCGCCGGGAAAGCTCTGGGTGCTCGATGAGATCCACAAGTACCGGCGCTGGCGCAACTACCTCAAAGGTCTGTACGACGGCCGCCCGCGCGGCCAGAGGATCCTTGTCGCCGGCAGCGGGCGGCTGGACCTGTACCGGTTCGGCGGCGATTCGCTGCAGGGCCGCTACCACCTGCTGCGACTGCATCCGTTCTCTGCCGCCGAACTGCGACTCGAGCGCCCCAATGAGCTTGTCCAGTTGCTCAAGCTGGGCGGTTTCCCCGAGCCGTTCCTCTCCGGAAGCGAAACCCAGGCGCGGCGCTGGTCGCGCGAGTGCCGGACCCTGCTGGTGCGGGAAGAGGTCGTTGCGCTGGAGCGCATCCAGGATCTTGGGCACCTCGAACTGCTGATCATGCGATTGCCCGAATTGGTCGGGTCGCCGCTTTCTCTCAACGGCCTGCGCGAGGATTTGCAGGTGAGTCACCGCGCTCTGACGTCCTGGATCGGCGCGCTGGAGCGGCTGTTTGCGCTGTTTCGCGTCGCGCCGCTGGGAGCGCCGCGCATCCGCGCGGTCAAGAAGCAGCAGAAGCACTATCACCTCGACTGGTCGGTCGTGCCGCGGGACGCGGCGCGTTTCGAGAATCTGGTCGCCTGCCACCTGCTGAAGTGGGTGCACTTCGAGCAGGACACGCGCGGGCGCGATCTCGAGCTGCGCTATTTCCGCGACGTCGACGGCCGGGAGGTGGATTTTGTCGTCGCGGAGAAGGGGCGGCCGGGGCTGCTGGTGGAATGCAAGTGGGACGACGCCGAGCCCGACCGCAGCTTGCGCTATCTCAAGCAGCGGTTCGCGGACGCCGAGGCGTGGCAGATTTCGATGGTCGGCCGGAAGGACTACCAGACGGGCGAGGGAATCCGGGTGGCTCCTGCGCTTGCGTTGCTGAAGACGTTGGTTTGATTACGGCGAGAGTTCGAGCCCTGCGTGGCTCCCCGGCCAGGGCTCGAACCACACGGCCGAAATGCGAGCGAGCGGAACCCATCGAACTGGGCGGCGGGACGACATTCCCTGTGCGTAGGGCAACTTTCCCCGCGCCTCCACCCGCGCTTTAAGTTCGAGCGGACGCGCCAGGTGCAACGCGATCGAGCAGTTTGGGATCGCGTACACCGGGCCGATGCCCATTTCGTTCGGCTCGCAGCCCGCGACCGTGAAACCGCGGAAAAGGTGCGAAGGCCTCGTCAACCCTGGTCGGAAACGCCAGCCGCTTCGACCCCGGGTTGCGGTTCACGCCTGGGTTACTTGACGACCCAGTCGGCGCTCAAAAGGATCGACTGCGGAATCGAGATACCGAGCGCCTTGGCCGTCTTCAGATTGACTGCCAGCTCGAACCGGTTCGGTTGCGCCACGGGCAGGTCGCCGGGGCTCGCGCCGCGCGCGAGGCTGCTGATGTAGGACGCGGCGCTGCGATAGGCGGCCGGCAGGCTTTCGCCATAGCTCATCAAGCCGCCGTCATCGACGAATTCCTTCGCACCGTAAAAGGCGGGAAGGCGGTGAACGGCTGCCAGCTCGACGAGCTTCGCCCGCTGCGTCAGGAACATCGGCTCGTCGGGCAGAAAGAAGAGCGCGCCCGCCTTCTCGCGCAGCGCCAGGTCGAACGCTGCGGGCAGGCTGGCGGGATCGGCCACTTCGATTCTTGCCAGCTTCAGTCCCAGCGCCTGGGCAATCGGACCGAGCTGTTGCCACATGCGAGGGTGAACTGCACTGCCCCCTTGCGTGAACACGGCAACGGTGATTTGCCTGGGTAGCACGCTCGAAAACAGCTCCATCATTTTCGGCAGGATGTCTTCGGCCTGGCTGGAAAGCCCGGTGATGTTGGCGCCCGGCTTGGCGAGACTCGCGATCAGGCGCTGCCCCACGGGATCGGCGACCGCCGCCATGACGATCGGCGTCGAGTTGGTCGCCTGCTTCGCGGCCCGCGTCGAGGGCGTGCAGGTCGTCACCACGGCGTCGAGCTTCATTCCCGCGAGCTCGCGCGCGAATTCGGGCACCCGGTCGCGGCGGCCATCGGCGTAGCGGCGCTCGATGATCAGGTTCCTGCCCTCGATGAAACCCCGCTCGCGCAGGCCCTCGAGCAGCGCCTGTTCGAGATGGCCGCGCTGCGCAACGCTGCCGCTCACCAACAGACCGATACGCGCCGTCTTCTCCCCGGAAGGCTGAGCGCGCGCCGCGAAAGGTCCGGCAGCGACACCGAGAGCGAAAAGAGCATGCAGGGCATTACGCCGGTTCATCGGTTCCTCCCTCGTGCACTGCGAGCCCGCCCTGCCTACCGGAACCGCCAGGTCAGGCCCGCGGTGGCAGTGTACTTCGTCGCCCGGGGCACAGCAGTAACGCGGCTTGAGCCGCAAGTCGCCTCAAAGGGTGGTTGTTCACGCAGGCGGCAGGATCGTCGGGCTTGAGTCGGATGCGATTCGGGCGGGGGACTTCGAACCCCCCGACTCTCCCGAGGCCATGGCTCCGGCTCCGACGCCGGCGATTCTCAAGCTGTCAGGCCACCTCGAAGAGCCCCGCCGCGCCCATGCCGCCGCCGACGCACATCGTGACGACCACGTACTTGACGCCGCGTCGCTTGCCCTCGATCAACGCGTGACCGGTGAGTCGTGATCCCGTGACGCCGTAGGGATGTCCGACTGCGATCGAACCGCCGTTGACGTTGAGGCGATCGTCCGGGATGCCGAGCTTGTCGCGGCAGTAAATCACCTGCACCGCGAACGCCTCGTTCAACTCCCACAGGCCGATGTCCGCGATCTTGATCCCCGTGCGCTCGAGCAGCTTCGGGATCGCGTACACCGGGCCGATGCCCATTTCGTTCGGCTCGCAGCCCGCGACCGCGAAACCGCGGAAGATGCCCATCGGCTTCAGCCCTCGCCGCGCGGCTTCCTTGTCGCTCATGATGACCTGCGCCGACGCGCCGTCCGAAAACTGGCTCGCATTGCCCGCCGCGATCACGCCGCCTTCGATCGCCGGCTTGATCTGCGAGACGCCTTCGTAGGTCGTGTCCGGACGGATGCCTTCGTCGTGCTCGGCGGTGACTTCCTTCATCGTCTCGAGGTTCGTCGTCTTGTCGATGACCTTCATCTTGGTCGTGATCGGCACGATTTCGTCGCGGAACCTGCCCTCGGACCGGGCTTTCGCCGCGCGCAACTGGCTCAGCACGCCGTAGCGGTCCTGGTCTTCGCGCGCGATGTTGTACTTGCGCGAGACGTATTCGGCCGTCTGCAGCATCGGCCAGTAGAGTTCGGGCTTGTGCCGGTGCAGCCACTCGTCCTGGAAATGGTGTTTGTTCATCTCGTTCTGCACCATCGAGATCGACTCGACGCCGCCGGCGACGTAAATACCGCCTTCGCCCGCGATCACCCGCTGGCAGGCGAGCGCCACGGTCTGCAGTCCCGAGGAGCAGAAGCGGTTGACCGTCATTCCGGACACCGTCACCGGCAATCCGGCGCGCACCGCGATCTGGCGCGCGATGTTGCCGCCGGTCGCGCCTTCCGGCGTCGCGCAGCCCATGATCACGTCCTCGACCTCCTGCGGCTCGAGCTGCGCGCGCTTGATCGCGGACTGCACCACGTGCCCGCCCATCTTGGCCCCGTGCGTGCTGTTGAGCGCGCCCCGCCAGCTCTTGCAGAGCGGCGTGCGCGCGGTCGAAACGATTACGGCGTCGGTCATGGCACTTCCTCCTTCCAGATTTATCCGTTGAAGCGTTTGCCTTCCTTCGCGAGCCGGGCGAGAAGCGGCGCGGGTTTCCAGACTTCGCCCATGTAGCCCTTCTGGAATTTCTCGATCGACGCGAGCACCTTGGCGAGGCCGACGGTGTCGGCGTAGAACATCGGCCCGCCGCGGAACGGCGGAAAGCCGTAACCCGTGAGGTACACCATGTCGATGTCGGAGGCGCGCAGCGCGATACCTTCCTCGAGGATGCAGGCGCCTTCGTTCACCAGCGCGTAA
>MERB01000051.1:0-4846 GCA_001770475.1 Betaproteobacteria bacterium RIFCSPLOWO2_02_FULL_66_14 | reverse complement strand
GCGGCGCTTGCGGATCTCCCAGCCGATGTCGAGGCCCGCCATGTCGCCCATGGTGAAGGGTCCCATGGCGAGGCCCCACTTCTGCGCCGCGGCATCGACCTGGGCGGGCGAGCAGCCCTCGTCGAGCAGAAAAAGCGACTGCTGTCCGTATTTCTCGATCATGCGGTTGCCGATGAATCCGTCGCACACGCCCGAGACCACCGGTACCTTGCGGATTTTCTTGCCGAGCTTGAGCGTGGTCGCGAGCACTTCGTCCGAAGTCTGCTTGCCGCGCACGACTTCGAGCAGCCGCATCACGTTGGCCGGCGAGAAGAAGTGCGTGCCGACGACGTCCTGGGGGCGTTGGGTAACCGCGGCGATCGCATCGACGTCCAGGGTCGAGGTGTTGGTGGCGAGGATTGCGCCGGGCTTCGCGATCGCATCGAGCTTGCGAAAGATGTCCTGCTTGACGTCCATGCGCTCGAACACCGCTTCGATCACGATGTCGGCGTCCTTCGCTGCGGCGAGGTCGAGCGCGGGCGTGATGAGGCTCATGCACCTGTCCATCGCTTCCTGCTTCAGCCGCCCCTTCGCCACCGTCGCCGCGTAGTTCTTGCGAATCGTCGCCATGCCGCGGTCGAGCGGTTCCTGTTTCATCTCGATCAGCGTCACGGCGATGCCGGCGTTCACGAAGCTCATGCCGATGCCGCCACCCATGGTGCCGGCGCCGATGATCGCGGCGCGCTTCACCTCGCGCGTCGGCGTGTCTTCGGGCACGCCCGGGATCTTGGTCGTCTGCCGTTCGGCGAAGAACATGTGCCGCAACGCCTTCGATTCGGTGGTTTCGACGAGCGCCGCGAAGCGCTCGCGCTCGAACTTGCGCCCCTCGTCGAACGGCCGCGTGCATGCAGCCTCGGCGCAGGCGACGATTTCAAGCGGCGCCGGGTAGTTGCGCGAGGCTTTCGCCACCTGTTCTCGCGCCTGCGCGAAGAAGGTCTTCGCGTCGCCATCGAGTTTCGCGGGCAGGTCGCGGATGCGGCGCGGCCCCTTGCCCTCGGCCACGAGCTTCTTCGCGTAGGCGATCGCCGCATCGAGCAGCTCGCCCTGGGCGAGTTCGTCGACCAGGCCGAGCGCCACGCCTTCTTCGGCGGGAATCGGATTGCCCGTGGTCATCATTTCGATCGCCTTCGCGACCGGCACGATGCGCGGCAGGCGCTGTGTGCCGCCCGCGCCCGGCAGGATTCCGAGCTTCACTTCGGGTAACGCAAGCTGCGTCCTCGGCGCCGCGACCCGGTAATGGCAGCCGAGCGCGAGTTCCAGGCCGCCGCCCATCGCGAAACCGCCGATCGCAGCCACCAGCGGTTTCCTGGCCGCATCCTGCGCCTCGATGATGTCGTGCAAGGAGGGCGGAGCGAAGGCCTTGGGGGAATTGAATTCGCGAATGTCGGCGCCACCCGAAAACACCTTCGGCGAGCCCCAGATCACGACGGCCCTCACTTGGGGATCGGCCTCGGCCTTGCGGATGCCGTCCATGATGCCGGGTCGCAGCACGCTGCCCAGGCCGTTGACCGGCGGATTGTTCATGGTGATGACGGCGATGCCGTCGCGGACGGAATAGCTGGCCGCTTCGCTCATGCGGGTGGTCTCCTGTGGGATGAAGGAATTCTAACAAGCCGGTGCGCACGCCGCGAGGCCGGTTCGTTATGATCGGGCCCATGCGAATCGGCGTGCCGAAGGAAATCAAGGTCCACGAGTACCGGGTGGGGTTGACGCCTTCATCGGTGCGCGAGGCCGTGGCCCAGGGCCACGAAGTGCTGGTGGAGCGCGAGGCGGGGCGGGGAATCGGCGCGGGCGATGCCTCCTACGAAAAGGCGGGCGCGCGAATTGCCGCGGACGCCGCGGAAGTCTTCGCGCGCGCCGACCTGATCGTCAAGGTGAAGGAGCCCCAGGCGGCGGAGCGCAAACTGCTGCGTCGGGGTCAGGTCTTGTTCACCTATCTGCATCTTGCGCCGGATCCCGCCCAGACCCGGGACCTGCTCGCCTCCGGCGCCGTATGCATCGCGTATGAAACCGTGACGCAGGCAGGCGGCGGCTTGCCGCTGCTTGCGCCGATGTCGGAGGTCGCCGGACGCATGGCGGTGCAGGCGGGGGCGAAATGCCTGGAGAAGGAGCAGGGAGGGATGGGGATTCTGCTCGGCGGCGTCGCGGGCGTGCCGCCGGCGAAAATCGTGATCCTCGGCGCAGGCGTCGTCGGAACGAATGCGGCGCAGATCGCGGTCGGCTCGGGCGCGCGCGTCGTGGCGATCGATCGCAGCCTCGATGCCCTGCGGCGAATCGACGCGATGCTCGGCGCGCGCGTAGTCACCGTTTACTCGAACCGCGACAACGTCGAGAAGCACGTGCGCAGCGCCGACCTGGTGATCGGCGCCGTGCTCCTCCCGGGGGCCGCCGCGCCGCGCTTGGTGACGCGCGAACTGGTGAGCGGCATGAAGCCGGGCGCGGTGATCGTCGACGTCGCGATCGACCAGGGCGGCTGCTGCGAGACTTCGCGGCCGACGACTCACGCCGATCCCACCTACGTGGTCGACGGCGTGGTCCACTACTGCGTCGCGAACATGCCCGGCGCGGTTCCGCGCACCTCGACCTATGCGCTCAACAACGCGACGCTGCCGTTCGTTCTCACGCTTGCGTCGAAAGGCTGGCGCAGGGCTCTTGTCGACGATCCGCATCTCAGGAACGGCCTCAATGTCTGCGCCGGCCGGATCACCTGCCGCGAAGTCGCGCAGGCGCTCGGCAGCGCTTACGTCGCGGCGGAAGACTGCCTGAAGGATTGAGTTGGAACTCACCCTCGGCGTGACCCTCGCGGTGCTCGGCGCGGCGCTCGCGCACGCGAGCTGGAACGCGATGGTCAAGTCGGGCACGGACCCGATGCTCGACACGGCGCTCGTCGCCCTCGGCTCGAGCGCGGTGGTGCTGCCGTTTTTCGCGGTCGTTCCGCCGCCGGAATCGGCGGCCTGGCCCTGGCTGGTCGCGTCCGCAGTCATCCATCTCGGGTATTTCACCGCGCTCGCGGGCGCTTACCGCGCGGGCGATCTCTCGCACGGCTACCCGATCATGCGCGGCACCGCGCCGCTGCTGGTCGCGTTGAGCGCCTACGCCTGGTTCGGCGAGACGCCCGGGCTCGGCATGTGGGTCGGCGTGCTGCTCATCTGCGCCGGCGTGCTCTGGCTGGGGCTCGCGGGATTCGACTGGCGCCGCTCGCGCGCAGCCACCGCGTGGGCGCTCGCGAACGCGGCGATCATCGCGGCGTACACGCTGGTCGACGCGGCGGGCGTGCGCGCGGCGGGAGGCGCGGCGCGCTACGTGGTCTGGTCGTTCTTCTTCATGGGACTGCCGTTCGTGCTGATGGTCCTTGCGCTTCGCCGCAACGCGTTCGGAGAACATCTGGCGCGTCATTGGCGCCGCGGACTCGCCGGCGGCGCCTGCGTCGTGACCTCCTATGGCGTCGCGCTGTGGGCGATGACGCGCGCGCCGGTGGCTGCGGTCGCGGCGCTGCGCGAGACCGCGGTGGTGTTCGGCGCCCTGATCGGCGTGTGGTTGCTGAAGGAAGGCCATGTGCGGCACCGCCTCGCCGGCGCCGCGGCGGTGTTCGCGGGCGTCGTGGCGCTCAAACTTTAATGCGACGCGATGTGCCGGGAGAAGGACGTCGAGGTGTTGCGCGCCCGCCGCTTCGACTCGCCGTAGTATCCTTTGCACAACTCTCAACGCAATCGAGGCAACCATGGCAACCCGCCCTGAAGAACGCATGAACGAACCGGTGATGGACGCTGCCGATCTCTGGCAGGAGGAAGTCTTTACCGACCGCAAGATCGGCACCATCCGTAAGCTCACCCCGGTCAAGGGCGACGGCGCGCGCGATCCGAGGCGCGAAATCCAGTGGGTCGGCGAAACGCAGGTGATGAGCCAGATCGGGACGCTGCCGATCACCTTCGCGCTGGAGGCGAAGACGCTCGAGGAAGCGGCCGAGCAGTTCGGCGGCGAAGCGAAGAAGGCGATCGAGCGCACCATGCGCGAGCTGCAGGACCTGCGCCGGCAGGCGGCCTCCTCGATCGTGATTCCGCAGGGCGGCTTGCCGCCAATGGGGCCGGGCGGGCTGCCCGGCGGCGGCAAGATCCAGATGCCGTGATTAAACCGGGACAGACCACGATTTCCTGTTGGAAATTGTGGTCTGTCCCGGTTTTCAGACTTCGAGCCACTCCTTTCGCATTGCGGCGTTTTCGCGCACGTCGCGCGGAGTGCCCTCGAACACGATCGCGCCGTGCCCCATGACGTACAGGCGCTCGGAGATGTCGAGCGCGATGGCGAGCTTTTGTTCGACCAGCAGGATCGACACCCCGCGGCGGCGGATCTCGCGGAACAGATTCGCCACCTGCTCGACGATCTTCGGCGCGAGTCCCTCGGTCGGCTCGTCGATCATCACGAGTTCCGGGTCGCCCATCAGCGTGCGGCACAGGGTCAGCATCTGCTGCTCGCCGCCCGACAGTACGCCGGCCTCGGTGTGTTCACGCTCCTTCAGGCGCGGGAACATGCGGTACATGTCGTCAAACGACCAGCGGGCGTTCTTAAGGCCGCGTTTTTGCCCCATCAGCAGATTCTGGTACACCGTGAGCTTGGGAAAAATATCGCGGCTCTCGGGCACATAGCCCAGGCCCAGATGGGCGATTTCATAGGTTTTACGACCCAGAATTTCTTGCCCCTTCCAGAGAATGGAACCCTTGCAGTCCACCAGGCCCATGATGGACTTGGCGGTGGTGGACCGGCCCGAGCCATTGCGCCCCAGCAGGGCCACAATTTCACCGGCATTGAC
>MERB01000050.1:49191-49460 GCA_001770475.1 Betaproteobacteria bacterium RIFCSPLOWO2_02_FULL_66_14 | reverse complement strand
ATCGAGCTCAAGATCCGCGAAAAGGCCGGAATCGCCGCCGCAGTGCCGGCGGCCGTCGTGCACGACGCGGAAGACAACAAGGTCGAGAAGCTTCCCACGCGCAAGCGCGGCTGATTGAAGGACTCACCCGACTCCGCGGCAGAGCTTCGCGCGCGCGCGCTGCGGCTGCTCGCGCGACGCGAACACTCGCGGAGCGAGCTGGCGCGCAAGCTGCGGGGGCATGCCGAGAGCGGCGAGGCGCTCGAGCAGCTGCTCGATGCGCTCGCGGC
>MERB01000050.1:26996-49153 GCA_001770475.1 Betaproteobacteria bacterium RIFCSPLOWO2_02_FULL_66_14 | reverse complement strand
CGCCGGGCGCATTCGCCACGACCTGATTGCGAAGGGCGTCGATGCCGCTACTGCGGCGCGATTCTCTGCTGCATCCGGCGCCGACGACCTGGCGCGCGCGAGAGAGATCCTCGCACGCAAGTACCGCGGCACGGCCGCCACGCCTCAGGAGCGTGCGCGGCGCGTGCGCTTCCTGCAGGGTCGCGGGTTCGGCTACGAAATCATCCGCCGCGCGCTGTCATCCTCCGAACCGGATTGAACGTTCACCGATTGGCGACTGCCAGGGGAGGAGGTGATCTGGATGGAACATTCAGAAGCTTTGTCGATCGTGCGTTCGCTCGCCAACGGCGTCGATCCCGGAAACGGCGAGGCGTTCGCGCCGGAGAGCCCGTATCAACGGGTCGAGACGGTACGCGCGCTGTTCGTCGCGGCGGAAGCGCTCGAGCAGGCCGGTCGCGCCGAGCGCCGGCGCTCCGAGCTGCCCGCCAAGACCGGGCAACCGTGGTCGGAGAACGAGGACCGCAATCTGCTCGCGTCCTTCGACGCCGGCCGCGGGCTCGCCGATCTGGCTGCGGAGCACCAGCGCACGCAGACCGGAATCCGCGCGCGGCTCGTCAAGTACGGCCGTCTCGCGGGTTGAAGTCGCCGCTGCCGCGGCGGCGGGCTAGGATTTTCGCGCGCCGGGCTTGAAGTCCGCCGCGGTGGCGGCAGCGCCGGCGACGAAATCGAGGTCGTGAATGCCTTCGAGTTCGTCGTCGTAAGTGGTGATGATCTTTTCGAACTGCGGCAGCATGGCGCGGAACGCGGCGACCACGCGCGGGTCGAACTGCTTGCCGGAATCCTGGATCAGTTGCGCCGCGGCTTCGCGCGGTGCGATCGGACGCCGGTGCCGCTGGGTCGCGGTCATGGCCTCGAAGGCATCGGCAAGCGCAAGGATGCGCGCCGAGAGCGGAATCCGCTCTCCCGCCAGGCGGCCCGGATAGCCGGTCCCGTCCCAGCGTTCGTGGTGATGCAGCGCCATGAGGCGTGCCAAAGATAGCAGCGGGTCCCGCTGCTCGCCGATGATTTCCGCGCCAATTTCCGGGTGGCGGCGCATCTCCTGCCACTCGATCTTGTTGAGGCGGTCCGCGCTGCGCAGGATGTAATCGGGCACGCCGATCTTGCCGATGTCGTAGAGCGGAACGGCCTCGAACATCAGCCGCGCGGTGTCGTCGTCAACGCCCATTTCCTTCGCCAACATCCGGACGTAATGGCTCACCCGCATCACGCGATGGCTGAGCCCGCCTTCGCGGTATTCCATGGCGCGGGCGAGGCGCCGGATGATCTGCAGCCGCGTTGCATAGAGTTCCTGCGTGCGCTGCCGGATTTCCTCCTCGAGCGCCCGGCGCTGGTCGTAGAGCGAAAGGTGCGTTCGCACGCGCGCGGTGACCAGCGCGCCGCTCGCCGGTTTGGTGATGTAGTCCACCGCGCCCAGCTCGAACCCCTTCAGTTCGTCGCGCGTGTCGGTGAGCGCCGTGAGGAAGATGACCGGAATCGGCGCCAGCACCGGGTTCGACTTGAGCCGAGCGCAGACGTCGTGGCCGCTCATCGCGGGCATGTGGATGTCGAGCAGGATCAGGTCCGGCTTGGGATCGGTTTCCGCCAGGTTCAGCGCTTCGCGCCCGCTGGCCGCAAGCTTCACCTCGTAGCGGCTCTTGAGCGTCGTCTCGAGCAGGTTTCGAATGTCCTCGTCGTCGTCGACGACGAGGATGACTGCGCGCCCTTGCTGAGACATCGGAGTGACTGCGATCCTGGACGGTTGCGGATGGAACTTCGCGGCAAATGGATTATACAGGGCCCGGTGCGACGTCCAGGCGCCGCCGCGAGAGCCGGCAACCGAGCGGCCTCCATTAGAATGGCGCCCTGATGAACTCCAACGACATCCGCGCGCGCTTCCTCGAGTACTTTCGCTCCAAGGGCCACACTGCCGTCGCTTCCAGCTCGCTGGTTCCGGCAAGCGACCCGACGCTGCTGTTCACCAACTCGGGCATGGTTCAGTTCAAGGACGTGTTTCTCGGCAAGGAGCGCCGGCCGTACCTGCGCGCCGCCACCTCGCAGCGCTGCGTGCGCGCCGGCGGCAAGCACAACGACCTGGAGAACGTCGGTTACACCGCGCGGCACCACACGTTCTTCGAGATGCTCGGCAATTTCTCCTTCGGCGACTATTTCAAGCGCGAGGCGATCCAGTTCGCCTGGGAACTGCTGACCAAGGTCTACGGACTGCCGGCCGATCGCCTCTGGACCACGGTCTACGAGACCGACGACGAGGCCTTCGACCTCTGGACGCGGATGATCGGCGTGCCGCCCGAGCGCTGCGTGCGGATCGGCGACAAGCCCGGCGGGCAGAAATACCAGTCCGACAATTTCTGGCAGATGGCCGACACCGGGCCCTGCGGCCCGTGCAGCGAAATCTTCTACGATCACGGGCCCGGCATCGCGGGCGGACCGCCCGGGGCCCCGGACGCCGACGGCGACCGCTACATCGAGATCTGGAACCTGGTGTTCATGCAGTTCAACCGCGACGAGGCCGGCACGCTGCATCCGCTGCCCAGGCCCTCGGTCGATACCGGGATGGGCCTCGAGCGCCTCGCGGCGGTGCTGCAGGGCGTGCATTCGAATTACCGGATCGACCTGTTCCAGGACCTGATTGCTGCGGCGGCACGCGAGACCGGCTGCCGCGACCGCAACGATCCCTCGCTCAACGTGATCGCGGACCACATCCGTGCCTGCGCCTTTCTCATCGTCGACGGCGTGATCCCGGGCAACGAAGGGCGCGGCTACGTGCTTCGCCGGATCGTCCGGCGCGCGATCCGCCACGGCTACAAGCTGGGCCAGAAGCGCCCCTTCTTTCACCGCGTGGTCGAAGCCCTGGACCGCGCCATGGGCGCGGCGTATCCGGAACTCACCGCGGCCAAGGATCGCGCCGCGCAGATCCTGAAGCTCGAGGAAGAGCGTTTCGCCGAGACGCTCGAGAACGGCATGACGCTGCTCGAGTCGACGCTCGCCTCCGGCGAGAAGCTCATCGACGGCGACACGGTATTCCGGCTCTACGACACGTTCGGTTTTCCGGTCGACCTCACCGCCGACATCTGCCGCGAACGCGGCGTGCTCATCGACATGGCCGGGTTCGAGGCGTCGATGCAGGCGCAGCGCGAGCGCGCGCGCCAGGCGCACCGGTTCACCACCGCCGTCGATCTCGACTATGACGGGAAGAAGACGGATTTTCGCGGCTACGACACGCTCGGGCTCGGCGCTACCGTCGTCGCGCTGTACCGCGAAGGCTCGCCGGTCGAGTCCCTGAAGAGCGGCGATGCGGGCACCGTGGTGCTCGATCGGACCCCGTTCTACGCGGAGTCGGGCGGCCAGGTCGGCGATCGCGGCGAGATCGCCGGCACGGCCGGAACCTTCGCGGTCGAGGACACGCAGAAGATCCAGGCGGAGGTCTTCGGTCATCACGGGATGCTCAGGACCGGCGCGCTCAAGGTGGGCGACACGGTCGAGGCGCGGGTCGAGGCGGCGCGGCGCGAGCGGACCATGCGCAATCACTCGGTGACGCACCTCATGCACAAGGCGCTGCGCGACGTGCTCGGCGCGCATGTGCAGCAGAAGGGCTCCCTGGTCGATGCGGACAAGACGCGCTTCGATTTTTCCCACGACCGGCCCTTGAGCGACGAGGAAATCCTCCGCGTCGAGCAACTGGTCAACGGCGAAATCCTGCAAAACGTCGCGACGCGGGCGCAGATTCTTCCGTTCGAGGACGCGAGGAAATCCGGCGCCATGATGCTGTTCGGCGAAAAGTACGGCGACGAGGTCCGGGTCCTCGACATCGGCAGCTCGCGCGAGTTCTGCGGCGGCACCCACGTCGCGCGGACCGGCGACATCGGCGTATTCAAGATCTATTCCGAGGGCGGCGTCGCCGCGGGCGTGCGCCGCGTCGAGGCCACCACCGGCGGCCAGGCGCTCGCGATGATGAATTCCCGGCTGCAGGAGTTCCAGGAAATCGCGAAACACCTGCGGGCGCAGCCGGGCGCGGGAATGGTGGAGAAAGCGGTCTGCGGCCTGCTTGAGGATAAGCGGGCGCTCGAGAAGGAACTCGCGCGCCTGAAATCGAAGGTCGCCGCCTCGCAGGGCGAGGACCTCGCAGGGCAGGCGGTGGAGGTGAAGGGCGCGCGCGTGCTCGCCGCCGCCCTCGAGGGCGCGGACGCCAGGGCGCTGCGCGACACGATGGACCAGTTGAAGCAGCGGCTTAGGTCCGCGGCGATCGTTTTAGGTACGGCAGACGGCGGCAAGGTCTCGCTGATTGCCGGAGTCACTTCCGACCTCACGGCCCGCGTCAAGGCCGGTGATCTCGTCAATTTCGTCGCGCAGCAGGTCGGCGGCAGGGGCGGCGGCCGGCCCGACATGGCGCAGGCCGGCGGCAACGACCCCGCCCGGCTCGCCGCGGCGCTCGCCTCGGTCAGGGCCTGGGTTGAGCAGCGCCTTTAAGTTCTGCCCGCGCTGTGCGCAACCGCTCGCCGCAGGCGAGTACGGCGGCGCCGCCCGTCTTGGCTGCGCCTGTGGCTTCGTTCACTGGGACAATCCGGTGCCGGTGGTCGCGGCGATCGTCGAGCATGAGGGTGGAGTGATCCTGGCGCGCAATCGCGACTGGCCCGAGAAGATGTTCGGGCTGATCACGGGTTTCGTGGAGAAGGGCGAGACGCCGGAGGCCGCGGTGGTGCGCGAAGTGAAAGAGGAACTCTCGCTCGAAGCGCTGTCGAGCGAACTCGTCGGACTGTATCCCTTCGAGCGGCGCAACGAACTCATCATCGCCTACCACGTGCCGGCGGCCGGCGAACTCCGGTTGAACGAGGAACTGCTCGACTACCGGCGCATCGCACCCGGAAAACTGCGGCCCTGGGAGTTCGGCACCGGGCTTGCGTTGCGCGACTGGCTCAGGAGGAGGAGCGCACCATGAAACGCCGTTTGCTGCTGGCCGCAATCGGCCTCGCCCCGCTGCTGGCGACCGCGCACCATGGCTGGAGCGAATACGATTCGACCCGGCTGTTGAAACTCAGCGGCCGGATCCTCGAATCGGGTTACGAGCACCCGCACGGTTTCATCCGCCTGGAGGCGGCCGGCGAGCGCTGGCTGTGCGTGCTCGCACCGCCCTCGCGCATGGAAAACCGCGGCCTGCCGCGCGAGGCGCTCGCTCCAGGGGCGAACGTCGCGGTGGAGGGCTATGCGAACCGCGAAAAACGCGGCGAGATGCGCGCCGAGCGCATCACCGCGGGCGGTCGCACGGTCGAGTTGAGGTAGCGCGTGGCGCCGATGGGCGCGATCGAGATGAGCGCGCTCGGCCAGGCCATGCGGCAGTGGCTGTGGCTGTACCCGGCCGTGGAAACCGTGCACCTCGTCGGCGTCGCGCTGCTGTTCGGTTCGATCGCGGTGTTCGACCTGCGCCTGCTCGGGCTGTCGCGTTCGATTCCGCTGCGCCGGCTCGCCGCGCACGTGCTGCCCTGGACCGCCGCCAGTTTCGCGCTCATCGTGCCGAGCGGGCTTGCCATGTTCGTCGCGCACGCGAGCGAACTCATCCAGAGCCCCGTCTTCGCGCTCAAAATCTCCCTGATTTTCGTCGCCGGGACCAATGCCGCGGCCTACCACCTGGCCACCGGGCGCGGCGCAGCGCAATGGGACCTCGACGCCATGCCGCCACCTCTGGTGCGCGCGTCGGCCGCCGCCTCGCTGGTGCTGTGGATCTCCGTGATCGCCTGCGGCCGCCTGCTCGCCTATGTCTAGCCGCCGGGTGCTCGCCACCGCCGCATGCCGGTGCTAATATCGCCTCCGCATGGCGACCCGGTTCGCGTTTTTCTTCTTTCACTTCCCCTGCCAGCTGGCGGAAGGGACCGGTTAGCCGCACGCCGACGCATCCCGCAAAGCCGCCAGCGCAGCAATGCCTGGCGGTTTTTTTTTGGACCGACCCGAGACCGCAGATGACGACACCGACCGACAACTACCTTTCCCCGGTTCCCGCGGACAAGACCTCGCTCGCCGACGACGAGCGCATCGAGAACATCGTTCCGCTGCCGCCCCCGGAACACCTGATCCGGTTTTTTCCGATTCAGGGCACGCCCGCCGAGAAGCTGGTCGTCGACACGCGCCGGAGGGTGCGCGAAATCCTTCACGGCCGTTCCGACCGGCTGCTGGTGGTGATGGGACCGTGTTCGATCCACGATTCCGCGGCCGCGATCGAGTACGCGGAAAAGTTGCGCGACGTGCGCGAACGCTTCGACGCCGAGATCGAACTCCTGATGCGCGTGTACTTCGAAAAGCCGCGCACCACGGTCGGTTGGAAGGGCCTGATCAACGACCCGTACCTGAATGGCAGTTTCAGGATCAACGAGGGACTGCGCATCGCCCGCGACCTGCTGGTCAACATCAACCGGCTCGGAGTGCCGGCCGGCTGCGAATTCCTCGACGTGATTTCGCCGCAATACATCGGCGATCTCGTGTCCTGGGGCGCGATCGGCGCGCGCACCACTGAATCCCAGGTGCACAGGGAACTCGCCTCCGGGCTGTCGGCGCCGGTGGGGTTCAAGAACGGCACCGATGGCAACGTGAGAATCGCCGTCGACGCGATCCTCGCGGCGCGCCAGCGGCATCATTTCCTCTCGGTGCACAAGAGCGGACAGGTCGCGATCGTGGAAACGCGCGGCAACGAGGATTGCCACATCATCCTGCGCGGAGGCAGGCAGCCGAATTACGATGCGGCGAGCGTGAAGTCCGCGTGCACCGAACTCGGCCGCGCAAAACTCCCGCAGCGCCTGATGATCGACCTCTCGCATGCCAACGCCACGAAGGATTACCGGCGCCAGGTCGACGTTGCGCGCAAGGTCGCGGCACAGCTCGGCGCGGGTGCCGCGAGCATCGTCGGCGCGATGGTGGAGTCGAACCTGGTCGAAGGCCGCCAGGAGTTGAAAGCCGGCCGTCCGCCGCGCTACGGACAGAGCATCACCGACGGCTGCCTCGGATGGGACGACTCGACCGGCGTGCTCGAGACGCTCGCCGAGGCGGTTCGGACCCGGCGCCGCAAGGCCAGGGGCCGCCGCGCGTGATCCGCCTGACGCCGCGGGGTTGGTTTTTCGTCGGCCTCGCGGCGACGCTCGCATTCCGCCTCTGGCTCTCGGCCTCGCTGCCGATGACCGCAGACGAAGCCTACTTCGTGCTGTGGGGCCGGAAACCCGACCTCGGTTTCTACGACCATCCGCCGATGATCGGCTGGTGGCTCGCGCCGCTCGTCGCGTTGTCGGACGCCGACTGGGTGGCGAGGCTTCCGGCGACGCTCGCGCCGGCGGTGCTTGCCTTCGCGGTGCGCGGCGCGCTGCGGCGCTGGCTCGGGACGGACGCGGACACCGCAGACCTCGCGGCGCTCGCGGTGTTGCTGCTGCCGATCAACCTCTGGAACGCCCTCGTCACGACCGATGCGCCGCTGCTGGTGTTCTCGGTCGCCTCGCTGCTTGTATTCCTGCGCGCGGTGCAGCGGGACTCGGCGCCGATGTTCCTCGCCTGTGGAGCGCTGCTCGGGCTTGCGTTCCTGTCGAAGTATTTCGCGGTGCTGCTCGGGCTGGCGTATCTCGCCTGGGCGGTGCAGGCCCGGCGCTGGTCCGCGGCGGGCCTCGTCATCGCAGGCGCGCTTCCGGCGGCGCTGGCCAATCTCTACTGGAACTACAACGCCTGCTGGAGCAACGTGATGTTCAACGCGATCAACCGGCACGACGACGCCGGCTGGTCGGTCACGACGCCTCTGCTGTACGCCGCGTCGCTCGCCTATCTGGCGGCGCCGATGCTCTGGATCGTCTGGCGCGAGCGGCGCGAGGTGCTTTCACCGCAAGCGGGAAGCCTGGGACGCGCGCTGCTGCTCGCCTGGCTGCTGCCGCTCGTCGTCTTTGCGCTGCTGTCGCCGGTGAAGCGGATCGGCCTGCACTGGCTGCAGTCGTTCCTTCCGGCGCTGGTCGTCACGCTCGCGCTGGTGACGACGCGCGCGCGTTTGGCCGCCGTCGTTCGCATCTACGCAGTCTTCGCCCTGGTCCACGTCGCGCTCGCCGCGGTTCTCGCCGCGGTGCCGCTCGCCGCGTGGAAGGATACTCGGCTGTACCCGGGTCTCGTGTTCTACGCCCGCGCACCCGCGCTGCTCGATGCGCTCGCACCGCAACTGGGCGGCTACGCGCTCGCCGCGGACAGCTATCCGTCTGCCGCGACGCTCGCCTACCACGGCAGGCGCGAGGTTCCGGTCTTCGGCGGCGGTTCGTCGCACGCGCGGCACGACGACATCCTCACCGACTGGCGCAGCTACGCCGGCCGGAACCTGCTCGTCCTGCGGCGCTCACCGCCCGACAGCGACGACTACCGGCGTTTTTTCCGCGAGGTCGAGGTCGTCCCGGTGGCACTCGCGGGCGTGACCTTCTATGCCGTGCGCGGCCGCGGGTTCGATTTCGACGCCTATCGCAGGCAGGTCCTCGAACCGGTGCGGGAGCGCTATTACCGGATCCCGCGCTATCTGCCGGTCGGTCGATGCTATTTCTTCGAACGCTATTTCCCCGGATGAGCCGCCTCGGCGCATTCCTGGAGCTGGCGCGGCCGCAGCAGTGGACCAAGAACGGCTTCGTGCTCACGGGACTGCTGTTCGCGCACGTCTGGGACGACGCCACGATGATCGCCGCGGCGCTGACGGCGACGGTCGCCTTCTGCCTCGCATCGAGCGCCGTGTATGCGTACAACGATGCGATCGATGCGCCGGAGGACCGCAATCATCCCCTCAAGCGCACTCGAGCGGTGGCGAGCGGGGCGCTCGGCGCTCGCGAGGCGGTCGGCGCGGCCATCCTGCTCGCGCTGGCTGCGCTTGGAGCGGCAGGTACGCTCGGTGCGATCTCCGCGGGAATCGTCGCCGCGTACCTCGCGATCAACGTCGCGTATACGCGCGGTCTCAAGCGCGTTCCGGTCATCGACGTGTTCATCATCGCCGCCGGGTTCATGCTTCGGCTGCTCGCGGGGACCGTGGGGATCGGAATCGAACCTTCGAACTGGCTGCTGCTGTGCGGCCTGCTCCTCACCCTGATGCTCGGATTCGGAAAACGCCGCGCGGAACTGGAAGCGCTGGAAGCGGAGGCCGGCCGCCACCGCGCGGTGCTCGACGAGTACAGTCGCGCGTTTCTCGACGGTGCGGTGATGCTGTGCGCAGGCGGCACCATCATCTGTTATGCGCTCTACACCGTCTCCTCGGACACCGCCACGCTGCACGGCACGACGCAGCTCGTGCTGACCGTGCCGTGGGTGTTGCTCGGCACCTTTCGTTACCTCTACCGGCTGCAGTATCGCGGCGGGGGCGGCGATCCGGCCGACGAGTTGCTGCGCGATCCGCTGCTCGCGGGTTCGGCGCTCGGCTGGGTCGCGACCGTTGTCTGGCTGCTTGGGGCATAATTGCTCGCGCATGGACGACGGCCCGAAGCCGCTGGCGCACCTCGAGCCCCTCGGGGACGCGACGCAGTTTTCGCCGCAGCTCCATGCGCTGATCCCGCGTTGTGCCCTGCTGGAACATCTTTCCCCGTCGGAAGTCCGCCTGCTTGCCCACTTCATGAAGGTCTACCGCGCCGATGCGGGCGTCGAACTGCTGCGCGAGGACGACGCGGGCGATTTCATGCTGATGCTGATCGAGGGCCAGGTCGAAGTCCGCAAGCGCGACCGCGCCGGCGAGCCGCGCGCGATCGCCTTGATCGAACCGGGACGCACGCTGGGCGAGATGTCGATGATCGACGGTGCGCCGCGCTTCGCCACCTGCGTCGCGGTCGCCCCGACGCTGGTCGCGGCGCTGGACCGCGAGAATCTGGCGCGCATCATCGTCGAGCAGCCGATGCTCGGGGCGAAAATACTGATGGAACTGGTCCTGATGCTGTCGCAGAGCCTGCGACGCACGAGCGAGCGCCTGCTCGGCGCCTACGAGGATTGGACCGCGGGCACGCCCGGCGCGCTGTGAATCCGGCGCCCGGAACGCTGTAAGGTACGGCCGTCGCCGCGCGACTGAGCATCCTCCGGCAGACGATCTCAAAGGACGCCATGCACGCCACGCTCCCGCTGATGCGCCGGTTCGGGTTCCCGCCGATCTCGCGGCGCGGCGTCGAAACGCTGCAGGTCAATCTCGGCTACCGCTGCAACCAGAGCTGCGTGCATTGTCACGTCAACGCGGGTCCCAACCGGACCGAATCGATGTCGCGCGAGACGATTGCCGACGTGCTCGCCTGCCTCGAAGTCTGCGGCGTGCGCCAGCTCGATCTCACCGGCGGCGCGCCCGAGTTGAACGCGAACTTCCGCGACCTGGTGCTGCGCGCGCGCGAACTCGGCGTGCACGTCATCGACCGGTGCAATCTCACGATCCTCGAGGAGCCGGGGCAGGAGGGGCTGGCCGAGTTCCTCGCCGGCCAGAAGGTCGAGGTCGTCGGGTCGCTGCCCTGTTACCTCGAAGAAAACGTCGAGCGCCAGCGCGGCAGGGGCGTGTTCGAAAAGAGCCTGCGTGCGCTCCGGCGCCTCAATGCGCTCGGCTACGGACGCGAGGACAGCGGACTGCCGCTCAACCTGGTCTACAACCCGCAGGGACCGACCCTGCCCCCGCCGCAGGGGCCGCTCGAGGACGACTACCGCCGCGTTCTCAAGGAGCGTCACGGCATCGTGTTCAGCAGGCTGTTTACCCTGGCCAACATGCCGATCCAGCGCTTCGGCTCGACGCTGGTGTCGAAAGGCCAGTTCGACCGCTACATGACGCTGCTGAAAGATGCGCACAGCGACGGCAATCTCGAATCGGTGATGTGCCGCACGCTCGTCTCGGTCGACTGGCAGGGCTACGTCTACGATTGCGATTTCAACCAGATGCTCGGCCTGCCGCTCGAGCTGCCGGGGGTGCGCCGACCCCACGTTTCGGATCTCATCGGCCGCGATCTTTCCGGCCGGGCGATCGCCGTTCGCGACCATTGCTACGGCTGCACCGCAGGCCAAGGTTCTTCCTGCGGCGGAGCGCTCAGTGGCTGAGGGTCCGGGACCGGGACGCAGTTGTCCGGTGCAGTACCGCTACGGGGCGGCGGCGCTCGCGGCCGCCGCGGCGCCGGAGGTCGAAACCTTGTGGGTGGCCGGCGGACTGTACGGCAATCGCTTCGCGCTCGCCGGCCTGCTCGAATTGTTCGATGCCGAGCCGGAACCGAAGCAGCTCGTGTTCAACGGCGATTTCCACTGGTTCGACGCCGACCCTGCGCTGTTCGATTCGATCGAGCGTGCAGTTCACCTGCACGCGGCGACGCGCGGCAACGTCGAGACCGAACTCGCCGATCCGGACGCCACCGCCGGATGCGGCTGCGGCTACCCGGAGTGGGTGGGCGACGCCGAGGTGGCGAGATCCAATCGCATCATCGAGCGGCTGCGCGCGGCGGCGCGCGCACACCCGGCTGCGCTTGGCGCACTCGGCCGCCTGCCGATGTTCCGCGTCGCAACCGTGGCGGGCGAACGCATCGCCCTCGTGCACGGCGACGCCGATTCGCTCGCCGGATGGGGGTTTTCGCAGGAGCGGCTCGCAACGTCCGGGGGGCGCGCTGCGGCGCGTGACTCGCTGGCCCGCGCCGCAGTGCGCGTCTTCGCCTCGAGCCACACCTGCCTTCCGGTGCTGCAGTCGCTCGGCACGGCGGGCGCGATCGTCAACAACGGTGCCGCAGGGATGCCGAATTTCGAGAACACCCGGTTCGGCGTCGCGACCCGGATCTCGGTGCGCCCCCGCCGCGGCGCGTTGTACGCCGCACGCCCGGGGCGACTGCACGTCGAGGCCCACGCGATTCACTACGATCACGCGGCATGGATCGAGCAGTTTCTCGGGCTTTGGCCGCCGGGATCGGACGCGTACGCATCGTATTACTCGCGCATCGCGCTCGGACCGCGCTACGCTATGGGCCTCGCCTCGCGCTCCGATCGGCCGATCGCGGTGAAGCAGGCCGCGTGACCCGCGGTGCGCCGGCGGCAAATTCGGCGCGGCAGACAAGGGAACGGGCATGAGCCGGTCCAGGCTGATGGTCCTGATCGCGATCGTGGCGCTCGCCGCGGCGTTCTTCGCGCTCGGCGGTCACCGCTACCTCAGCTTCGAGCAGATCAAGGCGCAGCACGCCGCGATCCAGGCGTTTCACGCCGCCCGTCCCTGGGAAACGGCGGCTGCGTTTTTCGCCGTGTACGTCGCGGTGACCGGGCTTTCGCTGCCCGGGGCCGCGATCATGACGCTCGTCGCCGGCGCGCTCTTCGGTCTGCTCTGGGGCACGGTGATCGTGTCCTTCGCGTCCTCCATCGGAGCCACGCTCGCGTTTCTCGCGTCCCGGTTCCTGCTGCGCGACTGGGTTCAGCAGCGGTTCGGCCAGCCGCTGCGCGCGGTGAACGACGGGATCGAAAAGGACGGCGGGTTCTATCTGTTCACGCTGCGGCTGATTCCAGCGGTGCCGTTCTTCGTCATCAATCTTGCGATGGGGTTGACGCCGATTGCCACTCGCACGTTCTACTGGGTCAGCCAGCTCGGCATGCTCGCCGGGACGGTCGTGTACGTGAACGCCGGCACGCAGCTCGCCGCGATCGAGTCGCCGTCCGGAATTCTCTCGCCGGGCCTGGTCGGCGCGTTCGTGCTGCTCGGCGTGTTTCCCCTGATCGCGAAGAAAATCGTGGACGCGGTGAAGGCAAGGCGTGTCTACGCGCGCTGGTCGGCCCGCAAGCCCGCCGCGTTCGATCGCAATCTGGTCGTGATCGGGGCGGGATCGGCAGGGCTGGTCAGCGCCTACATCGCGGCCGCAGTCAAGGCGAAGGTGACCCTGGTCGAGAAGCACCGCATGGGCGGTGACTGCCTCAACACGGGGTGCGTGCCGTCGAAGGCGCTGATCAAGTCCGCGCGCGTGCTGCACACGATCCGGCGGGCGCGCGACTTCGGATTGAAATCCGCCAACGTCGAATTCGAGTTTGCGGACGTGATGGAGCGCGTGCAGCGCGTGATCCGGACCGTGGAGCCGCACGATTCGATCGAGCGCTACACCGGCCTCGGCGTCGAGTGCCTGCAGGGCGAGGCGAAGATCGTGACGCCGTGGGAAGTGCAGGTGAAGACGGCGGACGGCGCGACGCGGCGCCTCACCACGCGTTCGATCGTGATCGCCGCCGGTGCGCGGCCGTTCGTTCCGCCGATTCCGGGAATCGATCGGATGGATTGCCTGACCTCGGACTCGATTTGGGGGCTTCGCGCGCTGCCGCCGCGGCTGGTGGTGCTCGGCGGCGGGCCGATCGGTTGCGAGCTCGCGCAGGCGTTCGCGCGGTTCGGATCGAAGGTGACCCAGGTCGAGATGCTGCCGCGGATCCTGCCGCGCGAGGACCCGGAGTTCTCGGAACTGGTCGCGCAGCGCTTTCGCGAAGACGGCGTGGACCTGCTGACGAGCCACCGGGCAAAGCAGTTTCTGCTCGAAGACGGTCGGAAAGTGCTGCTGTGCGAACGGGAAGGCCGGGAAGTGCGGATCGAGTTCGACACGCTGCTTTGCGCGGTCGGACGGGTCGCCAACACGACGGGCTACGGGCTCGAGGAACTCGGAATTCCGCTGACCCGCGCGCGCACCATCGAGACGAACGAATCGCTGCAGACGATCTATCCCAACATCTACGCCTGCGGCGACGTCGCGGGGCCGTACCAGTTCACGCACACCGCCGCGCATCAGGCCTGGTATGCGTCGGTCAATGCGCTGTTCGGCTGGCTGAGGACGGTTCGCGCCGATTACAGCGTCATCCCCTGGGCGACCTTCACGGACCCGGAAGTCGCGCGCGTCGGCCTGAACGAGCAGGAGGCGAAGGAGCGGGGCATACCCTGCGAAGTCTCGGTCTACGGCATCGACGACCTCGACCGCGCGATCGCGGACGAGGCCGCGCACGGGATGGTCAAGGTATTGACGGTGCCGGGCAAGGATCGCATTCTCGGAGTCACGATCGCGGGCGAGCATGCCGGCGACCTGATCGCGGAGTTCGTCTCCGCCATGCGGCATGGACTCGGTCTGAACGGGGTTCTCGGAACCATTCACATCTATCCGACGCTCGCGGAGGCGAACAAGTACGCGGCCGGGGTGTGGAAAAAAGCGCATGCGCCGCAGGGCGTGCTGCGCATGCTCGAGCGGCTCCACGCGTGGATGCGCTGATGCTTCGGCCGCTCATCGCGCTGCTTGCGTTCTCCCCGGCGGCCCTGGCGCAGGGTTTCGATCCGGCGCACAAAGCCTGGGATGCGCTGCTGAAAAAGCACGTCGTCGTCATTTCGCAGGGCAAGGCGTCGCAGGTGGATTACGCGGGCCTCGCGAAGAACCGCGCTGCGCTCAAGGCGTACCTCGCCAGCCTCTCCGCGGTGAGCGAAAAGGAGTTCGACGCCTGGGCGCAGCCGCAGCGCATGGCGTTCCTGATCAACGCCTACAACGCCTTCACCGCGGAGAAAATCCTCACCCGGTATCCCAGACTCCAGTCGATCTGGGATTTCGGCAAGCTGTTCGGCAATCCGTTCAAGGACGAGTTCTTCACGCTGTTCGACCGCAAGTTCTCGCTCGACGGCATCGAGCACGACAGGCTTCGCAAGCCCGGCGCCTACGACGATCCGAGGGTGCATTTCGCGTTGAATTGCGCCTCGGTCGGTTGCCCGATGCTGCGTGAGGAGGCCTACGTGGGCGATCGGCTCGACGCCCAGCTCGAGCAGCAGGCCGAGCGCTTTCTGTCCGATGCCACGCGCAACCGCTTTGCCAACGACCGTCTCGAAGTCTCCAAGATCTTCGACTGGTTCAAGGACGACTGGTCGCGCGGAGTTCGCGGAATCCAGTCGCGCGAGCAGTATTTCGCCCGGTACTCGAGGTTGCTGGCCGGGGATCCCGCGCACCGCTCGCTCATCGCGCAGGGCAGGGCGCCGCTCGCCTTCCTCGAGTACGACTGGACGCTGAACGACCTGCGGAAATGAAGCTCTCCATCATCGTCCCGGTATTGAACGAGGCTGCCGGCATCGAGGCGGCGCTCGAGGCGCTTGCGCCGCTGCGCGCTCGCGGGCATGAGCTGCTGGTGGTCGACGGGGGCAGCGCCGACGGCACGCCGGCGCTCGCTGCGCCCTTTGCCGACCGCGTGCTCGCCGCGCCCCGCGGTCGCGCGAGCCAGATGAACTGCGGCGCGGCGGCGGCGAGCGGCGACGCGCTGGTCTTTCTGCACGCCGACACGCGCCTGCCGCCGGAAGCGGAGCGGCGGATCGAGGCCGCGCTGGCGAGCCGGAGGCACGGCTGGGGTCGTTTTGACGTGCGCATCGAAGGCAGATCGCGCCTGCTTGCCACGGTGGCGTTCTGCATGAACCTGCGCTCGCGGCTGAGCGGCATCGCAACCGGCGACCAGGCGATGTTCGCTAGCCGCGCAACCTTCGATGCCGTGGGAGGTTTTCCTGCGATCGCGCTGATGGAGGACATCGAATTCAGCCGAAAGGCCAAGCGCATCTCGGCGCCGGCCTGCCTGCACGCGCGCGTCACGACTTCGGGCCGGCGCTGGGAACGCGAGGGCGTGCTTCGAACGGTGGTCCTCATGTGGCGCCTGCGGCTGGCTTACTTCCTCGGCACCCGTCCGGATGCGCTCGCAGGCCGCTACCGCTTCAAGGCCTGAGGCGATCGTCATCGTGTTCGCGCGCGCGCCGGTTCGCGGCCGCGTGAAGACGCGCCTGGCGGCGGCAATCGGCGCCGAAGCGAGCGCACGGCTGTATTCGCAGTTGATCGAGCGCGCGCTCGCCACGGCGATCGCCGCGGACGCGGGCGCAGTCGAA
Organism: Betaproteobacteria bacterium RIFCSPLOWO2_02_FULL_66_14; assembly: GCA_001770475.1. Lineage (GTDB taxonomy): Bacteria > Pseudomonadota > Gammaproteobacteria > Burkholderiales > SG8-39 > 2-02-FULL-66-14. Next base: position 33,291 of record MERB01000050.1, on the reverse strand, counting down.
TTGCACTGCGCACCGAATGCGCGCCACCCGTTTTTCCAGGACCTGTCTGCGCGCCTCGGGGTGTCGCTGCGGGCCCAGAGCCGGGGCAATCTCGGTACGCGGATGCACCGGGCGCTCGCGGGAGCGCTGCGGCGCGCGCCGCTCGCGATCCTCCTCGGCAGCGACTGCCCGGCACTGCGCAGCGCCGACCTGCGGCGCGCGAAGCGCGAACTGGCCTCCGGCGCGGATGCGGTGTTCTCGCCTGCACACGACGGCGGTTACGTGCTGGTGGGGGTGCGCCGAAGTTCCGCGGCGTTGTTCCGCGGCATCGCGTGGGGCAGCGCCGGCGTGATGGCGGGGACTCGCGGGCGCCTGCGCAAGCTCGGCTGGACCTGGCGCGAACTGCGCGAGGTCTGGGACGTCGATCGCGCGGAGGATTACGCGCGGCTGCGCCGCTCGGGATTGCTCCTGCGGCGGCCGTGAGCTCGCGACCCGTGCCGGCGATCAGAGGGCGCCGGAGCTTTTCAGCACCTCGGCAACACGCTCCGCGATCCGCCGGTAGCCCTGCGCGTTGGGGTGAATCGAATCCGATTTCTCCGCCGGATTCCTGAGGACTTTCCCGATCACCGCGCCTTCGTACGGAATGCCGGATTCCTTCGCCGCGGCGGCGTAGAAATCCGGCGGCGTCACCGTGATTCCCGGCTCCGGCGTGCCGATCAGCAGCACATCGGCGCCGCGGTTCTTCGCGAGACGGATCATCGCGCGCAGATTCTCCGCGGTCTGCGACTGCGGCAGCCGGCGCAGGAAATCGTTGCCGCCGTGCAGCAGCAGAACCAGCCGCGGCTGGTGTTCGTCGAGCGCCTCGGGCAGCCGCGCCAGTCCCTCGCGCGACACTTCGCCCGGAACGCCGGCGCGCACCACCTTGCGTCCGATGAGCATCGAAAGCTGCGCCGGGTAGCTCTCGTTCTCGTTGGCTCCCGTGCCGAAGGTCAGGCTGTCGCCGAAAGCGAGCACGATCGCATCGGGTGCGAGCGTCTGCACGCGCGGCGGTTTGCTGCAGCCCGCGACCGATGCCGCCAGCATGGCGAGCGCAGCGAGGAGAACTGCGCATCGAGCGCTCGCGGAGGCCATGCGGCTGCATGCTACACTTTCCCGCGAGCCTCATAGAGGGCGGAAAACAAGGGAGCGCAGGAATGAAGGTCAAGGGACCCAAGGAGTTCTGGGCCGGGCTGATGTTCATCGCCTTCGGCCTTTTCTTCCTCTTCTGGGCCCAGATCAATTATCAGATGGGCAGCGCGGTGCGCATGGGCCCCGGGTATTTCCCGAGCGTGCTCGGCGGACTCCTCGCGGTGCTCGGAGCGCTGGTGCTGATCGACGCTTTCGTCGAAGCAGGTCCGAAAGTGCCGAGCTTTCATTTCCGCCCGCTGATCATGATCCTGCTTTCGTGTCTCGCGTTCGCCTACACCCTCAAACCGCTCGGTCTGGTCGGCGCCACGGCGCTGCTGGTGTACCTCGGCGCCCTCGGCGGACATGAATTCAAATTCAAGGAAGTGACGATCCTGTACGTCGTGCTGGTGATTTTCTCGGTACTGGTGTTCGTGAAGGGGCTGACGCTGCCGTTCCCGATCTGGCCGGCGTTCATGGAGTAGGCGCGAGATGGAAATCTTCGCGAATCTTGCGCTCGGTTTCGGGGTCGCCCTCTCCCCGTTCAATCTGCTGATGTGCCTGATCGGCGTGCTGCTCGGCACGCTGATCGGCGTGCTGCCCGGCGTCGGTCCGGTGGCGACGATCGCAATGCTCCTTCCGATCACCTTCAACCTGAACCCGATCGGCGCGCTGATCATGCTCGCCGGGATTTACTACGGCGCGCAGTACGGCGGCTCGACCACGGCGATCCTGGTGAACCTGCCGGGCGAATCCTCCTCGGTGGTGACCTGCCTCGACGGCTACCAGATGGCGCGACAGGGCCGGGCCGGGCCGGCGCTCGCGACGGCAGCGCTCGGATCGTTCTTTGCGGGTTGCGTGTCAACGCTGATCGTAGCGATGTTCGCGCCGCCGCTCGCGGAGGTGGCGCTGAAATTCGGTCCGGCCGAATATTTCTCGCTGATGGTGCTCGGCCTCGTTGCCGCGGTGGTGCTTGCCCACGGATCGCTGCTCAAGGCGATCGCGATGGTGATCCTCGGCCTGCTGCTCGGTCTGGTGGGCACGGACGTCAACTCAGGGGTGCTGCGCTTCGCTTTCGGCATCTCCGAGCTGGCCGATGGCATCGGTTTCGTCACGGTCGCGATGGGGATGTTCGGTCTCGCCGAGATCATCACCAACCTGGAAGACAAGGGCACGCGCGAGGTGTTCACGAAGAAGATCACGCACCTGTGGCCGACGAAGCAGGACTGGAAGCGGCTCTGGGCACCCGTGCTGCGTGGCACCTTCCTCGGTTCGGCCCTCGGCATCCTGCCGGGCGGGGGTGCGCTGCTGTCTTCGTTCGCCGCCTACACGCTGGAGAAGAAGGTTTCCAGGTTCTCGCACGAATTCGGCAAGGGCGCGATCGAAGGCGTCGCGGCGCCGGAGTCCGCCAACAACGCGGGCGCCCAGACCTCGTTCATTCCGCTGCTCACGCTCGGCATTCCGTCGAACGCAGTGATGGCGCTCATGATCGGCGCGATGATGATCCAGGGCATCGCGCCCGGACCGCAGGTGATGACCGAACGCAAGGAACTCTTCTGGGGGATGATCGCCTCGATGTGGGTCGGCAACCTGATGCTGGTGGTGCTCAATCTGCCGCTGATCGGGATGTGGATCAAGCTGCTCACGGTGCCCTACCGGATCCTCTACCCGTCGATCCTGGTGTTCATGGCGATCGGCGTGTACAGCCTGTCGAACAACCCGTTCGACGTGCTACTGATGGGAATCTTCGGACTGCTCGGCTACGTCTGCGTCAAGCTCGAGTGCGAGCCTGCACCGATGATCCTCGGCTTTATCCTGGGGCCGCTGATGGAAGAAAACCTGCGGCGCGCGATGCTGCTTTCGCGCGGCGATCCGATGACCTTCATCCAGAAGCCGATCTCGGCGGGATTCATCATCGCTTCGGTGATCCTGCTCGTGATCATCGCGCTGCCCGCGCTCCGGAAGAAGCGCGAGGAAGTCTTCGTCGAGGAAGCCTGAGGCGTCTTGGCGTAGCTGTGGCGCCGCTCCCGCCGAGCGAGGGGTCACGGGCGAACCGCAGGCACTCCCGTGCCTATAGCACCGCGATCGTCTGCACCTCGATCAGGTAGGGTTCGCCCACCAGCCGGTCGATGACGAGCAGCGTGTTGGGCGGGTACTTCCCGTCCGGGAAAAGCCCCGGGAATTCACGCAACCTCCAGGCCATGAATTTCGGGATGTCCTGCGAGTGCACGAGATAGGTCGTGAACTGGACGACGTTCTTCCACCCCGCGCCGGTCGAGGCGAGCGCTTTCCCGATCTGCTCGAACACGCCGCCGCACTGGGTGTCGAAATCGTTCCCCGGCGCAAGCATTCCCGCGATGTAAAGCGTCTCCGAAGCGTTTTTCACCCGCGCGAGGTGCGAGTACTGGCCGAGCGGTTTGCCCAGCGCTTCGACGTTGAGAATCGAGATTTCGGCCATACGGGGTCTCCTAGTGTGTTCTTCGCGGCAGCAGCCGGGCCGCGAGGTCGAGAAAATCGCGGGCGTTGACGTCGAACGCGCGTTCGGTGCGGACGGCGACGCGCGCGTCCGGACCGAATTCGAGCGGGCGGGGAACGAACGCCGTGCGCAGGCCGCAAGCCTTGGCGGCCAGCAAATCGTCCTTGTGCGCAGCGACCAGCATCACCTGCCCGGGCGCCAGGCCGAGCAGGCGCGCCGCCCCGAGGTAGGCTTCGGGGTCCGGCTTGTAATGCCCGAACAGCTCCGCCGAGAGCACGCAGTCCCACGGCAGGCGCGAGTGCTTCGCCATGTCGACGAGCAGCGCGACGTTGCCGTTCGAGAGCGTCGCGATGGTGAATCCGCGCTTCAGCCGCGCGAGCCCGCGGCGCGCGTCGGGCCACGGGCGCAGGCGGTGCCAGGCGCGGTTGAAATCGTCCTTCTCCGCCCCGCTCAATCGGTCGATCCGGAACCGACGCAGGAGATCCTCGAGGATCATTCGGTGCAGCGCGTCGATCGTCGTCCAGGGAAGCTCCCCCGATCGGACGCGCGCCATCGCGGGGCGATAGCCGGCCCTCCAGCCATCGGCAAACGCAGGCCAGTCGATCTCGAGCTTCTTGCGGCGACCCAGCGCGCGGCCTTCGCGGATGATCGAGCCGCGCCAATCCACCACCGTGCCGAACACGTCGAACACGAGCGCGCGCAATCCGGGTTTGCGGGCCGGCATGCTTTATTGCAGCTGCACCGTTCCGTTTGCCGTCATGACGATGCGCGTCGTTCCCGCCTCGAGCGCCGGCGCCGCGATTTCCGCCGCCATCGCGCGGCTCGCGAAGGCGCGCGGCGCGATGCTCCCGCCTCCGGAGACGGTGAGATCGCGGATGCGGTAGCCCTTCGCCTTGAGCGCATCGCGCGCGATCCGCGCGCGCTCCTCGAACGCGGCGAGCGCCTCTGCGATGAGCGCATTTTCGACCTGCCGGCGCGTCGCCCCGGACACACCGAACGCCATTTGTGCGAGCACGAGGTTCGACTGGAGCTTGCCGATCAGCTCGGTCGCGGCCGCGAACTCGGTCGATTCGAGCCGCAGTTCCTGGCGCACGCGCCAGCGCGCGACGCGGTTCTTGTCGTATACCGGCACCGTCTGGTAACCGCCCGAGCGCGCCTGAACGCTGCGTACCTGCGCCGCGAGATCGAGCGCGCGCCGCATGCTGCGGTTGACGCCGTCGGCGAGTTGCGCCGGATCGGTGCCTTCGGCTTCCGCCGCGAGCGTTGCGTAGAGCGTGTCGTTGTGCACTTCGCGCTCGGCCTGCGCCGAGAGCGTGACGAGGTTGAAAAGCGGCGCCGCCTCCGGGTCCTCGGCCCAGGACGCCGGCGCGCACAGCAGCAGCGCAGCGATCGCGAACGATCGCATCACGAACCGCGTTTGTGCTGCCAGAGCACGTCGTCCCGCCCGGCCGAACGATTCAACACCCGGCCCAGGACGAACAGCAGGTCGGACAGCCGGTTGAGGTACTGGCGAACCGGATCGCCGACGCTCTCGCTGCGCCCGAGCGTAACGACGCTGCGTTCGGCGCGCCGGCAAACCGTGCGGGCGAGATGCGCCGCGGCCGCCGCGCGGCTGCCTCCGGGAAGGATGAATTCCTTGAGCGGCGCGAGTCGCGCGTTTTGCGCCGCCGTCAGCGCTTCCAGGCGTTCGACCTGCGCCTCGCGCAGGATGCGGTGACCCGGGATGCACAATTCGCCGCCCAGATCGAAGAGGTCCTGCTGCACCGCGAGCAGCGCCTCTCGCACCTCCCCGGGCAGGTCTTCGGCGAGCACCACACCGATCGCCGAATTGAGTTCATCGACGTCCCCGAGCGCCTGGATTCGCGGCGTGTCCTTCGCGACGCGCGAGCCGTCGCCGAGGCCGGTGTCTCCGGCGTCCCCGGTGCGCGTGGTGATTCGAGATAGCCGATGGCCCATGGCAGGAGCAGAATTATAGGCCCGCACCCCGCGGGCACAGGAGGCTGATATGGCAGCGAAGATTCGCAAGGTGGGTTATTACTCGATGCAGGTTTCGAACCGGGCGGGCGCCGGCGCGGGCTTGCTCAATGCGCTGAAGCAGGAGGGCGTCGACTTGCTCGCGTTCACCGGCTTCCCGGAACGCGGCGGCGCGCAGGTGGATTTCGTCCCCGTTCAGGACGCCGCGTTCCGCAGGGCGGCCAAGCGCGCGGGACTCAGGCTCTCGGCACGCAAGACGGTGTTCCTGGTACAGGGCGAGGACCGGCCCGGCGCGATCGCCGCGATCCTCGGCAAGCTCGCCGTGGCGAAGATCAACGTCACCGCGCTCGACGCGGTCGCCGCCGGCAATGATCGGTTCGGTGCGATTCTCTGGGTGAAACCGAAGGACGTGGCGCGCGCCGCGAGGGTGCTGGGGGCGCGGGCGGGGTGAGAACCGCCGCCTGCAACTGGAGTTCGGTGCGAATTTGACTTTCCCCGGTCTCCGGTTTTTTTGAAACGAGCGTTTAACGCTCGTTTTAAAAAACCGGAGAGATGGGGTAAATCGAACTCGCGCGGATCTCGATCCTTGGCGCGGGGCCGCGGGGCCGCTAGTTCCCCGCTTCGACGATCTCGAGCAGCACGCCGGCGGCGCGATCGCACTGCCCGCGCGAGACGTCGAGGTGCGTCACGGCGCGGATCGTT
>MERB01000050.1:10728-26990 GCA_001770475.1 Betaproteobacteria bacterium RIFCSPLOWO2_02_FULL_66_14 | reverse complement strand
TCGAACGCGTAGACGAGCACGCCGCTCCGTGCGGCGCGCGCCACCACGGTCGGCGCGTCCGGCGCGTCTTCCGGGAGGCGAAAGACCAGGATGTTCGTGTGCACCGAGTCCGGGTCGAGGATCACGCGGCGGCTCTGCGCGAGCCGCCGTGCGATGCGCTTTGCGTTCTCGTGGTCCTCGGCGAGGCGCTCGAGGTTGTGTTCGAGCGCGTACAGCCCGGCCGCGGCGTAAAAGCCGACCTGGCGCATCGCGCCGCCCGCCATGCGTCGGTAGCGCGTCGCCGATCGAATCAGCTCCCGCGATCCGCACAGCAGCGACCCGCCCGGCGCGCCCAGCCCCTTCGAGAGCGCGACCGAGGCGAGGTCGAACGGTGCCGCCAGCTCGGCGACATTTCGTCCGGACGCAATGGCCGCGTTCCACAGCCGCGCGCCGTCGAGGTACACGCCGACGCCGCGCTCGCGCGCGGCCCGGCAGACGCGCGCGGCTTCGGCCTGCGGGAAAATCACCCCGCCCGAGCGGTTGTGCGTGTTCTCGATTTCGACGAGCGTCGTGGGCGGATAGATGACATGGCCGCGCGGCTTGAGCGCGGCGAGGAACTGCTCGGCAGTGAAAGTGCCGCGTTCGCCGATTTCGGTGAATTGCACGCCGGCGTTCGCGGCCGAGCCGCCGGTCTCGTGCCACACGGCGTGGCATTCGCGGCTGACCACGACGTCGTCCCCTGGACGCGCGAGCACGCGAAGCGCCACCTGGTTCGCCATGGTTCCGCTCGGCAACCAGAGCGCCGCTTCCTTGGCGAGCAGTTCGGCGGCGCGCTCCTGCAGCCGGTTCATGGTCGGATCCTCGCCGTACTGATCATCGCCCACGGGTGCTGCCGCCATTGCCGCGCGCATCGCGGCCGAGGGCAGGGTGACGGTGTCGGAACGCAGGTCGATCGGCGTGTTCGTCATGTTTCCCTCATCAACCGGCGGGGTTCTGACCCTTCGCGAGCACCCGGCTTTCGACGCTGCCGCGCGCAAGCGTGGTGCGCAGCCGGTCATCCTCGCGCAGCCCCGCCGCATCGCGCAGCACGACACCCTGCGCGTCCCGCGTGATCGAGTAGCCGCGCGCGAGCACCGCGCCGGGGTCGAGGCCGTGAAGGCCCGCGCGCGCCAGTGCCAGGCGCGCTGCGCTCGCATCGATCCGCCGACCCGCGGCGGATACGAGCCGCGCCGCGAGTTGCGCGAGCAGCTGGTGCGAGGCGCGCAGCCTTTCGGCCGGATGCACGAGGCGCCGCGCGAAGGAATCGACGCTCTGCATCGCGTACTCGATGCGCCGGCGTGCCTCGCGCGCGCCGCGCGCCGCCAGTACCAGCACCCGCGCGAGCAGTTCGGCGCGCGCGGGACTGACGAGTTCGGCGGCGGCCGTCGGCGTGGGCGCGCGTCGGTCGGCGGCGAAATCGGCGATCGTGGTGTCGGTCTCGTGGCCGACGCCGACGATGACCGGGATGGCGGATGCGCGGATCGCGCGCGCCACGGCTTCCTCGTTGAATGCCCAGAGGTCCTCGATCGATCCGCCGCCGCGCACCAGAAGCAGCACGTCGCATTCGGCCCGCGCGTTCGCGGTCGCGAGCATGCGCGCGATTTTTTCCGCGGCAGCTTCGCCCTGCACCGGGACCGGATACACCACGACGGGAATCGACGGGTTGCGGCGCGCGAGCGTCGTCAGCACGTCGCGCAGCGCCGCGGCCTGAAGCGAGGTGACGACTCCGATGCGGGCCGGGTGCGCGGGCGTCGGGCGCTTGGCCGCGGGATCGAACAGGCCCTCGCGTCCGAGCCTCTCCTTCAGCTTGAGAAAGCGCTCGTAGAGCGGGCCCAGACCTGCTCGGCGCATCGTCTCGACGTTCAGCTGGAAGCGCCCGCGCGGCTCGTACAGCGTCACCACCGCGCGCGCCTCGACGCGCAGGCCCTCGCCCGGTTCCCAGTCGAGCAGCGCGGCGCGCCCCCGGAACATCACGCAATCGACCTGCGCCTGCTCGTCCTTGAGGATGAAATACAGGTGGCCGGAGCCGGCCGGACGCAGGTTCGAGATCTCGCCCGCGACCCACAACACGGGGAAGCGGCGCTCGAGCAAATCGCGCACGCTGCGGGCGAGCTCGGTGACGCTCAGAACCGGCGCGTCGGGGGCTTCGTCCGGGGGAATTCTCTGCTGCAAGGCGCGTGCCCAGGATTTGTCGAGGCGCTACTTTAATCCACACGCGCCGCCGCATAGACGCTTACCACGCAGGGATTCGCCGCGGAACCCCATTCTTAGCCATAAGCGGCTGTTTCCAGAGGGTAAACGGCTGCTGAAGTTTTCATCAGGGCCAACCCGGAAGCGCTGCGGAGAATGGCAATCGAGTCTGTCCAACGACAATCCACACACTTACCCACAGGTTTTGTGGATAAGAACCCGGCGCTGCATTTGCCTCCCCGACTTTGCTACATTGCCGGCAGTCCGATCGCACATTTGACAGATCGCGGGGTTCGCACTTGTTTTCGATCATCCAGGCCGCCGGCTGGCCCATCTGGCCGCTGCTCGCGGCCTCCGTCATCGCCGTAGCGCTGATCATCGAGCGCGCGATTTCGCTGCGCCACGTCCGGATCCGACCGCCCCGGTTGCTCGAGCAGGTCATCGCGGTCTACCAGCGCGGCGGACTGACCCGCGATGCGCTCGAGCGCCTGTCGCGGGACTCGCCGCTCGGCGTGGTGCTCGCTGCGGCGCTGCGGAATCACCGCAGCCCGCGCTACGTGATGAAGGAAGCGATCGAGGAAGCGGGGCGCGCCGTGGCGCACGATCTCGACCGTTTCCTGACGACGCTCGGCACCATCGCCACGGCCTCGCCGCTGCTCGGGCTGTTCGGCACGGTGATCGGGATGATCGAGATCTTCGGTTCGCAGTCGCCGACCGGAACCAACCCCCAGCAGCTCGCGCACGGCATTTCGATCGCGCTGTACAACACCGCGTTCGGCATCGGCATCTCCGTGCCCTCGCTCATTTTCTACCGGCACTACCGCAACAAGGTGGAGGGTTTCATCGTGCAGATGGAGCAGGACGCGGCGCATCTCGCGGACCTGCTGCACGGCAAGCGTAGCGACATCGGCACGCTGCTGCCGGTGCGCGACGGGAAGGGCGCGTGAACTTCCAGCGCGGCCGCGCCCGCGAGGAGCCCGAGATCAATCTCGTGCCCCTGATCGACGTCATGATGGTGATCCTGATCTTCCTCATGATCACCACCACGTATTCGCGCTACACCGAGTTGCAGATCAATCTTCCGACGGCCGATGCAACGCGCCAGACCGAGCGAGCCAACGAAGTGAGCGTGGTGGTGAACGCCCGGGGCGAGTACTCCGTCAACAAGGTGCAGGTCGCTTATGCCGGCGCAGAACCGTTTGCCGCCGAGTTGCGGCGCGCGGCGAGCAACCTGAAAGAGCCGATCATCATCATCACCGCCGACGCGAATGCGACGCACCAGTCCGTCGTCCGGGTGATGGAGGCGGCACGCCTCGCCGGGCTGTCGCAGATCGCCTTCACCGCGGAGCGGCCGGCGAATTAGGTCCCTTGCCGGAATTGCACGGCTCGAATGCCTGCGCCGGGCCCGGTCTGGCCGTTCATCGATCTGCCGACTTGGCGAAGTCTGCCAAGTCGGCAGACCTGAAGGAACCCGGGATCGGGCGGGATCGGCGCAGATGCGCGCGACATGAACTTTTCACTCGCCAACCACTGGTACCGCCGCGGCGCCGTGAGTCTCCTGCTGTGGCCCGCGGGCGCGGCGTATGGGATGGCGGTGCGGGTGCGCCGATTGCTTTACCGGCTGCGCCTCCTGCGGAGCCACGATGCGGGGCTGCCGGTGATCGTGGTCGGCAATCTGGTCGCGGGCGGCGCGGGAAAGACTCCGCTTGCGCTCTGGATCGCGGAGTTTCTCGCCTCCAGGGGCTGGTCTCCCGGCATCGTATCGCGCGGATACGGGGGCGCCGCGCAATCGCCCTGCGCCGCGACCATCGCCTCCGATCCGCGCGAGGTCGGTGACGAGCCGATCGTGCTCGCGCGGCGCAGCGGCTGTCCGGTGTGGGTCGGCGCGGACCGCGTCGCCGTGATCGCGGCGCTGCGCGCCCAGCATCGGGAGTGCGACGTCGTGATCCTCGACGACGGGCTGCAGCATTACCGTCTGCGGCGCGACGTGGAAATCGCGATCGTCGACTCCCGGGGATTCGGCAACGGCCTGTTCCTTCCTGCCGGCCCGCTGCGAGAGCCAGTGTCGCGGCTGCGATCGGTGGGCGCGGTGATTGCGCACGACACCGACATGGTGCAGGGCTTTCGCATGACGCTGCACGGCAGCGAAGCGCACTGTGCGACCGATGCGCGCGAGCGCCGCAAGCTGCAATCGTTCTCCGGCCAGCGCGTGCACGCGGCGGCCGGGATTGGCGATCCCGGGCGTTTCTTCGGCGTATTGCGTCGCTGCGGGATCGACGTCGTGGCGCACCCCTTCCCCGATCATCATCCGTTCCAGGCCTCGGATCTGGATTTCGGAGACGGCGCGCCCGTGCTGATGACCGAAAAGGACGCGGTAAAATGCAAGCGATTCGCACAGCCGCATCATTGGGTCCTGCCCGTGAATGCGGTCATGGATGCAGCCTTCGGCGAGTGGCTGCTCAGGAAACTCGGCGATCGGAGGACCCGATGAGCGCAATCGATCCGCGGCTGCTCGAAATTCTGGTATGCCCGCTCTGCAAGGGCCCGCTGGTCTATCGGAAGGAAGCCGAAGAACTTCTGTGCCGCGCAGACCGGCTCGCGTATCCCGTCAAGGACGGGATTCCCGTGATGCTGGAGGAGGATGCGCGCAAGCTTCCGCCCGAGGAGGAAGTCGACTGAACGCAGGCGCGGCGAAGCGCGACCCGAAGGCGGGCGGGAAGGCGCCGCCGGAGCCGGTTCCGCCCGACTTTCACGTCCTCATTCCAGCGCGCTACGGTTCGACCCGCTTTCGGGGCAAGGCGCTCGCGGATCTTGGCGGCAAACCGATGGTCGTGCGGGTGTGCGAGCGGGCGGCTGCGAGCGGCGCGCGCAGCGTCCACGTCGCGACCGACGACGAGCGCATTCGCGAGGCGGTAGCGGCGCATGGATTCGATGCGGTCATGACGCGTGCCGAGCACGTTTCGGGAACCGAGCGCATTGCCGAAGCGGCCTCGAAGCTCGCGCTCGATGACGAGGCGATCGTCGTCAACGTGCAGGGCGACGAACCGCTGATCGATCCGGCGTTGATCTCGGAGGTGGCTGCGGAACTCGCGCGACGGCGCGATGCAAGCGTCGCGACCGCGTGCCACCGGATTCACGATGCCGCGTCCTACGCCAACCCGAACGTCGTCAAGGTGGCGCTCGATGCGAACGGCTATGCGCTGTACTTCAGCCGCGCGCCGATCCCCTACGCGCGTGGAGGTGGGTTGCCCGAATGCCACCGGCACGTCGGCATTTACGCCTATCGCGCCGGATTTATCGGGCGTTACGCCGCGCTCGCGCCCTCGCCGCTGGAAGCGATCGAGCAGCTCGAACAGCTGCGCGTGCTCTGGCACGGCCAGCGGATTGCGGTGCTGTTGACCGAGCGCAATATTCCACCGGGTGTGGACACGCCGCAGGATCTCGCTTCGGTACGTAAAATGCTGGCATGAGGCTGATCCTGCTGGGACCGCCGGGGGCAGGCAAGGGCACGCAAGCCACGTTCATTTGCAATCGCTTCGGCATTCCGCAGATTTCCACGGGCGACATGCTGCGCACCGCGGCGAAAGCGGGCACCGAGGTGGGGATGGCCGCCAAGCGGCTGATGGATGCCGGACAGCTGGTGTCCGACGACATCATCGTCAGTCTGGTGCTCGAGCGGCTGAAGCAGCCCGATTGCGCAAACGGTTATCTGTTCGACGGTTTTCCGCGCACGCTGCCGCAGGCCGCGGCGATGAGGCAGGCGAGCGTGGCGATCGACTGCGTGCTCGAAATCGACGTTCCCGACGAGGAAATCATCCTGCGCATGAGCGGCCGGCGCGTTCACCTCGCCTCGGGCCGCACCTATCACCTGCGGTTCAATCCGCCGAAAACCGAAGGCCGGGACGACGTCACCGGCGAGCCGCTCGTGCAGCGCGCCGACGACGAGGAGGCCACGGTTCGCAGGCGGCTCGAGATCTACCATTCGCAGACGCAGCCGCTGATCGAGTACTACGCGCAGTGGGCGGCCTCGGGCGATGCGCGCGCGCCCAGGCACCGCCGGGTCTGCGGCTCGGGGGGCGTCGAGCAGGTCCGGGACGAGGCTTTCGCGGCGCTGGAAAAACGCTGAGCACGCACGGCCGGTGAGTGGCCGGTTCTGCTAGAATTCGCCGCTTTCTTGCTGGACTTCCCCGCCCGCTGCAACAAGGGAGAACGAGAATGTCGACCGGCCTCATCTTTGCGCTTGCCTGCGCCGTCATGGCCATCCTGTACGGCGCTTATTCGATCCGCTGGATCCTCGCCCAGCCCGAAGGCAACGAGCGCATGCGCGAGATTTCGCTGGCAGTGCGCGAGGGCGCGGTGGCCTACCTCAAGCGCCAGTACACGACCATCGCGATCGTCGGCGCAATCCTGTTCCTCGTCATCGGATTCGTGGAAAAACTCGGCTGGGCGACGGCCTGGGGATTCGCGATCGGCGCGGTGTTCTCCGGCGCCTCCGGGATCATCGGCATGAACGTTTCGGTGCGCGCCAACGTGCGCACCGCGGAGGCTGCACGCAAGGGCCTCGACGAGGCGCTCGCCGTAGCGTTCCGCGGCGGAGCGATCACCGGGCTGCTGGTGGTTGGCCTGGGACTGCTCGGCGTCGCTGGCTACTTCGCGCTGCTCTATGCGAATGCCGCGGACAAGGCGAATCTCGACCAAATCATCAAGCCGCTCATCGGGCTGGGGTTCGGCGGTTCGCTGATCTCGATTTTCGCGCGACTCGGCGGCGGCATTTTCACCAAGGGTGCCGACGTCGGTGCCGACCTCGTCGGCAAGGTCGAGGCCGGAATCCCGGAAGACGATCCGCGCAACCCGGCGGTGATTGCGGACAACGTGGGCGACAACGTCGGCGATTGCGCCGGCATGGCCGCGGACCTGTTCGAAACCTACGCGGTGACCATCATCGCCACCATGCTGCTCGCGGCGCTGATGGTGAAGACTGCCAGCGCGAATGCGGTCATCTATCCGCTCGCGATCGGCGGCTTTTCGATCATCGCGTCGATCATCGGAACCTTCTTCGTGAAGGCGAAGCCGAGTGACAAGAACGTGATGCCCGCGCTGTACCGGGGCCTGGCATGGGCCGGTGGCATCGCGCTCGTCGCGTTCTACCCGATCACGGTCTGGCTGATGGGCGACATCGTCGCCACGGTGCCCTTCGAGATGAGCGGCGGCAAGCAGATGATCACGGTCTGGAATCTCTGGGGCACCGCCGTGGTCGGCATGGGGCTCACGGGATTCCTGGTCTGGATTACCGAGTACTACACCGGAACGCAGTTCGCGCCGGTGCAGCACGTCGCCAGCGCAAGCGTCACGGGGCACGCGACCAACATCATCGCGGGCCTGGGCGTTTCGATGCGCTCCACGGCCTGGCCGGTGCTGGCGGTCTGCGTAGCGATCTACGTCTCGTATTGGCTCGCGGGCCTGTACGGCATCGCGATCGCGGCGACCGCGATGCTGTCGATGGCCGGAATCATCGTGGCGCTCGACGCCTACGGTCCCATCACCGACAACGCCGGCGGCATCGCCGAGATGGCGAAGCTGCCAGACTCGGTGCGCGCGATCACCGACCCGCTCGATGCGGTCGGCAACACCACCAAGGCGGTCACGAAAGGCTACGCCATCGGTTCCGCGGGGCTCGCGGCGCTGGTGCTGTTCGCCGATTACACCCACGCGCTGGAAGCCGCGGGCAAATCGATCTCGTTCGATCTTTCGAACCACATGGTGGTGATCGGACTGCTGATCGGCGGCATGGTGCCGTTCCTCTTCGCCGCGATGGCGATGGAGGCGGTCGGCCGCGCCGCGAGCGCGGTGGTGATCGAAGTGCGGCGCCAGTTCAAGGAGATCCCGGGAATCATGGCGGGCACGGCGAAGCCGGAATACGGCACCGCGGTGGACATGCTGACGCGCGCGGCGATCAGGGAGATGATGATTCCGTCGCTGCTGCCGGTCGGCGTGCCGATCGTCGTCGGCCTCGTGCTCGGTCCGCAGGCACTCGGCGGGGTGCTGATGGGAACCATCGTGACCGGGCTGTTCGTCGCGATTTCGATGTGCACCGGCGGCGGTGCCTGGGACAACGCCAAGAAGTACATCGAGGACGGCAACCACGGCGGCAAGGGCTCGGACGCGCACAAGGCCGCAGTCACGGGCGACACCGTGGGCGACCCGTACAAGGACACGGCGGGCCCGGCGGTCAATCCGCTCATCAAGATCATCAACATCGTTGCGCTGCTGGTGGTGCCGTTGATGGTGTAAGGCTTCACGGCGCAGCGCAACATCGAGGCGGCCGAGTGCCGCCTTTTTCCTGGCTCCGGGAGCACCTTGCCCGCGCCCGGGTGCAGGGCTAGGATCGACGCATGGTCCTCGCACGGCAATTCCGGCCATGGCCGATCGACGGGATGCGGCGCGCGCTGCTGATCGTTGCTTCGCTCATGCTTGGCGCGTGCGCGACGCCGGCCCCGGTGCCTGTCGCGGAACCACCGAGCCTCCTGAACGATGCGGCGTTCGCGCCGAGTGCCGTCCCACGGGATCCCGGCGTGTTCGCGGTCAGCGCGGCGATGCGCAACTACCTGCGCCAGGACATCGCAAGGCAGGTCCGCGACCAGGGTCCGCTGCGCGGCCTCGTCGCGGCGCTCGAAAGCAACACGCAACTGAAGCTCGAGTACGACACGGCGGTCACGCGCACCGCGGCCGAAGCGTTCGAGGCGCGGGCTGGCAATTGCCTGTCGCTCACCGTGATGACGGCTGCGCTGGCGCGCGAACTCGGACTCTCGGTTTCGTTCCAGCGGGTCTTTTCCGAACCCCTGTGGACCCGAAGCGACGACACGCTGTTCGCGAGCGGGCACGTCAACATCCTGTTGCAGGGCGCGGCCGCCACGGGCTCGAAAACCTACGACCGTATCAAGGGCGTGGTGGTCGATTTCACTCCGGGCGTGGACCTGCTGCGGCTGCGATCCCAGGAAATTCTCGATCACACCGTGATTGCCATGTTCATGAACAATCGCGCGGCGGAGGCGCTGCGCCGCGGCGCGGTCGACGAGGCGTACTGGTGGGTGCGTGGCGCTACGCTGCAGGATCCCCGGTTTCTCGAAGCGTTCAACACCCTGGGGGTGATCTACGCGCGCCACGGCGATCTCGGTTTCGCCGAACGGACGTTTCGCCACGTCCTTGCGCTCGAATCCGAGAATGTTTCCGCGATCGCGAATCTTGCCGGGCTCTTCGAGCGACAGGGGCGCAAGGTCGCGGCGCTCGAGCTGCGGGAGCGGCTGCGGCGCATCGAGGCGCAGCCGCCGTTCCATTTCTTCGATCTCGGCATCGCAGCGTTGAAGCGCAAGGACTATGCATCGGCGCGCGAGCATTTCTCGCGCGAACTGAGCAGGAACGCGTTCTTCCACGAGGCGCATTTCGGTCTCGCGGTCGCGCTGCTCGGTCTCGGCGAGCTCGCTCCGGCGCACAAGCAGCTCGCGGCCGCGCTGGAAACGAGCACCAACCGGCGCGACCATGACATTTACGCCGCAAAGCTCGCCTGGCTGCGCTCGAAACACGTCGACTGAATCCGCTGCGGCACGCCGATTCTCCGAGCTGCGCGCCATGACTCCGGCGCGTTTCGCCTTCGCGTTCCTCGCCACGCTCGCGGTCGCGATGGGCGTGGGGCGTTTTGCGTTCACGCCGCTGCTGCCGATCATGCAGGCGGACGCAGGACTGAGCCTCACCGGCGGGAGCTGGCTCGCGTTCGCCAACTACCTGGGCTACCTCGTCGGCGCGTTGAGCGCGGTCTGGCTGCACGCGCCGGCGCACCGCATGGTGCGCGCGGGGCTCGTCGCCACCGGCGTGCTCACGCTCGCGATGGGCCTGGTGAATGCGTTCGCGCTGTGGTGGCTGCTGCGGTTCCTGGGGGGCGTGGCGAGCGCCTGGGCGCTCGTCTTCGGTTCGGCCTGGCTGCTTGCGCGACTGGCGGCCGCGGGCGGTGATCGCTGGAGCGGCGTCGCCTTCTCCGGAGTCGGGGTTGGCGTGGTCGGCAGCGGCGCGATCTGCGCGGCGCTCGCCGCGGCCTCGTTCAACTCGCAGCAGATCTGGATCGCGCTCGGGCTTGCCTCGCTCGCGGCGGCCGCGATCGTCTGGCCCGCCTACGAAGGTGTTCGCGTAGCAGCGCAGAATCCAGAAACCGTTGCGGCGGACCGCACCGCGCATTGGGATTTCCGCACCTGGGTTCTCATCGTTGCCTATGGAAGCTTCGGCTTCGGCTACATCATCCCGGGCACGTTTCTGCCGGTGATGGCGCGCGATGCGCTGGGGGCGGGTTTTGCGAGCACGCTCTACTGGCCGCTCTTCGGGGTCGCGGCGGCGGCGAGCACGGTGCTGTGCAGCCGGCTCGGACCGGGGCGCGAGCGACCGGCCTTCATCGGGAGTTTCTTCGCGCAGGCCGCGGGCGTCGTCGCTCCGGCGATCGCGCCCGGCGCGGCGAGCATCGTTCTGGCGAATCTGCTGGTCGGCGCGACCGCGATGTCGATCACGATGCTCGGCATGAAACAGGCGCGGCTGCGTGCGCGATCCGGCAATGCAGCGCCGCTGATGGGCGCGATGACGGCTTCCTTCGGGATCGGCCAACTCTCCGGACCGGTGTTCGCGGGTTACGCGGTCGAATGGGCCGGGAGCTTCACGCCGGCGCTGTGGTGCGCGGCGTTGCTGCTGGCGATCGCCGGAATCGCGCTGGCCATGCAGCGCGATCAGTGAAACACGGCGTCCCAGTCGATCACCGGATCGGGCGTGCGGCGCAGGGCGCTCTTCACCCAGGCGACGTGAACGCCTTCCTCGGCGGCCAGTTCAGTTGCCATCGCTGCGAGCGCAGGGTCGGTTGCCTGCGCGCGCGCCGCCTCGAAAAACGCAAGCGCCCGCTGCTCGGCCTGGAGAGCGATCAGCAGCGCGTCGTGCGGCGTGATCAGTTTCAGCACCAGGTCGTGCGCGGCGGTCTCCGGCGCTGCGACGTCGAGCCAGGCGTACTCCCCGGGCGCGATGCGCGGCAGCCGCAGCCCCTGCGCGCGGGATTCCAGTTCGCACTGGTGTTTTCGCTCCGTCGCGGCAAGGCGCAGAAAGAGTTCCGCGACGGCGCCGTTGCCCAGGTCGCGCATGTGCTCGCCCAACTCCAGGTAGCGCGCCGCGGCCTCGCGCTCGATCTCGATCGCGTGCGCGAGCAGCTCTTCGGCGGTCGATATCCGCAGCAGGCGCTTCATGTTCGAATCTCTTCGTGCCGCATCCGGATTGGACGGCAGGGGCGTGCGGCCGTGATGCGACCCTGCCCCCTGATTTGAAACACCACTTCTTCTCCCGATCCTTCGCGCATGGTAACCGGAGGCGTCCGCAGGGATTTGCGTTAGATTAAAGAATGCGAAATCGCCTCCACGCACTTGCGCTCTCGCTGGTCTTTCTTGTCGCGTCGTGCGCGCACGAGCGGCAGCGCGATCTCGAACCGGAACAGGCCACGGGGCGCCGGGAGAAGGCAGCCTTTGTCGCGCAGCGAACAATGGTGGTGGCGGCAAATCCGCATGCGGTGGACGCGGCGCAGGAAATGCTGCGCGCGGGCGGCAGCGCAGTCGATGCGGCGATCGCGGCGCAGATGGTGCTCGGCCTGGTGGAACCGCAATCTTCGGGGATCGGCGGCGGCGCGTTCCTGCTGCATTGGTCGCAGTCCGCGAAGCGCGTGCGAAGCTACGACGGGCGCGAAACCGCGCCCGCAGCGGCGAGCGCGAATCGCTTCCTCGGCGCCGACGGCAAGGCGCTGCCGCGTCGCGAGGCCATCGTCGGCGGTCGCTCGGTCGGCGTGCCGGGCGTCCTGCGAATGCTGGAACTCGCGCATCGACGGCACGGGCGATTGCCCTGGGCGCGGCTGTTCGAGCCTGCAATCGGTCTCGCGGAATCGGGCTTCGCGATGTCGCCGCGCCTGCACCGGTTGCTCGATCGCGAGCGGGCGTTGCGCGCAGATCCGACTGCGAGGCAGCTGTTCTATACGCCGACCGATCTGGCACGCCCGGTCGGCGAGCGCATCGTCAATGCGGATTACGCCGCGACGCTGCGCGGCATCGCTGCCGGTGGCGCGGACGCGTTCTATCACGGCGCCATTGCCGAGGACATGGTCCGCGCAGTGCGGACGCACCGTAACGCGGGGGATCTGGCGCTCGGCGATCTCGCGCGCTATGTGGCGCTCGAGCGCGATCCGGTGTGCGGTCCGTACCGCGGGCGGCGCGTCTGCGGCATGGGGCCGCCGAGCTCGGGCGGCATTGCGGTGCTGCAGTTGCTCGCGATCCTGGAGCGGTCGCCCTTCGGCAATGCGCCGCCCCGGTCTTCCGATGCGCTGCATTGGTTTTCCGAGGCTGGGCGGCTCGCCTACGCCGATCGCCAGCGCTATATCGCGGACCCTGCGTTCGTGTCGCAACCGGTGACGGGACTGCTCGATCCGGTGTATTTGGACGCGCGCGCGCGGCTCCTGGGCGAGCGCTCGATGGGGCGCGCGCAGCCGGGTGAGCCGCGCGGCGCCGCGGCCTTGCAGGATGCTCCGGAGCACGCCGTTGGCGGCACGAGCCATCTCTCGATCGTCGACGAACGCGGCGACGCGGTCGCGATGACCACGACCATCGAGGACGGGTTCGGCAGCCGCATCCTGGTGCGAGGGTTTCTGCTCAACAATCAACTCACCGACTTCACCTGGGTGCCCGAGGTGAATGGGCGGCCAGTGGCGAATCGCGTCGAGCCGGGCAAGCGGCCGCGCAGCACAATGGCACCGACCCTGGTGTTCGACGCGGACGGATCGCTGCGACTGGTCGCAGGTTCACCGGGCGGTTCGGCGATCATCAATTACGTGGCAAAGGCGCTGGTCGCGGTGCTCGATTGGAAGCTCGATGCGCAGAGCGCAGTGGCGCTGCCCAATTTCGGCAGCCGCAACGGACCGACCGAGATCGAGCGCGGCTCGGCCTATGAAGCGCTGGTTTGGGACTTGCAGGCGCGGGGGCACGAAGTGAGCGTGACCAACCTGACGAGCGGGCTTCACGTCGTCGAACGCGTACCCGGAGGGTGGCGGGGTGGAGCCGATCCGCGGCGCGAGGGGGTGGCGCGTGGGTACTGAACGCGCGGCGAACGAACCACGAAGCAGGTCGCGCGGCGAGCATGGCTGACCTGACCGTACATCACATCCCGGTCTGCCCCTTCTGCCAGCGACTGGAAATCCTGTTGTCGCTGAAGGGCCGGCGACGCGACGTCGGATTTCGCGTGGTCGACGTCACGCGGCCTCGGCCCGATTGGCTGCTGAAGAAGACCGGGGGCAGTACCGCGCTGCCAATTCTGGAGACGGCGGACGGGCGCATCCTCAAGGAGAGCCTCGTCATCCTGAAGTACCTCGAGGATCTCTACCCGGAGCGCGCGGTGGCGCAGCGCGACCCCTACCGGCGCGCGGTGGAGAACATGCTGACGATGTTCGAAGCTGCGTTTTGCACCCAAGGCTACGGCTACGTGATGAATCAGGATCCCGGGAAACGCGACGCCCTGCGTGAGAGCATGCTGAAGCAGTATGCAGGTTTGAACGAATTCCTGAACGAGCACGCCCCGTCCGGCCCGTTTCTGTTCGAGGAGTTCGGCTGGGCAGAGACCGTGTTCACGCCCCTGTTCATGCGCTTCTGGTTTCTGGAGTACTACGAAGAATTCGAGTTGCCCGACGAGGAGGCGTACGCGCGCGTACGCCGTTGGCGCGATGCCTGCGTCTCACACCCGGCTGCACAGCAGGTGACGAAGGAGCAGATCGTCAAGCTGTACTACGATTACGCCAAAGGCGCCGGCAACGGCGAATTGCTACCCGGCCGTAATCGGTCGTCCTTCATTTTCGAGCCCGATTGGCCTGCGCGACCTTGGCCGCCGAGCGACAAGTACCGGCACAGCGCGACGGACGGGGAGCTGGGATTGTGACGCGTGGTGCCGCGCAGGCCGCGCGACTCTAGCTCCAACGGATGACTTCCGCCCGCCTGCGAAACGTTACGCGCGTGCCGCGAGCGTCTGGTGAATGGCCTGCGCCGCGCGCTTGCCTGCGCCCGCAGCGAGGATCACGGTCGCCGCGCCGGTCACGGCATCGCCCCCGGCAAAGACCAGCGCTTTCGACGTGAGGCCGGTTTTCTCGTCCGCGACCAGGCAGCCCTTCTTGTTCGTCAGCAGTCCGGAAGTGGTGCGTGTGAGAAGCGGATTCGGTGTGGTGCCGATCGCGAGGATCACGTTGTCCGCGGCGAGAACGCTCTCCGTACCCGGAATCGGGATCGGGCGCGCGCGCCCCGAGGCGTCGGGCTCGCCGAGCTTCATGCGCTGGCACTTCAGGCCCTCGGCCCAGCCGTCCGGGGTGCCGAGGATTTCGAGCGGATTGGTGAGCCAGTAGAACTTCACGCCCTCTTCGGTCGCGTGGTGGAATTCCTCGACCCGCGCGCCCATTTCCTTCTGGCTGCGCCGGTACACGATCATCGCTTCCTCGGCGCCCATGCGCAGCGCGGTGCGAGCTGCGTCCATCGCCGTGTTGCCGGCGCCGATCACGGCGACGCGCTTGCCCACCCGCACCGGAGTGTCCGACTCGGGGAATTCGTATCCGCGCATCAGGTTGACGCGCGTCAGGAACTCGTTCGCCGACATCACGCCGTTCAGGTTCTCGCCGGGAATTCCCAGAAACTGCGGCAGCCCCGCGCCGGTGCCGATGAATACCGCCGCATAGCCCATCCGCTCGAACAGCTCGTCGAGCGTGAGCGTCTTGCCGATGATGACGTTGCACACGATCTCCACGCCCATCGCCCTCAGCAGATCGATTTCCCAGTCGAGGATCGCCTTGGGCAGCCGGAATTCCGGAATGCCGTAGCGCAATACGCCACCGGGTGCGTGCAGCGCCTCGTAGATCGTGACCGCATAGCCGAGTTGCGCCAGTCCGCCGGCGCAGACCAGGCCCGAAGGCCCGGCGCCGATGATCGCGATCTTTTCCTTGCGAGTGATGCGCTTTTCGACCGCCGGCGGCTGCGTTCGCTCCCAGTCGGCAACGTAGCGCTCGAGGTGGCCGATGGCGACCGGATCGAAGCGGTTGGCGAGGCTGCATTCGGCCTCGCACTGCGATTCCTGCGGGCAGACGCGCCCGCAGATCGCCGGCAGCGGATTGGCCGAGCGCAGGATCTTCGCCGCGCCGGCCATGTCGCCGGTGGCCACGGCGTGCACGAATTCGGGGATCGGAATCTGCACCGGGCAACCGCCGACGCACACCGGGTCCTGGCAGCGCAGGCAGCGCTCGGCCTCGAATCCCGCGTGGAATTGGGTGTAGCCCCGATTCACCTCGCCGAAGTCGTGCGCCCGCTCGAGCGCATCGCGCACCGGCATCGGCGTCTTGTCGGCGCGCTTCACCGGCACGGTTGCGCTCCCCGTCCGGAAATGCAGGCGAGCTGCTCGGCGGCGCGCTTTTCCTCGCGCACGTAGGCCTTGTTGCGGCGCATCGCCTCGTCGAAATCGACTTCGTGCGCATCGAAGCACGGCCCGTCGACGCAGGCGAACTGCGCCTTGCCGCCGACCGTGACGCGGCACCCGCCGCACATGCCGGTGCCATCGACCATCAGCGGGTCCATCGAAACGAGCGTCCTGATTTTCGCCGCGCGCGTCGTTTCCGCGACCGCGCGCATCATCGCCATCGGGCCGATGGCGACGACCGAATCGGGCCGCCCCGGGCCGTCGCCCGCGATGAGCTGCGCGAGACGCTGCGAAACGAAACCCCTGAACCCGGCCGAACCGTCGTCGGTGCAGATCTCGACGTTGTCGCACACCTGGCGCAGTTCATCCGCGAGGATGACGAGATCGGCGCTGCGCGCGCCAACGATCGCGGTGGTGGTGTCGCCGCGCGCCGAGAATTCGCGCATCAGGCACAGCAGCGCCGCCGAACCGAAGCCGCCGCCGATGCCGCAGACGTGCCCCCCCGGCGCAATCTCGACCTGTCCGCCCATCGGGCCGGCGACATCGAGGATCGA
>MERB01000050.1:5330-10707 GCA_001770475.1 Betaproteobacteria bacterium RIFCSPLOWO2_02_FULL_66_14 | reverse complement strand
CACGCGCTGCGTGGTCGCGCCGACCGCCTGCACCACGATGGTGATCGTGCCCGCGGCGCGATCGTAATCGGCGATCGTGATCGGGATGCGCTCGCCGCCCTCGCGCACGCGCAGCATCACGAACTGTCCCGGTCTTGCCGAGGCGGCGATGAGCGGCGCGTCGAGGCGGAAGAACTTCGTCACCGGAGTGAGCCTGCGGGTCTCGAGGATGCGTGCCATGGCCGGGCTAGAGATCCGGGTGAGCGTGCATGGCTTTCAGGCGCCGCCAGCGGCGATCGGTTTCCTGCTGGATGCCCTGCAGGATCGAGGCGTTTTCGGACTTGACCAGGTGCCGCGTCTTGCCCATCTGCCCGAGCCAGTCCGACACCGGGTGGAGGCGGCCGCTCGCCTCGGGGTCGTAGGTGATCGAGGTATGGCCGTGCTCGACCTCGTAGAGCGGGAAAAAGCACGAGTCCACCGCCGCCTGCAGGATCGGCTGCGCGGCGTCGTCCGCGGCGCGCCAGTTGAGCGGGCAGAAGGAAAGCACCTTGCCGTAAACGAGCCCCTCGCGCTTGGCGTACCACTGCGCCTTCGCGGCCTTGCGCATCAGGTCCTCGGGATAGCCTTCGCTCGCGGTGAACACGTAGGGCAGGTGACAGGCGGAGAATATCTGCGCCGTGTCCTTGTGGTGATAGCGCTTGCCCGGCAGGCGCGATCCGACCTCGCTGGTGGAAGTGCGGTGGCCGAACGGCGTCGAGTAGGAAAGCTGCGCGCCGGTGTTCATGTAGCCCTGGTTGTCGTACTCCAGGATCAGCATCGGGTGATTGCGGTGCGCGGCGCCGAGCGCCGATCCCATGCCGATGTCCATGCCGCCGTCGCCGGTGACCATGACGAAGGTGATGTCCCTCGACGCGGGCAGTTCGCCGCGGCGCACTCGCTCGTGATACATCTCGACCAGTCCCGAGAGCGTCGCCGCGCCGTTCTGGAACAGGTTGTGGATGTAGTTGATGCGGTGCGCGGTCGCCGGGTAGCCGGTGGTGACGACCATGGCGCAGCCGGTCTGGAACAGCACCACGATGTTGCCTTGCATCACCCGGTAGACCTGGTTCAGCACCGGGAAGGTGCCGCAGCCGGGACAGGCGCCGTGGCCCGGCGCGATGCGGTTCGGTACGGAAGTCATCTTCCAAAGCGGCTCGAGTTCGACTGCGAGGCGGCCGGTCGCCGAGTCGCGGCGCACGTGCGCCATCGGGCGCGACACCTCGGCTGCCGTGATCGCCGGCAGCCCGGGCCGTGGCCCTGCGCCTGGCTTGCCAGGCGTCGCGCCGTGGTAGGCAAAGGGTTCGGAGACCTTGCCCGATGCGGCGGCGTCGATCGCCTGCGCGAAGAACTGCTCGGCGTCGGCTGCGTAGAAGTCCTTGCCGCCGAGCCCGTAGATCCGCGACAGCACTCGCGTCCGGTTCGCCGGATCGACCTGGATCGCGGCCCGCACTTCGAGCGACAGATTGCCGCCGCCGGCGCCGTAGGAATCGGCGCGATCTCCGATCGTCACCGCTTTCACCCGCCGCAGCGCGCGGCGGAATTCCTCTGCGGGGAAGGGCCGCAGCACGTTCGGCGAAAGCACTCCGGCGCGCTCGCCCCGCGCGCGCAATTCATCCGCGGTTTCCTTCGCAGTTTCGGCGGCCGAGTTCACCAGCACCGAAGCGACTTCCGCATCGTCCATGCGATAGGCATCGAGCACCGGGTAAGCGCGGCCGGTCATGGCCTCCAGGTCGGCGAGCACTTCGGGAATCACCCGGCGGGCGGCTTCCATCGCCTGCGAAAGCTGGACCTTGTTGTTGATCAGATCCGGGTCGTTCATGTACGGGCCGAAGGTCGCCGGATGCTCGGTGTCGAGCGGCGAGGGAAAATCAGGCCGCACTCCGAGAAACCCGGCAATCGCTTCCGGGTCGTCGAACACCTGGATGCGCCGCTTCTGGTGGCTGGTGATGAAGCCGTCGTACGCGATGAGCACCGGCAGGCGCACGTCTAGGTGTTCGCCGATCCTGATCGCGGCGAAATTCAGGTCGTAGACCGCCTGCGGGTCGCGCGCGCAGAGAATGATCCAGCCCGTGTTGAGCGCGTAATAGAGGTCCGAGTGGTCGCCGCGGATGTCGAGCGGTCCGGAGACCGAGCGTGCGGCGACATTGAGCACCATTGGAACCCGCGTGCCCGCCTGCACCGGCAGCTGCTCCAGCGCGTACAGCAGGCCCTGTGCGCTCGTGGCGTTGAGGACGCGACCGCCTCCGAGCGCGGCGCCATAGCAGATGCCGGCCGCGCCGTGCTCGCCGTCGCCGGCGACCATCACGATGTCGTGCTCGCCGTTGGCCTGCATTTCCGAAAGGTTCTCCGCGATCTCGGTCGACGGCGTGATCGGGAAGTAACCCATCAGGTGGTAGCCGATGTCGCGCGCGGCGAGCGCGGCGGCTTCGTTGCCGCTGCGAAATTCGAGTTTTTGCCGCGCTGCTGCCGGCGCAGGGACGTCCGCGCCGGTGCGCGGCAGTGTCGCGGACAGAGTCGTCATGGTATCCCGCTCAACCGATCAACCCGGGAAACAGGGGCACGCGCAGCCGATCGGCGAGACCCGGAGTTTCCTCGCTCTTCGCCATTGCGGCCGTGGGACAGGATTCGATGCAGCGCAGGCAACCCTTGCAGTAACGATAATCGATGCCCATCAGCTCGCGCTCGAACTTGCCGCCCTCTTCGCCGTCGGCCCAGACCAGGCACTGGTCGGGGCAGACCAGGTCGCACAGCCCGCAGTGAATGCACTTGCCGCGATCCAGAAGCGGAAGCCACCCGGTGCGCGACATCGAGAGGTCGTTCCAGGCCGTATTGCCGGGGGCCGGAATGATCCCGCCCAGCGGCTGGGTTTCATAACCCCACGCCGGCTCGCTATAGGCGACCGGAAGATCGCCTTGCGCGCGGCCAACCGCCTCGAGCGTCTCGAACTCGCTCGCCCCGGCGCGGAACGCGCGCTCGTTCGAGGCAACTGCTTCGGGATGCCGGCCGGCGAATTCCTGCGTGAGTTCCTCGAGAACTACATCCGCGCGAAGGAAGGGAAAGGCGCCGCAAAGCGTGCCCAGCAGCACCGCGTTGGGGCGCGACTTGGCCCGAACCGCGATTCCCAGTGCATCGACGCGGATCACGCGCGCGCCGCGCGGCAGCGCTGCCAGTTCCTGTGGCGCCGGGCCCGGCCGTGCGTTGTAAATGAGCGTGCCGTCGGCGCGCAGACCCGCGAAGGATGCCGGGTTTTGCAGCAACGCAGCATGAAAGACGACGATGACATCGGGTTTTTCGACCGGAGCGCTGGTGCGAATCGGCAGCTCCGCCTGGCCCAGGCGCACGAAGGAACGCACGAGCGATCCCTTCTTTTCCGAACCGTAGGAGGAGAAGTGCGCGCCGTTCAGCCCCATGCGCAGCACCGCGGCGCTCGCAAGCACCTGGCCGGCGGCGTGCGCACCGAGTCCGCCGATGGATTCGAAGCGGATTTCGAAGAAGCGCTCTGCATGCGGCAGCGGCATGTCCATCGCAGGGACCTGATCGTCCGTCCCGGTGTGCACTGCGCTGCTGCTGATCGGCATAGAGGTCTGTGCTTGTCGCCAAAAACGCTCGTATCGCCCGACGCTGCGGAATCGCGCAAGCGTCGCGGCCAGCCATCGCCGCGCCGACCATCGGTTTCGGGCAGAATCCCTCGTAGGGACGGCCCTCACTGCCGATGATTCTGGACGGGCGCCCGAGGGTCCGTTTAACCCAGATCAAGTCCACGGCACAATTCCAGCGTGCGAATCGGCGGGCGCTCGATAAGCGATCTGTAACCCCGGCGTCACTCGCCATTCAGACAGTTCCCGCGATGATGTGAGCGCAGGCCGGATGTATGGCCTGCAACACTGACGGAGGAACTGATGAAAACGCTGAAATCCCTGACCCTCGCGGCTTCGACCGCCGCGGCCCTGCTTTCTGGTTGCATCGCGGTGCCGGTGGGACCCGACGGCCAGCTTTATGTCTATCCGCCAGGCGTCGTGCCCGCAGCCGTTCCGGCCGCGTCCGTGCCACCGGGCGCACCGGCCGCTGCGCAATCCCCGGCGATCCTGCACGCGCGCCTCTATCCGGCCAACGACATCGCGACGCAAACCGGCATGGTCGCGGGCACGGTCACGAACATGATGACCGGCAAGGGCCGCTTCCAACTCAACTACAAAGGCGAGTTGCTCGCCGGCGAGGCGACGCGCGTCGACGGCGATTCGCGCCGCGGGGTGGCGAGCGCCTACGGCCAGAGCGGCACCTTCATGAGCTGCGAATACCAGATGAACAATCCGCGGCAGGGCGCCGGAACCTGCACGTTCTCGGACGGCGCGCGCTACCAGGTCCATGTCGGGAGCTGAACTCCGGCGCTGGACTACACTTCCACCCATGAAACCGAGCGTGGGCGCGGGCGTGGCCGGGAGGGCGGGAATTGGCGGCTGAACCCGCTGCGCGCAGCATCGCCTTCGCGAAGACCACGCGCCCCGCGATCAGCGCGATCGCGCCTCGCGAACGGCTGTTCGCCCGAATGGACGGTGCGCCCGGCCGTACGGTGGTCTGGATCTCGGGCCCGCCAGGCGCCGGCAAGACGACGCTCGCCGCGAGCTACGCCGAGGCGCGCGGCTATCGGTGCCTGTGGTACCAGGTCGATCCGGACGATGCGGACGCGGCGACGCTGTTTCACTACCTTGCCCACGCCGCCCGAAAGCTCGATGGCCTCGGCGCGAAAGAGCTGCCGGCGTTCACGCCGCAGGCCGGCGCCGACACGGCGTCGTTTGCGCGGAAATTCTTCCGCCAGTTGTTCGCCCGGGTGAAGGCGCCCTTTGCGCTCGTGTTCGACAACCTCCACGCCGTGCCGCCGGAAGGCGCGCTGCATGCGGTGCTCGAAGCCGCGTTCAACCAGGTGCCGAAGCACTGCGCGGTGATCGTCACCAGTCGCAGCGAAGCACCCGCGTCCTGCGCCCGCCTGCGGGTCGCCGGCGAAATGCTCTGTCTCGGCTGGGAAGACCTGCGGCTCGATGCCGGGGAACTGGCGGCAATCGCCGAGCTTCGCGGCCAGGCGCTCGCAGCCGAGACGGCAGCGGCGCTTCGAGAGCGCACGCAAGGGTGGGCGGCCGGACTCGTGCTGATGCTCGAGCACGCAAAACTCGCCGGCCGGCCGGCGGACCCGCCGCACGGTGCCGCGCCGCAGGTCGTGTTCGATTACCTCGCCGGCGAGATATTCGATCGATTCGAACCGAAGACGCGGCAGTTCCTGCTGCGCATCGCCTGCCTGCCGCGGATGACCGCGGAGATTGCGCAATCGCTTTCCGGCGAGCCCGCGGCGGCGCGGCTGCTGCTC
>MERB01000050.1:0-5315 GCA_001770475.1 Betaproteobacteria bacterium RIFCSPLOWO2_02_FULL_66_14 | reverse complement strand
ACCGAAGGCGGGCGCGCGTTCCAGCTGCATCCGCTGATGCGCGAATTCCTGCGCGCCCGCGCTGCGCAGGACCAGCCGGAAGCGCTGGGCGCGGAGCATCTGCGGCGCGCGGCCACTCTGCTGCGCGACGCGGGCCACGCCGACGCCTCGGTGTCGCTGCTCGTGGAGACCCGCGACTGGTCCGAGGTGGCGCGGCTCGCTGCTGCGGAGGCCGATGCGATGCTCTCGCAGGGCCGCAGCGCAACGCTCGCAGGCTGGCTCGAACTGCTTCCACAGGCGGTGCTCGAGTCCGACGCGAACCTGCTTCGCGCGCACGGTGCCAGCCGGGTGCACGAGAGCCCGCGCGCGGCGCGGCGCTCGTTCGAGCGCGCCTTCGAAGCGTATCGCCGGTCGGGAGATCTGAGAGGGATGCTGCGTAGCGGCGGCGGCGTGATCGAAGCGACGCTGCTCGAGTTCGACGATCTCACGGCGCTGGATCAGTGGATCGACACTGTGCAGCGCCTGCACACCGATTCCGGGGCGCGGAGCCAGGACATTCCGCCCGCAGTTTTCGAGCGGGTCGCCGAGGCCATTCTCTGGCGCGATTCGGGGAACACGGATCTCGACCCTTGGTTCGGTTGCCTCGAGCAGGCGGAAAAAGCTCGCACGCACGAGGGCGGTGAAACGCAACTCGCCGTCGCCCGCGCGATGCGCGCCCTGCTGCGGGGGGATCTTTCGGGCGCGAGGCGCGACCTGGAACCGGTGCTGGCGCGCTCGCGGGATCGCGCTTCGGGCGGCGTGATCCCGCTGCACCTCGCCGCCGGCGTATTGCATCTTGCGGGCGGCGAGTTCGAGGCTGCCATGAATGCCGTGCGCTCGGCGCTTGCGCAGGCCGATGTGGAAGGACTGCACCGCTTCGATGAATGGCTGCACGCGCTCATGACGGCGGCCGCGCTTGGCGCCGGCGATCGCGATGCCGCGCGAGGCGAGCTGCGGCGGCTGGAGGCCGAAGGCGCCCGGCTGCGGCGCGGCGATCGCGCGATCGTGCACTATTTGCGCGGTTGGCTGGCCACGCTCGAAGGCGATGCGGCCGGGGCGCAGCGCGAGGCGAAATCGGCGCAAGCGCTGGCTTCCGAGGCCGGCATCCCCTGGCTCGAGTGCCTGGCGCGCGCGGCGCTCGCCCGCGCGCTCGCCGATTCGGGCGATCGGCGCGGCTGCGAGGCGCAGGTGCGCGGCGCGCTGGCGCTCGCCGAGCGGCTGCGCAGCCCTTGGCTGCAGTTCGCGGCGCAGCTGGCGGCGGCGGAGGCCGCGCTGCAACTCAAAGACGAGGCCCTGGCGCTCGCTGCCGCAGGCGCTGCGTTTTCTCTCGCCCGCGAACACGATCTGCAGTACGCGCCCTGGTGGCGCCCCCGCGAAACCGCGGACCTGTGTGCGGTCGCTCTGGGCCACGGAATCGAGCCTGAGTACGCGCGGAGACTCGCGCGCGCGCGCCGCCTCACGCCGCGCGCTGCGCCACTCAGGCTGCACGACTGGCCGTGGGCTTTCCGGATCTCGGCGCTGGGACGGTTCGAGCTGCTGCGTGAGACCGGCCCCGTGGAGTTCGGCGGCAAGGGGCCGGGGCGGCCGCTGGAACTCCTGAAGCTGCTGGTCGCGCTCGGGGGGCATAACGTGCGTGCCGACCAGCTCGCGGATGCGCTCTGGCCGCACGTCGACGCCGATTACGCGCACAAGTCGTTCACCGCGACGCTGCACCGGTTGCGGCGCCTTTTGGGCGACGACGACGCCCTCATCCTCCGGGATGCGCGCCTGAGCCTCAATCCGGCGCTCGTGTGGATCGATACCTGGGCGCTCGAGGCGGTGATGAAGGCGATCGACGACGCGCTGCGTGAAACCGGACGCGAGCGCGCCGACGCCGAGGTGCGCGCGCTCACCGACGAACTGTTTGCGCTGTATCGCGGGCCGTTCCTGCCGGATGAGTCCGAACAACCAGGATTCATCGCCTGCCGGGAACAGATGCGCGCGCGCCTGCTGCGCTGCCTGGCGCGCATCGCGCGGCGCTGGGAGGAAGCCAATCAGCCTGCCGCTGCGGCCGAGAGCTACCTGCGCTGCATCGACGCCGATCATTTGTTCGAGGCGCCGTACCGAAGCCTGATGCTCTGCTATCAGCGAGCAGGCGATCCGATCGAGGCGCGCGCGACCTACGAGCGCCTGCGCACGATCTTCGCCGCCCGTCTGAAGATGATGCCTTCCGCGGAAACGCAGGCCGTACTCGCGCGGCTCGGGCAGCCGACAGCAGGTTGAAGTTTGTCGCGGTTTTGCTGTTCTTCACGTCTGCCGACTTCGCGCAGCGTCCGCGATCCTGCGTAAATCACGACCCGGGTGTGAATTCGGGTTCCCTTGGTCTGCCGACTTGGCGCGGTATTGCTGCGCCAAGTCGGCAGATCCGGGAGCGGCAAAATCTCTCCGAGCGGTGAATCTCGCGCCAAGTCGGCAGACCTGTGAACGTCGAAATCGTTCCGGCCGCCGAACTGTGAGCATTCTCGTCTGCCGACTTCGCTTGGTTCCGCGATACCTTCCAGCCGCGCGGTATCAGGGAAGCTTTCCGGCCGAGCGCAATTCCTGCTCGAACTGCGCCCAGATCTTGTCCAGGCCGAGCCGCACGCCAGTCGGCGGCGGGTACTCGCGCCGCGGCATGCCGGAGGGCGGCGGCGCCACTTCGCGCAGCCGCATCGTGAGAGAGATCTCCGAGCCGCCGGGGGAATCGAGGGTCGTGCCGTTGATCACGACGAGCAGGCCCTGCGGCTCGAAATTGATGAATTCCGCCGCCCATCCAATGTGCGGCCGCGCGAGCGCGCGGATCTTCGGCAGGTCCGCCTCCGCCACCTGACGCCACTCACGGGCGTTGAGCGGCGTCGGCGCGGGCGCAAAGACGTTGATGTAACCGACTTCGGGTTCCTGGCTTTCGATCCGCATCCCGAGGCGGCTGAGCGCCGCGTGCAGCGCGACGAACGCCTCGGTGCGTTTCACCTTGTACGTGCGGACACCCTTTTCGGCGAGGATCTGCTCGTACTCGGTCTGGAATGCGAGATTGACCGCGAGCGTCGCGTCGCGCTTTTCTTCCTGGGTGACGCAGCCCGCCGCGAGCAGCGCCAGCACGAGCGCCACCCAGGCCTGGTGGCAGCGGGGGCGCCTCGGGTTCATGCCTGAATTCTAGTCGCGATCACTTCGGGGAGCGCGCAAGCCGCTCGACCAGCTTTTCCGCCTGCTGGATTTCGGCCGGCTGCAGCCGCGCCGCCATCTGGTCCTTTTTCGATTTCGCCGCGGCGTTGCCGCCGCGCGCCGCGGCGCTGTACCAGTAGTACGCCTGGAAGTAGTTCTGCGTCACGCCGCGCCCGGTTTCGTAGTTCTCGCCCAGTCTGTATTGCGCGGAGGCATCGCCCTGAAGCGCGCGCGTTCGGCCATCGGGCGCGACTTTCGCAGTCGAGACCGCTTCGGCTGGCTTCGTTTTGGCGGCTTCGGACGGTAGGTTTTCGGCTTTCCTCGCCGAAGCCTCAGCTTGGGCAGGAAGCGTCTCGCTTTCCACTTTCTGAGTTCCCGGCGACGCTGCGGTGGGTACGGGCAAAGGCGGAGGAATTGCGGTCGGCTCGGAGGCCGCGGCACGTTCCGGTGTCGCGGGCTTCGAAGGCGCGGGCGGGGATTGAACTCGCGCGCGTGGCGGCTCGGACTTCGGTTTTGCTTCCCTGGCAACGACCGGCGAGGGCTTTTTCGGCTGCGCCGGTGGTTCTGCGGACGGCGCAGATTTCGCCTCGGCCTCGCGCCGCGCCTGTTCTTCGCGCTGCTGGCGTTCGCGGGCCTCGAGCAGCTTCGTCGCTTCGGTTTCGCGGCGTACAAGTTCCTCCTGCTGCGCCTGCAGTCGCTGGCGTTCCTCCTGCGATTGCTGCAGTGCCTGTGCGAGCTTGTCGCGTTCTGCGCCCGGCTGCAGATAGATCACGACTGCGACGACGGCGACGATGGCGCCGATCACTGCGCCAATGATCGGACCGCGCGCGGACGGACTCACGGCCGCCGCGGGGGCAGGCGCCGCATCGGAGCGCACGGTAGGCGCGCCAGCGGCCGAACCAGCCGCATCTGGCGCAGTCAGTTCGCGCCGCCAGTCGGCGAGCGACTGCGGGCGATCCTTCTCCGAGAACTCGAGCGCATGGTCGATCGCAGCGAGAAGGCGATCGGAATAGCGCCCCTTTCCGATCGCGCTTGCCGGGACCAGGATTTCGCGGGTGCTGCCGAGGATGCCCTTGGAGCGCGCGATCGCGTCCATCGGCGCGATGCCGGAAATCGCGCGGTAGCAGGTTGCGCCCAGCCCGTAGATGTCGGTCCACGGTCCCTGGTTTTCGCCGCTGCTGTAGTACTGCTCGAACGGCGCGTAGCCCGGCGCGATCAGGATCGTCACCGTGCGCGCCTGACCGAGGGCGAGCCGCGCGGAGCCGAAGTCGAGCAGCACGGGCGAGCCGTCGTCGCGGACGTGGATGTTGTCCGGCTTGATGTCGCGGTGGATGAAGTTCGCGTCGTGCACCAGCGCGAGCCCGTCGATGACCGGAAGTAGCACGCGCATCAGTTCGGCCTCGGGCAGCGTGCGCCTGCGCTCGAGCAGCGCGGCGAAGTTCTCGCCCTCCTCGAAGCGCATCACCATGTAGGCGGTGTTGTTGTGCTCGAACACCGAGAGCACCCGGACGATGTTCGGGTGATCGAACCGCGCGAGCGTCCTCGCTTCGCGGATGAACCGTTCGAGGCCCCAGCGGTAGCGCTCGTTCTGCTCGTCGCTGCGCGCGCGAACCGTGGCGTCGGCGCGCCGCGTGGCGACATCGACCGGGAGGTACTCCTTGATCGCGACCGGCTGATCGAGGTTGGTGTCGCGCGCGAGGTAGGTGATGCCGAATCCGCCCTGGCCCAGCACCCGCTCCAGGACGTACCAGTGCAGGCGGTACTGCGCGGGCAGAGCGTCCGGGTAGGAGCTTTCGGCCATGGGGCGGAGACACTTTACTGCATTGCCGCGCCCAGCCCCAACCCGAGGGGCGTAAGCGATCGGTCAGCGGTCCGTCGCTCGCGTGCAAGCGACCGGGGCCGATGATGGTCCTGCGGCGCGGACATTCCGCACCTGATGAAGGAGCGCCTCATGTGGAAGAAAACCAGATGGACCGCCGCCCTGTCGGCTGCCGCGCTGTCGCTTGGCGGTTGCTACGTACTGCCGGTTGCGCCGGACGGCACGGCGTACGTCTACCCGCCGTCAGTGGCGCCGACGTATCCGCCGCCGCCGCCGACTGGCCCGATGCCGACCCAGC
>MERB01000049.1 GCA_001770475.1 Betaproteobacteria bacterium RIFCSPLOWO2_02_FULL_66_14 | reverse complement strand
CGTTTTTCAGGATCACGCGTCGATGGTCGGCAATCTCGTCTTCGCCCTTCGGCAGCTCCTGGGATCGATCCTCGAGCGCGGCCTTGTACGGCGGGAAGTTCGCCGCGTACCAGGTCGGCGTCGCCATCACGCACTCGACGCGTGCCGGGCCGTATTTCTGCAGCGCGGTCTCGGCGAGCTGCTGGCCGTTGCCGCGCGCGTCATACTTCGCGTGGTGAAATAGCGGCAGGTTCTCCAGCAGCCACAAGTTGATTTTCTCCTGCACGTCGAACGGGATACGGCGCAGCTCCACGGTAAGCGTCGCGCGCCACTTGAGCGGCGCAATTTCCTGGTTCACACCTTCGACCGAGAGGTCGCCGCTGCGGCCAAAGTCCCGTCCGAGCACCGAACGAACGTTCGGCAGCGCATCTACGGCGGGTTTCAGCACATCGCGAATCCATTCGTCGGCCTCCTCGAGGCGCTTGTCCGAGAGCGTCCACTCGGCGGGCTTCGCCAGGCGCAGCACCGTGCAGCCTTCCGATACTTGCGCGCGCTCAACCAGCGTGCGAGGGATATAGACGCCCGAGCCCTGCTTCGGGATGCAGTCCAGTTCCTCGGCCGCGTCCTCGCCGTACTGCTCGCGCACCTTCGCCTCCCAGGCGGCGCGATCCGCCTCCTTCATGCGCTCACCGAGCATGAGCTTCACGCGTTCGAAAAGGCCCGCGTCGAGAGCGTCGGTGAACGTGGTGCGGTGGATCGAGTAGGGGAGCTTGCCCGCGCGCACGTCCTTCAGCATCAGGTTGAAGAAGTTGTCTTCACCGTTATGCGTCGAGAGCACGCGCACGCGCCCGCCCCAGATCAGCATCGCGAGCGCCGCCTTCATCAGCCCCGGCAGGTCGTCGTGGAACGCCGCCTCGTCGATCGTGACTTTCCCCTGCTTGCCGCGGATCGAGCGCGGCCGCGAGGTGAGCGCGAGGATCTTCTTGCCGGAGGCGAAGTCGACGCGGAACGCCTTGATCGAGTTCTTCTCGCCGTGTTCGTCCTCCTCGACGAAGAGCGTCTCGGCCACTTCGCCTGCGGCGAGCGAGAACGCGCGCGCCCACATCGCGCAATCCTCGATGTACTCCTTCGTCATGTCCTCGGAGTAGCCGATATAGAGCGCGTCCATGCCGCCGTCGCGGCCGGCGGTGAGCACGGAGTCGGAGGCGTCGGTCCACGAGGCGCCGATCCGGCGGGACTTCTCCCAGAGGGCGACGTCGGCGGTGTCGCGCAGCCAGTCCTGCTGGTAGGAAAGCAGCACGTGCGGCGTCGCGCCCGCGACCTGAGCGCGGGCGAGCGCGCGTTCGACGGCGGCGACGCCGCGCTTTTTCGCGACGGTCGTGCGGCGGCGTTCGGGCATCAGTTCACCGCCGGACCGCCAACCATCGTCGTCCCTGGCGGCACGGGGATCTTCACTTGGGTCAGCGTGGATGGCTGGCACCGGGGTGACCGATTGAAATGATCGCGTCCCAGAGCGGGCGTCACCGCCTTCTCCATCCATTGAATGACGTCCTCTTCAGGCTCCCGAAGCCTCACGGCAACTTCCACATCTTCCAGGCCGCAGAGAGCACAGGAATATCGGATGCCGATGGTCATCCTGCGATTCCCAGGATCTCGCGCTTGATGTTCTCGACCGTCGCGCCCGAGAGGCCGCCCTTCTTCGCCAGGCGCGCGACGCGATCGGCGGCGGCCTCGGTCTTCGTGCGGATCTCAAGCTCGTGCTTCTTCTGGTTGACGGATGCCCGCGAGAGCGTCGCCACGTTCTTCGCCACGGTCGAAAGGAGCTTCGCCCGCTTCATCGGGTCGGCCTCGGCCAGGTCCTGCAGCGCGACCAGGACGTCGAACACCTCCGTCTGAATCAGGCTGATCACCGCAGCCGAGCGCTGGTCGGCATCGTCCGGCGCGCTCGCGGCGATCAGTTTCGCGGCCTCGGTCGACGCCTTGATCGCGGAGAGCTTCCTTTCCAGGTTCGCGCCGTAGCGGTGGATCGACGACTTGCCGATGGTGTAGCCGCGGTTCGCAAGCTCCTGCTCGAGCTGCTCGTACCCTGAAAAGTTCTTCTCCGCGAGCGCGCGGTCGAGCCACTCGCGCACCGCGGGCGGCAGCTGCGTGATCTTGGAGCGCTTGCCCATCACCAATACTTCTTCGGCCGCGCGATGCCCGGCTCGATGTCGATCACGTACTCGACCACGTCGACGCCGTGGCGCGTGAGTTCCGCGATCCAGGGCGCGCCCTCGAGGCGCTTCAGCGTGAGGAGCCGCCGGCCCTCGAGGTAATCGAGTTCGCGCCGCAGTTCGCGCGCGGTGCACTCCATCGGGATCGACTGGATCGCCGAGAGGACGAGCGGCTCGGCGACCGGCTCGGGGCGGCCGCTATTCACCGCGACCAGGATGTGCCAGCGGATCGACTCGCGGCGGGTCTTTTCCATGTCCATCAATGCTGCTCCTTGCGTAGCGTGCGCTCAGACATCAGCCGCATTTCGGAATAGAGGGCATCCAGCTTCGCGTTGATCACGGTCTCGAAGCGGATGTGGTCCTCGCGCCGCACGTACTCGACTGGCAGATCGGCGCGCAGCTCGAGGAGGTCCCGCTCGAACGAGGACTGGCGGGATTCGAGCCGCCCGAAGCGGTCATCCCAGAGTTTCCGCCCCTCGGCGCGCGAGGTCTCGACCGCGTCGAAGCGCTCGCCCAGGCGCTTCTCGAACTGATCGAGCAGCACCTTGCCGAAGCCGCCGATGCAGCCGAAGAACGCCAGGAGCAGCAGGATCGCCTGCCAGAGTTCGAGCGTCACGTTCATCGTCTCAGCCCTTCTTGTTGTTGGAGGCGTTCCGCCCATTGCTGGCAGTCGACGCAGCGCGTCGCGCCCGGCGCCGCGCGCCGGCGCGCCGCCGGAATCGGCTCGCCGCAGTCCGCGCAGTCCTTCGCGCAAGGCCCGCGCGGGATTCTTGCCTCGCGCGCCGCGAGCGCGTCCTGCCTGAAGTTCTCCTCGGCCTCGGCGGCGCGATCCACGATGTCGCTCACGCGGTGCGCACCGGGAGGTTCGCGGTCAGCACCAGGCGGCGGCCGCCGCTCGTATCGATGCGGCAGCGCAGGCCGTAGACCACGCCGTTGACGCCGTTTATCATGCTCTGAAAGACGTTCGTCCCGCTGATCACCGGCGCGCCGTTCAGCATCGCGGCTGCGGCGGCATCGACGCCCTCCTTCACGGCGATCGAGACGACTGCAGTGCCCGCGGAGATCGACTCGGTTCCCAGCTCATCGGCGAACGGGAACGTGATGACGATGATTTCCTCCGGGTCTTTCCAATCAAGGTTCACGCCGCGGCCCTCCACGTGCGGCCGGCGGAGCGCGCCGCGAACGAGCGCGCCGACGGCGACACGTCGAAGCTGCGATCGTTCGCCGCGACCTGGTAACGCGGATCGACGATCGGGGGCTTGATGACCGTGAGATCGCCCGTCGCTGCGGCCTGCGCGAGCGCGGCACCATTCAGCCGGATCTCGGTGACGAGATCTCCCGTGGCGAGCACCTGGACAAGCGCGCCGGCCGAGAGCCGGATCTCGGTCGTGAGCACCCCGTTGCCGCTCGTGACCGAGGCGGCCACGCCTTCGAGCGGGATCTGCGTCGTGAGATCTCCGGCCGCGAGCGTCTGGCTCGCCGCCGCCGCGCCGAGCGCAATCTGGGTGGTGAGATCGCCCGCGGCGACCGCGACGGCCGACGCGCCGCCTTCGAGCGGGATCTGCGTCGTGAGATCTCCGGCCGCGAGCGTCTGGCTCGCCGCCGCCGCGCCGAGCGCAATCTGGGTGGTGAGATCGCCCGCGGCGACCGCGACGGCCGACGCGCCGCCTTCGAGCGGGATCTGCGTCGTGAGCGCGCCGCTCGCCGAGGCCTCGGCCGCTGCGGCGCCGGCAAGCGGAATGCCGGTGCTTAGCGCGCCTTGCGCGATCGCAGCCGCGATCGCGGCGCCCTGGAGCTGGATCGAGGTCGTGATGCTGGCGGTCGCGAGCGCCTGCGCCGCCGCATCGCCGCCGAGCCGAATCGCCGTCGCGAGATCGCCCGCCGCCTGCACTTGCGCCTGCGCGGCGCCGCCGAGCTGGATGCCGGTCGTGAGATCGCCGGCAGCAGTCGCAGCGGCCTGCGCATCGCCCTCAAGCGCGGCCGCCGCGGCGCCGTCCAATGCGCCTTCCATCGTTGCCTGCGATACGGCCGCCGCGGCGAGCAGGATCTCGGTCGTGAGTCCGGCAGCCGCGAGCGTTTCGGCGATCGCCGCGCCCGAGAGCCGGATCTGCGCCGTGAGATCGCCGCCGGCGACGGCCACCGATGCGATGCTGCCGCCAAGTAGAATCCCCGTGCTGAGCGCGCCCGCGGCATTTGCGACGACGAGCTGCGCGCCGGCGAGCGCGATCCCGGTGGTAAGTGCGCCCGTCGCGGAGGCGACGTCGGCGGCCGCGCCTTCAAGCGCGGCCCCGGCGGCGGTGTAGGTGACGTTCCACTCGAGCGCGCCCATGTCCACCGAGGCGCGGACCGACGGTCCGCCTCCCGACTGCGTGCCGACGATTTTCGCTTCGACGAGGCTCCCGTCAGCGGTGCCGATCTCGTTCGCGTTCCACGTGAAGCTGATGACCTGCCCGCTCGTGCTGGTGACGTTGGTATTCGACCCGGCGCGAACGAGCGAGCCGTTTTCCAGGAGTTCGATCCGCGCCTGCGGCGTGCCGGTGCCGCCTTGCTTCCGCACCTGCGCACGGATCTCCTGCAGACCCGCGCCTACCGTCGGGTTGCCAGTTGGAGTCGGAAAGGACGCGCGGACGTCGGTGGCGACGTTGTTGCCGGAGGCGACCATCCAGTTGGCGTCGGCCGCATCGGGATCTTCATCGATGTCGGTGACGCCGCCCGAAAGGTTGGTGGACGCCAGAACCGCATCGGGCGCCTGGCGCTCGGTCGCCATGCACGGGGCTCAGTTGTCGATCTGGACCGTGAGCGCAGCTGCCGCGAAGGAGGGCGCGGCGTCGCCGTTGTTGACCGTCTTCGAGGTCGTCAACGCCGCGCAGAACAGCTGATTGCCGCCCGAGGACGCATCGAACAGACCGAAGTGCGTCACGGTTCCCCAGTTCGCGGTCGGCGCCGGAAAAGTGATCGCGCCGTTGT
>MERB01000048.1:50098-56561 GCA_001770475.1 Betaproteobacteria bacterium RIFCSPLOWO2_02_FULL_66_14 | reverse complement strand
GGGGATTGTGCATGCGCATGGCGCTTCCTTTCAGTGGTAGTCCTCGTAATCGACCAAATCAGCATCGGTTCCCGCAAAGGCAAAGGTGATACGCCAGTTTCCGCTCACCCGAACCGACCACACGCCCTTCCGATCACCCTTGAGCGGATGCAGTACCAATCCGGGCAGCGCCATATCCTCTGGCTTTGTTGCTGCGCTCAACTGGGCAAGAATCAACCGCAATCGATCGGCATGCTGCGCCTGAATTCCGGACTTGCTGCCTGTCTCAAAGAATCGCTGCAGTCCCTTGTGCCGGATTCGACGGATCACAGAGCTCAGTGTAACCGATGGCGTTACGGGTTACAAGAGGCCGAACGAACAGCAGGGGAGCCGAATAAGCGGAGTACATCCCGCCATTCGTGGCAACGACTCGCCAACGACAATCAAAATCAACTCACCGCCGCGATCGTGCGAATGCTAGGTACCTGGATACGCAGGTTTCACGCGAGGTGGGGATCGCACGTATTGGCCAAGAGCAACTTGCCCGGAAGGCTATGCCCATCGGGCGGTCGAGGAAAGACGGGCTGTCGGCGTACTTGCGAATGACTCGTAGTGGCGACACGCGGGCCTCAACCGCGGCCAGGCTTTCATCCCTTGATGCACACCAGCGGCTCAAGCCGCGCCACCTTCTTCGCCAGCCCCGCGGCCTCGGAGGCGTCGACCACTTCGGACACGTCCTTGTAGGCGCCAGGGGCCTCCTCGGCGACACCGCGCTGCGAAGGACTGCGGATCAGGATGCCGCGCGCGGCCAATTCGTCGATCACGTGCCGGCCGTTCCACTGCTTGGTCGCCTGGTGCCGGCTCATCGCGCGCCCGGCACCGTGGCAGGCCGAAGCGAAGGAACGCGCTTCGCCGCTTTCGGCGCCGGCGAGCACGTACGACGCCGTTCCCATCGAGCCGCCGATCAGCACCGGCTGCCCGAACGCGCGCAAGGCCGGGGGAACATCCGGATGTCCGGGACCGAAGGCGCGCGTCGCGCCCTTGCGGTGCACATAGAGTTCACGCTTCACCCCATCCACGACGTGCTGCTCGACTTTGCAGGTGTTGTGCGAGACGTCGTACAGGAGTTCGAGCCGCGCCGCCGGCACGATCGCGGCGAAAACCTCGCGCGCCAGGTGCGTGAGGATCTGCCGGTTGGCGAGCGCGCAGTTGATCGCGGCACGCATCGCACCGAGGTAGTCCTCGCCTACGGGAGAGCGGATCGGAGCGCAGGCGAGTTCGCGATCGGGCAGTCGGATGCCGTGCTGGCTTCCGGCAATCGCCATGCGCTTGAGGAACTCGGTCCCGATCTGGTGGCCGAGGCCCCGGGAACCGCAGTGGATCGTGAGGAGCGTCGCACCCTCGCGCAGACCGAATGCGCGAGCGAGTTCCGCGTCGAACACCTGCGCGACGTTCTGCACTTCGAGGTAATGGTTGCCGCTGCCGAGCGTGCCCATTTCGTCGCGCTGGCGCTGTTTCGCCCGGTCGGAAACGCAATCCGGCTTCGCCTGAGCCATGCAACCGCCCTCCTCGATGCGCTCGAGGT
The DNA here is from genome assembly GCA_001770475.1 of Betaproteobacteria bacterium RIFCSPLOWO2_02_FULL_66_14. GTDB lineage: Bacteria > Pseudomonadota > Gammaproteobacteria > Burkholderiales > SG8-39 > 2-02-FULL-66-14. The sequence continues at coordinate 54,997 of MERB01000048.1, read as the reverse complement.
CAGCGGCCTCTCCATAGCCTCGCTTCACCGCCCAGCGCGCACCGCCCGTGAGCATCGCGTCCATCTCGGAAGCACCGAGCCGAATCGAACCGGTGCTGCCTAGTCCGGCCGGAATTCGCGCGTACAGGCAATCCGCGAGCCGCTCCTGCACCGCACGCACCTGCCGCGCGGAGAGTCCGGTGTGCAGGCTGCGCACGCCGCAGGAAATGTCGTAGCCGACCCCGCCCGCGGAAACGATTCCGCCCTCCTCCGGGTCGAAGGCGGCCACGCCGCCGATCGGAAAGCCGTAGCCCCAATGCGCATCGGGCATGGCGTACGAAGCCTTGACGATCCCGGGCAGCGCGGCGACGTTGACCACCTGCTCATAAACCTTGTCGTCCATGTCGCGCACCAGCGATTCGGTCGCGTAGATCACGCCCGGCACGCGCATCGCGCCGTGCGGCTCGATCTCCCACTCGTGCTCGCTGCGCCGCTTGAATCGGGAGAGGTCCATGGCTACGGCTTCACACGTCGACGACACATTGTGCCACCCACGTGCCGTCCTGCTGTCGCGAAACCTTCAATTCGGTGTACGTCGCACCCTTCACCTCGACCGCGGGATGGTGACGGCTCGAATCGACGCCTTCGCCCCAGGCTTCACCTGCGAGTCGGGTGCCTTCGAACCGCACCACGAAGCGGGAAAAGAGCATCTTGCGGGTAGACATCTCGAAGACCAGCGCGTTCAGCCATTCGGCCAGCAGCAGCTCCTCGTCCGGCGCTTCGCATTCGATGGCCACCGCCTCCCGCGGCGCCACATTTACGGGATCCGCAATCACCGCGCAGAGCGCCACCGCCGCCTGCTCGAAGGCCTGCTCGCGCGTCGCCCCGAAACCCCGCACGCCGATGTCGGCCATGTGGTCGAAGTGCTCCCAGCGCGGGATGGAAGTTGCGTGATTCATGGAAATCGTCAGAACGTGCGTTTGCGACGTTTGGCTCGATTTTAGGTTCCCCCAGGTCTGCCGACTTGGCGGAAGTCTGCCAAGTCGGCAGATCGATGAAATTCCGATGCGAGTCGGAGGCGTCGTTTATTGGGATCTCCCGGGTCTGCCGACTTCGCGCAGTTCGCGAAGTCGGCAGATCGACGAACTTCCAATGCAGGTCCGACCAGCGCGCAAAGGAATTGCGGATTCCCCCTTGACGCCCGTCAACACCGTCCGCGCCGGCGCGGACCATGCTTGCATCAAAGATCACCGATTCCGTTTCGAGCGTTCTCCACCATTCAAGGAAACCGGCATGAAACGACGCGAACCCCGCCAGCGACAACGACGTCATATCGACCGCGCGTTCGACGCGCTCAAACACGATCCGTATTTCGAACGAGCGAAACCTCGCGGGCCTGCAGCGTGCCCGGACTGCGCTGCGGTCTTCCGCCGCGGCCGCTGGCAATGGGGGGAGGCCTCGGAACGCGCTCGGCCGCACCTCTGCCCGGCGTGCCGGCGAACGAAGGAACGTGAACCCGCAGGCACGGTTCGCCTGAGCGGTGCGTACTTCGCCGAGCACCGCGACGAACTGCTCGCGCTGGTGCGAAACGCGGAACGCCGTGAGACGCGCCTGCACCCGCTGCAGCGCGTGATGGGTCTGCGGGAAACACGCGGCGGACTGGAAGTCGCCACGACCGACGTGCATCTCGCCCGCCGCATCGGCGATGCGCTCGCGAGCGCCTACCGCGGCAATCTCCAGGTTCGCTACAGTCCGCACGAATACCGCGTGCGCGTCGCCTGGTCGCGCTGATGGACGAAACGCCCCTCGCCAGGACGCTGCGGCTGCAGCCGGCGCAGCTTCGACGCCGCTGCGACCTTTCCGCGGCCGGATTCGATTCCACCACGGATCTGACCGAGCCCGACGGGATTTACGGGCAGGACCGCGCCGTCGAGGCGATCCAGTTCGGCATCGATATGCGCTCGGATGGCTACAACCTGTTCGCCATGGGGCCCGACGGCTATGGCCGGCATACGACCGTGCGCCGGCTTCTCACTGCGCGCGCCGCGACCGAACCTCCGCCCTCCGACTGGTGCTACGTCTTCAATTTCGCCACTCCGCACAAGCCGTCGCGGATCGACCTGCCGGCAGGCCGCGCGCTGCAGTTCCAGCAGGGCATGCGGCGCCTGGTCGAGGAACTGCAGGCCGGCATTCCGGCCGCTTTCGAGACCGACGAGTACCGTGCCCGCCGCCAGGAAATCGAAACCGAATTCAACGATCACCAGGAACAGGGCATCGGCGCGATCGGCGAGCGGGCGCGCAAGGAGGGCGTCGCGCTGCTGCGCACGCCTTCGGGATTCGCGTTCGCGCCGCTCCAGGGCGATGCGGTCATGGAGCCCGATCGCTTCCGTGCGCTGCCCGAGGAGGAGCGCCAGCGACTCGAATCCACGATCGCCGCGCTGCAGGCCGAGCTAGAGAAGGTGATCGAGAACCTGCCGCGGTGGCGGCGTGACGCGCAGCAGAAGCTCCGCGAACTGAACCGCCAGGTAACCAGTTCGGTGGTCGGCAGCATGATCAAGGAACTCATGCTCGAGTGGCAGGACGTGGCGGCGGTCGGCGAGTACCTCGCCCGGGTGCGCGAGGACGTGCTCGACCACGCCGAAATCTTCCGCCAGCCCAAGGAAGGCGAGCAGCCGACCCTGCTCGGAATCCCGGTTGCGCGCGCGGAGCCCGGGGAGTCGCCGCTTCGCCGCTACCAGGTGAACGTGCTCGTCGAGCACACGCAGTCCAAGGGCGCACCCGTGGTGTACGAGGACAATCCCAACTACGGCAACCTGATCGGCCGCATCGACCACATCGCGCAGATGGGGGCGCTGCTCACCGATTTCACCCTGATCAAGGCGGGCGCGCTGCACCGTGCGAACGGCGGCTACCTGGTGCTCGATGCGCTGAAGCTCCTCACGCACCCGTTCTCCTGGGAAATGCTCAAGCGCGCGCTGCGCGCGCGAGCGCTGAAGATCGAATCCCCGAGCCAGGCCTACAGCCTGATCAGCACGGTGTCGCTCGACCCGGAGCCCATTCCGCTCGACCTCAAGGTGGTGCTGGTCGGCGAGCGGATGATCTACTACCTGATGCACGCCTATGACCCGGAGTTCCGGGAGCTGTTCAAGGTGGCGAGCGATTTCGAAGAGGTCACCGAGCGCCATGCGGGCGCGGAACTGGCGCATGCGCGCGTGATCGCGACTTTCCTGCGGCGCGAGAAGCTCAGGCCGCTCGAGCGGGCCGCCGTCCAGCGCGTGATCGAGCAGGCTTCGCGCGGCGCGGAAGACGCCGAGCGGCTGTCGCTGCACATGCGCGGCCTCGTGGATCTGCTGCGCGAGACCGATCACTGGGCCGGGGTCGCGGGACGGGCGGTCGCGAGTGCCGCGGACGTGGCGCGCGCGCTGGAGGCACGGGAGCAGCGCCACGATCGCATGCGCCAGCGCATCCTCGAGGAGATGCTGCGCGGCACGCTGATGGTCTCGAGCACCGGCGAGCGCGTCGGACAGGTCAACGGGCTGTCGGTGGTGCAGCTCGGCGGCTTCGCCTTCGGCATGCCGCACCGCATCACCGCGCGCGTGCGGCTCGGCGGCGGCAAGGTCGTCGACATCGAGCGCGAAACCGACCTCGGCGGTCCGCTCCACTCGAAGGGCGTGCTGATCCTCTCGGGTTTCCTCGCCGGACGCTACGCGGTGCGCCAGCCGCTTTCGCTCGCCGCGAGCCTCGTCTTCGAGCAGAGCTATTCGGGCGTGGAGGGCGACAGCGCCTCGTCCGCGGAGTTGTACGCGCTGCTCTCGGCGCTGGCGGAGGCGCCGCTCGCGCAGTCGCTCGCGGTCACCGGGTCGGTCAACCAGCACGGCGACGTGCAGCCGATCGGCGGGGTCAACGAAAAGATCGAGGGCTTTTTCGATTTGTGCGCGAAACGCGGCCTCGACGGCCGCCAGGGCGTGCTGATTCCGGCATCGAACGTGAAACACCTGATGCTGCACGAGCGCGTCGTGGACGCGGTGAGCGCGGGACGCTTCCAAATCCACGCGGTCGAGCGGATCGACGAGGGCATCGAGATTCTCACCGGCCGGCCGGCTGACGAAATCAACCGCCGGGTCGAGGAGCGCCTGCTCGATTTCGCGCAGCGCGCGCGTGCCGCCGGCGCCCACGAGCGGAAGAAACCATGGCGCAAGCAAGCCGAGAAGTAGGATCGCCGCGGCGAATCGTGGTCGCGCTCGACACCGGCGCCCCGGGACGCGCTGCGCTCGAGGCGGCGGCAGCCATCGCCGCCGCGCAGAACGCCGAGCTCTGCCGCGCCTCCGAGCGCGTGCGCCTGCTCCGGGCGCGCACGCGCCGCGAGCTGGAGTGGTTGGGGCGCGAACTCCCCGCTGGGGCCTGAGCCTTCGGGTCTACTCGCCGCCGGAGAGCCTGCGCAGCAGCCAGAAGCTCGCGACCGCGAGCGGCAGGATGATGGCGAAGAAAATGAGCGGCCGGTTCTCCCCGAAGCGCTTGCCACGCAGGCGTTCGATGAAATCGAGCAGCCAGTCCGAAAAGAAATACAGGCCGATTGCGACCAGCGTGAACCAGAGGATTTCCGACATCGGGACTCCTATCCGCCGCGCGCCGCGGCGTTTCGGGGCGGCGCCCCGCCTTTTCGCAGCATCGCGCCGAACATGAGCACGAGAAACAGCATGCCGCCGATAATCGCGAACAGCCCGCCGATTCCCATCACGCCCATCGCCGCGGTCTGCTCCCAGCCGCGCAGCACCTGGTCCGCGCCCGCGACCTTGCGCTGCACACCGTACCCCCCGGACCACACCAGTCCGAGTACGTGCAGCAGCTGGCCCCAGGCGTAGATCCAAAGCTGCCGCGACGCCCAGCGATCCGAGACCTCCCCGTAGCCGAAGCGCGGCA
>MERB01000048.1:47903-50051 GCA_001770475.1 Betaproteobacteria bacterium RIFCSPLOWO2_02_FULL_66_14 | reverse complement strand
TCGCCGTCTGCGGCGCGCGGCGCCCGCCACAGCCCCATCGCGAGCGCGAGCATGAACGGCAGGATCGCGAGCCCGCCGCCGAATCGCATCAGCCAGGTGTGCCAGCGGTGATGCTCGACGGTGCCGACGTCGTAGGCGAGGTAAATGACCGGGGTGAGGAACACCGATACGAGTCCGATGCCGAAGAGCAGCAGCACCATGCGCGGTGAGAGCGGCACCGGAACGCGCGATGCGTCGGCGAGCCAGAGCCACGCTGCGAACATGAGCAGCGTCCAGGTGAACTGCAGCACGTGCCCGCCGCCCCAGAACAACAGTTCGTAATACGCCTTCGGATCGGGCACTTCGGGTGCCGCGAGCCACGACCAGGCGAACGCGATCAGCGCCATCGCCGCCGACACGAGCGAGGTGTTGAGGCCGAACCGCAGGGCGGCGCCCTGCTCGAGGACCACTCCGACCCGGGGCACGGTCGCCATTCCGCGCAGCACGACGAGCAGCACCGCGAAACCGAACACGAGCAACCCCACGAGGAACACTGGCTGGTCGAGCACCGGAATGTAATTCGCCATGATCGGCCGGCCTTCGGCAGCGAACGGCGCCACCGCCATGAGCGCCGTGCCCGCGACCGCGGTGGCGAGCGCAGCCCAGCCCGCGCCGAGCAGGCGCGGCGTGCTGTTCAGGCTCCAGAACACGCCGCCGAACGCGACGAACCACACCAGCACCGAAAGATCCACGTGCACCACGAGCGCGGTCTGAAAGAAGTCCACCAGCGGGAACCAGTCTTTGGTTACCGGAGCGCGCGAGAACACGAGCAGGATCGAGTACACGCCCGAGAGCGCGAGCGAGACGAGCGCGAGCGCGAGCCACCCCGATGCGAGCCGCTGGCGCGCGTCCTCGGGGACCTCGATGGTGAATCGCCCGCTCACAGGAACACGATACCACCCTGATCCGGGCGGAAATCGATCGTGAGCACGCGTCCGGAAGAAATTTCGATCTCCTGCACGCGCTCCCAGGTACGCGCTCCGGGGCGCGGCGAATCGGCGACGCGCGCGCGCAAGGTGTAGCGGCCCTCGCGAATCGGAATGCGCCGGTAAAGCTGCGCGGGACCGTCGTGCGCCGCGCCCGTGGACGGCAGCGTTTCATCGACCAGCACTTCTCGATCCAGTTCGACGCGCACCGGCACCGCATGCCGCCCGCGCGGGCAGACCTCGGGGGCGCGCATGTTGGGCGCCCTCGCCGCGAGTTCCTCGGGACCGAGCTTCCGGCAGGGCGCGAGTCGCTCGCCCGCGTGCACCACGATCACGCGGAGCAGCGCCTGGTCGGCTTCGAGCGGCCGGTACGGCGGATCGAAGGACAGCCACGCGAGCAGCGCCGCGACGCTCGCCAATGCCGCCAGCTGGACGGGCATGGTGTTGATCCGGCTGCGCCACCAGCGAAGCAGCACGCGCCCGCGGTTCACGGTTGCATTCAGATGCGGTTCGCGCGTACCCGCTGCGCGGGCCTCGGTCCAGCTTGCGCCGAGACGGTATTCGCAGGCGCCCGGCCGGCAGCCGGCGACGGTAACTCGATCCGCACGGCGGCGAAGTGCATGGTCGATGAACGACGGCGGCAACTGCCCCGCGCATTCGAGCATGACGGCAATCGCGCCCGCGGGCACTTCCGCCTGATCGTGCCTGCAGCGAAACACGAGCATGCGGCGCGCGAGGTCGATGCGGTCGATCTCGGCTTTCACCTCCCGCAGCGCGCGTCCGGGCAAATCGATTCCGGGTCGTACGGCGCCATTCGCCAGGGGCGCCGCGGTCGGGCACGACCCGGCGCAGATTCCGCACGCGGCGCACTGCTGGGCGCGCACGACCGCCTGCTTGAGAAACGAGCGGCCATCGGTGCGCGGCACCAGGCTGATCGCGAGATACGGGCAGTCGTGCGCGCAGTGGCCGCAGCCGGTGCAGCGCGTGAGATCCACCACCGCGGCGTCGCGGCGGCGGCGCGCGAACAGCGGCAGCGCGAGCAGCGCAAGGGTCGTGCCGCCCGCCATCCACCACAGCGCCGCGGGCGAGGTCGCGTACATCAGCGGATGCGGCGCGAGGTAGAACCAGTCGAGCGGCAGCGCAGCGGCGAGCAAGCCGAATTGAGCGGGTGCGTCCGAGTGCG